>CBDCPN010000005.1:0-475418 GCA_965220275.1 Dehalococcoidia bacterium | reverse complement strand
GATACTCTGGACGACGACGGCTGGGCCGGCTTCGGCGTCGATAGAGACGGCAAGCCGATGGGAGCGCCGGCCTACCATCCTCGAGCGTTGCTGGGCGTGTGGCTTTACGGCTTCATGACCGGTGTGCGTTCGAGCCGCCAACTGGAGACGGCCTGCCGGGACCAGATACCGTACCTGTGGCTGACGGGCTGTCAGCAGCCGGACCACGTCACGTTGTGGCGCTTCTACGACAATCACCGGGATGGCATGAGGAAGCTGTTCGAGCGTACGGTGCATACGGCTGTGAAGATGGATCTCGTGGAGTTGGCGCTGCAGGCGGTTGACGGGACGAAGGTAAGGGCGAACACGGCGAAGAGCCGGACCCACGACGCTGAGAGTTTGCGCCGTCTGATGGGCCGCCTGGAACAGGCGATAGCCGAGTTGGAGGCACAGAACGAGGCGGGGGAAGAGCCTGCTGCCGCCCATCTGCCGAAGGCGTTGCACGACCGCAAGGCATTGCGTGAGCGGGTGCGCGAGGCGGCAGGCAGGCTTGATGAGCGGGATGGTCAGAAGTACGTCAATCTGACCGATCAGGACGCTCGCATGATGGACACCCGCCAGGGTATCGCGATGGCCTACAACCGGCCAGGCGATGGTCTCTCCGGTGACGGCTGACGGGAAGGCGGCCGGCATGCTGATCACGGCGGCATCCGTGGTAAACGAGACGACCGACCAGTCGCAACTGGGTCCGATGCTGGAGCAGGCGGAGGAGACGACGGGGGTCAGGGCGAAGACGACGTTGGCGGATGCGGGCTATCACTCCGGCAGCAACCTTGAGATGTGCGCCCGAAGAGGCCAGCAGGTGGTGATGCCGGAGTCGCATAACTGGGCCCTGGGGAACCCGTATCACAAGGACCGTTTCGTCTACGACGAGGCTGGCGACCGCTACCTATGCCCGAAGGGGCAGTGGCTGCGCTTCACCGGTACCAAGCTCTCTCGCAAGACCACGGTGCGGAACTACCGCGCCTCGGGGGCCGTGTGCGGGGCCTGTCCGGCCTTCGGTGTCTGTACGAAGAACAAGCGTCATGGCCGCGGCCTAGAGATAGGCCCGCATGACGCGGCGCTGCGTGCCCACCGTGCCTGGATGTCCACCAAAGAAGCCAAACAGGCGCATAGTCAGAGAAAGCAACTGGTCGAACCGGTCTTCGGGATCATCAAGGAGCAACAGCAAGCCCGGAAGTTCCTGTCACGCGGCTTATCCAACGCGGCGGCTGAGTGGTATCTGCTGACGGCAGCCTTCAACTTGCGCACCCTGTGGCGGCTGCAGTCCGCCGGGTCCACGCGGAATAGGCGTTGGCCCGTCGCCGCGGTCATTTATTCGGCCTTAAGGGCGGTGCAGATGGCTGTCACAGGCCCGGCAGACGCCTTGCTTCGACTCATGAAGCTCAATCATCAGCCGGCATGACCAATCTGAAATCGCTCCCGCCAATCCCATGGAACATCTGAAACAGGCTCTTCAAACCCTCCCATGACCCCGCTCATCCCTCAACCGACCATAATCCCGATCGCCAACCCATCATTCCCGGACCCCCAAATGTCATTCTTGAGCGCAGCGAAGAATCTCCCTCCCGAGAACCTCAACACCCGTCAACCGAACCCGGCGAAGAACCTCCCAAGCCCCGCAAGAAAACACGCCGGATAATCCACCTCGGCCCACCCGACGAAGAAGACCCGCCGGACGACAACCCGCGCCGCTACAGGGACCCCGACGAAATCAGAATCCCCCTCCGCGACTTGGTGAGATACACAGGCGGCCCCTTGTAGCAACGTTACGTCTACGCCGCATTCCTAATGAAAATAGCCCGCCAGGGAGGTCACATTCTCACTCGTCTTGCCGGACTCCGATCCGGTACCCAGGGGAGCGGGGGCACGCGCAAACCGCGATCACGCCACTATCGCCTGGGGTAGCCTGCCCCGTACTTGATACGGGGTCATCCCCGACCTCCGTCCCTCCGTCTTCCCCGGACGCCGTACCCCGTCTTCCCCGACGCAGATCGGGGACCCAGGTGGGCGCGGCTACCACCCAAACCCACAAAACCACCAAACACCCTCGCACCCCACCACCCTTCGTAGCGGCGGGTTTCAAACCCGCCTTGGGGGGAACAAGGGGCGCGGCTTCCCCCCACAACCGCCAAGCTACCCCCTCCCCGTCGTGCCCTCCATCGTCGCCCCGCACTCCGATGCGGGGCCGGTACCCACGGTGGGGCGCGAGGTGGACACGCGGGAGATTCTTCGCTGCGCTCAAGAATGACGTGCGCCGCGTGGGAGGTCACCCAGTACTACTACACGGGGCTGGTACCCATGGTGGGCACGCATACAACTTCGTCGTGCCTTCCATCGTCGCCCCGCACTCGATGCGGGGCCGGTACCCACTCCCCTTTCGTCGTACCGGGGAAGCCCGGTACCCAAGGTGGGCGGGTAGCGGTGCGCGGCTACCACCTCTTCGATCGTCCTCCCCAACCTCCACACCCCGTCTTCCCCGGACGCCGTACCCCGTCTTCCCCGACGCAGATCGGGGACCCAGGTGGGCGCGGCTACCACCCAAACCCACAAACCCACCAAACACCCTCGCACCCCAACCACCCCCGTAGGGGCCGTTCGCGAACGGCCCTGAGGACGACGGGCAACGCGGCCACCCCAACACACACCCCTCCCCCGTCTTCCCCGACGCAGATCGGGGACCCAGGTGGGCGCGGCTACCACCCAAACCCACAAAACCACCAAACACCCTCGCACTCCAACACCCTTCGTGGCGGCGGGTTTCAAACCCGCCTGGGGGGAACAAGGGGCGCGGCTTCCCCCTCCCCGTCGTGCCTTTCATCGTCTCCCCGCACTCCGACGCGGGGCCGGTACCCATGGTGGGGTGACGGGGCACGGGTAGAGAAGGACCGGTTGGATATACGTGAGCACCCTTCACCGCCACACACCACCGTGGACACTGGCATTCGCCAGTGAGACGAGGAGGAGGTCGGTAATAGCGCTGGCTGGTGGGAGGTAGCCCGCCCCGTGCTCGACACGGGGTCCTCCCCGGCCCCCACACCCCGTTACCCCCGGCCTCCGTACTCCGTCTTCCCCGACGCAGATCGGGGACCCAGGGGCCGACGGGCGCGGCTACCACCCAAACCCACAAACCCACCAAACACCCTCGCACCCCAACCACGCCATGTAGGGGCGTCTCTTGTGGGCGCCCGCCGGGGCGGATGGGCAGCGCGGCTACCACCCACAACCTCCAAGCTTCCCCCTCCCCGTCGTGCCTTCCATCGTCTCCCCGCACTCCGATGCGGGGCCGGTACCCAGGGGGGCGCGGCTACCATCCAAACCCACAAAACCACCAAACACCCTCGCACCCCAACACCGCTCGTAGCGGCGGGTTTCAAACCCGCCTGGGGAGAACAAGGGGCGCGGCGACCACGCCACTCCGGTGAGAGGCAGCCTGCCCCGTTCTTGAAACGGGGTGACGACCCTTCGCCAGTGAGTCCCGACGGCATCGCACATACGTACTACCAGAAGAGCGCACACCTGCCCGCCACGTTTTCGCTGAAATCAGGAAAAACTTCGCGTTGATGCAGTTTTTGGGGAGTGATAAGTGTGTACTGAGCGCGACTCGAACCACTAGTCGCGCAGCCCCCTGTATCGACGCGGATGCAACGAGGTGTCGAAATTCAAGACTCAAAAACCAATTGACTTGAAATGGGGATACCGAAATAGACTGGAATCAAATGGCCTTTTCCGGTGATCGTGACTTGGCGCGGGGACTGCCCGAAGCCCGGCAATCTCCTCGTTACGGGATTCCATGGAGGAATCGATGAGACACAAAAAGCCCGCCCTTCCCCTGGCTGCAGCATTAGTGCTGACACTTGCCCTCGTATCGGGAATCCTGTTCCTCGCCGACAGCACGGTTTACGCGCTCGCTCCTACTTTCGACAGTGACACCACTGCCCGATCTGTGCCTGAAAACACGCCGCCGGGCGTCAACATCGGTGCCCCCATCTCGGCCACCGACCCTGACGAAAGCACGGACGAGTTCGGTGACGCGCTGACCTACAGCCTCAGTGGAACTGACGCCGCGAAGTTCGACATCGACGAGTCGACCGGACAACTCATTACTAAGGCCCCGCTGGACGCTGAGGCCACTGGAAGCACGAGCGTTGATTACTCGGTGACGGTAACTGTGAAGGACGGCGAGACCCCCACGAATTCCGTAGACCAGCCCGTGACGATCACGGTCACTAATGTTGCCGATTCCGAGACCCCACTCGCGCCCGCACCGCCCACGGTGGTGTCGGGAAAGGACCCCGATCCAACCAACAGTATCGAACAGTCGACCGTGGGCCTGCACGTGGTCTGGCACGATCCTGAAAACGCCGGGCGGCCCGATGTCACGGGCTACGATGTGGAGTTCAAAAAGAGCACCGAGACCACCTTTTTCCACAGCGATGACCCCAACAACCCCAACACCGATGCTACTGAAGCAGTCACCATCACGGGCAAAACCGCTGCGATCACCGGGCTGGAACCGGACACGTCCTACCACGTGCGGGTGCGAGCGATAAACACCGATGGCGACGGCGAATGGTCGCTTGTTGGCACCGGCTCGACCAACGTGGAGGGGAACAGCCCGCCCCAATCAAACGAACCACCATCACCAGCTCCCTCGCGGGCGGTACCCGAGAACACTCCCGCGGGCGAGAACGTCGGCAGCCCGGTGACGGCGACCGACCACGATACGATCACACTCAGATATGACCTGGATGGTCCGGACAAAGACCTGTTCAATTTCAACACGCAGACCGGTCAGATTCTGACAAAAGCGCCCCTTAACCACGAGGACCCGCGGTGCTATAACGGCGAGGCCAGCCCTTCCACGTGCCAGTATTACGTGACGGTGATTGTTATTGACAGGGTGGGCGGAAGCGACGCTACGGGGGTGACCATCAATGTCGGGGACGTGACCGAAATTCCGTCCGCGCCGGCCCGTCCTACCGTTCGGGCGACGGAGAATTCGAGTACAAAGCTCAACGTGACTTGGACCGCGCCCGAGAACATGGGTCCCGGCATCGTCGACTATGACGTGCAGTACCGTAAGGGCAGCGGCCCGTTCTTAGACGATAACTGCCGCGACGCCACATTAGACGGCAACTGCCAGGACATAACCGGCACCAGCACCACTATTACGGGGCTTGACGCTGACACGACCTACGAGGTTGTAGTAAAGGCGAATAACGGCGAGGGCATGAGTCTGTGGTCGTCACCGGGCACTGGCAGGACCAACAGGGCCAACCACGAACCGGTATTCGATGACAGACCGCACAGCGGTGCCGGGAGCGCTCGGGAAACAGAAAATCCAACGTTTACCGTCTCACGGAGGGTGGATGAGAACACTCGGGCTGGGCAGGTTGTCGGAAGAGTGTTCGCAGATGACGCAGATAACGACAGTTTGACCTACATACTCGGAGGGACCGACGCGGCGATGTTCGACATTGACGCTTCGACCGGTCAGATTCGGACGAAAGCGGGGGTGACCTATAACTATGAGGATTTAGCGGAGACCGGGACCTGCGCGCCGCTTACCGACACGGCAAAGATTGGCAGCGACAGGTGCTACACGGTGACGGTGGAGGTCCGGGACGGCCTGGACGATGACAGGGCCAAGGTGGAGGAGACCCTCCCTGACGACATCATAGCCGTGAAGATTGGGGTACGTGACAGGGACGAACGTCCGGAGGTACCGGCGGTGACGGTGACATCCCCTGTGGGTGCGGGCAATACGACCCTGGTCGTTCACTGGGACGCCAGGAACACGGGTCCAGTCATTACCAGCTACGACCTGCAATATCGCAAGGGCGGCGAACCCTTCTCAGACGAAAACTGCGATATCAACGGGACCGCCGTAAGCTGCACTGGTCTAGACGACGACAGCACCACTGACGACCTCGCCGAAATCACCACCACCACGATTACAGGATTGGATGAAGACACTTCCTACTCTGTGCAAGTGCGGGCGATAAATGCAGAGGGCACGAGCGCATGGTCGCGCGTGGAAACGGTGAAGACCAACAAGGGCACCAACGTGCCGCCCACATTCACTCCTTCACCCGACACGCGGACTGTGGCTGAGAACACACTTTCCGGCCAGAATGTCGGCGGCCCCGTGGTTGCGAACGACCCCGAAAACTCGACTTCAATGACCTACGAACTCGAAGGCCGTGACGCAGCCTTATTCAACATGGACCGCAGCACCGGCCAGATAAGGACGAGGGCGGCCCTGAATCACGAGGACCCGGCGTGCGGCTACGACGCCTCTGTAGACCCGACCACGTGCGAATACAAGGTGAGGGTGAAGGTCGATGACGGCGATGGCGGCACCGCCTCGAATGAGGTGACGATCAGTGTGACAGACGACATCGAAGAGTCTCCGTCCAAGCCGTCCGCGCCGAGGGTGACGGCGACGGCAGATACGGGCCAGAGCCTCGACGTAAGCTGGAACGCGCCGCGGGACACGGGTAAGCCGCCCATCAACGACTACGACGTACAGTACCGCGAATTCAAGGCTGGGACCCAGCAAAACGTCTGGCTGGACTGGCCCCACGGCGGCACCGTCGGTTCCCCTGAACTCAGCACGGAGACGAGCACCGAGATAACCAGGAGAGCTCCGGCCGATGATGCAGAACCCCTCAAGCCCCGTACCCAGTATGAGGTGCGTGTGAAAGCGAAGAACGGAGAGGCAGATGGTGATGTCAATAATTGGTCGCCAGTTGCCAAGGCCACGACCGGCCCGAGCAACAGCAGGCCGTCCTTCGACAGAACGGACTCGCCCCTCCCGCTGAGGGTGGACGAGAACACGCGGTCGGGGCAGAACATCGGCAGCGCGGTTTCGGCCTCGGACGCCGACAGCAAGAGTCTGACGTACAGCCTCGAAGGACCCGGCAAGGACTCGTTTACCATCGTCGCGTCGTCCGGCCAGATACGGACAAAGTCGCCCCTCGACTTCGAGACGAGGCAGAGCTACTCGGTGACGGTGAAAGTTAACGACGGGCAAAAGCGGAGCAACAGCGTCGCCGCCAAGTCGGTGACGATTACGGTCGATAACGTGATCGAGATGCCGTCTGCACCGGCGGCGCCGAGGGTGTCGGGGATACCCGGCTCGACGGACAGCGTGAAGGTCACTTGGGACGCGCCCGCGAATACCGGAACGGCTGTCACCCAGTACGAGTTGCATTACAAGGAAGTCGGCTCAAGGTTCGGTTTCGGGCGGTGGACGCATTTCGGCATCGACAGGAGCACGATCATCACGGGTCTGAGGCCGGGTACGAACTACGAGGTGCAGGTGCGGGCGAGAAGCTCAGAGGGCACCAGTGGATGGTCGAGTTCGGGCAGAGGGATGCCGAACCCCGACGTGGCGAACAGAAACCCCGAATTCTCGGCCGGAACACGGACGTTGAACGTGGCCGAGAATACCGTGCCGAACACCGACGTCGGCGACCCGGTCGCAGCCATCGACCGCGATGGCGACACGCTGACGTACACCCTGGAAGGGGCGGACGCTGCCTCGTTCGATATCTTGTCGACCACGGATGGCGGCCAGATACGCACGAGCGCTTCCCTGAACTACGAGGAGAAGTCGAGCTACATGGTCACAGTCCGTGTCAGAGACGGCAGGGGCGGCGCCGACGCCGTGAACGTGACGATCAACGTGACGGACGTCGACGGCGAAGCGCCTGAAACGCCATTCGCGCCGACGGTTACGGCGGTATCGAGCACGAGACTGCAGGTGACCTGGGACGCGCCCGACAACGATGGGCCGCCCATTGACGACTACGACTACCGCTATCGGGAGCCGGCGGGCTCGTGGACCGAGGTGACCAACACGGCAATCACGGGGACGATTATCCAGATCACTGGACTGTCGGCAAGCACGTCCTACGACGTCGAGGTGCGGGCGAAGAACGACGAGGGCACGAGCGACTGGTCGAGTCCGGGAATCGGATCGACGAACGCGGCCGGCGCCAATAACCCGCCAGTGTTTACCGAGGGTACGAACGCCACGCGCAGCGTGATCGCAACCGCGCCCGCAGGCACAAACATCGGAGCGCCGGTCAGCGCCACGGACGCCGACACTGGCGACACGGTGAGCTACCGCCTTGGGGGACGGGACGCGGCGAACTTCGACATCGTAGCGGCCTCCGGCCAGTTACAGACGACGACCGGCGTCACCCTGATCGCCGATGAGGACTACGTGGTGGTTGTTGTCGCCGACGACGGTACCGACACCGCGAGCATAACCGTGACGATCACGGCCACCGCAGCGCCTCCGAACAACCCGCCCGTGTTCGCCGATGGCGCAACCACCACGCGGAGCATCGCTGAAAGCGCCACTACGGGCACGAACATCGGCGCCCCGGTCGCAGCGACGGACACCGATGCGGGCGACACACTGACCTACGCGCTGGGCGGAACCGACGCGGCGTCATTCGACATCGTCCCGGCCACCGGCCAGTTGCAGACCAGGGCCGCCCTGGACGCGTCCACCAAGGACACCTACACGGTAACGGTGACCGCCACCGACTCGGCCGGCGACACCGCCACCATTACGGTGACCATCACGGTGACCGCCGGTTCAAGCCTGGGTCCGTTGGGCGACCAATACGACGCCAACAACAACGGCAGGATAGACCGTAACGAGGTCATAGACGCCATCCGCGACTACTTCGACGACGACATCAGCAGGGATGACGTGATAGCGATCATTAGGCTGTACTTCCTCGGCTAACCTGCGGACGAACGGCCGTTCACGCCAAACGGCAGAACTGGGCCAGGCCGGTCACCGGCCTGGCCCATCCGCGTTACCGGATAAGTGGGGGCTCAGGGTGACGGGAGAGGGGTGTGTGTTGGGGTGAAGCAGGTTGGTGGGGTAGCCGCGTTGCCCGTCCACCCCGGCGGGTGCCCACAAGAGGCACCCCTACAGATGGGTTCGGCCAGTGGGGGGGTGTGGTTGTGTAGCGGGTTGGTGTGGGTAGCCGCGCGCCCCTAGGTCCCCGATCGAAGTCGGGGAAGACGGGGTACGGAGGTCGGGGAAGACGGTTTGTGGGGGTCCGGCACGACCCCGTGTCAGGCACGGGGCAGGCTACCCCCCATCAGCCAGCGCTATTACCGACCTCCCCCTCTGTCATTCTGGAGCGCAGCGAAGAATCTCCCGGCGTGACATGCACCGCGCCCATGCCCCTCTTACCCAGGTCCTTCGCTTCGCTCAAGGACGACAATGTGGGTGCTCGAGGGCGACAATGTGGGTGCACGAGGGTGACCCCGTGTCAAGCACGGGGCAGGCTACCCTCCACCAGCCAGCGCTATTACCGACCTCCCCCTCTGTCATTCTGGAGCGCAGCGAAGAATCTCCCGGCGTGACATGCACCGCGCCCATGCCCCTCTTACCCAGGCCCTTCGCTTCGCTCAAGGACGACAATGTGGGTGCTCGAGGGCGACAATGTGGGTGCACGAGGGCGACCCCGTGTCAAGCACGGGGCAGGCTATCCCTCGTCTCACTGGTGAACGCCAGTGTCCGCGGTGGTGTGTTGCGGGTAAGGGCGCGCCCGCCCATGCGGCCGGTTCGTAGGCGAGCGGCCTCCCGTCCCCACCCCCTCGGGCGCCCACATTCCAATGCCCCTACGAGTGGTCGTCTTAGGGCGTGCCTGAGGGATATTGCGCGGGCCTGCCGTGCAAGACCCCGGGCCGGGCGTCTAATACAAACCTTCTATGTCCGAAGCCGGCTCCATGCGCCGCATTTGGACGTCCACCTCGAGCTTGCTTTCGCCGCCGCCCAGGAGGACGCCGCGGGTTGGGGCGACGTCCTGGTAGTCCCGGCCCACGGCCACGCGCACGTGGCCCTCGCCCGGCGGTGCGCCGTTGGTGGGGTCGAAGCCGGTCCAGCCAAGGCCGGGCAACAGGCATTCGACCCATGCGTGGGACGCCGACTCCGTAGCCTGGCCGCCCGCATCGGCGGGCACGTAGCCCGAGACGTAGCGGCTCGGCACGCCCCACGAGCGGGCTATGGCGAGCATGACGTGTGTGTAGTCCTGGCACACGCCACGCCCGGTCTCGAGGACGTGGTCGATTGGTGACGCCGCCGAGGTGCTGCCGGGGACGTACTCGAAGCCGCGATGGAGCGCGTCGGAGAGCCTTGAGAGGGCCTCCAGGGGATGGCCGTCGGGGCTAATCCCCATACGGTCTACGAAGTCGCTGAGGGGGGAGCAGGGACGGGTCAACGCGCTTGGGCGCAAGTAGTCCCAGTGATCGAATGAGTCTTTCCAGGAGCGAATCTCTTCCCAGGCGTCGGCGCCCAGGACGCCGGAGGGGGGAGACACGGCCGCGGTCTCAACGAGGGAACGTGCGACGATCTCCAGCGCCTCGTGTTCCCGGTGGACGTTCATGACGTGCTTGGTGTTTCCGAAGCAGTCCGATTCGCTGTTCTTGGAGGAGAGAGGCGTAGTTTCGATCCGGAATTCCAGTAGGCGCTGCGGAGGCTCGTCCCGCGGCTCGAGGCAGAGCGACATCACACAGCCCCGCACCGGGGACTCGTACACGTAGCGGGAGACGTGTGTTATCTCGTATCGGGAGGTGGCGGCCATGGTTCAGCGTGCCCGGAAGTCCTCTACCGGGTAGTCGAAATAGGCGGAGGCGACGAGGTGGTGCAGTTCCCGGCCCTGCTCGCGCACCGTCTGGAGGAGTTCCGCGGAGTCCTCCCGGTCCGGCCAGTCGTAGCGCACCAGGGCGGCCGTCCGGCCCGCGAGCCTTGCCGCGTCTGCGCTGGCGCGTTCGTCCGGCCCCGGTCCCAGTTCGTCGAGTCCCGAGGCCACCCGGTCCAGGGAGCGCGACAACGAGTCGGGCAGCATCCCGTCCATGGCGAGCAGGTCGATTACCTGCTTTGGCCTGACTTCAACGCTGTACCTGCGGTTGTAGGCGTCGAAGGCGTGGTAGATGCGGAGCAGGCTGGTCCAGTCCCCCTCCGACTCGCCCGGAACCGACTCGTCGGCGGCCAGGTGGGCGAGGAGCAGGGACGTCGAGACCTGTGTCCGTTCGATGAAGCGGCCGATCTGCAGGAACCTCCAGCCGATGTCGCGGTACATGGTGGTGTCGGCCACGCCCGTGAAGGTGGCGATCTCTGTCAGCGTCTCCTCGTAGAAGCTCTCGGGGGAGTGCCAGATGTCCTGGATGCTCAGTTTCTGCAACCGCAGGTAGGCGAGGTTCAGTTGAGTCCACATCTCTGCGCTGATGCAGTGGCGCATCTGGCGCGCGTTCTCCCTGCCCAGCGAGAAGCAGTTCCACATCGAGACCGGATTTGTGCGTTCGAACGTCAGGTCGTCTGCCAGGGTGTAGGAGTCGACGAGGGTGAAGAGGTCGTCGCCGATCTCGAGGGCGTCGCCGGGCGGCAGTCGTCCTATGCTGCCGTAGATCCGGCGCCAGCCGAAGTAGATCTCCCTCGGCGGCCGGTCCACGAGGGCCTCCGTCTCCAGTCGGAGCAGGCGGCACAGTTGCTCCGCCCGTTCCAGGTAGCGGCCCATCCAGTAGAGTCCCTGTGCGCTGCGTGAGAGCATCGATCAGTTCTCCAGCACCCAGAGGTCCTTGCCGCCGCCGCCCTGGCTGGAGTTCACGACCAGGCTGCCCCTGCGCAGAGCGACGCGGCAGAACGCGCCGGGCACGATGCGTGTCTTCTGGCCGTGCAGCACGAACGGGCGGAGGTCGACGTGGCGCGGTTCGAATTGGCCGTCTATGAGGCAAGGGGCGCGTGAGATGTTCAGAACCGGCTGAGAGATGAAGTCCGCCGGATTGGCGCGGACCTGTTTGGCGTATTCGACGCGTTCCTGCGGCGTCGAATGGGGGCCAATCAGCATCCCGTAGCCCCCGGACTCTCCGACGCGCTTGACCACCAGGTCCTGCAGGTTGTCGAGGGTGTATTCGAGGCCCTCGGGGTCGCGGCACATCTTCGTGGGGACGTTGCCGAGAATCGGCTCTTCGCCCAGGTAGTAGCGGACCATGTCGGGCACGTAGTGGTAGACGCTCTTGTCGTCGGCCACGCCGGTCCCCGGCGCGTTGACGAGCGACACGTTTCCGAGCTTGTAGGCGTGCATCAGGCCTGGCACGCCCAGCAGGGAGTCCGGCCGGAAGACGAGGGGGTCGACGAAGTCGTCGTCTACCCGCCTGTAGATCACGTCCACGCGCCGCAGACCCCTGGTGGTGCGCATGTAGACGAAGCCGTCGTTGACGAGGAGGTCCCTGCCCTCCACGAGTTCGGCGCCCAGTTCGCGCGCCAGGAATATGTGCTCATAGAAGGCCGAGTTGTAAACGCCGGGCGTGAGCAGCGCGATGCTGGGGTCGGTCTGGCCCTTCGGGGCGAGTTCGCGCAGGGTCGTCTGGAGCATGCGCCCGTAGCCGGAGACCTCCCGGACGCGGGAACTGCGATAGAGGAGTCTAAGGCTGGACTTGGCCACCTTACGGTTCGCCAGCATGTACGACACGCCGGAAGGGACGCGCAGGTTGTCCTCCAGCACGACGAAGCCGTCGTTGGTGCGGACGAGGTCGGTGCCGCAGATTCCCACCCATGTTCCGTGCGGCGGGGAGAAGCCGCGCATCTCGATCCTGTACTGGGGGCAGTCCCGCACCATTTCGGCCGGTATGACGCCGTCCTTGACGATCCGGGCCTTGCCGTAGACGTCTTCCAGGAACAGGTTCAGCGCCTTGACGCGCTGGGTCAGACCCACTTCCAGTTCCTGCCAGTCCGAGTTGGAAATCACCCTGGGGATACAGTCGACCGGAATCGTTCGTTCTTCGGCCTCCTCGTCTCCGTAGACCGCGAAGGTGATGCCTTCGTTCGAGAACGACCGCGAGACCCGGTCCTGGATGTTGACCAACTCCTCCCGGGAGAGCTCGGTCAGCGCGTCGTAGACCTCGCGGAAGTGCTCCCGTGGGACGCCGTCCGCCTGGAACATCTCGTCGTAGATGGCGGGACTGATGTCGTATTGGTCGAATTTCACGTGATTGCGTCGAGTCGCCGACGGCGATTACTGGTTATGGGATTTCCTGCTTATCCCGTTCGGGCTCAAAAATACGGCGCCATTGTAGTCCTGCATTTCGAGGTCGGCCAATCAAATGCACCTGTTGTTGTGTACGAATTGGCATGCGCGTCGGCGCTTGGGCCGAATGGAGAGCTTTGCGTAACGGCGGACGAAAATCCCTCGCGTCCTAATACAACGCCCCGCCCGTCTTACCCAGACCCTTCGCTTCGCTCTAGGGTGACATGTGTGGGTGCTCTAGGGTGACGTGGTGTGAGGGACCGCCGTGTTTGGAGACAGTGACGCAAAGGTCTCCGAATGGAGGCTGGTCCGAAGGCATGAGCGTGCATGGTTCGGCGTAGACTGGACGGGCGCCGGCTTGGTGGGGCGAGCGGGTGCGCGCAAACACAGGTCCGGAGGGAGTACGCAATGGCCGCGAACGGCATCCTGGAACGCCTGTCTGAGGGCGTCGTGTTGGGCGACGGCGGGTACATCATCGAGTTGGAGCAACGGGGTTACGTGGTGGCCGGGGCGTTCACGCCGGAATTGGCCATCACGCACCCCGATGCCATACGCGAGCTTCACCGCGAGATGAAGTACGCGGGCTGTGAGGTCCTGCAGGTGATGGCCTTCTACGGCAGCCGGGAGAAGCTCAACACCGTCGGATACGGCGACAAGGTCCTCGAGATAAACCAGGCCGCGACCGACATCGCCCGCGAGGTCGCAGGCGACGACATGCTGGTGGGCGGCGACCTGAGCACGACGTGGCTGTGGGAGCCGGACGACGCTGAGTCGGAGAGACTCGTCGCGGACATGTTCGATGAGCAGATAGACGCGCAGGCAGGAGTGGACTTCGTCATAGGCGAACTGTTCTTCAAATTGGGCGAGGCGTTGCTCTGCGCGGACCGGATAAAGCGGAAGACTTCCCTGCCGGCCATGATCACGATGTCCTTTCGCGAGAGCAATGTCTCCGAGGACGGGTTTACCGTCGCGGAGTGCGCTCGGAGGCTGCACGACGCGGGCGTCGAAATCGTGGGGCTGAACTGCATGAACGATCCGACTCGCATGATGCCGCACATACGTGAGATGCGCGACGCGTTCGATGGCTACCTGGCCGCCCAGCCGGTCGCCTTCCGCTGCACCGATGAGACGCCGTGGTTCACGGGCAACCCGGGCTTCCCCGACCGCCTTGAGCCGAACCAGTTGACGAGGTACGAGCTTGGGGAGTTTGCGGCGACGGCGAAGGAGATCGGCGTCAACTACATCGGCGGCTGCTGCGGCTGCAAGGCGACGCACATGCGCGAGATGGCCAAGGCGCTGGGCAAGTACGAGCAGGCGGACAGGTGGGACCCGCGGGCGGGTACGCCGATGAGCGAAACGGAGTACAGCAGACCCAGTCGGGAGTCGCTGGGTGATCGGGGACCGGCTTAGCGGGTGTTTAAGGGGTCATTGCTCGCCGCAGGGGGCCGGCGCCTACTTTTGCGCCAGCAACCAGCCGAGCAGGGCGTCCACAAAGGCGTCGCCGTAGGCGGGCGCGTGTCCGCTGCCCTCGCCAATCCAGAGTTCGACCGTGATTCCCTCGGCGCAGTCCGGATCCAGGCGGAATGCCTGGGTCTCAGGGCCCGGCACGTACTGGTCCAGGTCGAGCGTGGCGTGGGGTCGGAAGTGCTCAGGCCAGTCACACCCAGCCTTCCGGCTCCAGCGCGCTGTCATTTCGCTGGCTCCCAGGTAGAACGCCGATTCGCCGCCGCTCTTCGGATCCGGTCCGCGTTCGTCACCGTCGAACAGGATGACGCTGTCGTCCGTGCCGTGGATTTGCAAAACGGACACGGTGGGCGCGCCGTCGCACTGTGCGTCGTCGACGTAGCTGGTACCCGCCAGACTGGCCACGGCGCGAAGGCCGGGCATGCCCTTGCAGGCCATGTGGTGTGCCATGAACCCGCCGTTGGAGTAACCGAAGAAGTACACCGGCCCGAAGTCGTTGGACTTCCGTGCTTCGGCCACCAACTCGGTCAGATAAGCGACGTCGTCCTCGCCTGTTTTTCCGCCTTCGCAGCACTCGTCGGTGGGGTTCCAGAAGCGACTGCCCTCGGGGTTGGGTATCCCGTTGGGCAGTAGCAGGGCGAACCTGTCGATGTTGACGCGTTCGTGAAGGGGTAGGTATGCGGCCTGGTCGGCGGAGTTACTGCCGAATCCGTGAAGAGAAACGATGAGCGGGGTCTCGCCGTCGGCAAACTGCTGGGGCGTCACCAGGACCGTGCGGTCCCCTCGTCCCGGGTGTTCGACAAAGTGGACCTCGCCTCCGGACTCCTCCGCCAGACTCGCGGTCCTTTCCAGGACGTCGCCTTCCGATGACGAAAACTTTTCGTCCTTGTCGTCGGGCCACTCCTCGTTGTCCGGCCAGGCGGACTCAAGCTTGGCAGAAGCGTCTTCGAGTTCCCGGATACGGGCGTCTCGAACCTCCAGGTTCTCCCTGAGGACCGCGATTTCGTCCTTCAGCGCGGAGTTCTCACCTGAAAGGGCCTGGAGGGATTCCTCCAGAGACTGGACCGTCGCCTTCAGGTCGAGAACCTGTCCATCCGCTGCGGAATCATCGTTCCCGCCGCTACACGCGATCAAAGCGGCGGCAAAAAGGACGCAGACAGCGACCGCGGCTGACGTACGGAAAGTCGATATCGAACCAGGACCGGCGAGCAAGTCATTCCTGGTCCGGGGCTTGACTGTATCGGGCGCGCATGTTCACTCCATGATGAACTTCCCCGCGGCCCACACGCAAATTCACGGTTCGTGAGATGGCCTTCGGTCCGGCAGATGATCTTGAGACAGTCCTCTAGAATCGGGCTGTTTCCAGTCCGGGAGGTTTCTCTTGCGCATCGACAGGCTCGAGGTCTACCACGTCGCCATGCCGCTCATCTACCCGTGGCGCACGGCGTACGGCGAGGACCACGACATCCACTCGGTACTCGTCAGGGCCATAAGCGGCGACTACGACGCGTGGTCCGAGTCGTGCCCGCTCCGCGCGCCGACCTATCTGACGGAAAGCGCGGCCTCCGTGTTCCACAACGTCACGGAGTTCTTCGGACCTCACGTGGTAGGCGGCGAATACGATTCGGCGGACGATTTGAACGAGAGGCTGGCCGTATTCAAGGGCAACAGCTTTGCGAAGGCCGCGCTCGAGATCTGCTGGTGGACCCTCGAAAAAGCCATCACCGGCACGCCGGTCCACCGCCTCCTCGGGGGCGAGACGAAGGAGGTCCAAGCCGGTGCCGACTTCGGAATCCAGGACTCCTACGACATGCTGCTCGGCAACATCCAGCAGGCCGTCGACGCCGGGTTTCCGCGCATCAAGCTCAAGGTGGCGCGCGGCTGGGACCTGGAGATGCTGCGCATCGTCCGCGACGCATTTCCGGACATGACGTTTCACATCGACTGCAACTCCGGCTACACCCTGGACGACCTGCCGTTCTTCCAAGCTATCGACGACCTGGGGCTGGCGTTCATCGAGCAGCCGCTGCACTACGCCGACGTGCTTGACCACGCCGAGCTTGCCAGGCAGATACAGACGCCGGTCTGCCTCGACGAGTCGATCGTGAGCGTCAAGGCCGCCGAGCAAGCCATCAAGGTAGGCGCATGCGAATACATGAATATCAAGCCCGGTCGCGTTGGCGGCCTGGCTAACTCGAAGTCCATTCACGACCTGTGCCAGGACGCGGGAATCCCGGTCTGGGTCGGCGGCATGCTCGAGAGCGCCCTCGGCGGCGCGTTGTGCGTGGAGGTGGCTACGCTGCCGAGCTTCACCTACCCCGGCGACCTCTTCCCGTCTTCCCGTTTCTACACCGAAGACCTGTCCGACCCGCCTATGGAACTGACGAGCCGACAGACCTTCAAGCCGTTCGAGGGGAGTCTGCCCACACCGGACCGGAAACGCCTGGATGAGGTGACCGTGCAATCCGCAACAGTCGTCTAGTTTCGGCCTAGTGAGACCTTTGCGTAACGTTCGATTGGCCGGCGACAGAGGTGTCCAGTGGCCTGATTTCAACTTGCGTTTCGCCCTCACCCCAACCCTCTCCCTCCAGGAGAGGGGGTTTTGCACGGGTCTCCTAGTGCGGTAACTATTCGGTCTTGGTGAGACGAATCGCGTCTCGGTCCAGGGCGGTTCGCGAACATCCGTTCCAACTAATTGATATTGGGACCGTTCTACCCTTTGGGTAGGACACCTCCGAGTAGTAGAAGGACATGACTACTCAGAGGAGGAATGTCGAGAGATGTCCAGTACAGCCATAGCCGGTTCAGAGACGGTAGGGAACATTGAGAAGTTCATTCGGGAATGCCTGGAGGACATGGAGCCGGATCACGAAGTCCAGGGTGTCGGCAGGCCGCGCATCCTGCCTGCAATGGCTCTGTGGGCGGGACTGCTGGTCTGCGTCCTGAGAGGCTTTGGCAGCCAAATGTCGATCTGGCGTCTTATCTCGGAACGCCAACTCTGGTTCTTCCCGAGGTTCGAGGTTACGGATCAGGCAGTCTACAAGCGGCTCCACAGCGCGGGGACCAAACCGCTGGAGAGGCTCTTCGAGCAGATCAGCAGCGTGTTGGCGGAACGACTCAAGGATGTGGTATCGGAGAAACTGGCGCCCTTCGCCGGGAATGTTGTGTGCATAGACGAGAGCACACTGGACGCCGTGTCTAGGACCCTGCCCGCTTTGAGAAAGGTCCCTGAAGGCGACAGCCGTCTGCTCCCCGGCAAGCTGTCCGGGGTGTTTGATTTGAGAAGCCAGCAGTGGAGTACCGTCAGGTTTCAGCCGAACCCGCGCCAGAACGAGAAGGTGCTGGCGCGAGATTTGGCGGCAGACCTGCCGGCGGGAACGCTGGTGTTGGCGGACCTGGGATACTTCGGATTCGCCTGGTTTGACTGGCTCACAGACAAAGGTTGCCACTGGCTGAGCAGGCTGAGAGCAAAGACCAGTTACGAGGTCGTCCACGTCTTCCATCAGCGGGGCGATGTCTTCGACGGCATCGTGTGGCTGGGAGCGCACCGCGCCGACCGGGCCAAACACGCCGTTCGCCTGGTGACCTTCAAACAGGGCAAAACCGTTCGCCGCTACATCACCAACGTCCTGGATCCCCATACGTTCTCGATTACAAGCATGGCCGAGGTCTACGCTCGCAGGTGGGACATCGAGATGGCGCTCGCACTGGTCAAGCAGCACCTCAAGCTGCGTCTTCTGTGGTCTGCCAAGAGGGTGGTGATCCTGCAACAGATATGGGCGACGTTGATCATCTCGCAGGTACTTCAATCGATGAGACTTGAGATAGCCCACAAGGCCGGAGTTAACCCGTTCGATGTGTCCATTGGTCTGCTGGTGCAGTATGCGCCCCAGTATGCCTATGAAGGCAGGGACCCAGTGAAGATCTTCGTGGAGCAGGGACGTAGACTGGGCTTCATCCGGCCATCCCGCAGGACTCGCATCCACGCCCCAGGCGTGCCGGCAGATGCGATCCTCCCGACGCCACCAGGACTGGTGCTAGTCCGCACCCCAAGATATGCCAATCGCAAGTGTTTCAGACGTACCCCAAGCTCGGCAAAAGCGAATTAGTTGGAACGGATGGTTCGCGAACCGCCCCTACGCGTCGAGCCACGATCTGGTGGGTGCGGCATATGGACCTCGTCGGCTTTGAACGGTGGCTTGTGCGGTGTTCCAGCGGCGGGTGAAATGCAGTGCCCTGATGGGACTTCGCCCGGTCAGAGCAATTCCCGCTTGAATGTCTTTACCCAGCGGCGTTGATGGTGCGGAAGCCCGTTCATGCGAACGTCAAGGTCTATAGAGACGTGAATTGAGTCCTCCGTGCTGCGGACGTTCGCGGAGGTGTCGATGTTGATCACGCCGTCCGTCCGTGTGATGGTCCTTTGATGCTGCCCAATGGCAGTGGTCTCTGCCGGGTTGCGGTTGTCCGCCCACACTTCCAGCCTGGACACCATTTTGACGGTCATATCCGCACTGGCCGGAGTTTCGTCAACGCGGTGGATTTTTAGACCGATGCGGTCTCTCATCAGGTCGTGCGTAATCTCCCACGGGACCACGCGAGGCGAAACTTCTGGGTACCTCACCGGGTTCGCGGATGGCTCGTACTTCATCTCATCGGGAGGTAACTCCCCTGCGGGAGCTTCCCGGACGGGTACGACCGGCAGTTCCAGGTAAGACTCGCGACCGGCATCCCGGTATACGCGGTTCGTGCCGCGGTATGGGGTCGGCCACAGGTTTGGAAAGTCTGCGCTGCTGATCGAAAGCCTGATCCGGTGCCCGCGCTCGAATCTCCAAGCCGTGGCGTCCAGGTCCACGTTCAGTTCGTCGACCTCTCCCGGCTCCATGGGCTCAGGGTCGGTGAGCGAGTTGCGACGCGTCCCGTTCAGCACGCCTATCGAAACCTGCGCGCTGGCCCCGTCCGGAGCGACGTCCGAGAGTCTCGCCACGAATGCCATTACGGGCGCGGTGGAACTGACGTGGACCACGGCCTTGCCCATGCCGATGATCTCCATCGGTCCGTCCAACGGCTCTGAGGTGTAATTCGCCGAGTAGATTTCGTCCATGCGCTGGTCGCTGGGCAGCGTGTACGGAACACCCGCGCTCCACAGTCCGCCGGCTACTCCGACCGACGGCCTGTATTCGTATTCTTCGTAGCCGTCTCGGGTCATGCCGGGGCTGTCCGGCATCAGCTCCTTGCCGAGATCGAGCCGATGCGTACGACCGCCGGGAATGGGGAATTCCGGCTCGGTCCGCCAGTAGCCCGACGTGTGGGTGCGGTAGGGGTCCGGTGTGTCGAACGCCTGGACGTAGACGTTGATGGCCGGCTCGTCCATTACGCCGTTGTCGATCCCCTTGAGCCAGTAGTCGCACCAGCGCACGGTGAGGTGCTCGCGCGCCAGCGACGGACCGGGCGTTTCGCAGTCAGGGCCGGAGTGGTTCCAGGGTCCGATCAGCACCTTGCCTGGCGCAGTCATGTTCTCGAAGGTCCTGAGCGGCGAATTGCAGTAGCCGTCGCGCCATCCCCCGATGAGCAACGCCGACGCCTTTAACTCGTGGTAGCGGCCCCTGATGCTGCCGGGCCGCCAATACTCACCGTCAGTCTGGTTGGCCAGCCAGGTGAGGAGGTACGGGTTGTTCTGCTCCAGGTGCTCCTCCCAAAGCTCGGCCCACCGTTCGCCGCTGTACTCGGGGTAGGGGGGCATCGAGTTCATGCCGATCATGGAGCAACCGTAAGAGCCGATGTCGTAGTAGCAGCGCCAGGCCCCGCCGCGATAGTGGCAGTCATCTGTGTACCTATCGTCGGTGTAGAACCAGGGAATGATCGTGACTAGGTGGGGAGGCGCGAGGGCCGCGACCTGCACGCTGGTGAATCCGCCGTAAGAACCGCCGGTCATGGCGACTTTTCCGTCGCACCAGTCCTGCCCGGCGATCCATTCGACGACATCGAAGCCGTCTTGCTGTTCCACCAGGCGGTACTCGTCGTCGTTCGATCCCTCGCTTGAACCGGTGCCGCGGCAATCTACTCTTGCGCCCACGTAGCCGTGTTGCGCCCAATGGTGCTGCATTCCGCTGAGCGGCTCCTGATCGTCCTTGCGGTACGGGATGTAGGTGAGGACCACGGGCCACGGACCTTCGCCGTCCGGCACGTGAATGTCCATCGCCAGCCTGGTTCCGTCGCGGGTGGGCGCCATGATGTTCTTGACGAACCTGATGCCCTCCGCGCTAACCGTCATGGGCCGGACGCCGGAGTAGGTCTTGTTTGGCACGCGCATGTCTCCAGGTTGAAAGTGGCGATTGCGAGGATAGTTGGGCCGGTATGCGCAGAACAAGCCCGATACTTGTACCGCACGCGCTACCGAAGCGGGCAATCATGCCTTCGCATCAGCAGCAGGAATCGTATCTGCCTCGTTTGGACTGACGCAGGTCCCGCCGAAGTTGAGACAACGGATTATCAGTCATCCGTGCGGGCTACGCCCGGGGCCACTTCTCATCACGACGGGACGTCCGGTTGGCGTTCGTTGGAACCGGATTGCGGTGGAGCATTGAGCGCAGATCGGGGATGCCCGGCTTAGATTCCTCGGCTGCGCTCGGAATGACCAAGAAGGCTCGGAGTGACAAATAAGGGCGTTCGGGAATGACTATGGCCTTTTCTAGGCCGCACGAGATGATGAAGATGGGGCGTTGCCTGCCGGATGCGCGTTCAACTTGCCGAGCGGACCCACCTCAGCGCCCCACCGTGGTTACCGGCCCCGTATCGGAGAGCCTGTCTCAATAGTGCCCTCTCCCGTTTCGCGGGAGAGGGTCAGGGTGAGGGCATGGGGTGAAATCGTAAGTCCCTCATTCGATACGACGATTCCGTTTGCCCGGCGTCGCGCCCTCACCTCAATCCTCTCCCCCAGGAGAGGAAGTAGATTAGCCGCGCGAATTCTGAGACGGGCTCCGGAGTGCAGGGCGACGATTTGGGGGCACGATGAGTGAAGGCGTGAGTTATTGTTGAGGACTGAGAAGGAGATTACGCATGGTGCGCGTACCCACTGACCGGGAGCCGACCCATCCGGGTGAGATGTTGCTGCAAGAGTTCCTGCTGCCGCTGGGCATCACCCAGCGCGACCTGGCGACCGGAGTACATGTTCCGTTTCAACGCGTCAACGAGGTCGTTCGAGGGAGGCGTGGAATTACGCCCAGCACGGCGCTACGGCTTTCCCGGTACCTCGGCACGTCCCCTGACTTCTGGATGAACTTACAACTCCGGTGGGACCTTTACCACGCGCAACGCGCTGAATCGGCGCAGATCGACAGCATCCGGCCGTACAAACCAGCTAGCGTTTCTTAGAGGGTGTCCGATAAGTCCCTGTCCGGCTACGAAATGGCATCGTGTCAGTAGCCGCGCCCCGCCCACTCGGGCGCCCACAAGAGACGCCCCTACAAATGGTTGCCAGAGAGCGTGTACGGGAACTGTTGCGCGGGCTGGCGCTCACCAGTGTCGTTTGGACAGCAGCTTATGGGACCTGGGCCTTCCCAATGGGAGACTTTCCAGCCCCACGCACGACAAATGCGTGGCGAATACCAGGCAGGGGTGATCGTTCGCGGAAAGTGGTTCAGGCCGGCGAGCCGTCGGCTGCGAATTGGCCGGACAGCATCCTGCGGACTTCTCGGGCTACCCGGCGTACGCTGGCGTCGAGGTGTTCGCTGCCGGTGTCGATGCAGATGTCGTACAGGGACTCGTCGTCAGGGTGGGCGCCATGGAACCGTCCGAAATAGTCGACCTGCGCCTCTTGCCGTTCGCGGATGACGCGTTCGGCAACGGCCGACCGGTTGATGCCCTCCCGGGCCATTATCCGCTTCACCCTGTCTTCCCAAGGCGCGAACAGTCCGATTCTCAGGGAGCCCGGCGCGTCGCGCGCCTCCAGGCAACCGGCGCGATGTACGAGGACGGCCTTGCCGCGTTCCGCCAGTGTCCGGAGCCGGGTCTCCGCCAGTACAGCCGGATTGGAGTCGTCGATCTCCGCGGCCCTGATGCGCGGCCCGGATGGCGACACGTCCCAGGTTAACGGGAAGAAGTCCGGCTCGGACATCGTGAAATAGGGGTCTCCGGCCGCGTTGCCGAGCGCAAAGCCGTTTATGGCCCGTTCCACCGCGGCCCAGACCCGGTCCGAAAACCGCGGCGTTGGATCGTCGGCGCTGGTCGTGGTGCCCGGCGCCTTGACCTGGCCGGGCAGTAACAAGCGGTCGACGTAAGTGAAGTCGAACGTGCGGGCAATCCGGCGCCCGACTTCCGGCGCCCCCGCCCCAATATGTCCATCGAGAGTAACGAGCGCCATGTCGTGAGTCCTCGGGTCAGTTGCGACCCAGTTTGGGCTACGGCATCGATCGTGACGACGACGTGGGGATATGTTATGGGGCTTTCGCGAATGGCGCAAACCCACGGTGGCGATTAAGGGCGTCGAGATGGCGTTTAGCACCTGACGGCGAACGTGGGCCGCGGGCGGGTTTGAAACCCGCCCCTGCGACGGGGTCAAAGGAGGGCGGTCGACCGCCGCCCCCTCGGTCATCTATAACCAGGGGGCGGCTCGGTCTGGCCTATTGGCCGTTTTCGCCGGATGGGTCTTGCAGGTACTTGAGGAGGTCGCTATCGGGGTCGAGGACCACCGTGGTCTGACCGTCGAACGAGTTTGTGTAGGCCTCCAGCGAACGCCGGAAGTCATAGAACTCCGGGTCCTTCTCGAGCGCTTCCGCAAGTATGTTGATCGCTTCTTGTTCCGCCTCGCCGCGTAGCAGGGCGGCTTCACCTTGTGCAGATTCCAGGATGACGTTGACTCGCCTGTCCACGTCGGCCCGTATCTTGGCGTCCTCCTCGGCTCCTTCGGCCCGCAGTCCGCTGGCTATGCGCTCTCTTTCGGCCTCCATGCGTGCGAAGACCGAAGTGGCGACGTCCGGCGGGAAGTCGGCGCGCTTGATTCGCACGTCGATGATGTCAATCCCCAGGGTGCTCCGGACCGGAAGGAAGTATCTGACCTCGAATCCCTCGAGCGTGGACGGGTCCGTTCTCAAGGCCGCCCTTTCTTCAAGCGTTGGCGGTCGGCCTCTTGCCGGTTCCGCGTCGGGCCCTCTTACTTCGGTCACTTCGATAGTGACTTCCGGGTTGTCGAGCCCCCCGGGCAACCCTGCGAGGTCACCCACTTCGATTTCGTCCCGGTTGCTCGCTTCGGTCACGCGTGCCATGACCTGTTCGCGCGTCTCCGAGATGACCTCTTCCTGGAGGTCGAGCGCGACCTCTCTACGAAGCCGTGATGCGACAATGTCGCCAACGCGTGCTTCGGCCTGAAGTTCGCTACGAAGCGACTGGAAGAACTTCAACGGATCGACGATCTTGTACCTGGCGTATGCGTCTATCACCAGGTTCTTCTTGTCCCGTGTGAGTAGGGATGCCGGAGGGGCGTCGACGCGCAGCAGCCGCGAGTCGAATTTCGTGACCGCCTCCACGAAGGGTGTCTTGACGTACAGTCCGGGTCTGTCGTGGTCACGCTGGAATGCGCCGAACCTGGTGACAATAGCGAGTTGCGTTTCGTCTACGGTGAAGAAAGTCTGCGGTATTACGATGAGTCCTGCTATGACCAGGACCACGAGGACGAGTAAGGCTCTCATGGCTGACCTCCCGCCGAATCAGCGGCCGGCGCCGAGTTTGGCTGGCTGGTCGATCCGTCCAGCGGGAGGAACGGCAGCACGCCCTGGTCGGAGAGAACGAACTTCTGGATGCCGGGCAGGATTTGCTCCATCGCCTCCAGGTATAAGCGCCTCCTGGTCACTTCCGGAGAGTCCTTATAGCCCTCCAGTATGGCGTTGAAACCGTCAGCCTCACCCCTCGCCCGTGCGATGCGTCCGTCTTTGAAACCCTGTGCTTCCTCGGTGATCTGCGCCGCAGCACCGACGGCCTTGGGTATCCGGTCCGCTTCGTAAGCCTGGGCGAGGTTGATTATCCTGTCTCGGTCCTCCTGGGCTCTCACGACGTCCTCGAACGCGTCCTGTACTTCAGCCGGCGGGTTTACGTTCTGGAGCAGTACCTGCTGGACCGTGATACCGGTCTTATAAAAGGCGTTCAGCCGGCGCATCGTTTCCAGGATGTCGGTCTGGATCTGTTCACGCTGGATTGTAAGTACGTCGTCGATCGGCCGGGCGCCGACGACCTGCCTAACGGCGGTTTCAGCTATGTCTCGCAGGGTCCGGCCCTCCGGACTGCCCTGCGGCACGCCGCGGTCCGCGTCTCCCGGATCATCCACCTCGAACAGAAAATTCTGAAGGTTCCCAATCCGGTACTGGACGACGACTTGCACGTCGACGATGTTTTCGTCTCCGGTGATCATCAGCGATTCGACTGGGACGGGCTGGGTGATGTTCAGCCCCTCACCGCCGCTCCGAAAACCTAACTCCATTCGCCTGGTGGTCGTTACGGCAACGACGTTCCTGGTGCCTATCGGCGCGGGCCACCACCAGTGGAGTCCTTCTTCCGCGACGCCGGTGTAGCGACCAAACAGGCGGAGTGCGCCTTCCTGGTCCGGCCCGACGGTGTAGATTCCCGTCGCGCCCCATATGACGCCGATGACCAGGATGAAGAGGAAGACTATGATCGACGCGCCGCCGCCGCCGAGTCCGGGTATACGCGGCATCCCGGTCCTGAGACGACCCAGGATGTCATCCAGCGTAACCTGGGGTTCCTGTTGTTGGGGCGGCCGGTACATATGGTGCTCGGCCACACCCCCTTGCTCTTGGGTAACGGGCATCATTCCTCCCGCGCTGTGGGCGCGTTTATATGCTCACTGACTTGCGCTGAAGACAACCTTTTCCTGTTGCACAGGGCTTAACGTTCAAGGGTAGCCGTTGGATTGGCGACGCGCGCCAATCACGGCGCTAATTCGATTGTGATGAAAGGCCTTGACATTCGTTCACGACGACAACGCGAGTATATCGGAGCGGGACGGTGCGGACGGGTGGAACCGGGAATTCGTCAGACGCCTCATTTCATCGTTGACGATGCGCTTTCGACAAGGTCGTCGAACTCTTCCGGTGAGGAGACGCCGGCCACCGTCTTGACGAACTCGCCGACACTGCCGCTGCGCATCCTGAGGTCCCACAACTGTGCGGCTACGGGGCTGACCGACGCGCCGTTCTCCCCGTAGCTGCCGGTGAACGCGAAGTACGCCTGGTTGATCTTTCGAATGTAGATGCGGTGGTCTTGCAACTCGACTCGTCGCTCCTCCATGTACCGCTCGGCCTCTTCGATCCTACCTTCGGCGAGCAGTTCGTCCGTTCGCAACCGCGTTTCGCGCATGAAGCGGAAGAAGTCGAATTCGTCTTCGGCGGGCTGCCCGTCTGACTGAACGTCGCGAGGCGGCACGAGGAATTCGACCTCTTCGCCGGTCATCGCCGTGTAGGCCATCCTGCCCAGTTCCCTGCCGGCCATGTCTGCCACCGTCTCGTTCAGGGTCATCATCTCCGGGCTGCTGAAGAACTGGATCCCCAGGGGCTTGAAGAACAGGTAGTTGTGAATCCACTCATGCCCGACGACCTCCAGCAGGCGCATTGGGTCTCTTCGCGGGGTGACAGTTGCCGGAAAGCTCCCCAGGCCACCTGTCCGCACGATTATGGCGGAGACGTTTTCGTCTTCCTGGATGGCCGCTTCGATGGCATCAGCTTCCTCATGCGGGATGTCGGGCTTAATCAGGTAGTTTTCGATCCTCTCGATGCGGTCCCTTGGAGACGTGACGAGCAGACTTGGAGATTGATCGAGCCGGAAGTCGACAGGCGGCCAAATCATGCCGCCAAATGTGTCCAGGTCCTGCGCCGCCACCTGTTCGCTGAGGGCCGACTCGAGGTACTCTTCGACACCGTCCCTGAGGCTGGCGCTTTCGGACGACAAACGTTCGAACCTGGCCTGCAATTCCAATAACGCGGCGTGGTCAGGCGACGCGGCAGAAGAGGCGCGATTAAGTTCATCTCGCACCTCCGACAGTTCGGCCGTCAATTCCTGGTATCGCTGGAACTGGGCGCGGCGGTCTGCCTCTCGTGTGTCGGTCCACGGCATCCACGAATACGCGAGATGCAGCCACTTGTCCGGGAGGTTGTCGGCTTCCCAGATGATGAGATCGAACAGCCAACCGGCTGCGTGCTCCCGGGCCGTCGTGTTCCCGTACCAGTCTCCGCGCGACACGACAACCCCGGTCACGAACAGCAGCGCGCAAATAACGAGAAGGGCGCATTTTCGTTTGCCGACCCGCGGCCGTCGGCCGCGAGTCACGGCAAGCAGCGCCGCCGTGATCAGGGTCCTGGCGGCAGTCGCGCCGGTACGGATGCGGTCCATGTGTCAGTCCTGTCGGACGGCAATGCGCCCTTTAGTCCATCTTCTAAACGCAACTACGCCTCAACGCTAAACGTATACCCTCGAACACGGTCATGCGATCACGAACGTCCATACACCTGCCCGTGGCGCTTGCAGCGTTGGCCGTGGCTGTGACTTTGTTCGTCGCCTGCGAGCGCGCCGCCGAACCGGATCGCCGGCCCGCGGCTCCGACGGTGGTTGCCGCCCCGGTGCCGGGTGGGGGCGATGAATTGCCGCTCCCGACGGCAACCGCGGCTGTCAGAATACTCGGGCCAACACCGTCGATGGCGACCCCTGATCCTAGCCCTACTCCCCCTTCTGTTGTTGTACTTCCGACCGTGCGATCCACAAGCCTACCTGCGACTCCCGCCGGCACTACTTCAACGGCGGCCGTCGCCCCGACGGCGGGCTCCACTCAAGAACCCGGCGTATCGGCTCCAACTTCGCCGTTTTCGGAGCCCCCGGCAGAAGGGATTTCACGAAACGCGTGGACGCGCGGCAGGATAGAGTCAACGCAGGCTATATGGAGTTTTACGGACGCGGGCCGCGAGTGGATGGACGGCTACGACTTCCGCCAGATGTTCGGCCGACCGGCGTGGTACGGGAGCCACGGCGCGGCGGGATGGGCCGGCGCAGGGGAGGCGGACCCGCGCATCGTATTGCACGAACTGGGTCATTCGTGGTGGGGAGCGTTCCCGGTGGAAGGCAGGCCGGACCTGACATGGGACCGCGTGGACGGTCAGACTCCCAGGGCATTGTTGCAGTTTCATGCCGATGTCGAATGGTTTTTGCGGCAACCACCCGACTCTTTCGAACCGCTCAGAGACCGCTTTCGCAACATGCCTAACCTCTCCCACGGAGACTATCCGGACCTGCAGCACTTTTCCGAGGCAGACCTGGTAAACGTAGCGGGCGGGAACCTCGCGCTGATTCCCCCGGTCTTACGCAAGTACTTCTCGCCGTTCCTCGCCGCCGAGGGAGTGGCGTCAGGCCAGGTGGTCGATTGGCCGTCTGCGATCAGTTGGTTCCGCGGCCTGCCCGAGGAAGAGCGCCGCATAGCCAGGGAGGTGTTTGGACTCCAACACCTCCCGCATGACCTGTACGAAGACGTCCCGGAACTTTCCGGGGCCGAACTCGACCCTCACGTGGTGAGCGCGTTCCAGGCGGAGGAGCGGCAGCGGTTGCTTGACTTCGCCGAACAATTCGATCTCATCAAGGAAAGTAGTTCGGCAGTCTACGACGCGGCCAACGTGAACCGGGGGTTTTCGTTCTGGAGGAGTTACCTTTCAGACAAGAAACGACTGCATGGGCTGTACCCGGATGTTCTCGGGAACCATCCTTCAGCGGCAGCCCGAAACCTGGGCGAAGCACTGGATTTCTATCTTGTGCTGGACGGCGAACCTGCGGAGTCGCAGGTCCAGGCCGCGGCGGCAAGATTGCACGAACCGACGATCCGCGAGTTCGCGGTGCTACTGAAGCCACGCGCCATCGTTCAACTCTTTGCCGACCAGCCCGGCACTGACGTGATCGACAAGGCGATCAGCGAACGGGCCAGGGAATTGGCGGAAATCGCACGCAGGGTCGACGAGATCGTGCAAGCTGCCCGCAGGAGCGATGAAGAGGGGGCAGCGACGCTGGAGACCTACCTGGACAGCTATTCCGACGATCAGCTACGCAGCGGCCTGAATATCGCGGTGGCCCTGATACGTGACACCGACAGAGACATTGCGAACCGGATATTTCCGCTCCTGTCCGACGCCGCGCTGCTGCGGATCCTGGAAGTAAAACCGGACCAGGCAAGGGCGGCGGAGATTGGGCCTCGAAGACTGTTGGAGGCGGTCGGCGTCACCAGCGGGGCGTCGGCCGCATCGATAGCGTCCGGCGCGCGGCGGTTGCAGGAAAACTCGTCCGGCAACTACGCCATCGACCGGCCGTACGACGACGCTGTGTACGACGTGATCGAGTCTCTCGGCGCATCGGATCCCGCAGCGGCAATTGCGGCGCTGGGTGTTTCGGGCATGCGGTTGCGGCCGTGGATCCACAGGCGGACGGATGAAGCGTTGGCAATTATGCGTAGCGAACCGGGACTATCCGCCGGGTTGCTGGCGGCTGTGCCGGGACCGCGGGAGACGCCGGATGGGTTGTTGCACGAGATTATCGACCACAATCCTGAGGTCGCTGCAATGCTTCTCGTTGCGATGGAAGACCGGGGCGTCGAAGATATCGCTGCGCGCACACTGATGACGCTGGCGTTCGACGCGTACTGGACGGAATGGGGAGGCGTGGTCGGCGTGGGCCCTGAACTGGACGCGCGGTTCCTGGTGGAACTGGCGCAACTGCGTGGTAACGACTGGCTTGAAAACCGGTTCAGGAATGGGGTGGAGCGGGTCCGACTTGAAATAGAGGCCGGCGACACCGATCCGCAGTTCATGGAACAACTCCGGCGCACGTTGACCGCTGCGCTCGGACCGTCTCATCGGTCAATGATGTTGAGACTACTGGCGATAGTCAGGAATTGAGGCCTTCCCCGGCGGGCTCAGCGAGCATCCAATGGGCCGTTCGCTTGTTATCATCCGCCTATTGAATTCTCATTGCTGAGGGAGGGACCCTTTGGCCAATTACGGGACTGAGCAGATTCGCAACATTTCGCTCGTTGCGCACAACGGCGCCGGAAAGACCACGCTGGCTGATGCGCTTTATTTCACGGCAGGCGGCACGAACCGCCAGGGCCGCGTGGACGATCAGACGAGCTTGTCCGACTACGAACCTGAAGAGCAGCAGCGCGGCTCAAGCATTCAGACCGCCGTCCTTCCGTGCGATTGGAACGGCCACAGGATAAATGTCCTGGATACTCCCGGTTACCCGGACTTCCGGGGGGAGATGATGTCTGCGCTAAGGGTTTCCGATGCGGCGGTGATGGTGGTCTCGGCCGCGGCCGGCATCGAGGTCGGGGCGCGGCAGGCGTGGCAACTCTGCGACGAATTTGAACTCCCGCGGGCCATAATCGTAAACAAGCTCGACAGGGACAACACGTCGTTCGAAGAGGTGGTCGAGGAGTTGGTTGAACTGTGGGGGCGGAAGTGCGTGCCGGTCCAGGTCCTCGACGGCGAGGCAGCGTCGTTCAAGGGCGTCAGTTCATTGCTAGACGACCCCGACGTTGACCCCGACGCCTACGAAAGGCTGGTCGAGGCCATCGCAGAGACCGATGATGACCTGGCGGAGAAGTACCTCGAGGGTGAGGAGTTAACGAAGGAAGAACTGTCCGAGGGGCTAAAGTCGGGCTTTATGTCGGGCGAGATCGTGCCGGTATTTGCGACCTCCGCATCCTCCAACCTGGGGACCTCCGAATTGATGGATGCCGTTGTGGGGTTCTTCCCTTCGCCCGCAGACGCCCCGTCCCCGGACGTGCCCGACGACACCCAAGGCTGCCTGGTGTTCAAGACCACAGCCGACCCGTTCGTTGGAAAGCTGTCATTCTTCCGCATCTACGGCGCTCCGCTGGCAGGGCTGGACCAATTGTGGAACTGCACCCGCGGCGCCAACGAACGTCTGGGGCAGGTGTACCAGCCTGCAGGCAAGGAGACGATTCCCGTCGATTCCCTTCCCGCGGGCGACATTGGTGTTGTGGCCAAGTTGTCGGAGACCAAAACGTTCGACACGCTGGGCGACCGTAACAACCCGGTGACCCTGGAGGGCGTGGAATTACCGACGCCGATCTACTCCCTGGCCGTAACGCCCAACTCGCAGGCCGACCTCGACAAGATGGGGCCCGCGTTGCAAAGAATTTCGGAAGAAGACCCGACTCTCATCGTGGAGCGAAATAGCGACACCTCGCAGACGGTGCTCAGCGGCCTTGGCGACATCCACGTCCAGATGGCGATTGAGCGTATACACCGAAAATTCGACGTGGAACTGAATACGAGCCTCCCGAAGATTGCATACCGTGAGACGGTCTCGACGGGCACGACGACCGAATACCGTCACAAGAAGCAGACGGGTGGGGCAGGTCAGTTCGGGCACGTGGTCATGGAAATCTCTCCGTTACCTTCCGGCCAGGGCATTACCTTCGACAGCAAAGTGGTGGGCGGAAACGTCCCGCGGGAATACATCCCGTCAGTTGAGAAGGGAGTCCGCTCGGCCGCCGCCGCGGGCGTGCTGGCCGGATTCCCTGTCGTGGATGCTTCCGTCGTGCTGGTGGACGGCAGTTCACACTCCGTGGACTCTTCGGGGACGGCATTCGAGATTGCCGGGAGTATGGGTTTCCGCCAGGGAGTGAGAGATGCGCGGCCGCGGCTGTTAGAGCCGATCGTGAAGGCCAATATCCTAGTGCCGGACGACGCCGTGGGCGATGTAATGGGCGACTTAAACACACGGCGCGCCCGGATCAGCGGCATGGAGCCGCGGGGCGTTGGATTTACGGAGATTTCAGCCGAGGTGCCGGCATCGCTGATGCTGAGATACGCGGCGGACCTACGCTCGTTGACCCAGGCCCAGGGGATTTTCTCTACTGAATTCGACCATTACGAACCGGTCCCTCCCCAGGACGCCGACAAAGTGATAGCGGCGGTCACCGCAGAGGACGCCTGAGCGGGTTGACCTGAGCCTTCAGCGCTCACAAGAAGGCTGGGGTGTGACGGCCGGAGAGGGGCTTGGAGTTGTTCACGCAAAGGCTAGCAAAGGCGCGCCCGCGGAGAAGATATGGGTACGCGTTTTGCCGGAGCGTCCTATTGGTCCTCTTGAGAGTGCCTGAAACCGACGGTGCCTCTTTGTGAAATGATCAGGTTCCTCAACTCGGCAAACTGATTCCTCAATTCGACAAATTGAATTTCCATCTCCCTAAATCCCAATAACAGATCGGACCTGAGACCAGCGAATTCCGCTTTCAGATCAGCAAGCTCACTCTTGCTGGCCATGTGTTCGTAAGACCCTTCGAGCCGGCTGACTCGTTCTTCTGTTTTCATATCAGGGTCTCCCATTTTGGGCGTCTCTTAACGGAAATATACACTGGCACGCATCCGAGATCCTAATCGGCTGTCATTTCACAATAATGCGGGATCCGGCTGCGCAGCGCCCAGCCCTTTCGTTAGCGGCCGCCGCAGCCTTCGACTCGACGGAGTCAGGCTTTCCGGGCCCAGATCGTCTGGTACTGGTCGCCGCGGATCAGGGCGCTGATTTCCTGCCGTTCGTAGCGGCGGAGGTCGCCGAGGCAGGCTTTGGCCGTCCGTATCGCGTCCTTGTGACCGGCGGCTTCAAGCCTTTGGAGAAGGCGGTCCCACACCCCGGATGAAACGACGTTTTCTACGTAGGTGGCCCATGGGATCGCAATTACTTCCGTTGGCCTGGGCAGTTGCGGCCGCTGTCGCTTGAGGCTGCGAATGCGGTCCGCCGCAGACCGGGCCATAGGCATCACGCGGACCAGTGGGTCCTGGCCGGGGGCTCCTCGCAGGTCAACCACAAGAGCCCGCCTGAGAATCGGGAAGAAGATCGAGAACACTTCTGCGTTCTCGACGTGATGAATTACTGTGTCGAGGTCGAGCCCAAAATTTCCGTCCACTTGATTCCTCTCCGTGGGAGTGATTGCAGGCGCACCCGTATAAGTCTATCTGGTCAACCGTCTTGCAGGTCGCGCACCGTTGCGATGAATGCGGGCAGCGCCTGCCTGCAATCGGCTATGACTCCAAAACGTGCGTCCCGGAAGATGTTGGCGTCCGGGTCATTGTTGATTGCGACGATGTTGCGGGAGCCGGAACAGCCGGCCATATGCTGGCTTGCCCCCGAAATACCGATTGCTATGTAAAGCGACGGAGTGACTGTCTTGCCGGTGAGACCCACCTGGCGTTCGTGGTCCGTCCATCCGGCGTCACAGGCGGCTCGCGACGCGCCGATCGCGGCGCCGAGCAGGCTGGCCAACTCCTCGATCTGATCGAACGGCTCGGGCCCTCCCAGGCCGCGGCCGCCGCTTATTACGATGTCTGCATTCTGTAACGGGACGCCCTCAGGTTCTACCTTGACGGTGTCCAAGAGACGCGCACGTGGTCCGGTGATTGCGTCGGGGACTTCGTGCCGCATGACCTCGGGCGAACCGTCGACCGCCTTGGCGGGATCGAACGATCCGGGACGCACTATTACCACGTACGGACCGCTGCCGGTGAACTCGTAAACTGCCATCGCGTTGCCGCCGTGCACCGGGCGCGTGACGTTCAGCCGGTCCGAATCGCGGTCGATGGCGAGGTCGATGCAGTCCTGCGCTGGGCTGACGCCGAGCCTGAAGGCCAGACGCGGTCCAACGTTAGCCCCGTAATCGGTCCGTGCAATCAGGACGATGTCCGGGGATTCCGCCTGGCACAGGTCGTGCAGGGCCGCGACGGGCGCGTCGAAAACGCCGGCGTCGCCGTTTTTGAGCAGCGGATGTTCAATGAGAAAGACCTGGTCGGCCGGCAAGGTAGCGGCGCTGGCCGCGACTCCGGAAAGATCATCACCGACGAAAGCTATTTGCCGCCTGTTGCCGGGCAACGCGGTCATCGCCGCCGTCAATAGTTGAAGCGCTGTGGGGGACACCTCGCCGTTTTCGATCTCGGCGCAGATCAGCACGCTCGGCATGTCAGATCAACTGCTCCGCCCGTAGCCTGATAGCCAGGCGCCTGCCCGCATCAGCGGCGTCCTCGCCTTCGATGATCTCGCATTGTCCACCTCGCTCCGGCTCGTACAGGCGTCTTATACGAAGCGAGGTTTCGAGGCTGGACGGTTCGATACCGATGTCGTCCAGCGACAAATTTATGGGCTGAGTCCGCGTTGCGGCCATGATGCCCCGGAGGGTGGGATAGCGCGGCTCGCCGAACTCGTTCGTCACCGTCACTACCGCCGGCAACGCTGTTTCGACCGTCTGGTAACCGTCCTCGAGGGCCCGGTCCACGCGTAGCATGCCGTCTGCGGCTCGCACCATTCCCCTCGCCACGGTTATGCAGGGCGTTCCGAGGACCTCGGCCAGACCCATCGGTACGTAAGCCTGGTCCCAGTCGGACGCCTGCCTCCCGCACAGGACGACGTCATACGGACCGGTCTTGCCGATTGCAGCGGCGAGCACGCGCACAGTACCGGCCGCGGACGCTTCGGCAAGCAAGGGGTCATCAACGAGCACTAGGCGGTGGGCGCCCATGGCGAGCGGCTTCTTCATCACGTCCATCACGAATCCATGACCGGCAGAAATGATTGTAATTTCGCTAGCGGACGATGTATCCGACTCTGCAAGTTGGATGGCGGCCTCGGCGGCGTTCAGATCGAACCCATTGACAACCGGAGGCACGCCTGTGGGCGGCAGGACTCTGAGCGTTTTCTTGTCCACATTGAACTGGGACTGGGGGATGTCAGGGTCGGGGACCTGTTTTGCACATACGGCGATTCGCATGGGCCTATTGTCCTATGGAAATACCGCGCCGCAACGGCGCCGGTCAGCCTGTCGGCGACCGGATTTCGGGCGCGGTCCGGCTGACACGGCAACGGAACCTATCACCCACCCGCATGCCGGTCAATTGCCGCGACGTGTGAGGCGAGCCGCGCGGTCCTCACCACCGCTCGCCGTCCCGGAGTACCCTTTGGTATTCACGCCGCGCGGCGATGAAGCCCACGGGCGCCGTAGGACAAGATGGACAGCCTGCAAGAAGCACTCATATGTGTTGGCGCGCCTCACGACGAGGCGTGTATCCAACGGCTTGGCAGATACTGCGAATTGATCGAGGAGACGGCCGGCAAGCTGAACATCACCGGCGTGCGCGGCGTCGAGCGGATACGTGAGGAGTTGATTATCAGGTCCATGCGCCTGCTGGCGTCTGCGCCGGGCGGGTTCGTCTCCACGGCCGGGTGGTTCGACGGTCGCAGGGTGCTGGACGTCGGGGCTGGCGGCGGGATCCCGGGGATCGTTTTGAAGATCGCGTACCCGGATATGCGACTGGCGTTGCTCGACAGTTCCAGCAAGAAGTGCGCGTTCCTTGAATGGGTCGTCGTAGAACTCTCGCTAACGGATGTCGAGGTGATCAACGCCAGGGCGGAGGAAGCGGCGCACTTGCCGCGTTACCGGGAGCAATTCGACCTCGTCGTATCGAGGGGCGTGGCCGAACTTACGGAACTGGCCGAATTAACCCTCCCCTTCGCCATGATTGGCGGGACCGTGGTATCGGCCAAGGGCCTTACAGGCGAACGTGAGATCGACGAATCGGAGTGGGCGGCGAGTGAACTCGGCGCGGCTCCGGCCATCCACCAGGTCGTGGACGAGCCGGGCTCATCGCCTCCGGACCTGCTCGTCTACTGGCTGAAAATTGCGTCGACGCCGGACCGGTTCCCGCGGCGGCCCGGGTTGCCTCACAAGCGTCCGCTTATCCGACCGGAGGCGGTGAGCCGGCCGTGAAGAATCAACCCGGAAGGCAGTTGGACGCCGCAGCGCTCCGGCGAGGGGTTTTTTCACTGCCGACACTCGTGGTCACACTTGTGGCCGGGGCCCTTCTGTTCCTCACCTTTTACCGGGTCTTCGATATCGACTGGGGCGAGTTGTGGGACAACGTGTCGACGGTCGATCCACTCATGTACGCCGTCGCGCTCCTGTTGTACTACCTGAGTTTCTGGTTTCGCGGGATCCGGTGGCGGCTCATTTCCCGCACAGCTGGGCTCGAACGCTCGGCGAGCGCAAAGGTGCCGGGCGGACTCAAATGCGGGGCCATCATTTTGATGGGGTGGTTCGCCAACTCAGTCGCCTTTTTCAGGCTGGGCGACGCGTACCGTGGATGGGCCCTGTCGAGGGAGTCCGGTGCGGGGTTTGCGCCGAGTCTCGGCACGGTCCTGGCGGAACGAATCCAGGACATGGTGGTGGTCCTGGCCATGGTGCTTGCGGCCGCTGCGTGGGTGACGGTTTCCGGAAACGTTGAGGTGCCCGGGGTTGTGATCGTGGCCGCCGCGGCTTTGGCGGCTGCTATGGCGGTGCTGCTGCTGGCAATGCGACTCTACTGGCGATCCCTGTCTGTGCGATTGCCGCACACATTGCGCCGGTTCTCGCAAAGGTTTCAACTGACCACCCTTCGCAGTTTCCGGGGCCGCGACCTGCCGTTGCAAATCCTGCTGGGCATAATTGGCTGGTTGCTGGAGATAGGCCGCTTCTACTTTGTGGCCCAGGGTCTCGACATCGAGGTAGGGTTCGGGATCGTGATGTTCGCCGCGTTGGCCAACGCAATGCTCACGACCATCCCCACGCCCGGCGGCTTCGGGTTCGTGGAAGGCGGCTTGACCGGCCTATTGATCCTGGTCGGCATCGACGATACGAACGCCCTGTCGTTGACCGTCGTCGACCGGTCGATTAGCTGGCTGAGCGTGATCGTATTCGGCGGGCTCGTGTTTTTCGGCTGGCAAATCTACCGTGGGCGCGGACGGCAGGCTGGCCAGACAACCTGAGGAATGGCCATTGGCATCCGGTCTGAGCCGGCTGGCTCAGTATCCCGCCGCGTGGGTGGGCTTTGCGACCGGGTACACGGCGCTCTTGAGCAAATCACCGTCCAGGTCGACGCCATTCGGCTCGGAGTAGGGGGAGTAGGTGTAATGGGGTGTTACTTCGAGTAGTTCGTGGCCGCGGCGCGAGAGTTCTCTCCGTACCTCCTCGTCAATGCGCCCGTCGATCATCACCAGGTCAGACTCGGTGTGGAACCGAGGTTGCTGGAGCGCTTCCTGTAGCGGCATGCCGCGGTCGACGTAGTTGACGATGGTCTGCACGAGTGCGGACCAGATGCGCCTCCCACCCGATCCGCCGAACGCGGCCTTCAACCGCCCGTTTACGTGCAGCACGACAGGGGTCATGTTGTTCACCGCCCGTGCGTAGGGCGCTTGCGAATTGATCGTCCCCGGGATCGGGCAGCCCCAGCCCATGCCGTTGTTCATCATGACGCCCACACCGGGGTTGACGACGCCGGAATAGCCGTGATTGGTCTGGGTCAGGCTGACGGCGTTTCGGTCCCGGTCGACGACGGTCAGGTGGGTCGTGCCGTCGTCCAGCGCAACGCCGGCCGGGGTAGGGAAGCCGGTCGGCCGCGGGCGTTTCGAGAATGGCCAGGGGTCACCGGGGTCGTACTCTGCCGCCGAGGCATGGTCCAGATGCTGCCACCGCGTGGCTGCGAAGCCCTTCGACGAGAACGCGTCGACTGGGGAGTCCGTGATCGCCGGGTCTCCCAGGTAGGTGTATCGGTCTACGCCTGCCATCCTGGTCGCCTCGATCATCGTGTGAAGAGCCTGCGTTGGATCGGCGCTGTTGCCCAGCCCGTCGAAGTGTTCGAGGACGTTGAGTATCTCCAGGAGCGTCACTCCAGCGTTAGGGCCGTCCATGGCGCGAATGCCGACACCGCGATAAGAGCCTTCAAGCGCTGTTTCGGAGACGATGGGCCGGTACTGCTCGAAGTCAGATTTCCGGAGGAATCCTCCGTGCTTTTCCGTGTCGTCGCAGATCATGTCTGCGATGTCGCCTTTGTAGAAGGCATCTGGGCCGTGCCGGGCGATTTTTCGCAGGGTCTCGGCGTGGCCTTTCTGGGCCCACGTTTCGCCTGGCGAGGGCGGCCATCCACCGGGCAGGTAAATGCCTGCAGTTTCCGGAAAGCGTTGGAGCAGGTCGCGGCTTTCGACTAACCACAAGACCATGCGATGGCCAATTTCAAACCCTTCATCTGCCAGCGGAATGGAGGGTGTGATCGCCTGGTCAAGGTCGATCGTGCCCCACTTTTCCAGCGCCGCGGCGAGGCCGGCGACGGTGCCCGGCACGCCGATGGATGTGTAGCCCTCCACATTGGCGTTGTTCTTGACGGGGGGATAGGAATAGCGGCGTGAAAGCCGGATAGATTCGACCGAGGCAGGGACGAGTCCGTCTTCCAACTCATACATGTCGCCCCTGGCGAGTCCAGGCGATTGCATACCGTAGTCGACGGTCCCCCCGCCTCCTCCGTCGAGGTGTACGACCATTACTCCACCACCCCCGATGCCGTTCATAAGGGGCTGCAGGACCCCCATGGCGAAAGCGGTCGTGATGGCCGCATCGACGGCGTTACCACCGCGCTGGAGGACTTCTACACCCACCCGCGCGCCGAGCGGGTGCTGAGCTGCGACCATGCCGTTTTCGGTGGAGATCACCTCGTGGGCCAGTACGGGGTAAGAAATCTTCATGTTGGAATTCCTTTGGATGGGGAGGACTGGTGGGCGCCGTCGGCGACAAACTGCAGGCCGTATTATCCCCTGAGAATTGTGCCTCCGCGTGGATGTCACGAGAATAGCCGCCTTTGGGCGGCACGGAACGAGATGCGCGAAACAGAATCTGACCTGCACCGCCTACAGGGCGTGATGGACGAGTCGTACGAGAAGTCCGGTCCGCACTTGCGTTCGATCATCACGTCTGAACGGAGGCTGACAGCAGCCGAACTGTCGGAACGGCTGACCGGCATGAAGATTCTTGCGCTCGCCACCGTGAATTCTCGCGGCGCGCCGATCGTCGGCCCGGTGGACGGCATTTTCTACCGCGGGGAATTCTGGTTTGGGACGTCGCCCCAGGCGCTGCGCATCCGGCATATTCGTCGAAACCCTGCCGTTAGCGCGACGCATGTTGCGGGTCAGGAACTTTCGGTAACCGTTCACGGTATGGCCCGCATCATGGGCGCGCCTTCGGAGTTACCCGACGGCTTCAGAGAAGTCTGCTGCGAAATCTACGGAGACGACTGGCTGGAGTGGGGCAAGGACGCGGTTTATTGCCGTATTGAGCCAGCTCGGATGTTTACGTTTTATTTGGAGGAGGTGGGGTGAGTTGGCGGGTGGGGAACGCGGACCATTAATTTAGATTCACCCGAACATTTCCCATTCCTGGGCGCTATTCAGCCGACAACTGTTCCTTCCGGCTGAAATTGTCTCGCCTTTATGAGTAGTTAATTTGACTGCAGGTTCATTCGTGCGCGGAATTGTCTCAAGATTGACGGCCCGGCATATGTGGATTGATTATTAGACGGTGCTCAACTGCACAACTCAGAAAACAGGTATTTAGCAATGTTTACAAAAAGCAAATGGATGCTGGGATTGGCGGTCATCGCCACGGTAGCCCTGTTAGCGTGCAGCGGCGACGACCAAACGGAACCGGCAGGCCTCAATGCCGAACTGGACGCCTTGCAAGCGGAGGTCGAGTCCTTACGCCGGGAACTGGCGGACGATTCGCAGAGCACGCCGGTGCCCGTGGCGCGGTCCGGCCCGACGGCCGAAGACTTCCAACGGCTGGAGGCCGAACTTGAGGGGCTTGCCGAGGCAACCAACAGCCGCATCTCGGCGCTTGAGGCGGACGCCGGTTCCCGCCTGCCGACAGTTCAACCAACGTCGCCGCCCGCCGGCCCGTTGTTCACCCTACAGTTGCTGCACGCTGCAGACATGGACAGCGCAGTGGGCGCTTTGGAAAACGTCGAGAACTTCTCCGCCATGCTGGACGGATTCCGAGCACAGTTTCCCAACAACACCCTCGTTCTGAGTTCGGGCGACAATTACGTCCCTGGTCCCCGGTACTTCGCCGCCGGCGACGATGCCAACGATGCCTTACTGGGCGTGTCCGGCAACGGTCGAGGCGACATAGCCTTCCTGAATGCCATGGGGTTCCAGGCATCCGCGTTGGGTAACCACGAACTCGATCTGGGCACCGAAGCCTTCGCTGGCATCATCGGCTCCGAAACCGACGAGGGCAGAACCTATCCTGGAAGCCGGTTTCCCTACCTGTCCAGCAACCTGGATTTCACCAGCGACGAGAACCTGGAAGGCTTAGTCGTGCCCGACGGGCAGGAAGCGATACTGGTCGGCGGCAGCCTGGCCCGCAGCGCCGTGATAACCGTAGCCGGTGAGCGCATCGGCATCGTCGGCGCCACCACCCCGACCCTGGCCTCTATCACTGGAGCCGGCGGCATCACCGTAGCCCCGGAGGACTTCTTCGACGTGGACGCGCTGGCTGTCGTCATCCAGGACGCAGTCGACGAACTGGCGGACCAGGGAATCAACAAGATCATCCTGTTGGCGCACATGCAGCGCATAAACATTGAGCAAGATCTGGCTACACGGCTGGAAGACGTCGACATCATCGTTGCCGGCGGCTCCAACACCCTGCTGGCTGACGCAACCGACCGACTGCGACACGGAGAAAAGGCCCAGGACACCTATCCCCTGACCTACCGCGCCGCCGACGGAGCGCCGGTTCTGCTGGTCAACACCGACGGCGATTACAAATACCTGGGCCGGCTGGTGGTGCGATTTGACGACGCCGGCCGCGTAATTCCCGGCTCCGTGGACCCATACCTCAGCGGGGCTTATGCCACGGACCTTCAGGGCGGACAGGCTTTTGCCGGGCAGCCCATTCCCGAGGTGAGCAGCATCGCCGAATCGTTGCGCAGAATTCTTATCGTACGCGACGGCAACATCATCGCCCGTACCGACGTGTACCTGGACGGCCGACGCGGCACTGTCCGTACTCAGGAGAGCAACATGGGCAACCTGGTAGCGGACTCTTTCCTCTGGATTGCCCGCCGGGTTGACCCCGAAGTGGCGGTGTCCCTCAAGAACAGCGGCGGTATCCGTGATGACATCGGCGTCGTAGTTCAGCCTGCCGGGTCCACGGATTCCACAGACGTGCGATTCCTTCCACCCCCGGCCAATCCGGTCACCGGCAAACTCCAGGGCGACGTGTCCCAGTTCGACGTTGAAGGAGTGTTGCGCTTCGACAATGGTCTGGTCATCATCCCGCTAACCGCCCGCCAACTGGTGGCGGTCATCGAGCATACGGTCGGCGCCGCCGACGTTGGAGTAGTCCCGTCCGGCGGTTTCCCCCAGGTGGGAGGGATGCGTTTCAGCTTTGTTCCGTCGGCTCCTGCCGGTCAACGCGTCCAGTCTCTCGCGGTGATCGACGACAGTGGCGAGGTCAGCGACCGGGTAGTTGAAAACGGTGAACTCACGGGAGACCCGGAGCGTGTCATCAAGATGGCTACGCTGAACTTCCTGGCCAACGGCGGCAGCGGCTACCCGTTCCCGGTGCCTCAAGCGGGTCGGATTGACTTCAGCGGCGAAGCCGGCCAGTACAATCCGCACGACGCCGACTTCCCCGACGCCAACGGCAACGGCGTTATTGATGAGCCGGTAGGCATTTCAGACCCCGGGTTTTCCGACGCTTTCGCCGTCGGAAAGGAGCAGGACGCCCTGGCCGAGTACCTGGCGTACTTCCATGTCGAGACGCCCTTCAGCATTCCTGAGACTGCGCCGCAAGACGACCAGCGCATCCAGAATCTGGGTATCCCCGGCAAGATCGATACCGTCTTTAGGTGAGCAGCGCCATGAAATCAGGCTGTCGGCACATCAGTTTCGGGGCCATCTTGATCATGGCATTCGGAGACAGATCTGACTTAGAAGGTTCAGAAACGACGAAATTCACCTGGTTGGACGAAGCCGAACCACGATGCAGCCTGGTCGTGTGTTGGAGTTTAGGCAGGAGTTGCCTGGCCACTCGGCGTCGCGGATGGTTGCCAGCACCGCCTTGCTGTGGTGACGGTGGGAGGGGTTGGTGACGCGACCTTGAGGCATCCCGCAACATTGTCCTGTTTGTTGTAGGAGTTCGAAATGAGTCGTTACGGTTCCCCAACCCATTGGACAACCGCGTCAGCCACACTTACTGCCGCCAAGTACTCATCCTCGGTTACAGCCCTTACGGGTGATGGATAGCGAGTAACCGTGGCATACGGTGTGAGTTGACCGGCGATTTGGACTGCGTCTGGCACGTCTACGCCCGCCTCTTCGACCAGCGATAGCAGGCGGGCCAAATCATGCACGTAAGGGAACTCGATGTCGAGGCTGATCAGCTTTGACTTGATCGCCTTTTCGGCTGCCTGCTGGGCTTCGAAACACAGATCTTCCAGGTAGGCGCCTGGAACGCGGTTCTTGGCCAACGCGAGATTGCTTTTTGCACGGTTCAGCCACTCCCGATGATCGTCCGGAGAATACCGCTCACTGGGACTCATACACCACAGTTCCGTGTTGAAGAGCTGGCTTGATTACCAGCGCGTGGGAGTCCTTGTAACGCTCGACATCCGCAGGGGTGACGACAATCGCATCGACGGCGGCGCCTACTCCGTAGAGCCGACCGTAGATTTTGGCCATTAGCTGCAGCGAGTCCGCTCCGTCTTTGACGATGAGTAAGTCGACGTCGCTATTGCGGGTCATACTTCCGCTGGCTGCGGATCCAAACAGGATGATCTTCTCCGGTTGCGCCACCTCGACAATGCGCCCAATTATGTTGTCCAAAGTGTCTTGGCTAACCATCGTTAGAGCTTTTCTTGACTGGCGCTGAAGGGCAAGTCGTGATCATTCGCCATGATAACGCTCTGCAAATCGGCGATACCACGAGAACGTGACTCACATGCCCGCACCTACCCAGCCTGATTGGCGGGCATGGAGATTACGGCGAATGGGACGCGCCGCCGTTCGACGTCGTTCAGCTTGACGAAGCAGACGTAGTCGCCTGGGTCCCTGAATGTTACGTTCCAGTTGGCGGCCATCTGCGAAATTTGCGAACTCCCGGGTGGGATGCCGACAGGTCTGCCGGTCTCGATCTGGCCGCCGATGCTGGCCAACGTCTCTGTGGCGTCATCGTTCTGGACGGTGATTTCGAACTTGTGAGGCCGGTTGGTGAGGGTCCACGGCACGCGTATCGCCAGCGCTACCGAGAATGACTTCGTGACGGGGAAGCTGCCCTTGGTCGCCACCCGGTTCCAGCCGCCGCCGTTCATGTAGAGCTTGCCGCCAATCACCTCGGCGTGGTCAGCCAGGATCAGCCAATCGACCTCAATTTGCTCAATCCCCAGATCGATGCCGTCGATGTCGGATTCGGTAGTCACTGGAACCTCCCCGGTAGCCAGGCAGTAAATTCAGGCAAGGCCACAAGGCACGGGATGGCGCCCTTTGGCTACGCGGCTGCTCCAATGCTAACGCGCTGACACCGCGTGCGAACGGCAAGGCATGCCATAAAATCAGCCAGGGGATGCGGTACGGACGACCTCATTCATGACCAACGAAGAAGACGCCGACAATATGATGATGGCCGCAAGTCTGCAGAACGACGGAATCGAACTGCCGAACCCATACGAGATTGTCTTGAGGACGGTCCGCGGCGAACGGATCGAGATTCCCTGGGATTTCGCTCGACACTACTGCGACGAGGCATATCGCCCGGCCGTCGAGGCAATTGGCAGCCTGGGAAGGCAAACGCTTGGCGAACGTTTAAGACAATTCAGGCAGTCGGCCGGGTTGACCCAAGAGGAGCTCGCACGAGCGGCAGGCGTTGGCAGGGTGACATTAATCAGGTTGGAGAAGGGGGAACAGTCGCCCAGGTTCAGGACGCTGAATGCAATTGCCAGGGCACTGGAGATTCGGCTCGGCGAATTGTTGGTGAGCCCAGACCTACTCCCGCGATAGCGGCCTACTGCCCTGGCGCGACATAGCAGACTCCACCTAGCCGGAGCCGGGTTCGAACGAGTATTCGAGGGTCATTTCGTACTCTTCGGCGTGGCCTGAAGAGAATCCGCCGCTGCCGGCAAGGCCTTCGAGTTCGTCGGTGCCCGATCCCTGCAGCACCTCCCACTCGGCTGTCGCCTTCTGGCCGTCAAACGTCCCCGAGTGCTGCAGGACAAAACTGCCTAAACGCCCGCCGAGGCTTCCGACAACCCTCTCGATACCGACGAACGTGGCCTCTGTCTCGCTGGCGTGGGTCATCAAGTAGAGCAGGTTGCCCGTGCCGACAAGGTCCCCGCTGAACGACTTGCGGACGTGTGCGCGTGTCAACCTGGGGCCGGAATCCTGCTGGGCGAATGGGTCCTCTTCCCAGTTTTCGACCTTGAACGTGGCCTTGGCGAGCATTTTGTTGACCTCGTGCAGGCGCGCCTGGAAAACGTCGGCCGTGCGGCCACCGCACCTGGGGATCGCTTGTGCCATTGTGCACCACCGGCGCGCTAAAGGTCGGCCGCGGCCGGTATGCTTTGGCGGCAGGGGGGCGAAAGGTATACCAGGAACGGCGGGATACTCACATCGACATGGCGAAAACCAGCGACAGCAACGAACTTTTTCGGTCGTCGATTGTCATTGACGGCCTCGACACCTCGAAATGGGGCAGGGAGGCGGTGTACAGGGACCTCCAGCTAGGGGGTGTAACTGCGATCAACGCGACCATTGGGATCTGGGATGACTTCCTTTCCACAATGGGCAACATCACGAATTGGCTGCATTGGTTCGAGGAGTACGAGGAGTTCGTAAGGCCCGTCCACTCGGTGGCCGACATCCACGCCGCCAAGGAAGAAGGCCGCTGCGGGGTCATTTTTGGCTGGCAGAACGCCACTCCCATCGAAAACGACATTGGCCGCCTGGCACTCTTTCACCGCCTGGGCGTGCGAATAATCCAGCTCACGTACAACGAACGGAACCTGCTTGGCAACGGCTGCTATGAACGCACGGACGACGGCTTGTCGAAGTTCGGGCAGGCGGCCATAAGGGAGATGAACCGGGTAGGGATCCTGATCGACCTGTCGCACACCGGCGACCGCACGGTGCTGGAGACGATCGAATATTCGGAAATGCCGGTGGCGTTCACCCACGCCAACGCACGGGCACAGTTCGACCACCCGCGCAACAAGACCGATGAGGCGATTCGAAACCTGGTCGCCAAGGGAGGAGTGATCGGCGCCAACGCGTTCCCGATGTTCTTCGAGCGGCAATTCGACTCGACGCTGGACGATTACCTGGACGCAATCGAATACCTGCTGGACATGGTGGGGCCGGACCACGTCGCTCTGGGGACCGACTTCTGCCAGGAACAGCCGCACGAGTTCTTCGAATGGCTTTTCACCACGCAGGGCACGATTCCGGCAGAAAGCGTTCACTACACGCCCGAGCCTTACCGCCACCTGCACGGCCTGGAGGGCACGAAACAGTTCAAGAACATCCCAGCAGGTTTGAGCGATCGGGGCGTGGGCGACGAAACGATTCGCAAGGTGATTGGCGGCAACTGGCTGAGGTTGTTCGGCCAGGTCTGGGAGGGCAAGAAATGAGATTCGCGGTCCTCGGCATATCCCACGAGACAAACACGTTCTCGCCGGTCCCCGCCGACTACGCAAGTTTCGAAGCGGAAGGCATCCTGCGTGGCCAGGAGATAGCGGACGAATTCGGCGGCTCGGAAGCCACAGCAGAGGGATTCCTGCAGGCAGCGCGTGAACTCGGCTTCGAAGGAGTGCCCCTCATCCACGCGAGGACCGGCCCGATAGGCACGATAACGAAGGACGCGTTCGACCGCATCGTGGGCGAAATGATCGACTCGCTGCGGGAAAACGGCCCCTGGGACGGCGTGCTGCTGGCCAACCACGGCGCGGCGGTCTCCGAGGAGTACCCGGACGTGGATGGCGAGGTGTCGCGCCGGGTGCGCGAACTGGTCGGGCCCAATGTGCCGGTTGGGCTCGCGGTCGACATGCACGCCAACGTTTCGCAGGAGATGGTCCGCCAGACAACGGTCGTGACTGTCTACAGGTCGAACCCCCACCTCGACGCGCGGGAAAGGGCCTGGGAGTGCGCCGAGATCATTTTTCGGACGGCCAAAGGCGAGATTAAGCCCGTGCAGTGGCTGGAAATGCCGCCGATGTACATAAACATCGTCAAGCAATTCACCGGCGAGGAACCGATGAAGTCACTTGTCGCCGATTCGCTTGAAGCACACGCATCCCCGGGAATTATCTCCACGTCAGTAGCGGAGGGCTACCCGTATGCAGACGTGGAGGAGATGGGAATGTCGTTCCTGGCCATTGCCGACGGCGACCTCGATCTCGCGCGTGAGAAGGCCGTGTGGATGGCGGAGCGGGCGTGGGAACGCCGGGCGGAGATGCACATCCACGTGCCATCGGTCCGTGAGGCGTTGGAGGTGGCCGGAGACCACGCAGACGCCAACCCGAACGCCGGGCCCGTGGTGCTCATGGACGTCGGAGACAACATCGGAGGCGGTTCGTCCGCCGATTCGACGCACATTCTCGAAGAGGCGCAGCGCATGGGCGTGCGGCGGTTCCTGCAGAGCCTGTACGACCCGGTATCAGTCCAGAAATGTGTCGAGGCGGGTGTCGGAGGCGAGGTGAGTATCGAGGTCGGGGCCAAGACGGACGACCTGCACGGCAAGCCGGTGGGGGTCACGGGGCGCGTGACGCGCTTGTCGGACGGCAAGTACGAAGACACCCGGCCGACGCACGGCGGGTATCGTTTCTTCGATGGCGGTACAACGGCGGTGCTGGAGACCACGGACGACCAAACGCTGTTGTTGACCAGCAAGCGGGACGGCAACACGTCTCGGGAGCAGATGTACTCGGTGGGAATTTGGCCGGAGCGGTACCGCATTGTTGTGGCGAAGGGTGTCGTATCGCCCCGTCCCGCGTATCAGCCGATAGCGTCGCGGATCATCCTGGTAAACACGCCTGGCGTGACGACGGCCGACATGACGACGTTCACCTACCACCGCCGCCGTGAGCCGCTGTACCCGTTCGAAACGGACGCCGAATACCGGCCGTAGACGTAGGCTGGTCTGCCGCGCCCACTACCGCGGTATCACGGGCAGAGTGATGCGCGAGGGGTGTGATGCGTCGTGCAGGATGGTCTGGCGCGCCGGTTGCAATTCCGACTCGAAGTAGTCGTTGCCGCCAGTGTTGTGGTTGCGGTCGAAATTCGGGAAGTCGGAACTCGTTATGTCCACCCGGATGCGGTGGCCAGGCAGGAACACATTGCTTACGGGGTTCACCGTGATGGTGAATTCGTACACCTCGCCGGGCCTCAGCAACGATGGATCCTCATAGCCATCCCGGTACCTGGCGCGCAGGATGCCGTGGCACAGTTCCTGCGTGAATCCGCTGGGCCACACGTCCTGTAGCTTGACGACCCAATCGGTGTCGGGCGCGGAGGACGCAGCGAACAGCGTCACGGTAATCGGGCCGGTTACTTCGACCGGCTGTTCGAGGGGCGGCGACTGGTACACGAGAACGTCCTGTCGGCCGTCGAACGTCCTCTGGTCGTACGGCTCCTGTTGACCGACAGGGGAGTAGAGAGTCATGACAGGGTCGCGCGGGTCGTATACGTAGCTGTCCGAAGGCTCCTCCCCGGGCGGAGGTTCAGTCGATAGCGTCCCGTCGCCCAGCGGGGTGTTGGCCGAGCCATCGCTGCGCAGGTAGTAGCCGGTGTACTTCGTGCGGGCAAGGGGCCATTCCTGTTCGTCGCGCCATCGATTTTCGCCCATGACGAACAACCGCACGGGCGGCCAGCCGGCCGCGGCGCTCCCCGGGTCTTCCTTGAGCCATTGGTCGAACCAGTCGACGCAGATTCCGACGTAATTGCCAGCCGCCTCCGGTCCGAAATCGACATCGCCTACAACGCCGCTCAGATGGTAGCCGTGCGTCCACGGTCCGATGATCAGGCGCTGGTTGTTGCGGGCATGTTCGGTCATGCCGTTGGCCGACATGCCGGTAAAGTGCTTGATCGTGCCGATCTGCTGGTCGTACCACCCAGTGATGGACAGGACGGGTACGTCCGTCTCGTGGTGCGTTTTCTCGAATGCGAAGTGGTCCGTGGCGTGGTCTGCCAGCCACTCTCGCCAAAGTTCGCCCGTGCCCGCCAACGCCTCTTCGGGTATCTCGGCCAATGGCAGGTACCACAGCCACTTCGAGCGGTCCTTTTCGACGAACTCCCTCGGCGCTTCGTCCCGGTCTCGAACGCCGGGCAGGTCGAAGCGAATGCGCGTGTCGACGCTAAGGTTTGTGACGCACCAGGTAAGCACGCGGCCGAGGCGCAGCACGCCGGACAATTCCCGTTCCAGCAGGTTGGCGGCGATCATGCCGGGGACCATAGTGACCAGGTGCGGTGGGCGAGTGTGGGCCAATGCCCACTGCGTCCAGCCGTCGTACGAACTGCCCCACGTTCCGACGCGCCCGTTGGACCACGGTTGAGCGGCCGCCCACTCCACGGCGGCGTAACCGTCCTCGGCATCGTGAACGTCCGAACTGAAGAAGCCCATCTTGAGTTCGCCACCCGAGGCGTACCTGCCGCGAACGTCCTGAACGACGACCGCGTAGCCGTGCTCGACGAACTCCGTTGCTTGTTCGACTGTCATCTCGCGCAGCTTGTCATAAGGCGTGCGCCGAAGAAGCGTCGGAAACGGGCCGCCGCTGTCGGGTGTGTAGACGTCGGTACGCAGGACCGTGCCGTCGCGCATGGTCGTTTCGAGGTTGTGAAGGACTTTCAAGTTTGCCTTTCCGATTCCGTTTTCAGGCGTCTACGACGCACCGGAATCCCATGTTGCCGGTGGACGAATCGGGGGTGTTGGCACTTCGTGCGCCGACCCGGTACCGGTTGCAGTAAGACTCGTGGCACAGGTATGACCCGCCGCGTATGACGCGGGACTGCCCGCTGGGCGGCCCTGCCGGGTTTTCCCGCGGTCCATCCTGGTGAAATACAGGGCTGAACCAGTCTGCGCACCACTCCCACACATTGCCGGACATGTTGCGCAGGCCGTAGCCGTTCGGCTTGAAGGCTGACACCGGCGCCGTACCGTGGAACCCGTCCGCCTGGGTGTTCCTGGACGGGAAATCGCCCTGCCAGATGTTGCAGCGGTGCTCACCGCCGGGCGTCAGTTCGTCGCCCCACGCATACCGGGCCTGTTCCAGACCGCCGCGCGCCGCGTACTCCCACTCCGCCTCCGTGGGCAGACGCTTGCCGGCCCAGGCGGCGTATGCGTTGGCGTCGTTCCAGGAGACGTGGACCGCGGGATGGTCCCGGATGCCTCTCAGGTTTGAGCCGGGCCCGAACGGCCGGTTCCAGGTTGCCTTGTTTACGGGCCACCACCACTCGGCTCCCTGTACGGCGCGGTCGATCTGCCGCGCGATTGCGGTGGGCACGAACTGGTAGAAGACAAAGGACCAGCCAAATAGTTCCGCTTCGGTCCGGTAGTTGGTTGACCTGGCGAACTCGATGAAGTGTTCGTTCGTGACGGCCGTCTCGTCCACGTAGAACGGGCTGACGGTTACCTTTCTGACCGGACCTTCGCCGTCGGCGGGAAAGCCGTCGCCGTGTTCCGCGCCCATCAGGAACTCACCGCCGTCCAGCTTGACCATGCCTTCGAGGGATGCACGGCGCGTGCTCCTTGGGGCGACGCCGGAAGACACGGTGTGACCTGGGCCGTTGTGGCCGGGCGCGCAGCAGGCGTTTTGTCGGGTGTTGCTCATATGTCGAAGCGGCGGACTGGTGGACGATTCCCTGTCATTGGTACGGGCGATGCGGCTGTGTGACCTTGCAGGGCCGTGGGACCGCTAGCGCGGCGTGACCGGGTCGTCTGCGCCGAGGACGGGGTGGGGCCACGGCCGTCGCCAGCCCTCCCGGCCGAATCCCGGGTCCTGCGACATGTCCCCGGCGTGCGCCAGCCGGTCGTGTGTTGACTGCGCCATGGAGAACATCACCTCGCTGACCAGTTCTGCATTCAGGCGTGCGCGCACTTCGGCGTAATCGGGATCTTTGGCAAGGCTTCGCTGTTCCGTCGGGTCCTCTTCGATGTCAAAAAGCAATTCGTCGCCGGTGCCGTAGCGGTGCAGCTTGAACCGTCCGTCGAAGTTCATCCACCCTTCCGTCAGCATGCCGAATATCCGCTCCCGACCCCGGCCCTCCTTGAGGTCCAGTCCAGGCATCGGCTGTGAGTCCATGTAGTGCGGCAGTGTTACCCCGGCGAACGCGAGCATAGTCGCAGTGACATCCCGCAGTTCGACCATGTCGTCTACGACGACGGAAGTGTCTGACCACGGCATGCGTACGAGCATCGGGACCCGGATGGCCGCCTCGTAGAACGATGCCTTGCCGATCAGGTCGTGGTCGCCGAGGTAGTCGCCGTGGTCGGATGACAGGATGATGACGGTGTTTTCGTACTGACCCGCGGCCTTGAGGGCTTTGATGATTTCGCCGACTTCGTAGTCGATCTGCTTGACCAGGGCGGCGTAGTGCTTTCGGATGAGCCGCTTGGTCGACTCCGGAAACTCCGTGTAGTCGACGCTATTCCAGGGCCGTACGTTGCCATCGATGTTTATCTGGCGGAGGCCGGCGGAATCAGCTTCGACTGCGGGCACGGGGTCAGGGAGTTTCGACTCGTCGATCTCTTCGAGGAACCGTTCGACCGGATCGTATGGGCAGTGCGGTCCGGGGAAGCCGACCATCATTGCGAACGGTCCGTCGGCGCCGTACTGATCGATGAACCGTACAGCCTCCATGCCTACGAAACGATCCCATGAGTACTCCCACGGCGTTCGGCTGACGACGGCGCCCTTGCCTTCGTGGTACCCGTCGTGCTCATTGCCGTGGTACTTCCGCAGGCCGTTCTCCTTGAGGAAGTGGTAGTAGTCGTCCCGCACCTCCAGCCAGCGCTTGTCTTCGGCGGACACCTTGTACTGGAATCCCCGCTTGTCGTCCCACGGGTAGAAGTGCATCTTGCCGATGGCGGCGGTGCAATAGCCCTCTTCGGCCAGGATTTCCGGCCAGGTGCGTATGCCTGCTTCGCGGTAGTCAGGCCGCAGGTTGCCGAGGTTGCCGGTGACGCCGTTCTTGATGGCGTTCATGCCGGTCAGAAGGGCTGTTCGTGCGGGCACGCAAACGGGTGAGGCGGAGAAGGCGTTACTGAAACGCGCGCCGCGTTCGGCCAATGAGTCGATGTTGGGTGTGCTGACAAACTCCGCGCCGTAGCAACTGAGGAAGTCGGCTCGCAGTTGGTCTGGGAACAGGAAAACGAAGTTAGGTTTGCTCACGTTGGTCTCGGCGCTGGTTTCAAGTCTGGCTGACATAACGGGTACTGGGAACAAGCGCAGCCCCGCCTACTCTTGATATACGCGCAAGACTGTACGTTCTGAGCGAGCCTCGCACAACATCCAGGACAAGGTGGTGCGTGACTGATCCAAGTGGGCAGCGGCGTCAATCCAGGGCGCTGAAGGATCTTGTCACGCGACCGACGTGAACCGCGGCCCTATCGGCCGTGAATGGAAATCGAGCCGTGTTCGATGATGCCCTGGCGAAGCGCCGAGGCCATCTCGTCGGGGCGCGCCGAGGAGACGAAGTAGGTGAGTTGACGGTCGTTGCGGCCGGTCACGTTTACCTCCACGCCGTGGCTCACGCCGAGAAGGCTCCAGGCGCGGCGACCCCCGAAGGCGATGCGGATTCCCCATCCGCCGTATGAAAGCCAGTTATATCGCTTCGCTTCCGCCCCGGCGATTTCACTCCAGCCGAACCGACGCGCGAACAGTCCAAAACGGAATTCTAGGCCGTGGTCGCTGACCGTGGTCAGGAGCGTCAGGAAGTTCACCATTACGAAGAGGATGACCAGCATCGCGATGCCGAGCACGCCATAGACGACTCGGGACTCACTGCCTTCGAGCGCGCCGGAGATCGGCAGGCCGGTCAACAACCCCGCCAACAGCCCCAGGACCGCGCCGAACAGCAGGAACACCCAGTTGGGCGACCGTACGGACTCGTCGAAACGCAGAGTTCTGAGGTCTGTGGGGTTGTTGTGCATGGTTGTACCTGGCCTTATTGCACTGCGGACCCGGGTGGAAGGCGGTGTGCGCCCCTATCCGGCTGGGCTGGTTACTTTAGTGGCAAGAGTCCGGGTCATTTGCCCTGCGGGATCCTCAATTCGGGGAAGTAGGTCGAGAAGAATCCCCGGTCACGCGTGAGGAAGACGTCCGCCGCCGACAACGCGTGGGCGCCGATCAGAAAGTCGGAGATGATCCGTTGCCGCGGCCCACCGGACCTGCGGTATCGCGCCCAACGCAACCCGGCCTCGTAGGCAATCGAGGAATCGATGGGAGAAAGCATGGCCCCTGTCTCGTGGAGGGCGCGGTCCAGGTTGTCCCTGTTAGCGGCGGATGGCACGAGTTCGGCGTACACGACATCGCAGACGATCAAGGCGCCGGCGTTGTAGGCGTCGTCAAGCCATTCCCTCGATTGTGGTCCATGCTCATCGCTGGCTATGAACACATCGAGAAGGACATTGGTATCGATTGCGGTGATCATCTTCCCCGTATTTCTTCAATGTAGTCGTCGACGCTGACGCCCTCACCAAGGGCATTCTTTCCGAAGATCCCGTAAACGCGATCCACCGGGCGGTCCGCATTCGACCGTTTGCGGATCAGCAGGCCCTTCTCAGTAGGCGTTATCTCAACCTCGACGTTGTGGTGCATCCCGAAGCGTTCCCTAAGGGACTTTGGGATCGTGATTTGACCTCGTTCGGATATTCGCATGATTACTCCAGTATGAATTACTGATTCATGAAATCATACCGCGTAATAGCTGACCACAGGCTGTGTGGCGCATCGTTGAGTGAGGCCGCGGTAGGGCCCCGGAGGGTCGTGGGCGCGGGTTTACGCCGTCATGTTCACCGAATCGGTCTCGAGGATTACGTCGCCTAAATCGAATGTGTGATGCGCGTCGTTTATCGAGAGGACGGACCAGCCGTCATTGCCGAACCGGAACCTCGATATCGAGCAATTGCCGATCCTGAGGTTGAAGATCAGCCGGTCATTGAATCCCATGATGAAGTGGAAGATGAAACGCATTGCGTCGCCGTGAGAGACGATGGCGATCGTCTTTCGGCCCTCGGCCGAATCCCACGCTGGGTTGAACATGAATTCGTCTTCCAGCCAGTTGGAAAATCTACGTTCGACGAACCTGGCGGACTCACCGTCGCCGGGTTGGAACCAACTTCCCCGGGTGGCTGATTCCAGCGTCGTTTCCGGGGTCCACACATCTGATTTCATGCGACCTCGCCAGGAGGGGATCTGCCGTTCCATGATGGCCGCGACTTGCTCGAACTCCCTTTCTGGCTGCCCCATGCTCTTGAGCATTCCCTGGGTGGTCTGGACAGCCCGTACCATGGTCGACGAGTAGATGCGGTCGAACTCGACACCCTCATCGGCTAGCCGCCGACCCAACGCCTCGGCCTGCCTGTGTCCCCGCTCCGTCATGGGGGCGTCGAAATTAGCGCCGGCGGCCACGCCAGGCGTGACGTTCGACTCCGACTCGCCGTGCCTAATGAAGTAGAAGTCAAATTCCGTGTCGTTGAGGATCAAGTATTCAGTGCCCTTTCGTGGTTGTCCTGCGTGCTGTGAATCGCGTCGCCGCCGTTCAAGTGTGAACTGGGCGTGTTAAACGGGTGTGAGTAGTTTGGCGAAAGCCCTGTCTAGCGGTCAGTCCGAACCTCTGTGCGTTCCCGGTGGATGACCTGGCCGTCGTCGTCCTGGTCTTTGTAGAAGATGACGCGCGTCTTCTTGCCGCCGTGTATCTGTGGTTCTGCGGCCAGCTTGCGGCGCAGCAGGTCTATCGGCCCGTCCGGCTCGCACAGCGAGGCTGGCAGCCCCAGCACGTCTACCAGAAGCCGCCTGTCTAGTTCGGCGCGGGCGGGGTCCTCGTCGATCTGGTCGAACGGCAGGAATCGCAGGTCGCGCATCGCGTAGAACGCATCGCGGGCTGCGGCGTGCTGTTCGGCGCTGAGCGTGCGGGTGTCTAGCGTCGGAATGTTGGGAATGCTTGTGACGGTGGTCGTACCGCGCCCAGACTGGGTCTTGTTGGCCGTCCACCAGTGCAACAACAGCCCCAAGGTGGAGTTGCACCACAGCGCGAACGCGTACTCCTGCTTGTCGTCTTCGAAAATCACAGAAGGCCAAGATCGGCCACCGAGGCTCTTGCGTTCGGTCATTGAGACGATCAGGGATTGCGAGTTGAAGCGAAGATCTCGGTTGTAGTGGGCTCGGGTGGCTGTGGCCCAGATGCGCAGCGCGTTTTGTTGCAGACCCTCTTCTGCTGCGAGGACCCGGTCTGCGACTATCTTTTTCATACGGTCATCAAGGGACTCGCTAGCGCAACCATGTTGCCGCCGCGCCCGGGATTCAATCAGGGAGGCATATTCTGGCGAAACGGACTTGACTTGCCCCTCGGAGTCCGGCTCGACGATCAGATTCCTCTCAGCTTTTGCGTTGTGTGCCCAGAGGACCGGGTAAGTTGGCACTGCGACGCCCGGAGGTGAAATTATTTGGAACGGACCGCGCGGCGTGCCGGTAGTTGTGTCCTGATTTATGTCGGAGTGGTAGGGCCCCCTGTCGGCGAGCGATCCGACGTTTGCAGTTGCGATCACGGGCCACTCGTCTTGGTGTGAATGGGGCAGGGCGATCCTTCCGCGAGTGAGGTGGTAAGCGGATTGCGCTAGTGAAACGTCGTCGATACCGGCCATTGACCAGGGACCCGAGTCCGGCAGCGGGCAGTCGATCAGTTGGCCTGCCGACGTGTCACCGATCTTGATGGACGATCCGCCCAAAGAGATGTCCTCCAGTCGCCGGATTCGTCCAGCTCGAATAGACCTCGTGATCTCTTCGGCAATAAGCTCACTTGCGACCACAAACTCTGGCTGCGAATCGAGGATCGCGAAGACTGCCCGTGAGTCGTCCTCAGAGTTGCCGCGGTGAGCTATCAATAGACATTCGGCCATTCCCGTGTCTGCGGAAAAGGACCGGCTGAAACTACCTGATGCCGCAATGGTGACCACGATTATGTCCGCGTAATAGCGCCGGATTTCCTGGCGCGCCTTTTCCCACGCGGCGCCGCTGATAGCGCTGAGCGGCAGGACCAGGGCCATGACGCCATCGTCTCTCGATTTGCGTATGACGAGATCGAGAAAGTCGGCGGCAAGGCCGGCGTTGCCATTTCCGATGGGCTTCTTGCCGCGTTTGCGCACCAACGCCGACTGCATCTTTCTCTGGGTGTCCCGACTTGTTTCGAATGCAGCAAACGCAGGATTTCCGACCCCGACGCGATCCCCCTCCTGTCCGACGGAACGCGTAAAGGGGGGATTCATGATTACGAGGTCGAATTTGTCGTGGGCTACCCTTTCGACCAGGTCCTTGACTTCATCTTCGCTTCGGCCGCCTACGCGGGTGGCCGTCTTGAGAATCGAGTATTGGCCGTTCTCCTCCAACAGGTCGAGCGAACCTATGGCGACACTGCCGTCCGGCTGTTCGCCGTAGGGCATGGTGAGAAGGCATTCTCCATCGAACGGGGTGTCAGGGTGGCTTCCCGCCAGCATCGCGGCTGTCAGGTGAACACCGATGTTCAGGACGTCGAGGCCGACAATGCCGTGTTTCATCAGGGGTGCGTGGAGCGATCGGGGGTCCCCGCCGTTGAGCTCGTGGAGCAGCGACATGCGCTGATACGCAGCCGATAGGAGAGTTCCGGTGCCGCACGCGAAATCGCCGATCTGCACAGCGGCCAGCGTTTCGCGGTCGCCCCAATCAGCTCCGCCGGGCGGCCGGCCCGCCGGCATCGCGAGGCCGGCGAGCAGGGACGCGGCGGCCGGTTTCGTATAGAACGTGGCCAGGAACTTTCGGTCTGCGATTAACCTCTGGAATACGATTCCGGTCAGATCTTCAGAGCGGGTCACTCCCCCGGCGACGAGCTCCTGGACCGTTCGCCACAGAACGTTCAGCGTCTTCGCAGACTGACTGACAGACATTTCATTCAGTATTTGATTCGCGGTCCAAAATATCGGCCAGTAATTGACTCGCAAAATGGCCCACCACTCGTCCTTAACCAGTGACGGAACGGAGAAAAATCCTGACACCTTCAGATTGTCGACGTGCACCAGGTGGCGGTCTTCACCGTGTTCTTCCACAACAAAGTTGGATTCGGCCAACGCTTCATGGAAGATCAGCGCAGTGGCCACCACGGTCATGGCCATTCGCCGGGTCTGGCCGTCTTCATCGTCAGACTGGCCGAGCACGGCCGCCACCCTCGCGCCCCCAGGCTCTCCGTACGGGTTCCATTGAGTAAACCCTTCAGTGGCCCATTGGATCCCTTGATGAAGTCGACTTGCGAGATCGTCTACTCGACGCGGCGGCGCGGTTGCTCTCTGCACGAGCACCGCGAGGTCCCTGACATTTCCAGTGAGCCATCCGGAAGCGGGTAGACGCTCGGGCGGGTGGTTGACCATGCGTGTGTGAAGGGCGTAGTGGAACGATTCGGTATTCCGAATTGCGTTTCGCAATTCCGCTCCGTCAAGAGTGTGCAATTCGCCCGGATAGACGAGGGCAATGGCGGTCTCAATAGTCAGTCCGGTGCTCCGTACGACTCGGCCGAGGCGTTCGACAGCGTCTTTGTCAGCGCCGGCGTGGTCGCTCAGTTCCGCCTCGATGACCACGGGCCAGCCGCTGGCCTCCTCGACCAGGACATCCGGCCTTCCTCCGCCTTCTAGCACGTTCCCCGTCCGCTCGGACTTCACAGTCCAGCTTCGGCGGAGCCCGTTCAGGACCTCTCCCAGAGCGACATTGACGGTCTGCTCGTGTGTCAAATTCGGCATCGTGCGATTTTACCCGCCGCTGGGAACAGGCGGGCCTGGGATGGCGGCCGTTTCGACAGGTCTGTTGCGCGAGCTAACGTGTATGGTTTGCAGGCCATGACTTCGGATAGATCACTGTCGGATTTTGTTTGGGGACGGGCCAACGATATTTCGGGGCGCGTTCGGGAAATTCGCGAGGACCTGCACGCTCATCCGGAGATCCGATACCAGGAACATCGCACCGCCAAGGTGTGCGCGGACGAACTGGAGCGGCTGGGTATTGCTGTACGAACCGGTGTGGGGCAGACGGGCGTGGTCGGCCTGATGGCGGGGACAGCGCGTGACGACAACGGCACGGTGGCGTTCAGGGCCGAGATGGACGCCCTTCCGATGGACGACTTGTGCGGCACGCCGTACGAGTCGGTTTACCCTGGCGCGGCCCACCTGTGCGGCCACGACGGACACGTCGCGGCGCTGCTGGGCGCGGCGCAGGTATTGTCGGAGCTACGGAGCGAGATACCGGGCAGCGTGAAGTTCTTCTTCGAGCCGGCCGAGGAGATGACCCCGCCGGGCGAGAAAATGGGCGCCAAGGCGATGATCGATGACGGAGCCCTGGAGGACCCGGAGCCGATCGCAGTGTTCGGCTCGCACTTCTACCCCGACTGGCCGGCCGGATCGATCGCCCTGCGTGTAGGCCCAGCCTTTGCGGGCAATGACAGCGTTCGACTGACCATCACGGGTCGCGAGTCGCACGTCGCTTCGCCACACGACGGCGTCGATGCCATTAACGTGGCTGGTCACGTCATCACCGGCCTGCAGGGGTTGGCGTCGAGTTTCGACATCGGTGAAACAGTGAGCATGCACTTCAGCGAAATCAACGGGGGACGCATGCCCAACCTGATCGCCGAGCAGGTGGAATTAACGGGGACGTTCCGCGTTTCCGATGAGGCGTTGCGGGACGAGATCCCCGGCAAGTTCGAGGACATGGTCCGCGGTATATGCGCCGCGTTTGGCGCGACGTACGAGATGGACTACCGGTCCCGCAACCTGCCGCCGGTCATATCCACAGCGCACGAGGTGAATGTGATGCGGTCAGCGCTCCACGAGGTGTTGGGCGTGGAAAAGACTATCGAGATGCGGCACCCGCGCCTGGCCGCCGACACTATGTTCAATTGGCTGAGACGCAAGCCGGGCGTGTTCTACATGGTCGGGACCGCTAACGACGACCCGTCGACGCACTACCAGTCTCATCACCAGCGCTTCGACATTGCGCCGGAGACGTGGCCGGCCGCCGTGTCGGCCATCGTGATGACGGCCATACGGTATCTCGAACAGGCTGGGGAGGAAGGAAACGGTCAATCATGAAAGCAGGGGACTTGAAGCGCCGCCTCGCCGAGGGGAAGACCGTCTTCGGCACGATGTTCGACTATGTCGTCAATCCGCAGTGGGCGGGGATCGCCGGAAACTGCAAATTGGACTACGTGGTAATCGACGCCGAGCACGGTTCGCGTGACCGGTTGCATTTGGCGACGCTGTCTATCGCATTCAAAGCCGCCGGCCTGGCGACGATAATTCGGATAGCCGCGCCGGACCCGACGTTGATCGCCATCGCGCTCGACGCGGGGGCCGACGGAGTCCTGGTGCCGTACTGCGAACGCATTTCCGATATTCGCGCCTGCGTCGCCGCCGCCAAGTTGCACCCTCTCAAAGGGGAATACCTGGAACGCGCGGTGGATACGGGCGTTTTTCCGAGCGAAAAGTCCGAGCGGTACCTGAAGGCCCTGCACGATGACCACCTGATCATCATCGGCATCGAGAGCGAACCCGCGCTGGACCGGCTGGACGAAATCCTGGACGTCGGCAACATCGACGGCCTTTTCGTGGGCCCGAACGACCTGTCCACGTCACTGGGCGCGCCGGACGAACTGGAAGGCGAGAGATACGTCGCGGCCCTCCACACGATCGTCGAAAAGGCGGAGAGCCGGGGAGTGCCGGTGATGATCCACCACGACGAGCCTGAAGATTCGGTCAGAGCGGTGAAGATAGGCGCCCGCTTCGTGCTTCACTCGTACGACGGCGGCGTCATGATGCGGGCGTACCGCCGGGAGTTCGGCGAGTTGCGCGGGCTGGTGTCGGAGTTGCGCGGCGAGACGTTTGAAATGGGGACGACGGGCGACGTCCAGATCATCTGAGCGCAGGCTGCGACACGATTTCTTCGTGTCATCTTGAACACACCGAAGGACATCCCGGGATCAGGGCAGCAAAGCCTTGGTCCCAAAGCCCATGCCCAAACACCCCAACATACTTTTCATCCTGACGGACCAGCAGCGCGCTGACACGTTGGCTTGCTACGGCAATTCCCTGATCCACACCCCGAACCTGAACGCCCTCGCCGATCAGAGTTTCGTGTTCGAGAACGCTTACGTCGCCTCTCCCATCTGCGCCCCGGCGCGCTCCACACTCCTGACCGGCCTGTGGCCGCATACCAGTGGCGTGAAGGTGAACAACATTCCACTGCCGCCGGACGTGAAGACCATGGCGGATATGGTCCCTGACTGCTACTACACCGCGAACTTCGGTAAGTGGCACTTGGGGAACGAAGTTGTAAAGCGCGATGGTTTCGACCGCTGGATACCCACCGAAGACGTCTACCGCGCCTACTACTCCGACCCGAAGTACCTGTCGATCTTCAGCGACTACCACCACTTCCTCGTTGACAACGGCTTCGTACCCGACCAGGTGTACGACCGCCTCGGGCTCTACTCGGACGAAGAGTTCATCATCCGGCCGGCCGAAGGCATGGGCATGGACACTTTCTCCCTGAGGTTCGTATCCAGGCTTCCCGAGGAGTTCACGAAGGCATCGTTCCTTGGCACGCGGATTTCGGAGTTCATCCGCGAAAACAGCGAAAGGCCGTTCTTCGCGTTCGTCAGCATGTTCGAGCCGCACCCGCCGTTTGCAGGGCCGTACTACGACCTCTACAACGCGGACTCTGTCGCAGTCGGCCCGGCGTTCCTGGAGCACCCGCCCGCGGACGCTTCCAAGCTGCACCGTATACCCGCCAGGCATGCGTCGCCCCCGCCCGTTTCACGGGAGTTGGACGAACGCGACGTGCCCGGCGCGAGCGATGAGTTTCGATGGCGGGCGGACATCGCCCAGTACTGGGACAACATCACTCACCTGGACAAGGCCGTTGGTCGGATGCTGCAAGCCCTCGATGACGCCGGAATCGCCGACAACACCATCGTCGTCTTTACCAGCGACCACGGGGACCAGATGGGCGATCATCACCTGACCGGCAAGGCGGTTATGTACGAGGAGTCGATCAGAGTGCCCCTGCTCGTCCGGGTCCCATGGCTGACAGAACAGCAGCGGATCATTCCGGGACGGGTCGGCCACATCGACGTGGTACCCACGCTTCTCGAACTAATCGGCGAACCGGTACCCGATCACCTGCAGGGGACGAGCCGAGTCGACGTTTTCAACAACGAGGCCACGCTGGACGGCAACGACGTCGTGATCGACTGGAACGGCCTCAAGACGCAGATGCCGGTCATGAATCCTGACGTGGTAGACGCCTATCAGACTCCGTATCGGTCGCTGATTACTTCCGAAGGCTGGAAGCTGACGTTGGGCGATCCCGAGAACGGCGAGCTTTACGACCTGAACGCCGACCCGCACGAGATGTACAACCTGTACGGCGACCCAGCGCAGGCCGACAGGATCCACGAACTGGCCAGTCGAGTCCGCGCCTGGCAGGAGGAATCTGGGGACGATCTCGTACTGACTGTGCCGTAGGGGAGAGGGCAACTGGCGGCGGGTGGATCAATGCTGAGCGCGGGAGATCCTTCGCGGTGCTCAGGATGACATGGGACCGCCTGGGATGACACGAGAATGCTTGGAATGACGCAGAGCCTCCAGGAGTTGGTCAATCGGACTTTGGCCGCCTGAACAGGGCGTGGTCGATTCGTTGCGGGTCGTCTGTGGCAGCGGGCGTGGGCTGGTCCTCGGCCGTCACCGGCTGTTTCGGCGGATCGCCGGGTACGTCGGCTGTTTCATCCTTGCTGGGCGGTCCGACTTCGCGGGTGGCCGATCCGTCGAGGTCCTGTTCCCGGGCGGCCACGGGTTCTTTCTCGGGAATCGGCTCAGGCTCTTCAGGCGGTTCTTGCTCTTCTTCGGGTGGCGGCGTGTCCGTCGGGGGCGGCGGAGGTTTGGGCGCGGCTGGCCTGGCGATGGCGGCGAACGGGTTTACGGCGGAAGCACGGGCGGCATGTTCGGACGATGCGCGGATCTCGGGAGCGCGTTTGACCAGGCCCAATTCCGTCTGGGCCAGTTGACCATCGTGGAAGCGATAGATGTCGTCCGCCAGGTCCAGCAACGTGCGGTCGTGTGTGGTGGCTACGACCGTCATGGACTCGCTGTCGACCATCTGCCGGAACAACCCAAAAATTGCGCCGGCGTTGTCAGAGTCCAACTCGCCCGTAGGTTCGTCGGCCAGCAGCACATCCGGCCGCATCGCCATGGCGCGAGCGATGGCCACCCGCTGCTGTTCGCCACCGGACAGTTCGAAAGGCCGGTGATCGGCCCTGCGAGAGAGTCCGACCATCTCCAGCACCTCCTGGGCCCGGCGGATTCGTTCCGATCCCGGCACGCCGGAAATCCTGAGCGGCAGTTCAACATTTTCGTACGCCGACAGCAACGGCAGCAGGGCGAACGACTGGAAGACGATGCCGAGGCGGTGACGGCGCAGATCGTTCACCTGCCGTTCGCCGAACTTCGATATGTCCTGGCCCTCGAACAGCACCGTGCCTGAGGTGGGGGTGTCGAGGCCCGCCATCAGGTTCAGCAGGGTGGTCTTCCCGGAGCCGGACCGGCCGACCAGCGTGATGAACCGGCCGCGCGGGATGCTCAGGTCCACGTTTCGCACGGCCTGGACGTCTACTGTCCCAATCCTGAATGTGCGCGTGACGCCCTTGACCTCGATGATCGGTGCGTCGGTCCGGCCGTTTTCGCCCTGCATGGGCTCAGTCCCCCGATTCCAGGGTCACTTTGCCGTCCTCGACGGCGGCCTGCATGCGTCTTCGGATTGCCAGTTCCTCAAGCATCGGCCGCGGGATCTGGACCGCGCCGCTCGAGTCCACGATCAGGTACTCGCGGGTCCCCGAACCCGTACCACCGATTCGCTGGTCGAAAGACACCTCACGGACCGTCTCGGTGCTGGTCTTGCCGTCCCGAATCGAGATCGCCCTGCCCACGCTGGTGGCGATGGCCGGATCGTGCGTGACGATGATGATTGTCGTGCCCAACTCCTGGTTGAGTTCGTTCAACAAGATCAGCACTTCCGCCCCGGTCTCGTTATCGAGTTCGCCTGTGGGTTCGTCGGCGAGCAGCAACGGCGGCCGGTTGGCGAGGGCCACGGCGATTGCAACGCGCTGTTGTTCGCCGCCGGACAACTGCGCAGGCCGGTGGCCGGCCCGCTGTGAGAGGCCGACCATCTCCAGCAACCGCGGCGCCCACTCGCGGCGTTCGTAGTCGGGGGCGCCGGCGAGGAGCATAGGAAGCTCGACGTTCTCCAGGGCGGTCAGATACGGGAACAGGTTCCGTGAGGTGTCCTGCCACACGAAACCCACGCCCCGGCGACGGTACTCCACCACCTCCGAGCCGGACATCTGCAGCAGGTCGTATTGTCCGACGGTCACCCGTCCAGCCGACGGGGTGTCGTACCCGGCGAGGATGTTGAGCAACGTCGACTTGCCGCTTCCCGATGCGCCGACGACCGCGATGATCTCCCCGCGCTCGACCGCCAGTTCGAGACCGCGCAACGCGACGACCTCCAGGTCGGCGATCTTGTAGATCTTGTACAGACCGCTGCAGGTTACGTAGATATCTTCCCGGTCAAAAGCCATGGTCTCGCTTGTGCGCGATTAGCGCTCCTCATTGTTGGTTCGGCGAGCCGTTGCCTGTTGCAATGACTGTGGCCGGGTCATGGCCAACAATCACAATGGCTTTGTTAAGGCCGCACGGGGTGATGAAAGTGGGGTGGCGCCTGCCGGTTTGTGGTTGTACATGTCGGGCGTACTCACCTCCGCGCCCCACCGTGGGTACCGGGTTACCCCGGTACGACGATGTGGGGGCTGACCGGCTCATTTTCGTAGAAATGAGATTAAAACTATCGGCTGTATTCCACGGGCGGGTTTGAAACCCGCCCCTACGGCGTGTTGCGGTGGCAAGTTCCACGTTCATATCTGAGTTAAGACCCATCGCGTGTTTGGGCGCCCGGTTGAATGATGTCATACCCGCAGTGCGCGCACATTTTCGGGATGACAAGAACGGGTGAGGCTGCAACTCCATTTCCTTACTCACCTGAACGCATCACCGCGTGGATGGCCGTGCGGTGGACGGAAATGACCAGCGCGCCGAGAACGGCCGCGAATACGAGGAAGAACAGCCCGAACGTGACGCCGAATCCTGCCCACTCTACCTCCAGGATCATCGGCGGCGTGACAAGTCCCGATTCGGAAGTGTTCGCCAGGTACGGCATTACCACCGCGCCGACGCGCAGTCCCAGGAATATGCCGAACCCGACCGCCACGCCGATTACCAGTAACTGCTCGATTAACACAAGGCTGGTTACCTGACGGATCGACAGCCCTATGGACCGCAGAGTGGCGAACTCCCCGCGACGGGCATCGAATGAGATCCGTGAGTGGACGAGGAAGCCAAGAGCGGCGACTATCAACACCGTCAGGAAGGCCAGGCTGAGCAACGCCCTCCACCCGGCTGATACCAGCGGGTCGATCGCCGCGCGGTGAAGCTCTTCGGACCGGTCAATGACATCCCGGAAGCGCCCTCTCGTCGGTTCCAGGGCAGTCTCGATGGTCTCTTCCCCAACCGGGCCCGAAAGGCTGATCCAGTACTCATTGGGATTGCGCTCTATGAAAGCGGTAGACACGTTTACCCGCCGGTGCAACGCCTCTGCGCTGACGATCATGAACGGGTCGTCATTCGGATACATCGTGGGGATGTAGTCGATTGTCTCGACGACTTGCGCCTCGAACCGGGTGGACTGCGTGGACATGTGCAGCGTGTCGCCGAGGCGTGCGCCGTAAGCGTCCAGGAGGGACTGCGTTCCGAGCACCGGCAATGGCCCGAAGGACACCGCGGAAAGGCCCCGCGCTTCGTCCCGGCCTCCCTGCGTCCAACGGAACCTGGCGACGCCCGGGATCGGATCGCCGTTGCTGTCGACTGCGGCTGAGATGGTGTCCCCGAGCGAGTTTCGGCCCGGCCTCAGTTCGTGCCAGCCTTCGACGGAATCGAAGTTCTCGATCACCGTTTCCTGCGATGTAGTTCCCACGTGGGCGGTGATGTCGTCGATGAACATCTGCCCCGGAAGGAGTCCCTCGAACGACACCAGCCCGATGTAGTGCAGATAGAGCGGTGGTTCCGCCGCCAACGGTCTACGGCTGGAAGACACAATCGAGCCGCCGATGCGGCACCACCCGCCGTTGGACCGCAATTCATCGTCGGTACAGGTGAAGGCGGGCGCGTCCGACTGGGGGTTGAGTCGGCCGAGATGGGTGTAGTAGTAACGGCTGTTCGAGTCACTGATTCGCGCCAAAACCCTGACGTCCGGTCGGGAGATCGGGACGCGTACACGCATGCTGAGCCACCTCGTGCCTTCCGGCAACTCGATGGGGGGCGGGTCGTCCACTGCCAACCTGGTAACAGATTCCGACAGAGTCCCGTCAAGGAAGTCTTCCCGTTCGAACGCGACGCTGGCGAAGTCTTCCACGTCTACCGCCAACAAGTTGAATGTGGCGAAGTTCAGACCTCCTGAAGGGAAGCTCCGCTGTCGCCTGACGGTGGCCACGGTATCGACGCCTTCAATGTCCTCCAGGACGGCTTCCACGGAGTGACTTTGGCCGCCGGCCGGAATAGAGAACGAGGTTATCCGCAAGTCGGCGCCGGACTCGTACATCGCCTGGTCTATTGCGCTGCGCTCGAGCGATGCCGCGAACGTGGACGCGAACACTCCCAGCGCCGCCCCCAGGATTATCAGCAGGCCCAGTTGCATGTAATGGGCCGGATTGCGCGACATCTGCCAGACGCCAAGCACGATTGCCGGCGGGGTCAGCCGGCTGGCGTACCTGCTGGCGAGCAGCCTGCCCAGGATGTCGAGAATGAGCGGGAACACCCTGAGCAACACGAGGGCGGCGGCCAGGAGGAATATGGCGGGGACCGCAAGTATCAGTTGGTTTACCGCCGTTTCGCCGAACAGCCTCGTGGCTACGAACGAGCCCTGCTTTGTCAATTGCCAGAACAGGAAGATGACTATTCCCAGGAATCCCACGTCCAGGTAATAGCGCTGTATTACAGCCAGGCGGCCGGGGCGGGCCCGTGACCGGCGTTCCCTCAACATGCCAAGTCGTGACGCTCGAACAGCCGGCACCATGAGCGCCAGCAGGGTCAGTCCGGCGCCGAGTCCCGCCAGGCGATACACGTCAGCAGTCAATCTGACCGGCAGGGGATCGCCGCCATTCAGTTCACCGAACCCGGGAATGATGCCGATTACGCTGACGCCTACAAGGGCCAGGAGGGGCCCGATGACGAACGCGCCCGCAGACAACAAGGCCGCCTCGACCACGAACACCGCGAGGATCTGGAAAGACGTGGCGCCGCGCGAGCGGAGCAGGGCGATCTCCGGCTTTTGGGCCTCCACCAGCATCGAACCGAGCGTGATGACGTAGTAAAGCACCACCAGGACTATCAGGATCAGGATGATGAACATCGGCAGCCGGTTGAAGAAGAGTTCGATCTCGAACCTTTCCAGCGCGTCCGTCAGTTGACTCCGGAACCTGAAGCCGTCCACGTTGGCCCTGAGTTCTCCGACCAGGTAGTCGACTGCGCCCCGTATACGCGGCGTGTCCCAGGGGCGGATGCTCGAAGCGTTAGTGTCCAGCAGCCAGGCATACTCGGCGCCCATGGACGGGAAGTAACCGCCAATTCCCTGCCTCAGCGTCTCCTCCGGTATCACGAAATCGGCAAAATCCAGGGTGGTCCCCTGGTACCTGAATGACTCACTCCAGATGCGCCAGACCGGGTCATCTTCATCGGTCCGCTCGTATACGCCGGTGACCACAGCTTTCAGTTGTTGATGCTCATCCTCCCAGTAGGGCCGCGCCGCGATAACTGAGCCAACGTCCAGGCCAAACATCTCGGTCGTTTCGACGGGGATGAGCGCTTCAATCGTCAGGACGTCATCCCCTGCCTGCCGGCGGGTTACGGGTTCGGGGGCCCGCCCCCTTATCACGGTTAACCTGTCATCCTGCCGCGGGACTGACGAAAACGAAATGCGGCGGCAGTCGCACTCGATGATTGGAATTGTGCCGTCATCCTGCTGGAGTTGGGGTCTATGTACGCAGGGGCACTGGTCCGCGCGGACCATCGCCGGGGGGTCGTCGAAGAAGAACGTCCAGGTCCTGATGGCCAGGTCCTTGCTGTTCAGGTGTTTGGCGAGTGGCAATACGACGCGGTTGTCGATCACGGAAGTAATCGAACCGTGCGACCCGTCGTCGACAGGCCGGACGGAGGCGTCGACCAGCAAGTCGAGTTGCGTGTTTTCGTAGTCGGCCAGCGTCCTCCGCAGTCCCAGTTCCCGCAGGCTGTCGAAGTAGACGCTCGACGTTGCCATGATGGTGACCGAGAGAAGCACGCCCACAACCACCGCGGTCAGCAAACGCCAGTGCGCGAGTGCGCGTTTCACGATGAGTTGAAATGACGCAGCGAGCATTAGCTGTGACCTAGCCTCTCGCGCTCGTCAGTTCGTGAATCGGCAAATTCGGATAGGCGCGCCGCAATGTGACGACGGCCAAGACGGTAATAACCACCATGATCATGATGACAAGACCGGCAGGGGCCCAGTTGGTGTCGGCCACGAAGGGTGGGATCAATTCGCCGCCGGCCTGGGTGTGGGCGATGCTGGAGATCGTGATCTGGCTGGCGACAACCCCCGCGGCGATCCCCAGTACCGTTCCCAGCACCGATATGAGGGCGTGCTCCACGAGGACGAGCAAGAGGAACGCCCGGCGCGGGAATCCGAGCGCGAGCAGGAAGGCCGATTCGTTGCGGGTGCGACGCTCATGCGCCGTCATATAGGTCGCATAACCCAGGGCCACAGCCGCCATGGCTATTGCAGTTGCCACGAAACCCATGCCACGCCAGCCCGCCACCACCAGCGGGTCGATCAGCGAGCGTTCCAGGAAGTCACTGCGGGCCTGGATGTTTGCCACCAGGAAAACACCCCGGGCGTCCTCCTTCGCCTCGTCCGAACGGCCTGGCTCTACGGCGATGAGGACTTCGTTGGCCAGCGTTGGTTCCGTCGCCCGTAGTGACAGAAAGTCATGCAGCGCGTCGATATCGACTATCAAGTACGGCAGGGTGGTTGGATGAATAGTAGGGAACAGTTCTACGTTGCCAACAACCAGGGCGGGGGTGATTTGCCCGTCAATCTCAACCACGAAAGGCTGATTCGGTTGCGTCTGGGTTCGCGAATCGAAGCCTTTGGAAGCGAGCATGGGTATGGGGCCATCGCTCGCAGAGCGGTAGATCCCCCGGATACCGCCGTTGACGCCCCTTCCCATGGACACTTGCCCCACCCTCTTACCAACGAACTGGCCGACGTGACCGCTTCCCGAGTCTTCCGGCGATAACGAGAACTGGGTGTCGAGGCCGTTGGAAGTTGGCAGACCGGTCCAGAACTCCTTGAGTTCAAAGTCCAAAACCAGTTGCTCCTGGCCCGTCGCTCCGATAGCGACCAGGTCGTCCAACAGGAGCGTGGTCGGCGTGCCCGAGTCGGGACCTGCCGGCTCGAACACCTGTATTGAGACAAGTTCGACGGGATCGGGCAGGTTGCCGGTCCGAGCCGTCAGGCGAGTCCACTCGCCCTCGATCTGACCGAAAGTGACCGTGTCCATTGCTCCGTTGCCGCCCCTGAAGGCCATCCACAGGAATGCGTCCTGCACCCTCGGCGTCGCCTTGGCCCACACTGCCAGGGACTCCGTACCGGGCGGCAGGACAATCGGCTGGGGTGTTGTGTCCACGTGGATGCGGTTGAGAAGGGTCTGCAACGGCAGATCGGCGAAGTCTTCCCTGAACCATGAGACCTCCCCGAAGCTTGCGGGGTCGATGGCCATCAACTGGAAGAACTGTCCGCTGCCGGTCGTGCCAATTCGGCCATCCGTCCTGTAGACGGGCGTCGCGTTGACGATCGAGTCGTTCGACACGAGGCGGCTCAGGGTCCGTTCGTTGACCGGGAAGTTTGCGGTACCGGGAGTTACACGCAGGTCACCGGCGGTGTGGTAGTAGATGCGCTCTTCGTTGGACCGTTCGAGCGTCGATGCGACAGTCCCGGAAATGACGCCCAGACCGGCCGCCAGTACGAGCAGGATCACGGGCCACGTGTACCAGTATGGGCTTCGGCCCAGCCTCCAGAAGCCGAGGACCAGCCACGCGCGGGTCGTGCGGGCGGCTATCCAGGCGGAGAGTCTCACGACAAGGGGGAACACGCGCAGAAATACGAGCGCGGCGCCCACGAGGAATATGGCAGGGAAGAAGAGCAGGGTCATGTCCGCCGAGCGTTCGCCGAACTCCCCGGCCACGACCGAGCCCCTGGAACGCAACTCCCACCAGACCAGGCCCCCGAGCGCGAGTATCAATACGTCCAGGAAGTACCGCTGAAACAGTGGCGGGCGGTCCGGCCGCGCCTCTCCCGCCACGACACCCTCGACGACGCCCCGCCTTGCCTCGATCAGCACGGGCGCAAGCAGGATTACCGACACCACTATTCCTCCGGCCAACGCCCACACGTAAGACACCCAAGTGAATTCAACCGGCAGCGCCCCGCCGCCCGTGATTCCGTGGTACACAGGAAGCCGCCCGATCTGCGATACGAGAAGCAGTCCCGCCAGGGGGGAGAGGGCAATGGGAATGCCGATCAGGAACATCGACTCTATCGATTGCACCGCGGTGATCTGCCAGTAGTTCAGGCCTCGGCTGCGAAGCATCAGCGTCTCAGACGCACGGCGCCTGGCCAGGAGACCGCCGACCAGGAACAGGTAGTAGGCCACCGCTGAGAGCGCCAGGGCAGCCATGAGTAGCATCGGTATGCGCGCAAAGATGAGGCGGTTGCCCAGATCGATGAACGAGTTGTCGAGGGCGGTAATAAGGCTGCCGCGGGCGATGTCTGACTCTATCCGAGACTCGAACTCGTCAGTCATCCGGACGAGTTGGCCTGCTTCCATCTCGCCCAGCACTTCGTGATCGGTGTACAGGAACCACGCGTAGCTGCCTGGCAGACCGCCGTGTGCCGCGCCCACGCCGTCGATGATGGACTCCCCGGACGTGAACAGCGACAGCGGAGGGAGCCGCTCTTCCACAGCCGCTCCCGGCGCGATGATGGGTATCGAGAGGTCGAGCCAGAACACATCCTGCGGGTCGCTGACCAGGAAGGCGCCCGTGATGCGGGCTTTTACTATTTCCCCCCGGACCTCCTCCGCGACGCTGTCGATCACGTCGCCCACCTTGACGTTCAACATGCCTGCGCGGCGTGCGTAGACCGCGGCCTCCACCACGATCGCGCCGTCTTCGTACGTCACCTCTGGGCTGGGAGGCCTGCCTTCGACGTAGTCGACGTGCTGGTCGAGGTCAGAAATCAGGTGAAAGAAACTCCTGGAATCGGTGATGTCCTCCCTTGGAGGAAGGCCGTCGAAATTCCAGAGATGTCCCCTTGACTTTACGAACCTGGTCTTGCCTGTGACCACGTCTGCCACGTGGTCGTCGCGGGCAGCGTCGACCTTTGCGTCCGACTCGTGGAATTCTGGCCGTTCGAGGGGTATCCAGGACGTGCTTATGTGAAAAGCCGTTCTCGACTCGGTAAGTACGTCGAGGCGATGCTCGACCCCTGCCTTTTCGAGCGACCTCAGGTATACGGGAGCGGCGGAGACCGCCACCAACGCCACTACGATGGCCACAGCGGCCCCCGTAAGGAGCCGCGCATCGCTCCGGGCCCGCCTGAGCACGTAACGGGTGAGGTTCAACTGGCGCTCGTCTTCATAGTCTGTGTGCGGCCGTAACTTATACTCGGTGGAACGGCAGGGCCTGATCCGGCGGTATCCTGTGAGTCAGCATACGTAACGAATCGCGATTTGGCCTGCTACGCGCCATTGCTTCGGCTGAATAGCCGCCACGGACTCATGTACATTCGGCGACGCGCAACCCTTGTAATCGTCGCGGCCATTGCCGCCGCACTTATCGTCGCGTGCGCCGACGCAAAGCCACTTCAGACTCCGACGCCCCGAACGTTATCACCATCGTCCGAGGCGGCGACCTCATCCGGCGAAGACGCGCATTCACCTGAAGGGTCCGCGCCCTCCGCGGGCGGCCACCCGGACACTTCGGCTACAGGGCACGCGCAACCTGCCCTCAGCACCCCCGACATCGTCGAGGCCGTCAAAGACTCCGTGGTGCAGATCGCTGTGACGGCGCCGGGCGCACCGCGGCCCAACGTGGGCACGGGCATCGTATTCGACCGGTCCGGTCACATCCTGACGAACTACCACGTGGTGACCAGGGCGGAGGTGATCAAGGTCTCACTCTCGGACGGCGAGGTCCTGACCGCGCAGTTATTCCGTGAGGACCCCCCGAGCGACCTGGCGATAATCAAGATCGAGTCGGACTCCCTGACTCCGGCGGTGTTTGGGGATTCCAAGTCTCTGCGGGTCGGAGAGGACGTCATCGCCGTTGGCCACGCACTTGGACTCGAGGGCGGGCCAACCGTCAGCAAGGGAGTGGTGAGCGCCCTCGATCGGGCCATTGCGAACTCATCCGGCCGTCAACTGAGCGGCCTGATACAGACCGACGCTGCGATCAACGAGGGCAACAGCGGGGGTCCGTTGGTGAATTCACAGGGCCAGGTGATCGGCTTGAATTCTGCCAAGATGGGTATAGGAGAGGGCGTCGGATTCGCACTGAACATAAACCTGGTAAGGGGAATTGCGGAACGGCTCATCTCGCTGGGCCCGCCGCCTCCGCCAGGCTATTTTGGGGCGTACGGGATCGACATTCGCCGCGCCCTCGCGGCGGTGCTCGGGTTGCCTGTCTCGGCCGGGTTCGGTGTGACGGACATCGACCCCGGCTCGCCTGCAGACCTGGCGGGCATACGCGTTGACGACATAGTGGTGAAGGCCAACGACACACCCATCCAGGACAGCGCGGACCTCAACGACTTCCTCCGTCTTCACAGCGCCGGCGAGGAGGTCCAGTTCACTGTTATCAGGGGCAGTAACCTGCGCGGATTCACGCTCTTCGAATTGGACGTGACGCTCGGCGAGTCACCCGGCGTTTAGATACACCTGACGCCGGCCATCTACCGGTGCCCGCGGTCCCGTTGGATTTCATGGGTAGTTGGTTGACCGTTCGGCCGTGGATTACCCAGGGGAGTCCGCCATGTGGCGTAAGACCGCTAATGCCATCCGCGCATCGGGCAGTGCCCTGTGGGGCTTGCCATCCCACTCCAGACGGCACTGCCGCCTCGCCTTGTCCAACCCCTGCCACCTGAACGACTGGTGATAGTCGTTCCACTTCCCGTAATAATGGGCGTACATTCTCATTATGCAGAACACGTTTTTTCGGGAGCGCCACGCGGTGCCACGGTCTGTGCTTTGATCCAAAAGCCGCAGGTCGAACTCCGAGTTGAAAATGGCAATTGGCACGTCTGAGTCTTCCAAGATCTTGGAGAGCGTTGAGCCGATGAATAAATCGCACGTGGGCTTTTCTTCCACATCCGCAGTCCTGATGCCGTGAATACGCGTTGCGCTGACCGACATTCGGGTTCGGGGGCGCAGCAACTCGTCGACCACAACTTCGCCGGCCCGGTCAACTATGGCGATCTCGCATATCTCCGCCCTGGGACCCGTACCGGTAGTCTCGGTATCCAGCACCAAGAGTCTCTGCTTTGAGAGCAAGTACCTGGCCTGTTTTGTCGCTTCCTCGCGTGGACCCGATGATTCGTCGGTCGTACGATTCCTCTCCTTTGACTCCGCATTGTTCCAGACCACTTCAACGTTGGTAAATAAACAAATTCCCCAGACTAATGCCACAACCACGACGAAAACCAACACAGTTCCACAAAGTGGAGGGCCTGCTATTGCGTGCACGCCGAACGCTACTACAAACGCGACGAATAATCCGAGTGCGAAAGACGCCCTTCCTTCCTCATCGTTGTAGTTCGCTTCGCGGAATCGGACACACTCCAGGCACGGGCAATTGCTTTCTAGGTTCCTACCCTCTCGCTCATTCATAGAAAACAGGCAACTTCGCTCGATTAACAGAACGCACCTGTTGGTTCTGCCCCCTATCCAAGAAACACAACAGAGCCAACCTGACCGCCGATCCCTACACCGGGGGCACCACTGCCTGCGGTTGTTCGCCCCTTGCGGCCCGTGCGGCGTTCTGGACGCCGAACTTGACTGAGTCGATCGTCGACTCGATTGCCATGCTGGCCAAGTGCGGGGTGATGACCACGTTGTCCAGGTCGAGCAAGGGGTTGTCCGGCGGGGTCGGCTCCACCTCGGTCACGTCGAGCCCGGCTGCCTTGATGATTCCCGCCCTCAGCGCCCGGACCAATGCAGCCTCGTCGACGACCGGCCCGCGGCAGGTGTTTATCAGGATCGCGGTCGGCTTCATCATGCCGAATTCGCGGTCGGAGATGAGGTGATGGGTGTTGGATTCCAGGGGAGTGTGGAGTGAGATGACGTCCGAGGTCTTCAGCAGTTCGTCGAACGAAACGCGTGTGACGCCCGCTTCCTGCTCGTAATCCTCGGGGAAGTCGAACGAATCGAAGTAAACGATCTCGCATTCCCACCCTGCGAGGCGTTTTGCGACCCGCGAACCAATTTGGCCTAGGCCGATAAGTCCCACTCGCTTGCCGACCAGCGTGTGGTGGTCTTCCGGTTCGCCTCGAGCGCCTTCCGCCCAGCGCCGCGACTTCACACCCTCGAACTGCCGGTCCAGCCTCCGGTACACCGAGACCATCAACGCGATAGCGTGCTCCGCTACGGCCGGCGCGTTGCCGCCGCCGTTGTTAGAGACGGTCACACCAAGCTCTGCGAGCGCGGTCTTGTCCAGCCAGTCCGTGCCGGCGCTGGTTACCTGGATGTGACGCAGGTTGGGGAGCCTGACTAGCTGGTCCGTCGTCATGGTCTGGGAGGATGGCATCAGCGCCGCGGCGTCGGCACACTGCCTCACCACCTCCTCCGAGTCTTCTCCGGCGTCTACGAAGATGAACTCCACGTCCTCTTCGAAGTCGGCCGCCCGTGTGTAGTGGACCAGCCGTTCGATGTTCGCAGCCTCCGGCATCACGACGGCAACCTTTGGGCTCACCAATGCGTCCTCCTCATGGGATGGTTGGTATACAGCCCCGCGGGGCGGCAGGATTATACTTTGAAGGTTGTCTGCAATCGCTTCGTTGCCGCGTCCCGGCGGAATGCCGGTCCAGGCGGCCGATTACTACTGCAATAAACCACCCGTTCATCAACCGCGACACCGTGCCTGTGCCCGACCGAATCACCGTCAAAGTTCCCGCCACGACCGCCAACCTGGGTCCGGGTTTCGATGCGATGGGAATGGCGTTGGACCTGTGGAACACCGTCACCGTCACGCCCGGTAAGTCCGGCGTGACGATCGAGGGCGAAGGGGAATGCGAATTACCCCGTGACGAATCGAACATCGTGGTCGCAGGGATCAACTCGGCCCTTCGGTCGCTCGGAACGGGCGCGCCGGAGTTCGCTGTCCGGTGCGAAAACCGCATCCCGCTGGCCCGCGGCCTTGGGAGCAGTTCCGCCGCAACGGTCGCCGGCTTGCTTGCCGGCCTGGCGCTGGCCGGGCGCGATTCTGACCGGCGCCTGCTGTTCGAACTGGCAGCCGACGTCGAGGGCCATCCCGACAACGCGGCGCCGGCCGTCTATGGGGGTTGCTGCATCAGCGTGAAGGGCAACGAAGGGTGGGTCGTAGACCAGACACCGCTGCCCGGCGAACTCAAGGCGGTGGCCTTCATTCCCGAAGTGAGCACGAACACATCCGAAGCGCGGGCCGTACTCCCGGATAAGGTCAGCCGCGATGACGCCGTCTTCAACCTCGGCAGGACCGCGCTGTTCGTCAACGCATTGGCGACCGGCCGGCTCGAACTGCTCCGTCACGCCACCGAGGACCGGCTACATCAGCCGCAGCGAGGCGCGTTCTTTCCGGCGATGAAGACCATCATCCGGGCTGCCCTGGACGGCGGCGCGCACGGCGCCTTCCTTTCCGGGGCCGGTCCGACCGTCATGGCGCTCACCACGGGCCGAGAGGTGACCGTCCTGTATGAAATGAGCGAAGCGGCCCGCAAGTCGAGCGCGCCCGGCCGCGCGGTGGTCCTGAGTCCTGCGTTGACCGGGGCGCACATGGTGCAGCAATGAGTCCCAACCCGGTCATCGTGCAGAAATTCGGCGGAAGTTCCCTCGCCGACCCTGATCTCATCAGGAACGTCGCGAAACGCATTTGCAAGCAGCGGGAGGAGGGCGTCGACCTGGTCGCCGTGGTGTCGGCGATGGGTGATACCACAGACGACCTGATCCGGATGGCAAACGACGTCGCCGCCGCCGGCCGGCCGCCCCCGCCGCGTGAGTTGGACACGCTGATGTCAACCGGCGAACTTGTGAGCGCCACGTTGATGGCCATCGCCATACAGTCGATGGGCTACGACGTAGTGAGCTTGTCTGGCATCCAGGCCGGAATCAGGACCGAGGCGACTCACGGCTCGGCCCGCATCTCGGCGATCGATCCGGCGAGGCTCCGGCGCGAACTGGACATCGGCAAGATAATCATCGTCGCCGGTTTCCAGGGAGTCACGGAGTTGGGCGACGTCACGACGCTCGGCAGAGGCGGGTCGGACACCACGGCTGTTGCGCTCGCTGCGGCGCTGGACGCCAAGAGGTGCGAGATCTACACGGATGTGGACGGCATCTACACGTCGGACCCGCGTCTTGTGCCCGGGGCGCAAAAGTTGGCGGAGATCGGGTACGAAGAGATGCTGGAGATGGCCATGCTGGGCGCGAAAATGAACCCGCGCTCCATAGAATTGGCCGCTGTCTACAAAGTACCGGTGCTGGTCGCCTCGTCTTTCTTCGACGCGCCAGGGACACTGATCCACGGAGGTGAACCGACATTGGAAGTCCGCAAGGCGATCACCGGGGTCCCCGTTGAACGCAACATCGCCAAGATAACCGTACGGGGCGTCATGGACCGGCCGGGTGTGGCTTCTGCGCTGTTCAATCCGCTGGCAGACGCCGGAATCAGCGTTGACGTGATCGTGCAGAACGCCAGCGCCGAAGGCCTCACAGACATGTCCTTCACCGTGGCGCGCGGTGATCTTCAACGCGCCATGGAGATCACCCAAGGACAGAGCGCATTCGAGTCTTCTGAAGTCATAGCAGACCCCGACCTCGCCAAGGTGAGCATCGTGGGAACAGGCATGCAGAACGCTCCCGGTTTCGCGGCGAGGATGTTCGACGCCCTCGCTTCGGCTGGTGTGAACATCGAACTGATCACCACGTCCGAGATTCGGATCACCTGCATCATTCGTGCGGACAGCGTTGAGACCGCGGCGCGGGCGCTGCATTCCGCATTCGAACTCGACGGGCCCGGGGACTGACGGGCCAGTGTCACACAGCGGCGCAACAAGTTGACAGGTCCTGTTCTTTCAGTCGTAGTTCCCGCCTACAACGAGGCGGCGGGAATCGACACCACCATCACCCGCCAGGTTGACTACCTCACCGGTAGCTCGCGGGACTGGGAGCTGGTTGTAGTCAACGACGGCAGCGAAGACGAGACGGCCGCCATTGTCAGTAAACGTTGTGAAAGCGAGCCCCGCCTGCGACTCGTAGACGCCCCACACGGCGGCAAGGGCGCTGCGGTGCGCAAAGGCATGCTGGAGGCCCGGGGTAGATTCCGCTTTATCTGCGACGCCGACCTGTCGATGCCGCCGGAACACATCGATCGATTCTTCAACGGGCGCGACGGCAATCCCACCTTTGACGTCGCGGTGGGGTCGCGGGAAGCCCCGGGCGCCAGGCGGATCGGTGAACCGTGGCGGAGGCATTTCATCGGCAGGGTGTTCAACTGGGTGGTGCGGATCTTCGCGGTGAGGGGTATTCAGGACACGCAGTGCGGCTTCAAGCTGTTCGGCGAGGACGCCGCGAACGAGATCTTCAGGCTGCAAAAGCTCGATGGATGGGCGTTCGACGTGGAGGTGTTGTACCTTGCGAGGAAGGCCGGGTATAGCGTAGGCGAGATCGCCATAGATTGGTGGTTTGCCAAGCGTTCCAGCCGGGTGAGCCTCGTGCTTGGAGGAATTGCATTCCTCCAAATCTTGAAGATTCGCCTGAACGACTTGCGGGGCGAATACAGCGAACTCAAAAGGTTAGATAGATGACCACGGGAGCGGCCGACGACTATCTCGCCAAGCTGCTGACCGAGGCACGAACGGTCGCAGTGGTCGGCATTTCTCCGCGGCCCAACCGGCCGAGCCACGCAGTGGCGGCCTATCTGCAAGACGTTGGTTATCGCATATTTCCCGTCAATCCGGCTATTGAATCGTGGAATGGCCTCACGGCCTATGCCACGGTCTCGGACATTCCCGAAAGGGTCGACATAGTGGACATATTCAGGCGGCCGTTGCAGGTTGGATCCGTCGTGGAGGACGCAATCGCGGCGAGGGCGGGCGCAGTCTGGATGCAGCAGGGTATCGTCAATGAAGACGCGGCGCAGGCGGCGCGACGGGCCGGGCTCGACGTGGTCATGGACCGCTGCATGCTGGTGGAACACCGCCGTCTGGTCACTAACTGAAAGCGGACCCACCAGGTGAAGGTCAACATGGGCGCCAAACAGCCTTTCATGAATACCAACCGGCGCCGTTGAGAATCGAATTGTCGGCAGTCACGGAAAGCACAAACAGTCAACGGAAGGTCGTCATCGTTGTGCCCACGTACAACGAGGTCGACAACCTACCTGTGTTGTTCGAGCGCCTGTCCGGGCTGGGCATCCCGGAAATGATGCTGCTCGTGGTGGACGACAACTCACCGGACGGCACCGGCGAACTGGCAGACCGGATGGCGGCGGAAAACCCGGGGCGGATCGAAGTGCTCCACCGGCCCGGCAAGGCCGGCCTCGGCAAGGCGTATGTACACGGGCTTGGGCACGCCCTAGAGCTCGGCGGAGACTACGTTGTCCAGATGGACGCGGACTTGTCGCACCCTCCGGAGTGCGTGCCTGAGATGCTGGCACGACTCGAAGAGGCCGACGTGGTGACGGCCTCCCGGTATGCACCGGGGGGAGGCGTGGACCCGACCTGGTCCCTCAGCCGTAAGCTGATCAGCAGGCTGGGCAGCCTGGGCATTCGGCTCGTGTTGGGGCTGAGAGTCAGAGACGCTACGGCGGGGTTCAAGGCGTACCGGAGAAGCGCGCTCGATGAAATCGGACTCGAGTCGCTCAGACTGGCGGGTTTCGGGTTTCAGTCGGAGGTTGCGTACCGCTGTCAAAGGGCCGGTCTGCGTGTCGTCGAGTACCCATACGTATTCATGGAGCGCGACAAGGGCAAGTCAAAAATGTCGATGGCCATAGTCATCGAGGCGTTCGCCCGGCTGACGTGGCTGCGCTTGCGGGGCTGAGACCTGAGATACTTTCTGGGCGGCCTTTTCTGTGCGCCGTCTACAAAAATTCCCTCGTTAACGCCGCCGCGCTTGGGCCTAAGCGGGGAATCGCGGCCGTATAATCAACAGGGTGGCAAACATCGGGGAGTGGCGCAGCTTGGTAGCGCGCTGCGTTCGGGACGCAGAGGTCCCGGGTTCAAATCCCGGCTCCCCGACCATTCACCCGCCATTGCGCGGCATGCCCGCGAAATCCTCCTAGTGCGGGATTCCCAGGGCGTCCATGCGCCTGTGCACGGCGTCCCTGGCTTCCAGGAACGGCCGTAGCAGGTAGGCCCGGTGGTCGGACTCGCCGTGGTGGTGGGTTGCCGTCCCCGGCTCGTCCAGCGGCGCCGTCTCCTTTATGTAGACCATGCTTCCTTCGATCAGCGTAAGCATGTCCCGCGCCACGCCTTCGTCGAACATTGACCACTCGCCGCCGCAGGCGACGTATATCGGTGACGTGTGTCCGAACATTCCACGCTGCCACACGTCGTGGTGCAGGGTCATGTTGTAATACCTGGTCCCACCGCAGCGGGCGGCCAGCCACGAGTGTCCGTCGATCCTGACGGATTCCCTCACGGCCAGCCTGCGGGCTCCCTTCGAGTCCCTGGTGGAGCCGACCACCCGACCATTCATGACAATCTCCAGGCTGTGGATAGGCAGGGTGCTCTCGGCCCAGGCCTCGACCTCTACGGTCCCGGGGCCCGATATCTCGACCGTGTCGCCGACCTGCTTGCCGTCGACCGAGAAGCCCATGATCGGGCCGCCGCTGAGGAACGTCCTGCCGGCGGCGGCGTTGCGGCACCAGTTGTCGTAGTTAAACTCCTGGTCGTCGGGGATTTTCACGTAGGTGCGGTACAGGCCGACGGGCACGTCGCTGCTCATCTTGTCGGTCCCGCCGATCAGCGGGAGCCTGTACCCGCAGTTGAGGTAGCGGTAGTACTCGATGTGGTTGTGCTCGGTCGTCCTGATCATTTCGACGCCGTCGAGCCTGCCCGTGGCGACGAGTGCGGCGGGCTCTCCGTTGGGGTTCGGGAAATGGGGGCTGATCACATACGCCCCCTGCTCGTGGGCTTCGTCAGCCCAGTGGCTGAGGGTTGTCTCCATCGCGCCGCCAATCTCGGCCTCACTCGGTCCGTCGCTGCACCATGGCATGACTGGCTTCTTGAGACCCCACAGGATCATGTGGCCCAGGAAATGCTGCCGGTTCTCCTGGGAGACGTAGACGATGTTGTCGCCCTTGCGGGAGATGCTCGGCTCCCCGGTGAAGTCCTCCGTGTTCGTGAAGAGGCTGCCCCATTGCGACTGGAGCAGGTTGACGACGTTGAGGTCCTCACCCTGGGATTCGGTGTGGCTGCCGTGCGGCGACAGGAAGTGAACGTGGGAGTCGCCACTGAACCACCGCTGCTGGTTCATGTTGGTCCATCGCTTCAGTCGCAGGGTCAGCTCGCGTTGGCCGGGTTCGATGCGGACCTTCGTACGTATGGGCTCGTATTCGAAGCCGCGGGCGACGTCCACGATGACGTCACCTCGCGGCAGCCATCCCTGGCACGTGCCGTCGATGTAGGCGTAGGTGATCTGGCCGAGCCTCATGTCGCCGCCCACGTCGAGATGCCAGGTACCGAGGTTCGAGTTGACCTGGTTGTGGTGGCCGTGCGGTTGGTAGGGGATGCCTTCCGGGGAGCGGAAGTGGACCCGGCAAGGTACCGGCCTGCCCGTGTCGTCATCCAATACGGTCACATTGACCCAGTTCCGTCCCCTGTCCAGCAGCTCGAATGTTGCGCCGGGTGTCTCTACGACTTTTTTCTCCTCGACTTCGCCCCACTGAGCCTCCGCCACCTCTCGGCCATCCTGCTTGACGGTGACGGATGCCGAGGGCGTCGCAGCCACCTCGACGTAGGACGGGCTTGCCTTTTCGTTCTGCTGCTCGCCCCAGCCCTTGAAGGAGTCGCCAAGGAACTCATCGTCGGACGCTTCCGGCAGGGCGAATGCGTAGGTGGCCACCCCGCGGTCCACCTGTACATCCACGTCGAACGGTTCGTCGGCCGTATCGCCGCTCAGGGTCACCCTTACCGGGCGGCGCCTCTGCTTGACGAAGGGGTACTCGTCGAGCTGCCCGAGCGTGATCCCGGCGATTATGAAACGCGGCCCGCGGGGCACGATTTCGATTGATTCCACGGCCGCGTCCGGGTGCGGGTTCTTCCACGCCCAGAGGTAGTAGAGCTTAATCGCACCAGGCACCACTTCAGTCTGGCGGCGGCCGGTCTCCTCCCATGGCCCCTCGTTCCTATGTGGGAGAGCGTCGTGCTCGTCGATTACTGCGCGGAACGGGCGGCCGGGCACTCCGGCAATCGCTTGCGGGATAGGCACGGATGCGATTTCAAATCTCTCGCGTACGGTCGCGTGTTCCTTCGCCCCTCCAGACAGGTGGAACACGTAGTCGGCGACATGGATTCCGAGAGTCCCTCCCAATGGCACCGAGGTCTCGAGCAGGGCGTGGGCGAAGATGACCTGTCGCGCGTTGCCGCCGACTGGAATTGTCACCGGGCCGGCCGACCCGTCGAGTGCGATGAAGCAGTTATCGCCGCCGTCGCCGATTTGGAACGGCAGGCCTCGCAGGGTGATGGCGCCGGTGTGGACCTCCGATCCGGCTGGCATTACATCGGGTCCGGCGTTGTAGGAATTCGACAGATCAAGCGGCTGGTACGCGTTCATTGGTCATCCTCGGTGTCTCAGCAATTCACGGGTTGGATGGGCCGATTCTCGCCCACGCGGCTGAATTGCGTAAAGGGTCGACGATCGGGCGCTGCGGTCTGATGCCGCGGGTGGGTTTCACACCTTCCGTTCCAACTAATTGCCATTTCAGCATTGAAAAAGGGTCCTACACAAAGTCCGAGTAGTCCCGCTGTCGTGCTGATTCCGGGCGAGCAAACGCGATCGCGCCGGCAAACGGCCGCGTTAAGGGTTCATCAGGGCCATTGGAGGCTGTCACCGCGTCCGAACACGGGCAAATCAGGAGCGAAATCCGCCATGTCATCGAATTAGTTGGAACGAATGGGTTTAAAATCGGCCCCTACGAAGGATGATGGGGTGCGAGGGTGTTTGGCCGGTGTGGGGGAGTGGTTGTGTAGCGGGTTTATGGGGGTAGCCGCGCCCCCCTGGGTCCCCGATCGGAGTCGGGGAAGACGGGGTGTGGGGGTGCGGTAGGACGGGTTGGGAGAACGGCGGTTGTGTGTGAAGGGCGGGAGATCCTTCGCTGCGCTCGAGGATGACAGATGGACGGCTCGAGGATGACAGGAATGGGGAGTTGGGGACGGTGAAACTGTTGGGCGCGCGTTGAAGCAACCCCGGGGGTTTCCCGGAGTTGCCTCGGTTGACAGTGTCTCTGTAGTCTTTCCCACGCCCGGCCGGAACCGTGAGGCGTTGTTGGGAAGTATGTTTCCTCGGTCTTCTCCGCACAGTCCAACAACCAACGGTAGTGGCGGCAATTTGCTCGCTCACGCGTCGGCGGTCGAACCGGGGCCGAAGACGTTTTCGGCTCTACAGCCGCGCCCGGCTTGTGGGGCGCTTATGGGCGTCTGAGGGAAAGACGCATTTGCTATCGAATCTTCGGCTTGATCTCTGGGGCGAACTTCCGATAGCTCCCCAGGCATCTCTCTCAGACTTAGCCTGCGGGCCCCGAGTCACCATAGTCGGGGTCTAAAGCTGCCACGCCTACGTGAACAGCATTATGTGCGAGTCGTTCCGGTTACCCTTGCCGGCTTTGCAGCCGGTGGGGCACTGGAATCCATGCATAGCCCATGCCTGCTTCCCAGGAGAGCATGTACTTTCTCGTTCTGCAACGGGCTTTAACACGGGGGGAGGAACTTTTACCCCCGATGGCTGCAGCAGTTGTTCCCGTTGCTGTTCGATCAGAATGGCTGTGATGAACGCGTCGTAATGCACGACTCGATATTTATATTAGAACAGGTGTTCGTGCGTGTCAAATGTTTGTGGGGTGGATTTTGGGTGTTGTGGGTTGTAGCCGCGCGCCCCTGGGTCCCCGATCTTCGTCGGGGAAGACGGTTTGGGGGAATGCCGGATGTGGGTAAGGGGCGGTAGGTTGGTGGGGGTAGCCGAGTTGCCCGTTCCGCCCCGGCGGGTGCCCACAAGAGGCACCCCTACAAGTGGGTTTGGCCAGCGTCGGGTTGTGGGTGTGTCACAGGTTGGCGGGGGTAGCCGCGCGCCCCTGGGTCCCCGATCTTCGTCGGGGAAGACGGTTTGGGGGAATGCCGGATGTGGGTAAGGGTTGGCAGGTTGGTGGGGTAGCCGCGTTGCCCATGCCCCACCGTGGGTACCGGGTTTCCCCGGTAAGACGAGTTTAAGCGCGCGTCCCCTTCGTCTTACACGGTTTCCGCGGCCCGACGATGTGCAGGGTGGGTGATGGTCGGGAGGTTGGTGGGATGAAACGGCCGACAACCGGTAGTCGCGGACCCCGGAGATTCCCGCCCGGGAGCGGGAACGACGATTGCTCGGGGGCGGGAATGACGGTTACCCAAGGGTCCCGTTCAACGGGGGTGACGTTGCCTCCGCGAAATAAAACTGCCGCAAGCTAGGAGGGATACTTGCGGCAGTTTGGACGTCCGTCAGTTACGGACTTTATGTCGATTTGTTGCCTTTATCCCACGTAGCCGTCTCGTGACCCTCACCGTCCATACCGGCGCCGCACCCGGTTCTGCCCTTCCCGCGCCCGTGCCGCTTGAAGCGTCCGCGGTCGCCTTTGTCCTTGGTCGGCAGGAGTTCGTCGACCGCCTCGGGCCGTTCTTCGAGCCATTCGGAGTAGGCGGTCACTTCGTCATCGGTGATCTTGCCGGCTTCAACGAGTTTGTCGAGGATGGCGTCGGTTTTCGTCTCGCCGCTGTTGTGTAGCCACATCAGACCGAACTTGCCGCGGGAACCATTCATCGCCGCCAGTTCGGGTCGGTCAGCGAGCCAGTCTCGAATCTCAGTTGCTTCACTTTCCGTGATGTCCCCGTCCTCCACCGCAGAATCGATGAGCGCTTCGATCTTTGCGTCGACCGCTTCCCGGCGCGCTTGCGCAAGAGCGGACTGCAGGTCCGAGGTCTCGACGCCAAGGATTTCGGCGGCTCGTTCCTGAATGCCTTCCTTGCCGGACCCGGAATCGCCGCTGGCGATCAACACGCCTCCGACGGTTGCCAGGGCCAGCGCCCCTACCGATAACAACACGATGAGCGACTTTCGTTTCATTTGATCGATTCCTTCAAGTGGATGACAGGATTTTGAGGGCACACCCATTGCGGCCGTTGGGGCGAACGACGTTTGGTCCAACCGCCCGTATGCCAGCCACGATGCTAGGGAGGAAATTTCAAGATTTGATGAATGTTCGCCGGGTCCATCGGGGCGTATTCATTGAGTGACCCCGGCGCCCGATGATATTGGCCAAAGGCTAGCCAACGGCCTTTCTGTGGGGCCAGGGCTTCCAGCGCAAGTCCAGCCGACGACGACCGCCGGCCATTTCTCTCGCGCGGAGCGCGTCAACGCGCGACCTTCCGAAGGACCTGGTTGAGGTCCGACGCTCGTCAGGTGACCATAGCTCCTTCTCGACCCAACCAGTCCCCATAAAGGAAATCAGGGGCCGGTGGACCGCCTCGCGAAACCTCCCGGCGGTAACGTCGTCGATTATGTCCTTGAGGCGTTGGATCTCGTCTTCGGCAGTTTCGTCGCAAGCGTCGCAGCCACAATCCGGGAAAGGCTCCGTGTACCACCTGCCCAACCTGAGATAGAGACCGGGAAATTTCGAGAACGTCACCCCGACCGGCGCAGCTTCGGCGTCCCTCGGGCTGAGCATGACGGACGGACGCGCCGGGTCCCGGCGGCTCTCCAGTTCTTCATCGAGACCGTACCCCTCTTTACGCTCGACTTCGTAGTCACTCTCCAGCTGGCCGATGATCTCCAGCATTGCCGCATGCAACGGCCTAAAGCGCTCGGGGTTAGTCACCCGGTCGTATGCGTCGTCGGGCGGTCCTTCAGCCTGTCCTCCGGGCGCATATCCCCACCAGCCCGCCTTAGTCAATGCTCGACATTCCTTTCACGTGTGTTTTTTGAGCCAAAGGCACGCCAACGGATTTGAACGTGCAGCAAGGCAGGTGCGTTACCTGGAGCTGATGATTGAACGGACGAACGAATCCAGTTAGTTAAAGGATGGGGACGTCCTAGTCCCGAACGGGATTACAGGGCCGTATTGAATTCGCATTGTCGACGCGGCCGAGGCGTTACACAACTTTCGGTGACTCGTCACTTTCGGATGTGGCGACGTTGGCCTGGCCTGCGGCGGCGGCGAACGCCAGGAAGGTGAGCATTCGCACCGGGTCCAGCGCCTGCCAGAGGACCCCGTTGTTGACGAAGTACGCGTTGGCGAAGACCACGACGCCCAGCACAGCCACAACCACCGCGGCTACTTGCCCGGCAGTTTGTCCGGAGCGCCAAAGCGTCACGGCCGCCACGCTGGAAGAGCCGATGAAAAGCGGGTTGATGGTGCGCCAGACGTTGCCCCAGTGATCGCCGAACAGACCGCTGTAAGCGTTGAAGAGCACCGCCAGGGCCAGTATTCCCAGCGCCAGGCTGCGCACCCAGGGGACCCGGCGGGTGCTCGACCAGAGCCACCAGGCGCCGCCGATCCCCACCAGTAACGGACCGATTTGCCATAGCTTCCAAGGCCAGTATGGGACTGACATGTAGTCGGGATCGACGAGGACGGTCCTCTCGGTCCACGCAAAAACGGCCAGGACCACGAAGGCCGCGGCGGCGACCGCCGGTATCGGGGCCAGGTCCCTTGGAGCGAACAGTTTGAACATGGGCCAGCGTTTTTTAGCTTGGGACGTCGTGACGCGCCGCGTCCGCTCGCGGGCCGCGACGTGCCGTGGACATTAACACAGCAAGGTTTGGCGGTCTCCGCGTGGTGTGGCAGGCCGGGTACTGACTACAGGGCCAGTATGCACTTGAGTGCGAATGTTCTTGACGTGATCCAAGCGAGTGGGCAGAACCTGAATCAGGGAGTATCCGTGGATCGAGTAGACTCCTGCGACGCGGCCTTGGTCTAAGGCTGGGCGATGGTCAGGGTGTAAGTGCCGGTATTGCCGTCGGACGACCACACAGCCAGGTAGTGCTCACCCGAACGCTGTGCTGCCCAGGAAGGTTGGTCCAACTTCGTCCAACCCGAATCAGAAGACCACACGCTCAAGTCATAGGCGTTCAGTGTTCCGGGAACTAAATCGAATTCGTAGGTTTGCCCCGCCTCTGCCTGGAATGCGAAAACGTCACCGTCGCCCTCGTAGTCCAATGCACCTTCGATCGATTCTCCGACTGTTATGGCGGTGGCATTTTCCGGATCGTCGCCGTGAGAGTCTTCACTGACGGTTACGGTGTAGGTGCCGGTCCCACCGAGCCCCTGTGTTCCCACGTAGTACGTTCCTGAATTGGGCGCTAACCACCTGACAAACGGCGACTCGTCATAGGTAGTTGCCAGTGTCTCGCCGTCGGAATCATCGAGGAAGTTCCAGGAAGCATCCAGCGTCCCGAGTGTAATCGCGATTGTGTAGTGCTTTCCTGCTTCCGCCTGGAAGGAGAACCAATCAAAATCGTCCACGTTGGATATGGATCCTTCAACGGTTTCGCCAACAAGTATGGCGGTAGCTTCATACTGGTAATCAGCGTGGTCATCTTCCTGCGCCTCGCCGCGGCCGTCCTCGGAAGACCCATGTTCGTCCACCGTGATGGTCACCGTGTAGCTGCCTGTGCCGAAGCCGCCCACCTCGGCGTAGTACTCGGCCGAACTTGGCGCCGTCCACTCGATGCGCGACGCCAGTGAATCCGTACGGTCGTCGTTGTACGCCAGTTCCCACTCGTCGGAGTCGAACAGCGCCAACCACGAATCGTCCAACGTACCCAGTTCCACGTCTACCTGGTAGGTCACACCCTCCTCTGCCTCGAAAACGAACAAGTCCGCGTCGCCCTCGTAGTCCAGCACACCCACCACGGCCTCCCCGACCGCCGCAGTCGTGGCGTCCGCGATTGAGTTGGCATGGTCATCGACGATGTCCGAAACGGCCACGGTCAGGGCATAGCTGCCAACGCCATAACCGCCCACCTGGAGGTAGTACTCGCCCGAACCCGGCGGCGCCCACACGATGCGGGATGCCAGTGAATCCGCATTGTCATCGTTGTACGCAAGTTCCCACTCGTCGGCGTCAAGCAGCGCCAACCACGAGTCGTTCAGCGTGCCCAGTTCCACGTCTACGTGGTAGAGCACACCCTCCTCAGCCTGGAACACAAAGAAGTCCGCATCGCCGTCGTAGTCCACTGCACCTTCCGTCGACTCCCCGACGGTTACGGCGGTGGCGCCTGCGATTGAGTCGCCGTGGTCGTCGACGATGTCCGTAGCCGTGACGGTCAGGGCATAGCTGCCAACGCCGTAGCCGCCAACCTCGACGTAGTAGTCGCCCGAACCCGGCGCCGTCCACAGGATGCCTGACGCCAAGGAATCTCCGTGGTCGTCGTTGTACGCCAGTTCCCAGAAAGTCGAATCGAGCAGACGCAACCAAGAGTCCTCCAAGGTGTCTAACTCCACGTCTATCTGATAGGACACGCCCTCCTCTACCTGCAACACGAAGAAGTCCGTGTCGCCAATGTAGTTCACACCACCCTCTACGGCTTCTCCGACTGTCACGGGCGTGGCGTTGTCAATTGAGTTGGCGTGGTCATCATTACTACCCGGCACGGGAGCGACAGTGGCAACGGACACCGGCGCTTCGGGCGCCGGAATCGCGGGATTAACGGCCAGCGTGTAATCGCCCTGGCTTGCGCCATCCCCAAGCACCACGTAGTAGCTCCCCGCAACCTCGGCTCTCCAGGTCACCTCGGTCTCTGAGTCGTCTTCACTTCGCGCGACCTCCTGGCCGAAAGAGTCATAAACCGTGATGAGCGGCCCAGTCTTTGTGCCAAGTGAAAATAAGACGCGGTACGGCAACGCGACCGTGTATTCCCGGCCGGCTTGAGCCTGGATAACGAAGGCGTCCTTGTCACTCCCGCTGTCCAGGGACCCCTGAACGTTCTCGCTCACAGCGATGACGGTGGCGTTCTGCGTATCATTACCGTGGTCGTCCCCGGCAGCGGCGGCTTCATCTGCACATTCGGCATCTATCAGCCGCAGTCGAACGTCCTCGGGCAACCTTCCAAGGATCTCCCGTATCTTCGCGTCCTCTTCTTCAGTTACCTCGGCTATGGCCAGCAACGTTATGAATTCGATCTCGTTGTCCGCGGGAAAGGGATCAATGGCGGCCTTGAGTTTTTCGAAAGATGTCAGGCTCGTGTCGTGCCACTCGGCAATCTCGGCTGGGGGAACCAACGCCGACATCCTGTCTATCACCCTGGCTATCACTACGGAAAAGTCGCCATAGGTCTCAGGCTCCGGCCCATCGCCAAACGACTCGCAGTCCAACTGGGAGAGGTAATCATCGAGGGACAGCGTCGCGACCGGCGTTGGCGTGGGAATCGGCGCCTGTGTGGCCATAGGTGCGGGTGTAGGAGTGCTGGTCGGCGCCGGGAGGGGCGTGGCGGTTGGTGCGGGTGTCGCGGTTGGTACGGGCGTCGCGGTTGGCGCGAAAGTAGCGGTAGGCGTAGGCGCAGGCGTGGATGTGCTAGTAGGCGCCGGGACGGGTGTGGCCGTGGGTACAGGCGTCGTTGTTGGCGCAGGGGTAGAGGCAGTCGTCGGCGCAGGTGTGCTGGTTGGCGCGGGCGTCGCAGAGGGGTCCGGTTCATCGGAACATCCGGCGATCACAATGGCAAAGAGCATTGCGCTCAGCAGGACTATTGATGTGAACCTAGGCATTCTGGCCCTCCCCTACGCCAAATAATCACATCGAAATTATCCCGCGTTCAGACGCAAGCGAAAGGTCGGGTTGTACCTAATGCGCGGGATACTTTCGTACCTGTGTTGTGAGGTACCGCTGTACCTTGCCAAGGCCGCTGAACGGGCTACGCTTTGGGGTAGAGGATTGAATTTGCGGACCACACGGCAAGACATCGCTACCGAGTCCTACCGGCCCTCATACGGGAATGGTCCGGGCGACCTCCTATACGGGGTGAGGATTTCCGTATGGGTGCGATGGTTCGTCCTGTTGGCCTGGCTGTTGCAGTTCAACTATCGGCCGAATTTCGCTCACCCCGACTATGTTCCGACCATGCTGATCGCAATATCGGTACTGGTATTCAACGGCTACGTTCACTACCGCGTCGAATCTAAACGGACGACGACGTGGCATTGGGTGGCCGCACTCAGCGTGATGGATGCGGTGATGATTACTGCGGGCATTGCGATCTCAGACAGTCCGTTTCAGAACATCTTCTTCGTCATCTACTACCCTGCCTTGGCGATGTTTGCGGTGGTGTTCACGTCCTTCAGGCTCAGCCTTGCCTGGGCGACCATGGTGGCGGTTGTGTACGCGGCGGTGAGTCTGGCCATAGAGCCGGGCGTCGACTTCGAGATAAAGGAGGAAAAGGTCCTGTTCACCAGGATTGTCGTGATGTATGCGGTCGTCATCGCAGTGAACCTGGTGTCCAGGTTCGAGCGGACAAGGCGGAGAGAGGCCGTGGAACGAGAAAGGGCGCTTCAACGGGAGCGGATAGAACTCTCGCAGACCATTCACGATACGGTCGCCCAGTCGGCCTACATGATCGGCATGGGCATCGAAACCGCCACGGAGCTCGCGGACGACCGGAAAGGGGAGAACCGCGATGAGCTTCTCGCCAAGTTGGAGGCGACGCATGCGCTGTCGAGGTCGACGATGTGGGAACTCCGACATCCTATCGACGCGGGTCCCATATTCGAGGGAAGGGAGTTGGGCCGGGTGCTGAGGTCGCACGCCTCGACTTTCGCGACGATCACGTCGATCCCGGCCGAACTGGTCCAGTCGGGCTCGGAGCCTCCGCTTCCGACTACCACGCGAAGTTTGCTCTTCTCGATAGCTCACAACGCGATGACGAACGCGTTCCGGCACGCCGATGCCGACAAGGTGACAATCTCTTTGATGTTCGGGGACGACGGCCTCCGAATGTCGGTGTCCGACGACGGCGTTGGTCTACCTGAAGACTACGCGGAGCGCGGTCACGGCTTCAGGAATATGCGAGCGGACGCAGAACGACTGGGCGGCTGCCTCGAAGCGGCCGCGGGCGAGCATGGGCGCGGCACGACCGTGACATGCGAGATCCCTTATGACACCTCCCGGGGAGGAAAGTGAGTTGGCGTCAATCACGTTGACCAGGGTGATGCTGGTGGACGATCACGAGATCATGCGAGACGGTCTGCGCGAGGTGTTGGAGCGGGCCGGCGAATTCGACGTAGTGGGTGAGGCCGCAGACGGCGAAGCGGCGGTTGGCATGGCGCTGGAACTCAAGCCGGACGTGATTGTCATGGATGTAATGATGCCTCTCAAGAATGGGGTCGATGCCTGCCGGGAGGTCACCGAGACACTCCCGGACACGAGGGTGCTGGTCCTCACGGCCGCAACGGAAGAGGATGCCGTGATTGAAGCGATAGCTGCGGGCGCGACGGGATACCTTCAGAAATTCTCCGGCAAGGAGGAGTTGCTGCGTACCGTTCGCGATGTTGCGGGCGGCGATTACCGCATTCCCGCCAGCGCCATGAGACGCCTGTTTGCTGAGCTACGCGCATCGTCCGAGCCGGTGATGTCGCATGGGCCCAGGAGGCTGACACGGCGGGAGCGAGAGATTCTCACGCTGTTTGCGCAAGGGCTGTCGTACGCCAAGATCGCGCAGGTCAGAGGCAACCAGCCGTTGACTGTCCGAAACGCAATCTACGGCATCCAGAACAAGCTCGATATCGGGACGAAGCAGGAACTGGTGGTCTGGGCCGTGCGTAACGGCCTGCTGGACGGGTGGGCGGCCAGCAAGTAGTGCCGGCGCGTGATCACGGGTGTTGCGCCGGGGCCCCCGGCGAGTATCTAGTTAGCCGGCGCCGCTCGATATTCCGCCGGGAGCAGGTTGGGCACGCCGTCTTCTACCGGGTACACCTCGGGGCAATGTTCGCAAGCAAGCGACCCAGCGGTGATTTCTTCACCTTTCTGCGAAGTTATGTGAATGGTGAGGCCGGTCTTGCACATGGGGCATGCCAGGACCTCCATCATGTCGAGTCTCACGCCGCGGCCTCGCCGAGTTTCGATGGGTGTTCCGACACGTACGTATACGCCGACAGGGCGGCGACTGCACCCTGCGCCGCCGCTGTGACCGTCTGCTTCAGTGGGCCGGACGCGTCGGTCAGGTCGCCCGCCGCGTAGACCCCCGGCATGCTGGTGTGCATAAGCCGGTTGACGTGGACCTCTCCGGTCTCTGCGTTGCGCTCGAGCCCGAGTTCCCTGGCGATGGCGACGCGAGGATCTGCTCCGATTTCTATGAACAGGCCGTCTACGTCAAGGACGTCGGTTTCCTCGTGGGGCTTGCTGATGCGGATGCCCTGCAGGCCCGCGAGATCGGTACCCAGCAGTTCGACGACCTCAGTCGACATCAGTTGGGCGACGTTCTCAGTCTGCGCCAGGATGCGCAGCAAGACCGGCTCGGGCCTGGTGAACTGTTCCTTGCGGTATATCAAATAAACCTGCTTGGCGTAGCGTGCGATCAGGACCGCGCCCTCGACCGCCGCGTTGCCGCCTCCCACGACGGCGACGGTCCGATTCCTGTAGAGCGGGGCGTCGCACGTGGAGCAGTAAGAGATGCCCTTGCCGACCCAATCTTCCTCGTGGTCCAACCAGAGCTTCCTTCGCTCTCTCCCGATCGCGAGAATCACCGACAAGGCCTCAACAACCGAACCGTCCTCCAATTCGCACGCGAAGTGGCCGTTATCCGGTCTGACGTGCGAGAGATTGGACGTAACCAGTGGAACGTCGAGCGCGTCGGTCTGCTCCTTGAACTTGAGCATGAGGTCGTAACCGTCGATGTCGGGGACTCCGGGGTAGTTTTCTATCACGCCGCCGGTCGCCGTTTCGCCTCCGAACTGCTCGGCCACGATCACCGTATCCTGCTGGTACCGGGCCGAGTACAGGGCGGCGGCGTAAGCTGATGCGCCCTGGCCTGCGATCAAGACATCGGCCGTTCGTACGTCGTTCATTTCTTAGCCTTTCAGTTTGCCCACGGGGGTTCAGTCACATTTACTTAGATGCCTGATTACCTGAACACGATTTTAATAGGGGACCGAGGGTGGCGGCCGAAAGTTGCCACGGCCCGTTGCATGGTAGGATGTCAGGGAGTGGTAGGGGCGGCAAGGTCTTATTTTGGCCCCACAAGACGGAGTCGCCAGCCTTGCCGTCCCCTACCGCTTCCAACGATAACAGGCTCGTCCGGGCGGAACGATCGTCCCGCTTTGTCGGCCGTTCTGCCTGTGTCGAGACCCTCACACGGCCCGAAACTTTTCAGACTTGGTGAGACGATCCGCGTCTCACACGAAGGTGGTTCGCGAACCGCCCTCCGCGTTGAGCCACGATCCAGTTGAGTCAGCATGTGGACCTTGTCAGCCCTGAGCAGATACACGCGGCATCGCTTTCATGCTCTCGTGCGGACATGGACCGACGGCCGTGTGGAATCCAGGGATTGCAATAGAGGCCGGTGATATACTCGCGGGCTGTTGATGGGCAGTGTTTTGCCCTTCGTTCGGGGTCGTGAAGCAGCCTTTTTCGCACCCCGGCGATCCATTAGTCCCAGTAGTCAGTTGGCCAACATGTTGACACCTATTGCCGATGGAAATGTGACCTCTCCTGCCGGATTTTCGGCCGGCGGCGTATACGCGGGCATCAAGACGCCCGGGCCCGACAAGCTCGACCTCGGGCTCCTCTACTCCGAGCGACCTTGCACGGCCGCAGGCACGTACAGCCAGAACAGCGTCCTGTCGCCGTCGGTCACCCTCACCCGCCAGTTGATCAGCGCCGGCAAGGAAGTCCACGGTGTGGTGGCAAACAGCGGCTGCGCCAACTGCGCCGTAGGCGAACAGGGCTTGGCCGACGCCCGTGAGACAGTGGGGTTGGCCGCCGAAAAACTGGGTGTCGAATCTGATCAGATAATCATCGCTTCGACCGGTGTGATTGGCGTCGAATTGCCAATGGCGTTGATACGGGAACACCTGCAGCGCATCGAGCTGGTCGATGACGCCGGCGACGAGTTCGCGCGCGCCATCATGACGACCGACACGCACGCGAAACAGATCGCCGTGCAGACCGAAGTGGACGGTAAGAAGGTGACGGTTGGCGGCTGCGCAAAGGGCGCTGGGATGATCCACCCGAACATGGCCACGATGTTGTCGTTCATGTCCACCGACGCCGCGGTCGAACGGGAATTTCTGCAAAAGTCGCTTTCGCACGCGGTCGAACTGACTTTCAACCAGATCGATGTCGATGGGGACCAGAGCACGAACGACACGGTGGCGATCCTCGCAAATGGCGCGGCCGGTAACGCCGCGCTCTCGGGAGGAGACCAGGGCTCCGAGAAATTTGCCGAGGCTGTCATGTACGTGGCGAAGTACCTCGCAAAGGAACTTGCCAGGGACGGGGAAGGCGCGCGGCGGCTTATCGAAGTCACCGTGGAGGGCGCCCACTCGGATGAAGACGCCCGCAAGGCCGCCCGCTCGGTTGCGTCGTCCCTGCTGGTTCGCACCGCCGTGTACGGCCAGGACCCGAACTGGGGCCGCATTCTCATGGCGGTCGGCAAGACACACATCCCGCTCGACGAATCACGCATCAGCGTGTTCATCAACGACATTCAGATCGTCGACGGCGGAAAGGCGATCCCGTTCAACATCCCGTCGGTTGTGGCGAGCCTCGGCGCGCCCGAGGTGCGGCTTCGAGTGGGCCTCGATGTTGGAAACGGTAGCGGAGAAGCGTGGGGCTGCGACCTTACCGAAGAGTACGTGGTCTTCAACTCCGCATACACCACCTGAGTCGGCTTATCTGCACCACGAGCGGCCCGGGCTTCAGGGCCGCGATGCCCTCAATCACTGGATGAAGCAGTCATGAGCTTCGGGCCATCATTTACGGCAGCAAGGCGCGGCGCCAACCGGGGTGTAATCGTCGTCAAGGTCGGCGGCTCCACGTTGGGCGAGGGCGACAGCACGACCCCGGACCTCGTGGAACTGTGGCGATCGGGTCTCCACCCCGTGGTGGTGCACGGCGGCGGCAAGGTCATCTCCGACTGGGTGCGGAAGCAGGGCATCCAGCCGACGTTCGTCCGCGGCCTTCGCAAGACTGATCGGCCGACGCTTGAGGTTGCCGTCGCCGTCCTGTGCGGCCTCGTGAACACCGAACTGGTGGCTGAAATCGCAGCCTGCGGCGGGAAGGCGGTTGGCATCTCCGGCGTATCCGGAGGGCTGTTCCAGGCGGACCTTCTAGACCCAGAACTCGGTCTGGTCGGGAACGTCAAGAACGTCGACACGTCATTCGTTCAGCAGGCGGTCGACGCCGGTACGATCCCGGTGGTGTCGCCGTGCGCGCTGAATATCAACCCACAGGGCGCTGAGGACGCGGTGCTCAACATAAACGCAGACACCGCGGCGGGCCATCTTGCGCGTGCCTTGCAATGCGAGCGACTGGTGTTCCAAACCGACGTCGAGGGCGTTCTCGACGCTACCCGCAGGCTGATCCCGCGCATGACCCGGCGGCAGGCGAGGGATCTGATCGACAGCGGCGTGGCTTCAGGCGGGATGATCCCCAAAATAGAGGCATGCGCCGACGCGCTGGAGACCGTTGGCTCCGGTCACATCATCGATGGGCGCGTCGCCGGAGCCCTGTTGCGCTGCATAGGCGGCGAAGACCTGGGGACGCGGATCATTTGAGGCGGGGCGGATCCCTCCTCACTCAAATCGGGCTGCTGCAAGTGCCGTCCATACGCGGCCAGCGCGTCATGGAGCGTTTTTGGGCACCTTCTAAGGCGCCGGTACCTTTGCGAAGGCTGCGTCGAGAATTGCCACGGCCTCGTCTATTTCTTCGTTGGAGACGTTCAGGGGCGGCATGAAGCGCAGCATGTTCGGGCGGACGGCGTTGAGCAGCAGTCCGTTGTCGAGGGCCTCCGCCACGACTCCGGCGGAACGCTCGTCCGACATCTCCAGTCCCACCAGCAGGCCCATGCCGCGCACCTCTTCGATGAACGGGTGTTGCTCTTTGAGGGCGTTCAGCTTGCCAGACAGGTAGTCCCCACCGGACAACGCCATCGAGGGCACGTCCTCGTCCACCATCACCCGCGCCGCCGCGGCCCCGGCCGCGGTCGTCAGCGCGTTGCCGCCGAACGTGGAGCCGTGGTCGCCAGGCTCTAGTACCGAGCAGTGGTCCTTGCACACGAACGCGCCGAGGGGCGCGCCGGCGCCAACCGCCTTGCCGAGCGTCATTACGTCGGGGTCAACGCCCTCGAAACGCTGGTACCCGAACATCGTGCCGAGCCTGCCCATGCCGGTTTGGACCTCGTCGACCATGAATAGGATGCCCTTTTCGCGGCACCAGTCCTGGACGGACTTCAGGTAACCGTCGTCAGGGACGTTCACGCCGCCCTCGCCCTGGACCGGTTCGAGGAGTACGGCGCAAGTGGTGTCATTCGTTGCATTCTTGATGGCGTTCAGGTCGTTGTAATCGACGTTTACGAACCCCGGCATCAGGGGCCTCCAGGCATCCTGGTAATGCGCCTGGCCGGTCGCAGCCATCATCGCCATCGTGCGGCCGTGGAAAGAGTTGAACGCCGTAATGATCTCGTGGGCGCCGTCGAGCTTCAGTTTCCCGTACTTGCGCGCCAGCTTACTGGCGCCCTCATTGGCCTCCGCGCCGGAATTGCAGAAGAAGACGCGGTCGAGTGACGAGTTCTCGACGATGGTCTTTGCGAGGTCGAGTTGCGGCAGCGTGTAAAAGAGGTTGCTCATCTGCAGGATGAGGCCCGCTTGCTCCCTTATCGCCTCGGTGACCGCGGGGTGCGAGTGGCCGAGGTTGAGCACCGCCCAGCCTGCCGTGAAGTCGAGGTACGACTTGCCGTCGTTGTCGAACACCCGGCTGCCCTCGCCTCGCACCAGCACGGGCGGCATGCGGCGCACGACCTGCATGTAGTACTTGGCTTCCTGGGCTTTGTATTCGGCGGTAGTGGTCATATGGCTGGCCCCGATGAAATTGCAGCGGTCCGATCCGCGTTTGGAGTTTTCAACAATTAGGAAACTATACCCGACGACGGCCGCGCGGTACGTCGGAAGGTCGGCCGGCTATGTCAGGGAAAGCGTTCACGCGTCCCGAGCCATTGGCCCCGCAGGGCGCCGGTGTTGTAGCCTTCGGCGGTTATGACCACGAACAGGTTGAACGGCAGGGTGGCAATCGTCACGGGCGCGGGCCGCGGCATCGGCCGGGCGATCGCACAGCGATTCTCGCAAGAGGGGGCCGCCGTCGTGCTGGCCGCCCGGACGACGGCTCAGATCCGCGAGGCGGCCAAGGAAATCGAGTCGAGCGGGGGCTACGCAGTCGCAATTCGATGCGATGTCACAAGGGAGCGCCAGGTTGAACGCCTCGTGGCAAGAGTGGCACAACGATTCGGCAGAATCGACATCCTCGTGAACAACGCAGGAATAAATATGCCTCCAACGGACGTAACCGATACCGACCTTGCAGCCTGGAGGCGCATTGTCGACGTGAATTTGACGGGCGCATTCATCTGCACGCGCGCCGTGCTGCCTCACATGAAGGAGCAGGGGACCGGCGTCGTGCTCACTATTTCGAGTGTTGGCGGCCGACGCGGCGCGGCAGGACGAGGACCGTATCGCGCATCGAAGGCGGCGCTGATCAACTTTACCGAGACCCTTGGCGCCGAGGGTGCGAAGTACGGCGTGCGAGCGGTCTGCCTGTGCCCCGGCGGGGTCGACACCGAAATGATGCGACAGATCGCCATGGGAGGCGGTAGGGACCTGATGAAGCCGGAACAGATCGCTGAGGTGGCGGCATACGCCGTAAGTGACGAGGCTGCCACACTAAACGGCGTGGCTATAGACGTGCCCGGCAACGCCAACACGCTGGCGGGGTGAGGCGCACTACCGTCATCCCCGACCCCGATCGGGGGTCAGCTACACCTCCGGCAACGGCGCGGTGTCGCCTGTCTGGCGCTGCCATGTGCGCAACCGCTCCGCCATGTCTCGTATGCGCTCCCGGTTGGCCGGATCGTCGAAGACGTTCACTTGTTCGTACGGGTCGCTGTTGAGGTCGTAGAGTTCGCAGCGGTCGCCGACGCTCAGGTTGATCTTCCACCCGTCGCTGGCGATCAGTCCCCTGTGAGGGATGTTCTGAACGCGGTCGACCTCCAGGCCCATCGGATGGCGCGCCCGATCTCTGCCGTTCCAGTCGATGATCGCGTCGACGCCGTCCATCGTTTCCTTGCCTGCGAGTACCGGAACGCGACTCGTGCCCTGCAGGTGGTCGGGGATGGCGCCGCCGATCAGATCGAGCAGGGTCGGGACCAGGTCGATGTGGCTCCAGCGGCCGGGGATCATGCGGGTTTCTCGTCCTAACCACGGTACGCGCATCAACATCGGCACCTTCACCGACTGCTCGTAGAAGACCGCCTTCTGCAGGACGCTGTGCTGGCCCAGTTGATCGCCGTGTTCGCTGGTGAATGCCACGACGGTGTTATCCGCTTGCCCCGACTCCTCCAGGGCGTCGAGGATGCGCCCGACCGCGCGGTCAACCAGCGTGACGAGGCCCCAGTAGCGAGCTATGAGCCTGCGCCAACCCTCTTCGTTCCATTCCGACTCCGGCATTTCCTCCTCTTCCGTCTGCCGCTGAATCAACGTGTGCATTAGCGCGGCGTTTTCCGGCGGGGGCTGTAGGAACGTCGGCGCGACGGGGATGGTTGACGGGTCGTACATGTCGTCGAACGGCCCGGTGTAAGGCGGGTGCGGCTCGAAGATGTTGATGTACAGGGCCCAGGGCCGTTGCCTGTAGGTGTGTATGAACTCCGATGCGCGGTCTGCCAGGAACATCGCCTTCGTGTGCTCCTCCCTGACCTTCGCGGCGAACGGCCTCGAAAAGACCTTTGCGCCTTCGAAATCGCGGTCCGGCTCGTAGCCGTGTTCCACCAGGAAGTGGTAGTGGTCGGAATATACCGAGCCGGTGTCCGACTCCTCGTAGTAGTCGCGGTACTGGTCCTCGATGCTGACCCACCGTTCGAACCCGTGCTGCGGCTTGACCTCGTTGCCCAGGTGCCACTTCCCGTAATAGCCGGCGATGTAGTCCGGCGGCAGCATCTCGGCAATCACGGGCGTCGAGTCGCTCAGTGGATAGTTGTTCTTGAGCACGCCGCTGGTGTGGGGCCACAGCCCGGTCATGATGGTCGAGCGGGACGGCGAGCAGATGGGCGCGCTCACGTACGCGTTTTCGAAGACGAAGCTCTCGTCGCTGAGCCGGTTGAAGTTCGGCGTCTCGATCATTGGGTTGCCGTAGCAGGCCATGGTGTCGGCCCGCTGCTGGTCCGTGAATATGAAGAGCAGGTTTGGTCTTTCGGGCATTGGGTTTTCCGGCTAAATCGCTGCGTGTGCTTTCCCTGTTTAAATGAATGTGATTCAATTCGAGGCAAAGTAAATTACAAGCCCTGTGACAACGCCAACGACTAATACTAAGGCTATGCTAATGCACGGTGCACGAAATTTGGCGTCTTCCTCCATTGTGGATGCCGCGGCAGCCACGACGTTCTCAGCCTCAAATTCATCAAGTTCCAATTCGATAACAAGTAATCTTTTGAAAACCTCCGAATCCCCTCCAGCCGATAAGTACTCGACACATACAGATTCACACAAATGGCGATCCTGCCGCAACAGCTCCAGTATTTGCCGGACAAACTCCTCTGCGGTTGACGGGTCGTCGACGTAATTGCTGAATTCTTGGATTGCCGTTTCTCTATTTAGCATACAGTAGCCAGCCAATTTACGGCCATCCGACTCGATCATTAACGCGAGTCTTAACATGTCAGCCCGCCTACTTGGGTGGACCGGACCAGAACCACGGCCTTTTGCTACAAAAGTAAAATACAGGATATCCCATCCAAAATTGGATGAGGATTCTTGGACATCTTTCTCCACTCGACCAGAACTTGTGTGCGGTTTCCAATCTTCATGCCCGCCCCGCTCGGATGTTTCGTCCGTTGCCTGTTGGCTTTGAACGTATCCGCGAGACGGATTATGAAGGCCCCGGTCGTATTCTGCGCGCCTCTTGGCGTTGGTTAGGGTTTGGTAGATTTCGTTGATTTGCTTGAACCGCTCTGCAGCACCGGGATTTGTGTTGCGATCAGGGTGGTACTGTAGGGCTTTGTGTCTATACGCAAGCCCAATCTCTTGTTTTGAAGCTGTCCTAGGCACTCCCATCACTTCATAATGATCGCGCCGAATCAGATCGCCACTGGCGCTTCCTACAATGTCTCGGACTCTTGAATCAAGGATATGAGCGTCAGCCAATTCTTGAATGACCCGTTCCGGATCGGCACCTGCGGCCAACCTGTCTAAGGCGTACTCGTATATGTCGGTCTCGTTCAATTGTGATAACCGGTCAATTGATCGTTGCTTTGGCCATAGGCGTACAGCGGCCTGATGCGCCGTTGGACCTGATTTTCGGGACGTATGCGGACCGTGTTCTCATGTGTCAGGCGTTCAGATTCCCGTTTTCACAGGAATCACTGTGGCTTTGCTTGGGCCGCTCGAGGTGATGAAAATGAGGCGTTGTTTGTCGGATGGGGGCTGGATATGACGGGCGTACCCGCCTCCGGGTCTCCACCATAGATACCGGCTTTCGCCGGCAAGACGAGGGGGGATGACCAGCTTATTTTCATGGGAACAATCCTCCATGCTGGCCGCGGCCGCAGCCCCAAGGTATGAAAATGGGGTGTGCCAGTTGGCGATTGCTGCGCGGGTTTTGGGCTGGAGCATCGAGCGCCGGAGGGGGACGACCGTCTCAGATTCCTCGGCTGCGCTCGGAATGACATTTTCGGGTTTCTGGGTGACGTTGGGAGAAGGTCGATGAGAGTTTTCTTGTACCAATCATCCATGCCTGTTGCCACCGGCGCCACTGTTCACAACTGCAACTCCATCCTGGGTTCGAGGAGGTGGGCGGGGACTTCGGTTTCCTTCATGAAGCGGATGAGGAAGCCGTGCAGTTTGCGGGCAGTGGCCTCGTTTTCGTTGATGACGTTGTTCTGTTGTTTTGGGTCGACTCGGAGGTCGTAGAGTTCGGACAGGCCGGGGTCGACGCTGTAGAGGAACGCCCAGTCGTCGCTGGTCACGGTTGTGACGATGCCCGTCGCAAGCAGCCTCTTGATGTTGTCGACCGACCTTACGTCGTCTCCCGGGTTGGCGAACGGGATGGTGCTGACGTTGAACTCACGTCCCGAAACCGAGTCCCCTCGTATGGCCGGCATGAGTGACCTGCCGTCCAGTATCCCCGGCCGGGGTTGGCCGAGAACGTCGAGCACCGTCGGCATCACGTCCACCACCGACGTCAGACCGGTGTAGTTGCCGGGCGCGTGTTCCGGGTGGTGGATAATCAGCGGGATGGTCGTCACCTCTTCGTAGAGTGGCGAGAAGTCCCACTGCGAGTCCGGCTCGCCGTGTTGAAACAGCCTGCCGTCCGGCCGTTTCGCAAACGTCATCTTGCCGAACAGACCGCCGTGTTCGCCGAAGTAGAAACCGTGGTCGGACGTGAACACGATCATCGTGTTGTCCGACAGTCCCATGTTCTCGACCTTGCGCAGCAGGTGGCCGACCCAGGTGTCGACCATCGTCACCTCGCCCTTGTAGGTCGCGGCCGCCTTCTTGACCTTGGCCTCGGAAAATCCGGGCTCGTCCTGCCAGTGCGCGTAGATGGGCTGCACCACCTCGCCGTCGTAGTCCGGCATGTACAACTCCGTGTAGTAGGCAGGTGCGTCCCACGGCTCGTGCGGGTCCCACGTGTCAACGTACAGGAAGAAGTCCTCCTTGTAGTGCCGCTCCAGCCAGTCCCCGGCCTTGATCATGGTTTGGGCCACGTTGTGGTCCGACTCCTTGCGCCACCAGGCCACGACGTCTCGGGACTCGTGATGGCCGATGCCCTGGACACGGGTGTTCGAGCCCTCCTGCCCCTGTACCGTGAAATACGTCTGGAAGCCGCGGTCGAAGTTCATCCCGTGGCGCCAATAGAACGGCGTGTCGACCACCGCGGCGGTGTGGTATCCGGCGTCGGCGAGCATCTGCGCCAGGGTGGTGGCCTCTTCCGGAAGGGCTTCCCACCCCATGAACGACATCGTGAACCTGCCGGTGGCGTGGTCGGCGCGGGTGGGCATCGTCGGGAACCCGCCGATGTAGTGCCGGTCGAAGCGCATCGACTTGGCCGCCAGCGCGTCGAGCGACGGCGTCCGAATCACCTTGTCCCCGTACGCGCCCACGTGATCGCGCCTAAAAGTGTCGGCCACTATCCAGATAACGTTCATCTCAAATCCTGTCCTGCAGTGCCACGCGGACCCCAACGTCCAGCGTTCGTCCGCAGTGTAAATGAGACGGGGAAGGGGGTGGCCGGGCAGAAAGCACTGTGTAGCGGGCAATGGCCCTTTAGCCGTCCCTAAACTAGCCGCTCAGGCGAAGCGCTCGGGAACCAATCAGGCTTAGGCCGCCCATGCGTCACTCCGCCAAGTCTTCGCCGATCTAGGCCCGATTACGCCTCATAAACACGATAGCGATACCCCCGCCGCCGGCTGCAGCGGCCAACGCTATGGCGAGCATGATGAGCCACACAATATTCCTGCCTTCGTCGGATGGCGGCACAGTCACCTCGGGTGACCTGCTCGGGACCGAAGTGGGCGTGGCCACGGGCCGGGGTGATGGGGTCGCTGTCGGTTCCGGCCGGGGCGTTGCAGTGGGCTCGGCGGTTTCGTCCTCGGCCGAAACCGGCACGTCTTCCGACGGCACTACATTGATCTCCACTGTGGCGGTGTCGATGTCGGTTCCGTCGGTGACTGTGTAAGAGAAACTGGACGCGATCGTTTCGGAGCCGTCATGTTCATAGGTGATGGTCGTACCGTCCAATGAGACGTTGCCGTTGACCGCTTCCCCGACGAAGTTGATGCTCAGCGGGTCGTTTTCTGCGTCGGCGTCGTTATACAGAAGCGCTGGCGTCTCGATGTGGAGCGTGCCACCCTGATCGACCGTGCCCCTGTCATCGGCGGCGACTGGTGGGTCATTGACCGGCGCCACATTTATCTCGACGAAAGCGGTGGCGGTATCCGTGCCGTCTGTGACGGTGTAATAGAAACTGGCCACGGCCGACTCTGAGCCGTCATGTTCAAAGGTGACGGTCGTACCGTCCAACGAGACGTTTCCGTTGAGCGCATCTCCAACCGCCGTGATGCTAAGCGTGTCACCTTCGGCATCTGTGTCGTTGTACAAAAGCGCCGGTGCCTCCAGGTAGATTGTGCCTCCTTCGTCCACCGCGGCCATGTCGTCCACCGCGATGGGTGGGTCGTTTATCGGCATCACCGCGATCTCCACCGTAGTGGTGCTGGCGTCCTTGCCGTCAGAGACTGTGTACGTGAAGCTGCCGGCGATAGTCTCTGACCCGTCATGCTCGTAAGTGACGGAGGCACCGTTTAACGAGACTTTACCGTTGAGCGCGTCCCCGACCGAAGTAATACTCAACCTGTCGTTTTCCGCGTCGGAGTCGTTTTCCAGGAGAGAGGACGCTGCCAAGGAGAGCGTGCCTCCTTCGTCCACAGCCTCCGTGTCAGCGACGGCGACTGGCGGGTCATTTACCGGCACGACGGTGATTGCCACCGTGGCGGTGCTGGTTTCTGGGCCATCCGTCATGGTGTAAGAGAAGCCGGCCGTCGTCGTCTCGGAGCCATCGTGTTCGAAGGAGACAGTCGTCCCATCGAGGGTGACGGAGCCGCCGACCGCATCCCCGACCAAGGTAATGATCAGAGTGTCGTCCTCAGCGTCGATATCATTTTCCAATAGCGCCGATGTATCGATAAACACCACATCCCCTTCGGACACCTCAGCAGTATCGGCGACGGCGACGGGCGGGTCATTGACCGGCGTTACAGTCAAATTCACCGCGGCGGTGTCGGTATCGGCACCATCGCTGACGGTATAGGAGAAACTGGCCGTCGTTGTTTCTGAGCCGTCATGTTTGTAGATGACAGTCGCGCCGTCCAGGAACACTTTCCCGTTGACTGCATCGCCGACCTTGGTCACGCTCAGCCCGTCGTTCTCGGCATCGGAATCGTTGGCAAGAAGTGCCGAGGTTTCGATAGGTAGCGCGTCTCCCTCCGCCACCTCTGCCGCGTCGGCAATAGCCATGGGCGGGTCGTTGACCGGAGTGATAGTGACCGTCACCTGCGCGGTTGAGGAGTGGCCTCCGTCACTGACAGTGTAAGTAAAACTGTCCGAGGTAGTTTCTGAGCCGTCATGCTGGTAGGAGACGGTAGTACGTTCCAGTGAGACGGTACCGTTCATCGCATTCCCTAAACTTGTGATTCTTAAGTTGTCGTCTTCGGCGTCGATATCGTTGTGAAGAAGTGCCGGCGCCTCGATGTCAAGCGTGTTTCCTTCATCCACCGCAGCTTTGTCATCGATCGCCATCGGAGGGTCGTTGACTGGCGTGACGATGATATTGGCTGTGCCGGTGGTGGTTTGCGAACCATCGCTGACGACGTACGAGAAGCTGTCCGATGTTGTTTCGGAGCCGTCGTGCTCATAAGTGACCCTCGTTCCGTCCAGGAATACCGTTCCGTTTGCGGCATCACCGACGGCTACGATCATCAATGCTTTGTCATCAACGAGCTGCGATGCTTCGAAGGTGACCGTGCCTCCTTCGGCCGCGGGAGGCAGACATGTACGCAATCCGTCATGTTCGATGTCGAGCAAGCGTCTCTGCGCCAGGCGCCATGGCAAACAGCCTGTTAACTCGTTCCCGGTAATTTGCAGTTTAACCAACATCGGAAGTGCAGCTAACTCTGTTGGCACAGAGCCGGCCAGTTGATTTTGGTCCAGGCGCAGGGATTGGAGTTGACGGAGACCTCCCAACTCAGCTGGGATGTTGCCAGTTAAGCGGTTATTTGCGAGCGTCAGGTATTGAATGCTGGCGAGTCTTCCGAATTCGCGCGGGATGACACCTGTCAGATCGTTGTAGCTGAGGTCCATTGACTGCAGCTTCGCCAAGTTGCCGAGTTCCTTCGGGATAGGACCGGTCAGTTCGTTTTGCCTTAAGGAGAAGTCTCCCAATCTGGCGAGATTGCCCAATTCAGAGGGGATAGCGCCGCTGAGGTGATTTTCGAAGAGGTACAGTTGGGTCAGCCATGACAGGTTTCCGAGTCCCGGCGGAATAGGACCGGTAAACGAATTCCTTCCAAGGTCAATGGTGTCCATACGAGGCAAGCTGGAAAGCCAGGTGGGGATTTCACCGGTCAACTGGTTGTCACGAAGGCTGAGACTATCCAGCTTCGACAAATTCGCCAATTCCGGTGGAATCGTCCCGGTTAGCCTGTTTCTCGGAAGATATAGCGTGTTGAGATTTGCGAGTTGGCCCAGTTCAGGAGGAATTGTTCCTGTCAACCGGTTATTCGAGAGATACAAAGTGTCCAGATTGGCCAGGTTCCCCAGTTCGGGTGGGATTGCGCCTGACAACTGGTTCTGGCTGAGTATTAACGTCTCGAGACTGGCCATTTCGGCCAACTGCGGGGGTATTGAACCACTCAAGTCGTTTTGACCAAGTCCCAGCCACTTCAATTTGGTTAACTTGGTGAGCTCCAACGGGATGTTGCCCCTCAAACCGGCCAAGTCGAGATCCAAATGCTCCAGATTCGAAAGTTTCCCCAATTCGGGCGGGATGGTTCCATCCATCCGCGCGTTTCCAGCGAGATCCAAATAACGCAGTTCGGCGAGTCCACCCAATTCCCGCGGAATGCTCCCTGACAAAAAATTGGCCCTAAAACTCATCAATTTCAGTGCCGTGAGTTCTGCAAATCCTGGCGGAATCTGCCCCGAAAGGTCCATTAGTTCAAGTCGAAGCTCGACGACCCTGCGGGGTGAGCCTTCTACGGTTATCCCCTGCCACCGATGGATGGGCAGGTCGGTGCTCCAGTTCAGCGTGGCCCTGCCAGCAAGTGCGTCTCGACCTTGTGACAACAGTTCACAGTCCTTTACAAGGCCTGGATTTCCTTGAGGGTCCTCAACCACCGTGCCATTGGTGCATGACCCTGATGCTCCGGGGTTTTGCGTTGTCGATCTGTTCGGCTGAAGCGGCGGCGTCGTGTCAGTTGCAGGAACCGCGATGTGCTGCTCGCCGAATTCCTCCCAGGTTGCGAGCCCGTCGCCATTCAAGTCAGCCCGCAATGCTGGATATTGGTCCTGCGCACCAAAATCCCACGGGTCGTCCGCGCCCGTCTCTTCGTCAGCGTCGCCGTCAGCGTCGTCAATGTCCGTATTCCAGTCGCGGTAAACTCCGGCGTAGGAGGTGGGCGACTGCAGCTCAGAGGTACTCTTCCCCTCCGCCCCGGAGGCGAACCCACCTCCAACACCTTGCGTCTGGCCGGAAGTTTCAATGTCCCAGTAACTGTTGGTGATCCCATTCGGTCTGCTATTCCACCCGACCAACCCACCGGAGTTGGAATCCCCTCTCACGACTCCAGTCGCGTAGCTACCAATGATCACGCTCGTTTCACTGTTGAGGCCTATCAGTCCACCAATGCCGCTACTTCCTGAAACGGCGCCGATCGCGTAACTCGAAACTATCGAACTGCTCAAGAAGTTGGCCCCGACCAGACCACCGGTGCTACCTCCCCCCGAGACGTTGCCTGAGGCATAGCTTCCTCTAATCGCGCCATAATTTTGGCCGGCGAGACCACCGATTCTGAAGCCATCGTCGGTGCCAACCACGTTGCCGGCGGCGTAACTCGAAGTGATTGCGCCACGAACGTGTTTACCAACCAACCCGCCGAGCGAACTGGCCCCCGAGACGTCACCTTCGGCGTGGCTGGTACTTATCGGGCCGTGACTCGATCCTACGAGCCCGCCGACCGATCTGTTCCCCGCGACGTTGCCTGTGGCGTGACTGCCGATGACGATGTGCCAGTTGCCCCCAGCCAACCCGCCAACGTCGTCGGAGCCGGATACACCACTCTCGGCATAGCTGTCGATGATTCTGCCCGTGGGATCGCTGTTGGAACCTACCAGTCCGCCGATGACGTCGATGCCTTTCACACTGCCCGATGCGTAGCAGTTGACGACAGTGCCATTGTTAATCCCAATCAGCGGACCAACGTTTCGTCTCCCGGCTACATTGGCTTCGATCAAACCGACTCGCCGTACGGAAGCCGCGGCGCTGATACCTCCGAATAAACCAACAAATTCGGCGTCGCGGTCGATGAAGAGGTTGGTAATGGTGTGACTGTTACCGTCGAAGTTGGACGTGTACCTTTCGAAATGTGAGCCGATGGGAAGCCAGCCCTCATCCCCTTCGCCTGTACTCCAACCACGGTCGACAAGGCCAGACTCGTAGCTGTACGGATCGTCAAAGTCCAGAGACCGGATCAGTTCATAGCCATCGCAGCCATCTGCCGGACACCCCATCCCTGGCAACGGATCCGGGAAAGCCCGGAAGAATTTGACCCGGTCATGACCATCGTCAGGGGTTCCGTCGCCGTCTAGGTCGAGGCGCACTGCTGCTAACTGGTCAAGATTCGACACTTCGATCAACCGGTCGTCGTCAGCGTCATAGTCTCCTGGTGACGTTGATTGAGCTTCGATCGCCCTGTCCGCTGCCAGCAGGAACACCAGGGCAACCCCGACTAGCATTGCCGTTTTTGGTCGTGAATTCATCGTCGCGCCAACTTTGGTCGGGCTGGTCAAACGAGTTGACGAGGGTCGATTTTCGTCGAGTTGTCTACATTGCTTGCAGTCAATTGTCAGGTTGTGATGCAACTATAACGGTCTTCGTCTTGAGGGCGATGCAGTGAACTTACTGACTTTCTTCACGTGCCAGCCGTGTTACCCAGACCGGGCCGTGGCTCGTAGGGCTTGAGAATGGTCTGATTGAGGTGAACGGACTGGGCGATTCGCCCGTTATGGGCTAACAGGGGTCTTGTGAAACTGACCCCACCTCCGGTTGAAACATTGACATGCAATTCGGCGGCTACGTACCATTTTAGTGTCGGGCTGCGCAGGTGAAAGGCTGCGCTTGTGTCCGCAAAAATCGAATAGTGACGGCTTTGGAGGAGTCAAATGGAACAAATCCTCACTGTCGTCCTCACGGCCCTTGCAGCGGGGGCCATTGCAGGTGGGCTAGGTTTCTACCTGAGTAATGCGCTGGCGGGAAAGACTCGCAAGGCGTCCCTGGAAGCTGCTGATCAGCAGATAAGGCGGGCACAGTCCCGTAGCCAGGAGATGCTCAACGAGGCGAAGAGAGAGGCTAGACGTACCCGTAACTCTGCGGAAGCAGACGTAAAGCGCCAGAGAAGAGAACTTTCTCGGCTACAGTCAAGAATCGAATCACGCGAAGAAAAGTTGGAGGAACGGGCCGGTTCCCTGGAAGCCAGGGAGGTTGAGGCCCGAGAGAAGATCGATGCACTTGAAGGAGAACGAAAGGAACTCGTAAAGCTCCGCGAAAGCGAGCTTGAACATCTTCAGTCGATCTCGAACCTCTCATTCGCGGATGCCCGGCAGCTTCTCATGGAGCGCGCCGAAGAGGACATCCAGTTCGACCTTGCCCGTCGTTTCCGTGACGCCGAAGCAGAGGTATCCGAACAGGCAGACGAGCGCGCGCGAGAGATCATCTCCGGGGCGATTCAACGTCTCGCATCGGATGTGGTGTCCGAAGCCACCGTAAATTCAATCCCGCTGCCCAACGATGAGATGAAGGGTCGTCTCATCGGCCGTGAAGGACGGAACATAAGAGCGATAGAAGCGGCTATGGGCGTCGATCTGATCATCGACGACGTGCCGGAATCGGTGACGATTTCGTGTTTCGATCCCATACGGCGCGAGGTCGCGAAGAATGCGCTGGAACAACTGATTGTCGATGGCCGTATCCACCCGGCGCGTGTCGAGAGCATGGTGGACAAGGCGCGGCGCGAAGTCGACGAGGCGGTCCGGAAAGCCGGTCAACAGGCGGTTTTCGAGGCAAACGTAAAGGGCCTCCACGCAGAACTGGTAAAGCTGATGGGCCGGCTCAAGTACCGGACCAGCTATGGCGAGAACGTGCTCAGGCACTCGATAGAGGTATCCCTGCTCTCAGGGCTCATCGCCGCCGAGGTGGGCGCAAACGTGAACCTTTGCAAGGTGGCGGGCTTCCTGCACGACATCGGTAAAGGCTTCACCCACGAGATCGAGGGACCTCACGCCGAGATTGGGGCCGACATCGTCGCCAAGTACGGCGTGAGTCTACCCATCCAGACCGCTATCAGGGAGCACCACGATCGCGAGATGACGACCGTCCAGTCGTTCGTCGTTGCGGCCGCCGACGCGATCAGCGCGGCGAGGCCTGGAGCGCGGCACGACAGCATCGAAAGGTACATCCAACGCCTGGAAGCGCTCGAAGAGGTCGCCCGCGGATTCGACGGCGTCGAGCGCTGCTTTGCGATCCAGGCCGGCCGGGAGATGCGCGTAATGGTTAGCCCCGACCGGGTGGACGACGCGCAGGCGACGGTTCTTGCCCGCGACATCGTGGACAGGATCGAAGAGACGCTTTCGTACCCCGGGCAGATCAAGGTGGTGGTCATCAGGGAGTCGAGGGCCGTGGAAGTGGCCCGATAGCGAATTCACCGGCGCGCGGCGGTAAATGGAACGGGTTTTCGAAAACCTTGTCAACCGCCTCGCGTAAAGGCGTTACATGCGAATCTTGATGATCGGCGACGTCATCGGGCGCGGCGGTAGGAACGCGTTATGCGGCCTGCTGCCAGGCCTGAGGGACGAACTGAATATCGACTTTGTAACCGCGCAGGGTGAAAACCTTGCCGGCGGCTTCGGTCTGACTCGCAATACCGTCGCGGACCTGCTGGACAGCGGGGTCGACGTGGTAACCACCGGCAATCACGTGTGGGACCGGCGCGAGTTCATCGAGGAATTGGACGACCCTTCGCTTCCCGTGCTGAGGCCGATGAACTATCCGGCCATCGCCCCCGGACGCGGCTGCATTGACATGGGCCCCGTCGCGGTCGCAAACCTGATAGGCCGCGTGTTCGTCGGTGAGTTCGACTCGCCGTTTACCGCCATCGACGAACTGCTCGCATCGGGCTGGGGCAAGGGCAAGCCGCTGCTCGTGGACTTTCACGCAGAGGCCACCTCCGAGAAGGTCGCGCTGGGCTGGCACCTGGACGGCCGCGCCTCGGCTGTCGTCGGCACCCACACGCACGTCCCTACGGCCGACTGCCGGGTGCTGCCCGGCGGGACGGCGTACGTGAGCGACCTGGGAATGGTGGGCTCGCCCGATTCGGTGATCGGCATGCAGGTTGACGACGTGCTGAAGCGTTTCCTTACGGGCATCCCCTCGCGGATGAGGCCGGTCGAGAAGGGTCCCATCAACTTCAACTCGGTGCTCATCGAAGTGGATGATGAAACGAGCAAGGCCGTAGCGATCAGCCGCGTCGACCGGGAGTGGGTCGCATGAGCGGGAGCAGATCGTCGCGATACGGCAGCGCCAGCCTGCCACCCAGGCCTTCGTACCCGGTCCAAGTGGACCTTCACCTGCACACAACGGCGTCCGACGGCGCGCTGACGCCGACTCAACTGGTCGACCTTGTGGCAGACACCACTTTACGGGTGATATCGATCACCGACCACGACACCACAAACGGGATCGAGGAGGCTCAGGCGGCTGTTGCGAAGCTGCCCGATCTGACTCTCATCCCGGGCATCGAACTGGGGACCCAGGACGGGCCGTCAGAAGTCCATCTCCTCGGATATTTCATCAACCACCAGGACCCGGGACTGCGGGCGGCGCTGGCCAGATTTCGCGAGGAACGGGTGGTAGCGGCGCAGCAGAACGTGGACAAACTGCGCTCCATGGGTATTCACATAACGTGGGAACGGGTGCGCGAACTGGCCGGAGGGACCGTTGGCCGGCCGCACATCGCCAAGGCGATGGTCGAAGGGGGCTACGTCGAGAGCGTTCGAGACGCCTTCGACAAGTACCTGGGTGACAACGGGGTCGGCAGGGTCCCGCGTCCCAAGCTCGATCCCGTCGATGCGTTGGGCATCGTTCACGATGCCGGCGGCGTAGGCGCCATCGCACACCCGCGTACGGTCAAGGAATTGGACAGGGTCGCTGCCAGACTTGCCGAAGCGGGTCTGGCAGGCATAGAGGTATATGCCGAAAAGTACGGCCCGGCGGAACAGGCCGGATACCGAGCCGTCGCCAGCCGTCACGGCCTGATTGAATGCGGGGGCAGCGACTACCACGCTTTCGGTTACCCGAACGAGGTAAGGCCCGGCATGTTCGGCCCACCGCCGGACACCGCCGACCTCCTGTTCGAACGTGCGCAGGCGATGCACGGCAGTAAAGCCTGCCGCGTACCGGCGGGGACCCCGTGATCATGTCCGCGGATACCCTGGCGACCGTCCTTCTGATCGCCGGCGCGTACCTGCTGGGCGCACTTCCCTCGTCCTACTACCTTGCCCGTCTCGTGAAGGGCATCGACATTCGCAAGTACGGCAGCGGCAATGTCGGCATCTCCAATTTCGCCGTTCACGCCGGGTGGCGGTGGGCCGTCCCGCTGGTGCTGTTTGACATCTACGTCAAGGGACTGCTTCCCGTACTCATCGCCTCCCCCAAGGTCCTGGACCTGGGTCTGCCTGTGGAAGTTGCCGCCGGGTTCGCCGCCATATTCGGTCACAATTGGTCGGTCTGGCTGAAGTTTGGCGGGGGCCGCGGCATGGCCACGGTGCTGGGCGTCCTGGCCACTCTTTTCTACCCCCTGGTGTTCGCCTACGGCGCGGTCGCAGGGTTTGGGTGGCTGGCCACGCGCAGGAAGGACAGCGCCGTGTGGTGGGGCATAGCCGCACTACTGCTGCCGGTCTTTGCCGGTCTGTTGCTGGCGGTGGGGTACGTGGAGTGGGAAGTGGTGGCGTTCTGCCTGGCGTTTCTCCTGATGACGGCGGTAAAGCGACTAACGTCGAATCGGTCGACTGCGGGCGGCGGAGAGAAAGTACCGCTGGGCAGGCTGGTGTGGAACCGCATTGTGTTCGACCGCGATATAACGTTGAGGGAGGACTGGGTCTACCGCGGGCCGCAGTCTTGATTTTGCCGGCGATTTCAGTAGTCGAGATTTCCACATGACCAATATGGACGAAACCCTCTACTGCCCACGGGATCCGGAGGTACAGACCATCCTTAGGTGCGGCCGCTGCGGCTCGCTGATCTGCCCGTCGTGCCTTGTGCAGTCCCCGGTCGGCTCTCGTTGCCCGTCCTGCGCGGCAATAGGCCGCACCCCGATGCAGGACTCGTCCAGGGCCCAGGTGGTCAAGGCGGTCCTCACGGGTGTGGTGATGGCTGCGTTGACCGGTCCTGCCCTCGTCGGAATTCTATTGCTGGTGGGTGGCGATGGTCGGGTCTCAGCGATTATTTCGCTCATTGGTTTTGTTGCAATCGGGTACGTCAATGGCGAGGCGGTCCGGCGGGTGGTCGGATACAAGCTCGACAAGTGGTTCCAGTACATCTCCGGCCTGTCCGTGTTCGGGGCGTATATTGCGGCCACCTTTGTGTTGTTGGCGTCTCCCAATTTGAGGAACGACGTTTTCTCGAACATTGTTGCGCTGGCTGGCATGGGCGTCGGGATCTGGATCGCCATGGGGCGCGTCCGGCCGTAGACGCTGGAATCAGGCGGATTCCCAAAGATGGTTGTCATCGCGGGCCGTGGCGGTTAGTGTCGCCGATACAATTCGCAATTCGACCGGGTATTCCGGCCGAAAAACCGGGGGAAAAGCATGAAGCCGACGCGCATCGAGAAGATCGAGACCATCCTGTGGGAACGCTGGTTGATAGTGAAGGTGCACTGTGAAGATGGGACGGTGGGTGTAGGCGAGGGCGGCGTACACGGCTGGCAGAGACCGACGGAGACGATGGTGCAGACTTTTGCGCCGTACCTGGTAGGCCAGGACCCTTCGCGCATCGAACACCATTACCAGTATCTGTACCGCAGTTCGCACTTCATGGGCTCGGTTGTCCAGGGCGCGCTTTCAGCCATCGACATCGCTCTGTGGGACATAAAGGGCAAGCGGCTTGGCGTACCGATCTACGAACTGATGGGAGGCCTCACCCGGCACAAGGTGCGCTGCTACATGCATGTGAACGGGGACACCGCTGAAGACCTGGCTGCGGATGCCGTGGAGCAGGTCAAAGCGGGGTTCTCAGCCGTCCGGTTTGCTGCGTTCGGCGCAAATTTCTGGCTCCACCGCACCTACTCCGAGTGGGCGGACGACGCAGTCGAACGAGTGGGGGCCGTGCGCGAAGCCGTGGGCCCCGCCATCGACATTTGCGTCGAGATTCACCGGCAGATGAATCCATCCGAGTCGATCGCCCTCGGCCGGCGGTTAGAGCAGTTCAACCCGTTTTTCTACGAGGACCCGATGCTGCCGGATAGCCCCGACATGATGGGCGAAGTGCAACGCCGCGGCAACCTGCCGATCGCCACCGGCGAACGATTCACTTCGATCTACGAGTTCCAGCAGTTGCTCGAAGCGAGGGCGTGCGCGTACGTTCGCCCCGACCTGTGCCTGTGCGGCGGACTGTCCGGCTGCAAGAAGGTGGCCACGATGGCAGAGGCGCAGCACGTTAAAGTGATACCGCACAACCCGCTCAGCCCCATAAGCACCGCAGCATGCGTTCAGTTGGACGCATGCATCCCTAACTTCGCCCTGCAGGAATACACGGGTGAGTCGGAGCCGCCCAAGAGCGACCTCCTGGTGGAGCCAATAAAGCTCGAAGAGGGGTTCCTCATCGTGCCGGACGGCCCGGGTCTGGGCGTTGAACTGGACGAAAGCGCGCTTACGGCGCATCCGTTCATCGACAAGGTCCTGGACACTCCCCTACACGAAGACGGCTCGGTGGCGGACAGGTAGGCGCGTCTCCCGTCGCCGGGTAAGCGACTGAGACGAACGTTCCAATACATACCCGGTGGATTTCCGAAAGGGGTCGGGGATGACGGGTGTGGAGTCATGGAACACGTATGTGGAGTCTGGGGCGATGGGTCTAAGAGTCGGGAACGGCGGATGGTGGCGTCATCAACTCGGTTTGCCGTTGTCATGCGATTCATGATCAATTGATTCCCCGTCTCATCCATGGGTAGTAACGAGCCCGACGAATATCGCCTCGAAACCGGCATCTTGCGACTGCAGGTTGGTGTATGGTTTTGGGAGTTTCAGCCCTGCCAGCGCAGGTCCATGATTGAGAGGTGCGAGCCATGAGATTGATTAGTTTATTGAAACGGAGATCGCTACTGATCGTTCCGGCCTTGCTAGCGGCGATCGTACTGACGATTGCTGCATGCGGCGAAGATGAGCCGGAGCCTACGGCCACGTCCGCGCCGGAACCGGCGGCCACGGCCACCACCGCACCGGCGGCCACCACCGCGCCTGCTGCCACTACCGCGCCGGCACCCACAACCGCGCCAGCAGAGCCCACAGCCACGACGGCGCCCCCTGCGCCTTCCGGGCCATCGGGCAACGTGACCATCGCGGCGGCCATCTCGCCCCTGATTCAACATCAGCGACGGGACATCTCGGCGGTCGGCGGACTTGGCCGGTCGCTATCCGTGTGGGAGACGATAGTTCGCGCGCCGTTCGTGCCCCCGCCGCAGCCCCCGCCACAGGACCACACGGGCTACAGTCCGGACGATTTGGGCATCGCTTCCAGTTGGACCATCGCGTCCGACTTCACGAGCATCACGTTCGATATCCGCCCCGACATCCCCTGGCACGACAACGGAGGTGACTGGGGGAACGTGACGGCAGACGACGTAGCCTGGAGTTTCAACGAGGCGTTTGCGCCCGACTCGGTCAACAACGGCGCCGAAGAGATCGGGGCCGAAATGAAGCTGGGATTCGATGTCCTGGGCCCGTTGCAGGTCAGGCAGAACATCGCCCCCGGCGGTTTCGACCCGACGTGGGCATGGCTGCAGGGCAATGCCAGCTTTGCCGGCATCGTCATCACCAACAAGGCCGCTTTCGACCAACTTGGTGAAGAAAAGTATGCTGAGACACCGATAGGGACCGGCAAGTACCGGGTCCTGGAGTGGGTCGGCAGCGAGAAGATCGAAACCGAGGCCGTCGACAATCACTGGACCGGCATAGTCCCGTACGTGAAGAACGTCACCGTAGTGGACATGCCGGACGCATCGACTAGAGAGGCCGCCTTGCGCGCCGGCGAAATCGATGCGGGCACGCTGCCGCCCCAGGTGATTAACGACGTCGTGGATAGCATCGGCGGCTTCGTACAGGAGATCGGCATCGCCCGCCCGCAGGGATTCCAGATGGCGGGCAACTACTGGGGCCAGGCCTGTGTCGACTGCGAAGGCGGCGTCATGGAGCGCCCGGGATTCGACGAGGGTGTCAGCGAAGGGTTCCCCTGGATCGGTGATCCGGAAGACGCTGCTTCGATGGAGAGCGCCAGGAAGGTCCGATGGGCGATGGCGATGGCAATCGACCGCGAGTCGATCATCGAACACGTTCTCGAAGGGCTCGGCAGGGTGATCTACGCGTGGCAGAACATCCTGCCGGACCACCCGGACCACAAGGACGACTGGAACATTCCGTTCGACCCGGATATGGCCAAGCAGTACATGACCGAAGCCGGATATGGTGACGGGTTCGACTACGAGATCTGGGTACCCAGCAACTTTGCTCCCGGCACAGTCGCTGCTGCTGAGGCAGTCGCTGAGATGTGGCGCCAGCACCTGGGCATCAACGCCACCATCGACCGGACCGAGTACGGCGTCAGAAGGCCGCAGACCGTGGACAAGACCATAAACGTGCCGTTTACGCACGGGATCAACTGGATACCCGGCGCGACCTCAGCCCGTTACATCTGTCCGCAGCCGGGCCACATCGTCGGCTTCACCATGGCTGACGATCTCTGCGCCCTGGGCCTGTCCAATGCCACGGAACAGTCCTTGGAAACGCGGATTGCGAACAACATCGAAGTGCAGGACTACCTCTCGCACTGGATGCTCTTCATCCCGATGTACCAGGCGCCCGCAGTTCTCTACGCCGTCGGGCCTCGCATTGCTTCGTACGAGCCTTACAACCAACAGGACGTATTCTTCAACCGGGTCGAGTCGATCCAATTGAAGTAAAGTCGCACTTGCTACGGTCTCGAACCGGCAAGGTAAACCGGCTGGGGAGCGAGCCTAATGTGGCTCGCTCCCCAGCCGGTGACGAGTGCGAGGTACGGCCCGCGGCCCGTACCTTGTTACTGGAGACGTAATGGCCCGTTTCCTGGCCCTTCGCAGCGTCTATATGATCCTGGTGATGGTCGGTATTTCCATCCTGGTGTTCGCGTTGTCCAGGATGTCCGGCGATCCCCGGTATCTGTACATGACGCCTGGCACAAGGTGGTCGCAAGAGGCGTGGGACGCCCGCGGCAGAGAACTGGGCCTGGACAAACCCCTGGTGGTCCAGTACCTGGTGTGGGCCGGTGGGGCTGTGCGAGGCGATTTCGGGGACTCCATCTGGCACAAGCGCAATTCGCTGAAGGTGATCCTCGAGAGGGCGCCGGCGACGATCCAGCTCTCTGCAATTGCATATGTGCTTGCGATCACGCTTGGAACGAGCCTGGGAGTCGCGTCGGCTGTGACCAGGGGAAGTATGGTTGACCTGGTCGTCAGGTCGTTCGCCCTGATCGGCCAGGCCGCTCCGCCGTTCTGGATCGCCCTGGTGCTGATCTACGTGTTTGCAGTTATCCTGGGCTGGCTCCCTACGTCCCGAAGGGGCGACTGGACCCATTTCGTGCTGCCGGTGACCACGCTGGCGTGGCTGGCGTCTGCGGGCATAACGCGCATCACTCGTTCGGCTCTCCTGGAAGTTCTCGACAGTGAGTACGTCAAGTTGGCCAGGGCAAAGGGTGTCGGTCAAACCAGGATCGTGTTCAAACACGCGCTCAAAAACGCATTGATAGCGCCGCTGACCGTGGCGGCTATATTGTTCGCCTCGTTCATAACCGGCACGGTTGTTGTAGAAACCGTGTTCGCCTGGCCGGGATTGGGAAGACTGGCCGTCGAAGCAACGCTCCAAAATGACTTCCCGCTGGTCACCGGCCTGACGGTGATATTCGCCGCGGTTTTCCTGCTATCCAGCCTTGCCGCTGATCTCCTCTATGCGTACATCGACCCCAGGATACGAATCTACTAGCCGGGACCGGGCCCTCGGCCGGTTTGACGCCGCCTTGCTGTCGGAGTTGCCGGCGCGCGCCTGGCGGATAATTCGTCGCTATCCGGTAATCCCGGTTGCCATCGTCATTCTTCTGTCTGTAATTGCGATCTTCGCCAACTTCATATCTCCAAAACACCAGTTGGAGTCCAACCTGGCCGCGGTCAAAAAGCCCCCTGCGTGGGTTGAGGGCGGCGGCGTCGAGTACTTTCTCGGCGCCGACCACATCGGCCGGGACATTCTCAGCCGCGTGATTCACGGCTCCCGCATATCGCTCATGGTGGCGGGAATCGTGCTGAGCGCGGGCGCCGTCATCGGTACCAGCCTCGGCATACTCGCAGGCCTGTCCGGCGGGTTCTGGGATGAGTTCATCATGCGGCTCGTCGATCTGACATACGCTGTGCCATTCCTGTTGGTCGCGCTCGTGACTGCGGTCGTATTTGGGCCCAGTCTCGGGCTTGTGCTGATTCTCCTGTCGTTGTTCAGTTGGCCCGGATTCGCCCGCCAGACCCGGGGCCTCACGCTGCAACTCAAGACTATGGACTACGTGGCGACGGCTCGCATCGCGGGCAGTTCAAGCTTGCGCATCTCGTACAGGCACATTCTCCCCGGCGTGATCAACATCGTGATGGTCCTGGCCACGTTGCAGGTCGGAGGTCTAATTCTTACCGAGTCGGTGCTCAGTTTCCTTGGAATAGGGATACCGGCGCCTCAGCCGGCCTGGGGCTCGATGGTTGCCGACGGCCGGGAGTTCATCGGGACGGCGTGGTGGATATCGGTCATGCCGGGATTTGCGATCTTTCTGACCGTCTTCGCATTCAATTTTCTGGGAGACTGGCTCAGGGACTACTTCGATCCGCGGCTGAGGCAACTGTAGGTCGAACGTTCGGCGTCGACGGCAAGGTTTTGCTGGAGTTTTGCCGGGGACCTGTTGTTCTGATGTAATGCCGCAGGAAAGGTGACAGGAGGTCAAACGACATGGCACGGAGTTGGGACCGATCGGAAGGCGCGCAGCCCCTGCTCGCACGCGACGTGGACATGCGGTACGGACACGGTCTTCTGAAGGCCGAAAGCGCGAAGTGGCCGCGCTACGTGGCCGTGTCCACGCCAACTGCGTGGAGAGTCGCCCAGCCGTATATCGCCCAGGCGCCGGCTGGAGTCGGCATCGTGGACATGCTCGACTGGGCCCACCTGGAGGACACGACCAACAGCCTGCCCGACGACGCGGAGTTGGTTGTGGGCGTCGGGGGAGGCGTGCCGCTGGACGCATCCAAGTACGTTGCCTTGAGGAAAGAACTTCCGCTCATACTCGTGCCGTCGATCGTCTCGACCGGCGCCATCATCCATAGCATGTTCGCCAAGTGGGACGGCCGGCACATAATCGGCGACGGCGACATGCCGTTTTGCGACGTGGAGCACGTGGTTATCGACTACGACTACACGTTGGAAGCCCCGGAATACCTGAATACGGCGGGACTTGGAGATGTGCTGTGCGGGTTTGCCGGCATTGCGGAGTGGCGGTACAACGCCGCACGCGGCGCGGCCCCGCCGGTCGATGAGGACGGAGTGGAACGCGCCCTGTCCTATCACCGTTACCTGGCAGATAGCTTTCCCAAGACCCTGGATTCGGACGGGAATCTCACGCCGGAAAGCGTCAGGTTTATCGGCCAGGCCGTACAGGACCGGGACGATCGAAATCTCGTGAACCCGAATGCGCCCGGCGCCGACCATGCGCTCATGATCGTTTTCGAACTTGTCGCCGACCGCCGCCTGGTCCACGGTGAGCTGACTGCCCTTGGCGCGGTGATCGTTGCGTGGGCGACGGGTCAACAGGAAGAACTGATCGACAGGCTCGAAAAGTGCAGGGTGCGATTCCGGCCCACCGACATCGGCATCACCCAAGATGAATTTCGCCAGATTCTCGTCGATGCCGCGCCGTATCTGGAAGGACGGGGCATGGACACGGTGTTGGTCAAGGAGCCGGTGGTCGGTGAGCGGTTCGAAGCGCTCTGGGACTACCTGGAGGGGTAAGGTCGCGTTGGCGGCCACACCGGGAGGTCTCCGATCCAGGATCGGGGAAGGCGGTTAATGTTATCGGCCGCGCGCAGGTCGAAATTGCATTACCCGATGAATTTGACGACCGCCGCGACCGTGCCCAAACCGACCAGTTGAAGTGTCGCCAACGCCAAGGTCAGCCGCAGCATGTCACGACTGATGTCGGCTTTCAAAATGGCGAGGTCTTCTTTGGTCGCGAAGACTGTTGTCAGAGTATCGAGCCTGGTCTCGATCCGACCCAGGCGTTCCTCGACGGACATGGTCACGGTCGTCAACTCGTGTTCCTTTCGGGACTAACCCAAATTGTATAACAGGCGGATGTATCTTCGTTTCCGGGCTCAAGTACGGAGTACGTTTCATGGCGTACAAACAGTCATCAGGCGGTCGGGGCAGTTATAGCCCATTGGGGTGATTAACTCCTATTCCAATTGGCACTCGTTAGAAGCCCAGGTTGGAGCCGGAGAGAACGAGTTCGTGACCTGAGTTAAAGTTCGGGCTACTCCGGCCGCGGCATGTTCAGCAGGGCCTGGCTGATGCGGAGGCGGAGGGCCTCGGCAGACTCCGGAGTCCAGTCGTAGAAGCCCTTGCCGGTCTTTGTGCCGAGTTCGCCCGCGGCGACCTTGTCGCTCAGGACCTTTGGTACTTCGGTGCTGCGGTCTATCTCAGGGAACAGTTCACTGCTGATTGTTGCCACGAGGTCCCAGCCAATCTGCTCCCACACCTCGAACGGACCGGCGACGGCCAGCCGCCGCCCGAAGCCGTACTTGACCACCGCGTCCACATCCTGTGCCGACGCAATTCCCTCCTGCACAAGGGCGAGAGCCTCCCGGAACAGCGCCGACTGCAGGCGGTTGCCGATGAACCCCAGTATCTGGCGGTTAACAAGGGCCGGGCGCTTGCCGATTCGCAGGAGCAGGTCGCGGGCCGTCGCAATTGTCTGATCCGACGTTTCAGGTCCCCTGACCAACTCCACAATCGGCAGGAAGTGCGGCGGGTTGAAGTAGTGCGCAACGGCCACGCGGTCGGGGCGGCCGGTGCTGGCTGCCAGGACGCCCGGCAAGTAGGTGGAGGTGTTGCTTAGCAAGACCGTATGTTCGGGCGTAGCCTTGTCTAGCCTGCCGAATATGTCCTGCTTCAGCGGCAGGTCCTCGAATACCGCTTCTATCACGACGTCAGCGTCTGCAACGGCGTCCTCGATTTCCGCCGCCGGGACGATCCGCAACATGGCGGATTCGATGTCGTCCGCGCCGATCCGCCCTGCCTGCGCCAGCAGCTCGAGGCCCGATCTGGCGCGGTCCAACGCGGACTCGAGGAGTTCCGCGTTGCGGTCGTTGATGGTCACGTCGATACCCGCCGCCGCGAATTCGAGGGCGATGCCGTGGCCCATCAGGCCCGCGCCGATAACGGCGACTTTGGAAACGTCTTCGCCGGGCACGGTCTTTATTTCATTCTTCATGGCGGTTCTTTGGCAAGTTTGGCATGTGCGCTCAGGTCAAACGGCGAAGGCGACTGATCCGTCGTTTCTGAGAAGCGTGCTGGAGATGTCACGGCGCTCGAAAGGCGTGCTCTCGATAAGGTCGTCGTCGAGTTCCACGCCGATGCCGGGTGCGTCGGGTACGGGGATGTACCCGCCTTCCCGTTTCAGTGCGGTCCGGAACACGCGGTTGTGTTCTCCCTCGTCGGCCGTTGAATACTCTTGCACTATGAAGTTGGGGATCGATGCATCGAGGTGCACCGACGCGGCGGTAAGGATCGGGCCGAGGAAGTTATGGGTGACGATGGCCGCGTGATAAGACTCGGCGAGGGCAGCGATCTTCTTGCACTGCGTCAGGCCGCCGCCGAGTCCCAGGTCGGGACGAACGTACTGGCTGCCTCCGGCCACCAACAGTTCTCTGAACTCCCAGATGTTGTGCATCCGCTCGCCGTTGCCGACCGGAATCGAGATCCGCTTCGCCACCTCGGCCTGCGACACGATGCTGTCGATCTGTACGGGGTCTTCGTAGAACAACGGATGAAACTCGACCACGGCCTCGGCCACTGGTATCGCAGTCGTGGGAGTCAGCTTGCGGTGGATTTCCAGGATGACGTCGACGTCCATGCCGGCCCCTTCCCTGGCCGCTGCGACCTGGTCCCGGGTGGCGCTTATCAGCCGGGAGAGCGTCATGTCCTGATAGCCGTCGGGGATGGGGTCGAACTTCACCGCGGTGAACCCCTCTTCTGCGGCCTCTCTCGCCTTGGCCCTAACGTCGTCGGGGCCGCCGCCACCCATCAGGAGGTGCAGGCGGATTCGGTCCCGGCACAACCCGCCGAGTAGTTGCCAGACCGGCGCGTCGTAATGCTTGCCCTTTATGTCCCACAGCGCGATGTCCACCGCGCTCAGGGCTCCGGACACCGCCGACCCGCGGAACGGGGCCATGCGGTACAGGTACTGCCAGTGATGTTCGATTCGCAACGGGTCCTGTCCGACAAGATGGTCTGCGTAGGCGCGAACGATGCGTTCCGTGGCCTCCGGAAAGGCCCAGCAGGCGGACTGTCCAACCCCGCTGGTCCCACTGTCGGTGTGAATGCGTACGACGTGGTTGCTGCCCAAGAGCAGCGATTCAACTTTTTCGATCTTCATTTCCTGGCTCCCGTGGCAATAAGGACGAATTGTCGTTTCCGGGTCGGTGTGATGATACGCGCCGGTCTGGCTGCGTGCGCGTCGAACGCGACCGAGCTATGCGGGTCGCATGGAGGCGAGTAGCCGTTCAAGCTCCGCCATGCCGGTTACCCGGGCGTGGTCCGTGTACATGGGATGCCCGTTGAAACGGTCCATCAGTACCGGCGTGATTCCTGCGGCCAGCGCGCCTTCCACGTCCGACTCGACCTGGTCGCCAACGTGAACGGCCTCCTCCGGCTTCACGCCGGCCCTGGAGAGCGCGGCGCGGAAAATGGCGGGGTGTGGCTTTTCTGCACCTGCGTCACCCGACGTGATCGCAAAATCGACGTGTCCGGTCAGTCCCATGGAATCGGCCAATGCCGCGCCTGTCGAATTGACGTTGGATATCAATGCCGTGACAAGGCCGGTCTTGCTGAGGTGTCCTAAGGCCGGGATGACGTCTTCGAACAAGGCAAGGCTGTATCTTTGGGACCGGATTTTCTTCCACACCTCGGCGGCCGTTTCGAGGTCGACCGTGTGTCCCGCGCCCTCTAAAACCAATTGTTCGAATTTTGCGAAAAACTGGAATTGCTCGGCGGGGCTCATATGTCGGACGGGCGCGATGGCGTTTTGGCGCGACATGAATTGGTCGGCCAGGTGGTATCCCCGGTCGACGCCTTCCGGGGCGAGTTCCAGTCCGAATTGGGCCGCCGCCTTGGCTTGAATCACCTCGCGCGGCGGGTCGAATGTCGCCAGCGTCCCGTACAGGTCGAAGAAGACGGCGCGGAGTTGGCGCCGGCTTCCCTCGTAGGGACGTCTCACTGTTCCCTCGCCAGTACGGCCGCCCGGACGCTCTTGGCGCCGGCCCGGTAAAGGGCCCTGCCGCATGCGTCCAGGGTGCTGCACGTCGTGGCAACGTCGTCAATCAGCAGGACGCGCAATCCGCGGGCTTCGCCTGATGCGGCAAAGGCCTTGCGAACGCCTGCCGATCTAGCGGCCTCGCTCCGGGCCTGTGCCTGCGGCGGGTTGTCGGTAACGCGGGAAAGCAGGTGTGTCGATAAAGGCACGCCGAGGCGCGCTGCGGTGGGCCGGGCCAGGAGTTCGGCCTGGTTGTACCCGCGGGACCGCAGTCGGCGCTTATGAAGGGGCACGGGCACTACCACGTCGATGTTCCTGTGCCGGGCGCGCACGTCACTGGCCAACTCCGCGCCGAGGACCGGTGCGATGGCACGCAGGTCCCGGTACTTGAGGGCGTGGACCGCGTCCCGCATCGCGCCTTCGAACTGGAAGACCGCCGTGACGCGCGCGAGCGCGGGCGGCAACTCGGCGCACTTGCTGCATCGACTGCCATATTCGAGTTGAACGCCGCACGTACGGCACGCTTCCCTGCCTATCCGTGCTGCTTCGCCAAGACACCTGTCGCAGAGCAGTTGCCCTTCGACTTCGCAGTGGACGCAGGTCTGCGGGAAGACCAGGTCGATGGCCTGCCGGAATGCGAAATCCAGTGCAGATGTCAGTTGCAACTTTCCACTCTTGCGGTCGGCCGGTAGCCGTATAATTCGGGTAATCCCCTCATTGGATCGGGCGCAATTCTACTTGGCTGAGGACGGCACACGGGGCTAATGGATCTCAGAATCACCACCCGCCACACACCCATAACTGACGACATCAGGAACTATGCGGAGAAGCGTTTATCGAAGCTTGACCGCAGGTTCAGGGAGTCCCTGCCGGTCAGTGTCCTGATCAGGAAGGAAAACACCCGGCGTGAAGAGGACCGGTTCGTCGCGGAGGTCACTGTGCGCCTGCGCAAGGGCGTCATACGGGGCGAAGAGCGGGGCCCCACACCGTACGCGGCCATTGACGCGGTCGAAAACAAGATCGACCGCAGGATCAGGCGTTACAAGACCAGGTTCATGAGCCGCCGACGTTCGGCGACCAGGTTCGAGTCGGACATTGCCGAACAGATAACGGACCAACCGGCCGAAGCGGACGACGTGGTCCAGCTCAAAGACGGCGTGGTCGTCAGGACAAAGCGCCACGAGGTACTACCCATGGGCGTGGAAGAGGCCGCGGGTCGCATGGACCTGCTGGGCCACAACTTCTTCTTGTTCCTGAACAACGAGACCGGCACCTATAACGTCGTGTACCGGCGCCACGACAACGACTACGGTCTGATAGTCCCGGCAGGCAAAAACGTCGACTAGTCTTCCCTCACCAGCCCGTTGATCTCGTAGAAGCGGTCGTGGCACTGTTCGTTGAATTCGGTGTGCCCCTCTGGCGAACTGAGGCCTTCCGGGCGGCTGTCTCCCAGCGCCGTGTTGGCGTAAGTGGGCAGCCGATGGACGGTGCCGCGCGGTGTTCCTACAACGGTACGTCTTAATACCTGCCAGCTAGGGCTCACAGAGAGCCATCTACGATGTCGTGCTCCATGCGGGCGTGCTGCCGGAGCGCGTGTTTGGCGTCATACTGGAGCCGATTCTTTCCAATGACGTTGGGGATGAACGCAGGAGTTCCAGCGTACTCGATGTCATTTCCGCTTATGTATGCAACCCAGACACCGTGGGCGGTGTGGATGTGCGCACCCTTGCTTCTGGCTTCACGAACGCTCCTCGGACTGTAGATGTCGATCGACACCCATGAATCTCCGCCCCAGTCTTTCGTAGTGAACTTGAATTTCAAGGCATCCACGCGGGTAACGCATTGCTTATCGATCGTGGGTAACGTCTCACAAACTGGGTGTGCGAACCCGCAATGCCGCATTTTGCCCGTAGTGTCGATGGATTAGCATCCAGGCCGCGGCCTTTCAACGAACCACAACGCTGGTTCGATTCGAGGGCCCGATCGCTGTGGCGGTTACGGGGTGTTAGGGTCGCGGACATGACCTAAAAGTCGTCACTTTTCGCCCTGTCGCTGAGACCGCCGTTCAAAGCTACGCTTCAATGACACGCGTCTGCAGACCGTGGCACGACCCATTCGAGATGCCTCAACCGGGAAAATAAATTGGGCTCGCTGAGAGATGAGGCGGATGGGAATGTCCCGTGCAAGGGATATAGACCGATAAACTCGTTTTTGAGCCTGCATATGACCGCAATTGATTTGAAAAGGGTCGTAAGCTCGTTCCCGAGATGACCATTCACCGCGCTGAGCGGAACGTATATTCGCGAGGCGTGTAGCCGAGGGGTAACCCAGTGGAATCGATCAGTTTGTCACAACTTTGGACCGCGGCTGCGGTGCTGACAGGATTTCAGGTCACCGCTCTATCTTGGCGGATCAATCGGGAACTCGCCATGGAAGCCAGTGGAGAGCGTACATGGCTCACACTGGCTGAACTTTTTGTTGCGGCGGCTTTTCTAGTGTTAATTTTCGGAGTGTTCGCCGCGCCTATATTCGGTGCTGTGCCAACCGATGTCGGCGCCAAACTGCTGGGAGTCGCGCTAGTCTTGTTTGCATCGTCCATGTTTGTCTTAGCTGGCCACTACAACCTGTATGGCGGGTGGGGTAAGAGTCTCCCTCGCGGCCGCGTGACCAAACAGGAGTGGGCCGCGTCGGGGTTTTCGGCCAGTCTGCTCGCGGCATACGTAGTTTGGTGGGGAGTGTCCTGAGCCAGTCGCAGTCAATGCCATTCGCGTGGTAAAGGCTGAGGGTTCTCCGTACTAATTGCCAAACTGGGGTGGCGTAGACTGCCCCGAAGAGTCGCTACCCCAGCAGACGACTGAACCTTGGCTCTTTAAACCGCAAGTGTGGTTCCACCCGGCGCTGATGGAGGAAAAGGTACCCGCAGGGGGCGTGGTCCGGCCTTCAAAGTCATTGCCCCAGCATTCGGCAGATCCATCTTTTTTGAGGCCACAGGTATGATGTGCCCCGGCACTCACAGTGGCGAATGTACCGGCTGGCGCCGTCGCTTGTCCATCAGAGTTACTGCCCCAACATTGGACTGAGCCGTCCGTTCTGATGGCACAGGCATGGGAATAACCTACGGCGACATCCACAAAGGAACCAGGCGGAATCCTGTCGCGGGTATCGCCCCAACATTCGATGAAACCGTCCGTTCGGATCCCGCAAGTGCCAAGCACTCCTGCGCTGACGGAGGCGAAGGAACCGGCAGGGGGGTCTGACTTGCCAAGCAACGGGCTGCCCCAGCATTCGACAGACTTGTCTTGTCTAACGCCGCAAGAGTGTCCGGCGCCGACGCTGATTGAGGTAAATAATCCGGAGGGAGGCGTGGACCGTTCGAAAGTATCCCAACCCCAACATTCGACTGATCTGTCCATCTTTATGCCACACGTATGGTAATCACCTGCTGCAACCGAAACAAACGGACCTGAGGGTGGATCGGCCCGGCCTGGATAATTACCAAATGCGTCTGCTCTGGTCGATCCCCAACAAACGACAGTTCCGTCCAATTTCACCCCACAAGTGTGACTAAACCCTGCTCCCACTGACACGAATGCGTCGGCTAAAGGGACAAGTGTTGTTTCCGGCTTGGGTATTGGCCCACTAGCGGAGGCGGGCGTGGGCGTATTCATTGGCTTAGGCGGCGTTGATTCGGCGGAGACTGTTGGTGGGGCGTACGTGAGATTCGCCATACGTGCAATTTCAACGACGGAAACGGCAAAGCCGATGCTTTCAACGGGTCTGCCACTGCCAGTCTGCTCAATCCGGAAGGTACTGACGCCGATCACCTCGCCGCGGCGGTTGACCAAAGGACCTCCGCTATTGCCCGGGTTTATCGCCGCATCGGTTTGAAACAGTTGAACGCCATCGGCCGTTCTGATTGACGAAATGATGCCCCGAGTTACGGTCAAGTTGCTTCCGATCCTGTCAGCGACCGGAAATCCTAGTGCAAGCACCTCGTCACCCACCCGTGTGCCACCAGGGTTTGCGACAGCGATCGCATGAAAGGTACCGTCACCAATGATCTTGACGAGGGCAAGGTCGGCGGTCGAGTCTCGCTCCAACACATCGCCGTCATATCGGCGTCCGCCGGCCAGCCTGATATTCACCTTGTTTTCACCTGCCACAACATGCTCGTTGGTTACGACGAGCCCGCTTCCATTGACTATGAATCCCGAGCCGCTGCCTGTGCCTGCCGTGATTTGTACCACTCCTTCCTGAATGCTCTCGATCAATTCTGCGAGGGTTGACTTGTTGGCGTCAGACAGGTCTGATGCGCCAACGAAGCGAATGTCTGGCATCTGAGGGTCCGTTGACGAATTCGGGCCTCGATCACGGTGGATCTCTAGGGCGGCATTCCCACCGGCTGCGAATCCCAAGCCAAAGGCAGTCTCTGCATCCGTTCTCAACTTGGATCTGGGCAGTACATCAATGGCACTGTCTATCTTGGCTGAAACGTCACTAACACTCGGGTCAATTCCGAAGGCCTCTTCATTGAATTCATACGCCCCGTTGAAGCCGACGCCGTAGGCGAAAAATGGCAGACAGAACTCGGCGAACGAGGCAGAGTCAGAGGCAGCGCCACCCGCAATCACGCCGTAAAGAGTTGCGTCCTTCGAGTCGAGTTGGTCTGTAATAGCATCTTCGATGTCGACGTTCACACCATTGGCGATGGCGTCTCCGATCCGGTAAATGAAATCACAGACCGCAAATAGGTCGCTGTTGGAAACAGTCCACTTTCCAGAGCTACCAAAGATGCTGGATTCCGCTCTTGACATGGCTTCCTGAACAAATTCATCGTCGAACTCGCGGCCCGCGGCGCGAAGGGATTTTCCAGATTCTGCCCCTTCCCTGAACGCGTCGGCAGGTGCAGACGAAGAAGGACCAGGAGTTGGTGAATCATCCACTTCAGGAACAGGGGTAGTCGTCGTACATGAGCCGATGATTACCAGAACTACGGCCAGTGCCGACAGGCCCCAGCCCCCGAGCCAGCGTTGCTTCCGAATGTTGATTGCCATACTGTTCTGCGTCGAAAGTGACACACTGCACTGAGTGCGAGGGGCTGCCCGCTTGTTAGTCTCGGCTACACAGTTCGGACAAGCCAATCCCCACCTCTACAAGCATTTCACCGCGGTGTCTCAGGCGCTCTCGATTCGACTCGCCACAAGTTTGTTCAGGTCTCAAATGGTGACTATGCCATTTCACCTGGAATGATAGCGCGTTCATCACTACCGACCGGAGCCTAGGCCCGCCAGTGGAGGGCGGTCGACCTCATTGGCGAGTTTAGTTGAGCACATCCAAAACATCAGCCGCATTGATGTGGGCCTGGCACAACGACTACGGCCTGATAGTCCCGGCAGGCGAGAAAGTCGACTAGTCTTCTCTCACGAGCCCGTTGATCTCGTAGAAGCGATTCAATTCCCGCGGTGAATTGACCTGAATTACCGGGGTGTCGTCATTCACGAGCCCGGCCAGTCCTCTCTCATGTCTGCGTTTCATGTGGGGGTTCTTTAGGTGCCAAAGCCACAGGGCGTCCGGGCCGAACATGCGTGACCAACTTTCGTAGTTGCTTCCGCAGATGCGGCGTTTGTCCCGGACCCTGCGGATTGACCTCAACACGATCCTCCACAAGACCACCGACCACGGCATCCTGACCCAGATGACCGTGTCGGCGAGTGCCACCGACGATTTGCCCGCGCTGCTGAAGTAATTTCCATCGCATATCCAGCCGTCCGGCATCGACTCGATGGCAGTTTCGACTATTCGTGCGCTCTCGCAGCGCGGCCGCTCCTTCCAGTCCGGCAGCCAGTGGATGGCGTCGAACTCGATTACCGGCAATCCCAACTTCACGCCCAAGGCCCTGGCCAACGAGGTCTTGCCGCCGGACCCGACTACGCGAATCCTGTTGCCAATCGGGTGATCGAGTTGAACTAGGCGCACTTTGGGGGGTCTTTGATTGCGGGCCGGAGAACGGTCCCAACTTTGCAGAGGCGGCGATTTAGGCAAAATCGCAAACTATCGGCATTGGGGCATATGCGTGAAGAGTCTGACAGGTCGCGGGGGCTGAACCCTGTGAGTTGCCTGTTGCAAAGCCGCGACTTTCGCGTCAGGATGTATGCCGGGAGGGATTGACGCCAATGGGTCCCTCTCATGACATCGCATAAGGGAGGTTCAACCATGGGCACAATTTCCGTAAACCGTCTGGCGGGTCTATCCCTCATATTCGGCCCGGTAGTCGCCTTCGTGTTCTTTCTCATCGAGCCGGGTGGACTATTCATAGACAGCGCCGAAGTGTCAGACGCTGTCGGCTCCATAACGGCCAAGGGCTCCAACGCTGCGCTCACCAACGTGACCAACATCGCAATTATCCTCGGCCTGACCCTGATCCTTTCTGGCCTCTATGCGCTGATGCGAAACGTAACCCTGCAGGGCAACGGCAAGGCCCTGGTCCAGATGGGATTCTTCATGATCTTCGTCGGACTGACCGGCTGGATTTTCTCCGGCGGCATAGACTTCATCCTGGCCGACGCCCAGACCAGTGAGCAGATCGCCGGAACCGTTCCCGTCTACTACGCCGGCTCCGCCCTCCTCTACGCGGGTGGGCTTGCGCTTGGGTTTGGGGGCTTCATTTTCGCCCTGGGCCTCTCCACGAGAGACGACTTCAACCGGATAATCTCCATGTTGGCTGCTCTTGTCAGTCTGGCCGTAATGGTCTTTTTCATGATAGCCATACTGCACAATGACGGCCGCGACACGTTTATAGGCCTGGCCCGTGGCTTCTACGTGCTACTGGTCATCTGGTACGGATACCTGGGCGTTGGACTGATGAACCGACCCGATCCCGAACTCTGGCAATAGACAGAGTCTACGACTAGCCGGCGGCCGTCCCGGGGTCACGGGACGGCCGCCGCACAGAAGCACCTGCTAAAGCGAGCCTGGGGCGGGCCCAGGCTCGAGCGAGGCGTTCCTACGTGAAGTGGCTGCGCCGCAGGCTGGACGACGATGCCGGCTGCTCCCAAGTGCGTCCTCTCGTAGCCGCGCGTCGGCTACCGCATGTCGAAAGAGGAGCAACCGAAGCGCAAATTCTGACCACCCGTCCTGCAGTCACCGCAGTCCTAAGGCGCGTACTCGTAGATCGTGGTCCACTCGTCTTTGTAGAACACGGTCAGACCCTGGTCCGTCATCCGGCCGAACTTGGCCAGGCCGAGTTCGGGGTATTCGTTACGTTCCAGTTGGCCGACGATGACGTAGCGGACGTTGTATTCGTCCAGGGTCTCGAGTGCGTCGTTAATGTTGATTGTGCGGTAGAAGCTGTCCACCTCGGCCCTGCGATCGGTGACTGCGTAGTCGTAGCCGACGCGTTGCTGCCGCTGGTGCCAGTCCCATCCAACCACCGACGGCAGGCCGGTGTAGACCGCGAAGCGGTTGCCCCAGCGGTAAAGGTTGGTGAGTCCCTCGATGATCACCGGAGAGCCCTCAACCTCCGTTTGCATGTGCTCGATGGCGACCCGTTCCCTGCCTAACTCGATGATGCCCGAGTCGTCGACGTATACCGATTGGTCCATGTAGGCCATGCCGTCGATGCCCATGCCGATGTGATTGAAGCGGCTGACATTCCTCGCCCGTGTGCCCAGCACCGGGTAGATGAGAATGCCTATTGCGAGCACGGCGAACAGAACGAGCCAGAAGGTCCGGGGAACCGTCAGTCTTCTGAGCGAGAAGTAACCGGCCTCCCATAGCGTCCAGGCGAAGTAGGCCGACGCGAGGGCCAGCAGCACCCACGCCTGCAGGTAGAACTTGAAGACCGTGTTCATTCGGCCAATGTCGCCCTCGACCGTAATGAGGTCCACTCCGCCGCCCAGCAACAGCGCCACCGCGGCGATGGCGATGGCCGCGAAGACATAACGGCTTTCCGGCCTGAAGCTGAGCGCGGTTACCAGGGCTACCACACCAAGCACCAGTGCTGCGCCCAGGGTGATGGCCGCCGTAGCGTACCCGGCGAGAATCGACGCGAGCAGGCCGCTCGCGGCGACCGCCACGACCGCCTGCAATCCAATCCAGGCCACCCCGCGGCGTTCCAGAACAGCTAGTGCGGCCCGGCGGCTCGCCAGCATTCCGGTCCGCCAGTAGTGGGCCAGCCAGGTGAGCAACAGGAACACGAAGATGCTGTGGATCGCCAGGTAACGCCAGAACGGAGTGCGTGTCTTGCTCAGTTCCAGCCCGTTATTGAACAGCTCGAAGTTCTGGTGGAACGGCAGGAATACGAGGTAACCGACCGCGGCGACGAAAATCCATTTCATCAAGCCCGCGCCAACGCGGTTCGTCAAGCCCACGGGCGACCCGATCAACTCTCCGCCGAGAACGAAGACGCCAGCCAGCAACAGGGCTGTCGGGAAGTCCCACGCGTTGATGATTCGCAACGCCCCGATCGTCAACCCCAGCAGCGCCAACGCACCCCAGGTCTCCAGTTTCGGCCGGCGCACGCCGGACCGGGCAAGAACGGCAATCCCCAGGCCCAACGCCATGATGGCGAACGGAATCGCGATCATGTGGGCGTGCAGGTCGGCGTACAGGAACGTGAAGTATGGGAATTCCGTTATCTCATTGCCGGGCGAACCGGCGGCCATCATTCGCGAACTCTGCCAGTAGTCGAATCCTGGCGCAGGCACCCGGTCGATAACGGCCGCCTTGAACTTCTCCCCGACCTGGATCAGGCCGTCGATGTTCCCCGCGACGCCGACCAGCACTGCCGCCGCGAGACCGGCGTAGACCGGCGACCTGGTTGAACCGAGAGGCACGCCCCTGGACCTGAGAGTCAGTGCGGCGAGGTTGTAGACAACGGAAAACGCCGCAGTGGTCGTCAGGGCAAAGAACATCGGCACGGCGATGTTGTAGGCGACGTGCGGAGTGATCCCGGTGAGGCGCAGCAGGCTCGCGGTGATGAACTGGCCGTAGTAGTAGTAGTTCAGGAAGCCGCCGGCGAACCATGGGTCGTAGGGTGGCATGGTCGTAGAGCGCATGACGGCGTTCAGGTAGGCGAAGTCCATCGGCTTTTCGCCGCCTCGCCACGGGTGCCACAGGTCGGGGTTTGCGAGCCTTACCGCGAGGAACGCCAGGAATGCGATGAGGAACAGCGCTTCGAACGCCAACAACATGCGCCAGCGTTGTTTCAGGAACAGGACGATCTCCCGGCCGAAACGTTCCCACGCCAAAGTCGACAGCGCGGCCGTGATTAGCAGCCCGACCAGCACGGAACTGAAGCTGAACCCCATGAGCCCATAGCTCGCCAGCAGCCACGCTACGGTGGCGACCAGTAGGAGCCCCAGCGGCTTCGCTAGCAGGTATCCGCGGTCAGGTAGCGGCCTGAACACGACGAACGCGAGGGGAATAGCGACGAGCGCGACCAGCTGAACGGCGATGTACCAGACGACGGGCGTGACGGCGTTCGGCAGGTTGCGAAGGAAAACGATGTCGGTCCAGGTCCCGCCTGCCTGCTGCCGGGCCGCCGCCTCTTCGCTGAGCAACAGCCCGACCGTCCGGTCAGGCTGTGCGAACCCAGTCCCGAATTCGAGTAAGCGGACGATCTCGTCCCGTTCCAGTTGCCCTGTGTTTTCAAATACAAAGCTCTTGGGATGGTCGTAGACGGTGAAGCTCTCATCTGCCCATCCAAACCTGAACGTTGCGAGCGCGCCGGAGGGCGGCACGTAACCTTGCGCTGAGAAATCCACCCTGGCGAACGGATCGTCGTCGTACGCGATGCCAAGGAACGAGGCCGTCTTGTCGGCGGAGTAGACCAGTTCGTATCCGAGCGACCCGTCGAACAGCGCTTCGTAGTAACGCGTGCTTATCGGATAGCGCTCCGGCAACCTGGGGATCGTCCCGTACAGGCGGTTGCTGAAAAGCACTAGGTACTCGCCGTCCGCAAGTTGCATGGCGATCCGGTCGAACTTTTCATTCGAGTCGTGGTTATAGAGTTCGAGCCGGTCGTAGTACAGGCCGGGAACGTTGGGAATGCCCTCCTCCCAGTGTTCCTGGAGCACGAGCGAGCCCGGCGCAGCGTTGTCCTCCAGCCAGTCGGACACCTCCTGCGCGGGGTGTTCGCCGCCGTATATGGATGTGAATGACAGGGCGTAATGGGCCGTCGCGGCGACGACGATCACGACGGGGACGAAGGCGACGAACTTATACCTCGGCAGCAGCGTGCGCAGGCTGTCCGTAACCCACCACAGGAATCTTGCGCCGTAAAGAACAAGGAACGGCGTGAGCGGCAGCATGTAGCGCATGAACTTGACGTCGAACCACCCCGTTATCAGCAGGTACGGGATGACCCACGACAGGATCACCAGGTCTACCTTGCGCCTCGCAATCCACGCCGATACGAGGCCGTATCCCAGGCCGAGCCAGGCGACAACCCCGGCGACCGGTCCGAGTCCCCATATGCCCAACTGCGTGACCTGGTACACGTAGCTGGTCGTGTCCACGTACTGGCGGGTGTACGGGTAGTCGCGGATGCGCCGCACCATCTCGCCCTGTTCGGAAACGTTGGCCAGGAATGTCTCTGAGTCGAGCACCATGTATGGCTGGGTCAACAGCAAGGCGACGAGCGCGGCGGCGCCGGACATGACCAGCCCGCTGGCCGCGATCCAGCGGCGCCAGGCGATCCTCTCCACCTCCTCGGCCCCAAAGTTCAAAGCGTCTCCGGGCCTGGAAAACGCGTATATGAGGTGGGCGGCGATTACGGTCAGGACGAGCGGCGCAACGGAGAACTTCGTCGCCAGGCCCAGCCCTACCATTACACCCGCCAACAACGAGTCGGTTCTTCGCCCCGAAAGGGCCACGCGAATCGAGAAGAACACACCTCCGACGATGAACAACGTCATCACGCCGTCCACGGCAAAGAAGTGGCTCAACTGGATGTGAATGACGGCGAACGCAGCCAGCAACGAGGCCAGCACGGCGACGCGCGGGCTGAACCAGCGAATAGCGATCAGGAAAACGAGCGCCACGGTGGCCGTGTCCGCAACCGCCGAAACGACCCGTCCAGGGATTCTCAGGTCCCACAGGTCAAGATCGGCGACGGGGGAAAGGACGGCCTTGACCACTCCGAGCCCGTAGAGCGGCAGGCTGCCGTAGTTGAACCAACCGGGATTCAGCGGGCTCAGCTCCGGATCGGTGAGGTTTCCGACCTCTGACGGCGCAGGAAAATCAAGGTCATTGACCCGCATGAGGATCGCGCGCTCATCCGGATGGAACAGGCCGCCCTGGTCCCAGTTGATTCCGTAAAGGCGCAGCCCCAGGGCGATCGAGAGGATTACGAAAAGGAGTAGCCAGTATCGCCGGCCGCTTCGCCATAGGGCAGAGGAACCGGTGAGTTGGTCTGTCAACCTGGCCAGCGTCATTGTCGGAATTTTAAATGCATGATTGGCCCGGCCACTAACTTTTCCGTCGCCGGAGTTCGGACTCTTATACGCATATGGGCCGCAATTGGACGCGACGCATGAATCCTTGCGCTTGATTGACCCTCACAGTGACGCGCCGTACCCTTTTCGGATGCCCGCAGCCGGATGGGCGGCGAGCTAGAGACTATAGACAGAAAATCTGGGCCGGGTGTTTCAAAAACGAGGCGCCCTGTCCCCGAAAACATACGGTGACTTGCCGGCCCCTGAACTGAAATACGAACGGACTGTGCTGCCGGGTGGGATTCGCGTCCTCACCAGCACTATTCCGCACACCAACGCCGTCAACCTGAGTTTCCTGTTCGGTGCCGGTTCGCGCTACGAGACGGACGACCTCGTCGGCGCGTCCCACCTGTTCGAACATATGCTCTTCAAGGGCACGGACCGCAGGCCGACCCCGCGCCAGATTTCCGAAGTGGTCGAAGGGGTTGGCGGGTCAATCAACGCCTTCACCGACCGGGAGGTGACCGGGTACTGGTGCCGCATGCCGCGGCCGCACTACCGGAAGGGGCTGGACCTGCTCGCAGACATGGTGCAGAACTCGCTGTTTCGCGAAGAGGACATCGCCAAAGAGAAGCAGGTGGTCTTCGAGGAGATCCGCGCCGTCCACGACATGCCTGCCGCCAGGGCGTCGGAGCTACACGACAAGCTCTTGTGGCCGGACCAGCCGATGGGACGCGACGTTGCGGGTACGGTCGAGTCGGTCGCGGCCATTTCACGCGACGCCATGCTGGAGTACCTCCACACGCAGTACGCCGCCTCCAACACGGTCATCGCCGTTACGGGCAACATCGACCACCAGGAGATCGTGGAACAAGTGGAATCCGTGATCGGCAACTTGCCGGACGGAGAGATTTTGCCGATGTTCCCTTACGTTGACAACCTCGAGGGCCCGAAGGTGGTCGTGGAGCACCGGGAGACCGAACAGGCCCACCTCTCCATTGGCATAAAGGGCATCTCCATTTTCGACGACGACCGCAACGCGCTGGGGCTGTTTTCGGTGATCCTGGGCGAGTCGATGAGCAGCCGGCTTTTCGAAGAGGTACGCGAGAAGCGCGGACTGGCGTACGACATCCACGGCGGCGTGTCCGCCTACTACGACTGCGGTGCCATAGGGGTCGAGTCGGGTGTCGATCCAAAACGCGCGGGTGAGGCGCTTCCCGTGATTATCGAGGTGGTCGCCGGGATGCGGGACGGAGTAACCGAACGGGAATTCACCCAGGCGAAAGAACTCTCCAAGGGCAGACTGCTCTTGCGCATGGAGGACGGCCGTTCGGTGGTCTCATCCATCGGCATCCAGGAACTTCTGCGAAATGAAGTTCGCACGGTTGGCCAACTCGTGGAAGAGATAGACGCCGTGCAGATCGAAGACCTGGCCCGCGTGGCTCGCCGGCTGGTGCGGCCTGAAAACACCGTGTTGGCGATGGTGGGCCCCTTCGACAGCCCCGAACCGTTCCTTCCCGCCCTGGATTTCTAGCCGCCGAATCGGGGAGTCCGCAGATACCGGTCAACCACGTTGACACCGTGCTCTCGCGACGCTTAGCATTTCGAACCCGGCCGATGCGCGGGCCCAAGGCTTTCAGTGCCCGCCACAACTTTTCCCCGCCGCGGAGAGGCGCCCGATGACGACACGTGCGTACATATTGATCGAAACGTCCGTAGGCAAGACTAACGACGTGGCCCGCGAACTGCGCACCAGCGCAAACATGATGAGCGTCGACACGGTCACCGGGCCTTTCGACATCATCGCCGTCGCCGAGGCGGACAGCTTGCCGGATATCGGGGAGTTGATCAGCGAGGGCATGCACAAGGTGCCAGGCATCGTAAAGACCGTCACCTGCCTGTCGGTCAGCGTATAAACGGCCCGCGGCCGCTACGCTGCGCCGCAATTCCTGGTTGCGCCAGGTAGCCCGATGCGCTTCGAATTCACTCCTGAAGAGCAGGTTTTCCGGTCTGAACTGGCCGCGTTGCTCGACGATGTGCTTCCCGATGGCTGGATCGGACCTGCCGACGAGTCGAAAGACCGCGACTGGCAGATATACGTCGACGTAAGGCGAGCGCTCGCCGAACGCGGTTGGCTGACCATGCCTTGGCCGGTGGAGTACGGCGGCTCCGACGCTTCACGAATTACTTCGTTGATATTTTCCGAAGAGATGGCTTACCGGCGCGCGCCGGGGCATGATCGCTTCGGCACGCGGATGATCGGACCCACCCTGATCCGCCACGGCACGGAGGCGCAGAAAGAACGCTTCCTGCCCCCAATAGCAAAGGGAACGGTCCAGTGGTGCCAGGGCTACTCTGAACCAGACACAGGGTCCGACCTGGCGTCGCTCCAGACGCGCGCCGTGGAGGACGGCGATAATTTCGTCATCACCGGGACCAAGATCTGGAGCACGTTGGCCCACAGGGGAGACTGGATGTTTCTCCTGGCGCGCACCGACCCGGAAGCGCCGAGACACCACGGCATCACGCTGTTCTTGTGCGACATGAGTACGCCTGGCGTGAGCGTCAAGCCGATCATCAACATGGCTGGGTACCACAGCTTCAATGAAGTCCACTTCGACGGCGTGCAGGTGCCCCGCGAGAACATCGTCGGCGGGCTCAACAACGGCTGGCGCACCGGCATGGCGCTGCTCAACTTCGAACGCTCGGGCATCGATTACGTGGCCTGGGCGTGTCGCACTCTCGACGACATCACAGGGTACGCGGCAACCGCCGAAGCGCCGGACGGGGGCCGACTGATAGACGATCCGGTCGTGTCGGCGAGGTTTACGGAGTTGAGTGTCGAGATCGACGCGGCAAGATTGATGACCTACGAGGTCGCATGGCTACAGGGCAAGGGCGAGGTCCCGTCGGTCGAACCGTCGATGAGCAAGCTGTCGGCGACAGAGGTAAACCAGCGAGTCCACGATTTCGCCGTCGAATTGTTGGGCATGTACGGACCCTTAGCGCCCGGATCGCCCCTCGCGGAGTTCGAAGGGACGCTGCTCAAGCTGCGCCTCTTCTACACCTCCGGCCCGATCCTGTCGGGCACCAACGAGATCCAGCGCAACATCATCGCCACCCGCGGCCTGGGTTTGCCGCGGGAGTAGTGCCATCAGCAATTTGTGGGAGGGTAAACCGAGGCGAAGAGCCACGCGAATCAAGGACCACGATTATTCGACCCCAGGGGCATATTTCATCACAGTGTGTACGCAAAATCGCCGTCTACTGTTCGGTGAAGTCTTCGGCGGCACAATGGCTGCGAACCGTTTCGGGGCGTGTGTCGAGGCAAGCTGGGCAAGTCTGCCTGAACACTACGGCAACGTGGCATTGGACGAGTTCATTCTCATGCCCAACCATGTCCACGGCGTAATCATCATCCAAGACGAACCGTTCGTTGTAGGGGCGGGTTTCAAACCCGCCCTCGCCCCGGCCGTGGACTCGAGACGGCACGGACTGCCCGAGATCGTACGCGCATTCAAGACCTTCTCGGCCCGCAAAATCAATGAGATGCGCGGCTCGCCCGGCACACTGGTTTGGCAGCGCGGGTTTTATGACCACGTGATCCGCGACGAGGACGAATTGAACAGGGTGCGAACCTACATTCTGGACAATCCCAGGAAATGGTCTGAGGATGTCGACAACCCTGCTAATTGGCGAAACCGAGGGCGGGTTTGAAACCCGCCCCTACAAAACGTTGCCGCCCGTGCGGGGAATTGTAATCCGCGGAATCCGCCGTAGATACGAACAACGATGGAATTTGGTCTGACTGAAATACAGGAACTGCTCGCAGCCAGCGCGCGGGATTTCCTGGCGGACCGCGCGCCTTTCAACCTGGCTCGCGCGGCCGCCGCTGGGGATTACGGTTTCGACGCATCGTACTGGCAGGAGGTCGCGCAACTCGGCTGGACGGGCCTGATGGTCCCGGAACAGTATGGCGGGGCTGGCCTTGGCCTGACCGAACTTGGCGTGTTGCTGGAAGAGTGCGGCGCGGCGCTGGCGCCAGGTCCGCTGCTCGAGACCGCGCTCCTGGGCGCGTCGGTCATCGATCAATACGGAAACGAAGGTCAGAAGAGCGAGTTGTTGCCTGCGATTGCCGGGGGCGATGCGGTTGTAACGCCGGCCATCCACGAGCGGGCGCCGGGGTGGGCATCGAACAGGGTTGAGACCACCGCGCACGTCGCGGGCGGCCAATGGGTGTTGCGAGGCGAAAAGAGATTCGTTCCGTACGCGGACGCCGCCGACATTTTCCTAGTGAACGCGAATACGGGCTCCGGCGACGACGACCGCACGCTGTTTGTGGTGCGACGCGAGGACATCGGTGACGCGCAAATAGTCGCCATGAAGACTGCGTCCGGCTCGCCCGTCGGCCAATTGAAGCTGCAGGGGACCCGGTTGCCGGAAGACGCCGTACTCGGCGAAGTGGGCAAAGGAAAAGAAGCCGCGGACTTCCTGCTGCAACTGGGAGCGGCTGGCCGGAGCCTGCAGATGGCCGGCGCGGCGCGGCGCGTGGTAGACGTCACAGTCGACTACGTCTCCAACCGGAAACAGTTCGGCCGTCCTGTCGGCTCGTTCCAGGCTGTGCAGCACCATTGCGCCAACATGGCGTTGGCGGCGCGCGGCACACTGCTGATGGCAAGACGGGCCGCCTGGGCGTTGTCGCAGGGACCGTCGGGTGGAAACGCCGCGCTCAGGGCGAAGCTGTACGCCAACCGGGAACTTCCCGGCATCTGCTCCCTGGCGCACCAGTGCCACGGCGCCATCGGCTTCACCTGGGAACACGACATGCACCTGTTCACGCGCCACGCCCTCGAGTGGCGATCGCAGTATGGTGACAGCCGGCAACTCACCAAGCTTCTATCCCCGTCTGTAATCCGCTGAATTATCGACCAGGTTGGCTGATAAGCTCGAATTCGACATGACAGCCGACTGCATCTTCTGCCGAATTCTGGCCGGCGAATTGCCCAGCGCCGAGGTCTATTCCGATGATCTTGCGTACGCCTTTGCAGACATAAGTCCGGTCACTCCCACGCACGTTTTGGTCATTCCGCGGGACTGTGTGACGTTTATCGAAGGCACGTCAGAGGAGCAAGAACCGTTGCTTGGTCACTTGATGAGAGTGGGGGCGACCGTGGCCCGAAAATGCGGAATCGCAGACGATGGCTATCGACTAGTCGTCAACCAGGGCGCCAACGCCGGGCAGATGGTGGACCATTTGCATATCCACGTCCTTGGCGGTCGCGTCATGGGGCAGATGGCTTGAGCCCGGCATAAATTCGATTATTCCTGCTACCGTTGGCCGGGTGATGCTGGCTATCTGGAAGCGGTTGCCGAATCGTGTCGTTGGTCCGGCTTAAAGCGCTGGCCCCGGTCCTGTCCGGGACCAGCTTCGAAGCGTTCGGGCACCGCGAGTACCGCTACTTCTGGCTAGCCGCGGCCTTTTCGAACATCGGAATGTGGACGCTCGTCTACGGCCGGCTGTGGTTGATGCGGACGCTCACCGACTCCGAATTGATGCTGGGACTGGTGGCGACCGCGAGCCTAGGACCGGTGCTGTTTCTGTCTATGTGGGGCGGCGTGCTGGCCGACCGGGTAAACCGCCTTTACCTGGTCCGCTTCACCAGGCTCATGTTCGCGGCAGTGACCCTTCTGACGGCCGTGTTGATCGCCACCGACGTGGTCAGGCCGTGGCACGTCATCGCCATTTCAGCCGGAACGGGAGTACTGCTGTCGTTCGACATACCCTCGAGGTCGGCAATGGTTGCGACCATAGTGCCTCGCCATCACCTTGCCGGGGCGATCGCCATGTACTCGATAGTATTCGGCGCTGCTGCGATCATCGGCCCTGCCCTGTTTGCGCCCCTGGTCCTGCTGTGGGGGTTGGAAGGACTGTTCTTCATCGTCGCCGCTTCGTACGTGCTGACCGTGCTCACGCTGATGCTCATGAAACCAGAGGGCCACAAGGTGGTGAGCGACGGATCCGGAATGTTGTCCGGATTGATGGACGGCTTCGCGTACGTGAGGCGCAGCCCGGCGATTCTGGGAGTGCTAGGCCTTGGCGTGTTCACGGGGTGTGTTCGGCGGGTCCTTCGAGACGTTGCTGCCGGTGTTTACAGACGAGGTGTTCGCCGGCGCAGAGCGCACCTACGGAAACCTCTTGCTTGCCGGCGGCATCGGCGGACTGGTGGGGACTTTGACGATTGCGCTGATCGGAAGGCGCGTACGTCCGGGCATGTTCCTCGTCGTTGCTGGAATCAGCTACGGCTGCGGGCTGGTGCTGTTCGCCAGGTTCGACGTCCTTGGCATTGCGGTGCTGATTCTCGGTGTAGTCGGGGCGCTGCGAGTTGTGTTCGGGACGATGAACACCACGTTGGTCCAGACGCTCGTGGACGAGCAGTATCGGGGCAGGGTGATGAGCCTGCACCAGTTCACCTGGGGCGCAACGGCGTTGGGCGGCTTGCTGATGGGAGGACTCGCACAGAACTTCGGCGCACCTCTGGCTCTGACCGTGGGCGGTTTCGCAACCGTTATCGCCACCGCCGTAGTGGGCGTAACCGTGCTCAGGCGAACGCTTGGCCAACACCCGCCCGGCATGTCTCGGTAAGTCGCAGCCAGGTAAAGGCGGGACGTTGAGGCCGGTCACCCCCGGTACCGGGCGCGGCGGTAGGGGCTGCACGGATGCGGCCAGTCCCGCATTTGTTTATTGCAGGCATCCGAACCGTTCGGCATAATTACCCCACCCTTTGCAACTTTGCGAATCAACGGATAGTCGCGCCAGCGGTTTGCCCGACCCCAGTGGAAGTCCACACGGGCGCGCAAGGCGCGCTGAAAGGAGAGGATTTTGCATCCTTTCACGTATGTCGCCCCGTCGAGCATCGACGAGGCGGTGAGTGTTTTGAGCCAACACGGAGACAAGGCCCGGCCGCTCGCCGGCGGCACCGATGTCCTGGTGCAGATCCGGGGCGGCAGGTATGAACTGGACGCCATTGTTGACGTCAAGAACATTCCGGAACTCATGCAGGTCACGCACGACTCGAATGGCCTTGGAAATCGGCGGGGCTTCCGCCTGCTACCAGTTGTACGAGGACGCCGGGATCTGTGCCGAGTACCCCGGGATCATCGATGCTGCGGCCATGATTGGGGGCATTCAGATCCAGTCGAGAGCCGGTCTGGGCGGTAACCTGTGCAACGCTGCGCCGAGCGCCGACGGCATCGGCCCGCTGATTGTTCACGGCCGCAACCGCCAATGTGGTCGGGCCGAACGGCTCGCGCCAGGTGGCGGTCGAGGACTTCTGCACCGGCCCCGGCAGCACCGTCCTGGGATCGGGCGAATTTCTTGTCAGCATCAGCGTTCCGAAACCCGCAAGCGGGTTCGGGGGCGCGTACGAACGGTTCATCCCTCGCAACGAGATGGACATCGCCGTGGCGGGTGTGGCGTCGGGAGTCCAACTCGACTCCTCCGGGCAGACATTTGAGTCGAGCCGAATCGCGCTTGCATCCGTCGGACCTACGCCGATACTCGTGGGTTACGAACCCGGGGTCGGGAAATTACACAGACCCGTTGGCCGGCAAGCCGGTTAGCGAAGAGTCGATCAACCAGGCCGGACAGCTGGCTCGCGACAGCGCAAGCCCCATCAATGACATGAGGGGCACGATTGAGCAGCGACGCCACCTGGTGGACGTGTTGACCCGCCGCACGCTGAACAAGGCGGTTGAGCGGGCCAGGGCGACACAGTAGCCATACCCCGAGCCTGGAAAGAGAAATAAGGAACCAAACATGACGACCAAGCAAGTGCGAAGCGTGCACGTCCGTACCACCATCAACGGCCAGGAAGTGGAGTTCCTGGTACCTCCCTACATGAGCCTGCTCGACACGCTCAGGGAAGTGGTGGGCCTGACCGGCACGAAAGAAGGCTGTAACGACGGGAACTGCGGCGCATGCACAGTGAGCATGGACGGCCGCATCGTCGACTCGTGCCTCGTGCTCGGCGCAGAGGCCGAGGGCAAGGAAATCAACACCATCGAAGGCATGGCGACGCCCGAAGGACTGCATCCGTTGCAGCAGGCATTCCTGGAAGAAGCCGCCCTCCAGTGCGGAATATGCACACCGGGATTCCTCGTTGCCGCCAAGGGCCTTCTCGACAACGAGCCGCACCCGAGCGAAGAGCGCATACGTCACTGGCTGGCAGGAAACCTGTGCCGCTGCACGGGTTACGACAAGATTGTCCGCGCAGTGGAGAAGGCGTCGGAGGCCTGATCCATAGGCCCGCTCTGAAGACGCCCATTAAACACAATCGCCGGAGGAGTATCCGATGGTCGCTACATTCGAACCCAGGCAGGAATACAGGGTCATTGGGACCCGCCCGATTCGCCACGACGGCTATGACAAGGTCACGGGGAGGGCCATTTACGGCGCCGACGTGAAGATGCCGGGCCTGGTGTGGGGCGACGTCCTGCGAAGCCCGCACGCCCACGCTGTCGTCAAGAGTGTCGACACGTCCGAGGCCGAAGCCATGCCCGGCGTGCTGGCCGTCGCCATCAACGCCGACTTGCCGCAGCTCGAAGGCGGAGTGGTTGATCTCGGCGAGGGCACCGTCAACTTCAAGTGGGCCAGCGACAACATCCTGGCGAGCGACAAGGTGGTATACGCCGGCCACGTGGTGGCCGGAGTCGCCGCATTGGACCGCAACACCGCCCAGGAAGCGGTCAACAGCATCAAGGTCGAGTACGAAGTTCTTCCTTCGGCAACCAACGTCGACGATGCGCTGGCCGATGACGGCCCCGTCATTCTTCCAGACCTGGAAGGCAACGACCTGGGCGAGAAGGTGTCCAACACCAACATGGCGGCCCACAACCGGCACGAATTCGGCGATCCCGAAAAGGGTTTCGAAGAGTCATCGCTGGTGGTCGAGCAGGAATTCAAGCTGCAGATGGTCCACCAGGGATACATCGAACCCCACAACGCCACTGCGTTCTGGGACGAGGACGACCGTATCCGCGTCTGGACCAGCCACGCAGGGCCGCTTTCCCGGTGCGCAAGCAGACGGCCGGGCTGCTAAACGTCGACGAGTCCCGCATCAAGGTCACGCCGCTTGAGATAGGCGGTGGATTCGGCGGGAAGATACCCGTCTACCTCGAACCGATAGCTGCCATCCTGTCCCGAAAGTCGGGCCGGCCGGTCAAGATGATCATGGAGCGCAAGAACGTGTTCGAAGGCTCCGGACCCGCGCCCGGCGGCAAGGTCAGGGTCAAGCTGGGAGTCAACGACGACGGCAAGATAATCGCCGGGACCACGGACATTTACCTGGAAGCCGGCGCGTACCCCGGGTCTGCGGTGGGCGCGGCGGAGCAGTGCGTGTTCGCCTGCTACGACATTCCGAACACGCGCATCGATTCCTACGACGTCGTCGTCAACAAGCCCAAGTCGGCCGCCTACAGGGCGCCGGGCTCGCCGCAGGTGGCGCTTGCCATCGAGAGCGTGGTCGACGAGATTTGCGAGACCAGGGGTTACGACAAGGTCGAATTCCGCCTCAACAACGCGGCGAAGGAAGGCACGAGGCGCGCTGATGGCCCAATCTACCCGCGCATCGGGCTGATCGAGACCCTGGAGGCGGCGAAGGACTCGCCCCACTGGAACTCCGATCTTGACGCCGACCCCGGAAACGGGCGAAAGCGCGGCCGCGGCATAGCGTCCGGCTACTGGTTCAACGTCGGGCTCAAGTCCGCCGTCAACCTGAGCGTCAATGAAGACGGCACCGTGTCACTGGTCGAAGGCTCGACCGACATTGGCGGAACGAGGGCGTCGATTGCCATGCAGGCGGCCGAAGTGCTCGGTCTGGACGCACACGATGTCCGCCCGGTGGTGACCGACACCGAGTCCATCGGCTACACGGACGTCACCGGCGGCAGCCGCGTGTGCTACGCCACCGGCTATGCCGCCTACATCGCCGCCAACAACCTGGCCGACGAGATGAAGAAGCGTGCCGCAATGATCTGGGGCATCGACGACTCGGACGTCCAGTTCGATGACGGCGTCTTCAGTTCCTCCTCTGACCCTGAGTTGAACCTGCACTTCCGCGACCTGGCGTCGCGACTGGGCGACACCGGCGGACCGGTCACTTCGACTGGTTCCGTGGACCTGGAGGACGCGGGCGGCGGGTTCGGCGTTCACATCGCCGACGTGGACGTGGACCCCGAGACCGGCAAGACCGACGTGGTCCGTTACACGGTGGTACAGGACGCCGGAAAGGCCATACACCCCGCCTACGTGGAAGGCCAGATGCAGGGCGGCGCCGTACAGGGCATCGGCTGGGCCCTCAACGAGGAGTACTTCATGTCGGACGACGGCGTCATGGCCAACTCCACGTTCCTCGACTACCGCATGCCGACTTCGCTCGACCTGCCCAACATCGAGACCATCATCGTCGAAGTCCCCAACCCGATCCACCCGTTCGGCGTACGCGGCGTGGGAGAGGTGCCGATAGCGCCCCCGCTTCCGACGGTGGCTAACGCAATATACGACGCCGTTGGGGTACGGCTGGACGAGACTCCGATGAAGGCGGGGAACATCGTGGAGGCGTTGGAACGAAACAACGGTTGATCAGCCAACAAACCGTTCCGTCTAACCTGGAATCCTGGCAGTCAACGGCCGCCAGGATTCCCTGTATTTGCACCGATTAACAAACTGCGGATAGAGTTGACCATTAAATTCACGTTCAAGGTCAACTTGCGGGACGCCACCGGTTTAAGCGGGGCGTATACGTATCAAGGGAGCACACATGGTCGCCACATATGAGCCAAGGCATGATCTCAAGGTAGTCGGGACTCGCCCGATTCGCCACGACGGGTACGACAAGGTCACAGGCCGGGCCGTCTACGGCGGGGACGTCAAGGTGCCCGGACTCGTCTGGGGCGAGGTGCTGAGAAGCCCGCACGCCCACGCCAAAATCAAGAGTATCGACACGTCGGAAGCAGACGCCATGCCGGGCGTCCTGGCCACGATGACCCACGCCGATCTGCCGATAGCGGACGACAAGCTGATCGACACGGGCGAAGGCACTGTCAACGTCCGACGCCACGCACAGAACGTCATGGCGGACGACAAGGTCCTCTACAAGGGCCACGTGGTGGCCGCAGTGGCGGCCGTCGACCGCAACACGGCGCAAGAGGCTGCGAGCCGCATCAAGGTCGAATACGAAGTCCTTCCCGTGGTCAACAACGTCGACGAGGCGATGGCTCCGGACGCCCCGATCCTCATTCCCGGACTGGAAGGCAACCATCTTGGGGAAACGGTGTCCCCGACAAATGTCGCGACACACTTCCGGCACGAGATCGGCGACCCGGAAAAGGGGTTCGACGAGTCCGACGTGGTGGTGGACCGGACGTTCACCCTGCCCATGGTCCACCAGGGCTACATAGAACTTCACAACGCCACCGCCTTCTGGGACGAGGAAGACCGCATAACGATCTGGTCCAGCACCCAGGGCGCGTTCGGAGTAAGGTCCCAGACGGCCGCCATCCTGGCGATGGACGAGTCCCGCATCAAGGTGAACCCCGTCGAGATTGGCGGCGGCTTCGGCGGCAAGACGGTGGTGTATTTGCCCCCGGTCGCCGCGGTGCTGTCCCGCAAGGCGCATCGGCCGGTGAAGATGATCATGGACCGGCGCAGCGTGTTCGAAGGTTCGGGACCCGCTCCTGGCGGCAAGATACGAGTACGAATGGGCGTCACCAACGACGGCAAGATACAGGCCGCCGACGCCGATATCCGGTTCGAAGCGGGCGCCTTCCCCGGCTCTGCAGTCACGGCCGGCGCCATCTGCGTTCTCGCCTGCTACAACATCCCGAACGTTCGCATTGACGGCCGGGACATCGTCGTCAACAAGCCCAAGTCAGCCGCTTACAGGGCGCCGGGCTCGCCGCAGGTGGCGTTCGCCAGCGAGCAGGTGGTCGATGAGATTTGCGAAAAAATGGGTTGGGACAAGATCCAGTTCCGCCTGGACAACGCGTCCAAAGAGGGGACCCGCCGGGCAGATGGGCCTTCATTCGCCCGCGTCGGACTCGTGGAGACGCTTGAGGCCGCACTCGCCAGCGACCACTGGAAGAGCCCGCTGGAAAGCACCGGGCCTGAAGGAAAATTGCGCGGCCGCGGCATCGCATCGGGTTACTGGATGAATGGCGGCGGCAAGTCCACCTGCGACCTTTCCGTGTCGGACGACGGCATCGTGTTCATGAACGAGGGTTCGGCGGACATCGGCGGCACGCGAGCTTCGATCGCCATGCAGGCAGCCGAGGTCCTGGGAGTCGACGCGCACGACGTGCGGCCCAGCATCCCCGACACCGACAGCATCGGGTTCACCGGCGTGACCGGTGGCAGCCGCACGACTTACGCAACGGGTTACGCCGCGTACGAAGCGTCCTTGGAGCTTATCGAGAAGCTCAAGGTCCGGGCCTCCATGGTTTGGGGCATCGACGCGAGCGACGTAGATTTTGCGGATGGCGTGTTCAGTTCAAAGTCGGACCCTGAGTTGCAGTTGGGCTTCAAGGATCTTGCCCAGCGGCTAGAGGGGACGGGCGGACCGGTCACCTCCACCGCATCCGTGGACCTGGCGGAAGCCGGCAATAGCTTCGCCGTGCACATCTGCGACCTGGAGGTCGATCCCCAGACGGGCAAGACAGACGTGATCCGCTACACGGCGTTGCAGGACGTCGGCAAGGCGGTCCACCCGTCCTACGTCGAAGGTCAGTTGCAGGGTGGCGTCGTGCAGGGCATCGGGTGGACGCTGAACGAGGAGTACTTCATGACCGAAGAAGGCGTGATGACCAACTCCTCGTTCCTGGACTACCGTATGCCGACGTCACTCGACCTGCCGATGATCGACACGATTCTCGTTGAAGTGGCGAACCCGCTGCACCCGTTCGGCGTGCGCGGCGTGGCCGAGGTGCCGCTTGCACCGCCGCTCGGCGCGGTATCCAACGCCGTTACCAACGCCACCGGCCAGCGTTACACCGACGCGCCTATTAACCCCGGCAAGATCGTGGCCGGTCTGGCCAACGGAGACGCCTCGTAACACCGGAGAGGGCAGGCCATGGCCCGGGTCTTCATACCGTTCAACCTGCGCAAGCACACCGGGGACGTTGATCAACTCGACGTCCCCGGCGCGACGCTGGGCAGGGTCATCGACAACCTCGAAGAGCGCTTTCCCGGCATCAAGGAACACCTCGTCGAAGACGGCAGGCTGAAGCCGGGCGTATCCGCCGTCTGTGGCCACGCGGCCACGCGTCGCGGGCTGATGCAAAAGCTGGAGGACGACACGGAAGTCCACTTCGTGCCGGCCATTTCCGGAGGCGCGTCCGAAGCCTGAGACGGGCTCAGACGCGCTCTCCAGGCCCGGTTCGGAACGTTTGGGAGCGTGTCGATCCGCCCGTTTGCGCTGACACCAACAAGGGTGTTTTTGATCCGTCGGCTGCTACGATTGGTACGGCGGTTCGCATTAGCCGCGTCGCCACAATAGGCCGTAGGGACGGGTTTGAAACCCATCCCTACAGGTACGGCCCTGTGCGCCAAAACCACAGCGGTCGTGGCTGCATTGTTGGAACTTGAGGATACCCATTTGGTCGCGATACCTGAAGAACTGCACATCCCCGGCGTTGAGGACGGCATAGTCCTTCCCGCAGAGACCAAAAGGCTGATAGCGCGAGGTGTAACGTCGATCCTCGAGGCGATTGGTGACGAAGTCGACGCCCAAGGCACCGCCGCTACCCCGCGGCGCGTTGCCCGGATGTACGACGAACTACTTGCCGGCTACACGGTGGACCCAAGGGAACTCCTCAATGGGGCCCTCTTCGACGTCGAGTACGACGAGATGGTGGTTGTGACGAACATCGACTACTACAGCTTGTGCGAACATCATCTGCTGCCCTTTCATGGCAAAGCGCACGTCGGCTATCTGCCGGACAAGAAGGTGGTAGGCCTGTCCAAAATCCCGCGCCTTGTGGACATGTTTGCCCGCAGGCTCCAGGTACAGGAGCGGATGACTCAACAGGTCGCGACCTTCATGGACGACCTGATCAGCCCGCAGGGAGTCGGCGTGGTTGTCGAGGGCTCGCACCTGTGCACAGCGATGCGAGGTGTACAGAAGGCGGAGACCAGGATGGTGACGAGCGCGGTGAAGGGTGTCTTCCGCACCAACTCATCGACCCGCGAAGAGTTCATGGCACATGTGCGTCACCGCGATTCGGCCTGACCCAGAACGACGGCGGATCCCATGAACCCGGCCGGACTGACAGCTCTCGTCACGGGATCTGGGCACCGGGTGGGCCGGGCCCTGGCCCTTGCTCTTGCCGAAGCCGGTGCGAACGTGGCCGTCCACTACAACTCCTCCGACGAAGCCGCGGCTGAAACGGTCGCCGCGTTGGAAATGGCCGGTGGTCGCGCCGAGTCATTCCAGGCCAATTTTTCGGATGCTGCAGAGGTCGAAAGGCTATTTGATGCAGTGAATGCCAGGATGGGCCCCGTTCAGATACTGGCGAACAACGCAGCAAGATTCGAACGCTGTGAATTGTCATCCTCCACTGTCGATGAGTGGGAACGCTCTATGGCGGTGAACGTCCGCGCGCCGTACCTGCTGGCCAGGGCCATGGCGAACGCGCTACCGGATGGCCTCACCGGCAAGATAATCAACATCGGGGACTCACGCACCAACCGGCGTGACCGGTTCGTCTACGGAGTCAGCAAGGCCGCGCTCAGGGGGCTGACAGAGTCGTTGGCGGAGTCGCTGGCGCCCGCGATCCAGGTCAACGAGATCGCAATGGGTGCCATCCTCCAACCCATCGACACACCCCGGGGTGAGCGGCCGAAAATGGACAAGTTCGATTACGGGCCGATCAGGCGCATGGGCACGCTCAACGAAGTAACGCACACCCTCATGTGGCTCATAGAGAACGACTACGTGACGGGCGAAACGGTCCATTTGGACGGCGGTCGTACGATTCGTTAGGCCGGAACGGTAATGGTCAGATGGCCGATCGCATCGAAATATCGGGCCTGCGGGTGGAGTGCGTAATCGGCGTTGACGCCAGTGAACGCCTCGCGCCTCAGCCGGTCGTGATCGACATCGCGCTGGACGTCGATCTCGCCGCGGCAGGTTCGAGCGACGACATCGCCGACGCGGTGGACTATCGAAGCCTCACGGAAGCGGTGGTGAGCACAGTGGAGTCCTCCTCGTACCTCCTCATCGAATCCCTTGCCACCCGCATAGCCGACATGTGTCTCGTTGCGAGCAGGGTCGAGGCCGTCGAGGTCACGCTCAAAAAGCCGGGCGCGCTGCCAATGGCGGATCATGCGGCTGTCACCATCCGACGGGAACGGGCGGTGGGAGGCTGAGTATGTGGAGCGGTCGGGCCGGCCCAGGCTTCATAGTCCGAGCTGATCTATGGAGCCCGTTGATTTTGGACAGTGAGCGTGTTGCGCCGCACGAAGTTTGGCAGTTGAATGAGTTCACCTGAAGCTCCCTACATCACCATGTGTCTTAGCTTGCGGGAAAGAAGGAATACGTGACACAAAGTCAGAATTTCGGTTGGACCAGGTTTTACGAGGAGTTTGCGTATAGGCTGCTCGACCACAAAGACGACCGTACAAAGCTTGTCGCCGTGGTTCGGGAGGTATGCAGTAGAGTCGGTTACAGCAATTATGAGAACATCAAGAATTCCGACGGTACAACAGGATTACGAGACATCTGCCCGTTTACCACAATGGGCGCCTTCAATCGTGGGCATGGGATCAAGGGCGAAAAGAGGCAGGCGGTCGCGTTACAGCTTGGGCATTATCTCGGGGTGACTGAACCGGCTCCGGACTCGTTTGAAGGCATACCCACCCTACTCCACATGACGGCAGTAGTTTTCTGGGATATCAATGAAGTTGATTTGTTGTGGCATGTCTTTGAAAACGCTATTCGATTAGCGGACCACGGCGAGCGAGCCTGGCAGCCATTCGTGGAATCGTACGATCGGGCCATACAGACTGCCGGTGTTGGAATTAATCTGACGATGGGTCTCTTCTGGGCGCGCCCGCGCAGTTTTCTACCATTGGACAGCAATTCCAGGCACTACATCGGCACCGGCCTGGGAGTCACATTACCTAACCAAATGCCGCCTCCGGGCCGTCAATACCTGGAACTTGCCGACTTCCTGAAGTATAGATTCGACGACGCCGCTTTTCCGGTTCATTCGTTCCAGGAACTTTCGCTGGCAGCCTACGAATCGCCGAGTCCCGAAAGTGGAGCCGAACGGCAACCAGTGACACCACCGGTCGAGACTGAACAGTCCGGCGCCGAGACAAATGAGGAGACTGGTACTCCAACAGACACTTACACTCTCGACAACATTCTTGCCGAAGGTTGCTTTCTTGAAAAATCCAAACTGGAAAACACACTCAACCGGCTGAAGAACAAGCAAAACTTGATCTTGCAAGGACCGCCTGGAACAGGTAAGACATGGCTTGCAAAGCGGCTGGCATATGCGCTGATCGGGGAGAGGAACGACAAACGCATTAGCCGCCTCCAGTTTCATCCCACCCTTTCTTACGAAGACTTCATACGCGGCTATCGTCCAGACGGTGAGGGTAAGCTTGTTCTCGTTGACGGCCCATTCCTTGAAGTCATTGAAGCCGCCAAAAGAGACGAAGCGAACGTTTATGTCATGGTGATTGAAGAGATCAACCGGGGCAATCCAGCGCAGATATTCGGCGAGATGCTTACCCTATTGGAGGCTGACAAGCGGGGACCCGGCGAGGCGTTACGGCTAGCTCACTCAAAGGTAGTTGGCGAACAAGCCTATGTTCCTCCGAACGTGTACGTGATAGGCACGATGAACGTTGCAGATCGTTCGATTGCTCTCGTCGACCTAGCCCTGCGACGACGGTTCGCGTTCGTCGACCTAGAGCCCATTTTCGGCATTGTTTGGCAAGATTGGGTTCACGATGAATTTGACGTACCACGCGAATTCCTGACGGCCATCCGCGAACGCATTTCAGCGCTTAACGAACGGATCGCGGCCGACACGAGTCTCGGTCCACAATTCCGCGTCGGCCATAGCTACGTGACGCCTGCACCTGGAACCCTAATCGACGATCCGGCCGAGTGGTTCACGCAGGTTGTCGAGACCGAGATCGGCCCGTTGTTGGACGAGTATTGGTTCGATAACGCGTCAGAGGCCGAGAAGGCGAAAAAAGAACTGCTAAGCGGCCTGTGATAGCTACTCATGGAACCGTCGCTCCTCGCGGCGCAAAGCGCCAGCGCGAACTCTGATATGGCATCCGCTGCTACAGTCGGGCGCATCCCGGTCAGAAACATTTGGCTCTTGATGCTGTACGCATCGGACCTCTACCGCGAACTGCCGCGTGCCCAAAGCGTGGATGTGGAGGACGACCCGGACGAGTTGCCCAGCCTAGTCGCGGAGTTGCTAACACACGCGGTGGAGCGCCGAATGCGAAGTAATCTCAGCTTCGGCTACCGTCGTAAACGCGTCGACTTAAACCGTGTCCGCGGACGCATTGACCTCCTTCGAACCGATCGCCACCAGCTCTTGCAAAAAGGAAAGGTGGCGTGCACTTTCGAAGAGTTGACGGTTGACACACCTCGCAACAGGTTCGTCAAGGCGGCGCTCAACCTCCTCCACGGTGTCGTCAAGGAAGATTCGCTCGCACGTCGTTGCCGAAGCGTGGCGGCCGGCATGGAACGCGCCGGGGTGGGAGGTGATCCTGCCTACAATAACCGACGGCGGCCGCGAACGCCGCTTTCACGGCTAGGGCGGCTTGGGGCGGATGACAGACAGATGTTGGCAGCAGCCCGCCTTGCGTTCGACCTTGCGCTGCCGACCGAAGATATTGGCGCGTTCCATCTTTCATCGCCGGGTAGAGACGAAACCTGGGCTCGGCGACTATTCGAGCACGCCGTCGCAGGTTTCTATCGCGTCGTGTTGTACCCACAGGGTTGGGGAGTATCTCGCGGACGATGGTTGCAATGGCCGATCGACAAGAAATCCTCGCTAGTGGACAACGTCTTGCCGTCCATGCAAACAGACATTGTCCTGGAGCGACCGCGGAACGATGTCCACCATAGAACCATTGTTGATACGAAGTTCACGTCGATAATTAAGACAGGCCACCATCGGGACGAGACGCTGGAAAGCCGGTATATCTACCAGATGTACGCCTACCTCATGTCGCAGGAGAGCGATGCGGATCCCGCATCCCTAAACTCGACCGGCATCCTGCTTCATCCTGCCGTGGATAAGGATTTCGACCAGTACGCCGTCATACAAGGCCACAAGATCCGATTTGCCACAGTGAATCTGGCAGCGGACAGCAAGACCATCCGCAGTCAGTTGCTTCGCATCGTTGAGAACGAGGTCGTGTGACGCGCGAATCCGAAACACCCCTTCTGTGCGTCGCGAACAGCAGCGTAGAGGCCGTCGAGGTCACGCTCAAAAAGCCCGGCGCGCTGCCAATGGCGGACTTTGCGGCCGTCACGCTTCGTCGCACGAGACCCATGGGCAGGCCCGATTGAAGATCAAACTCGACTACGGCGAACACGGCATGTCCGTCGATCTGCCGGACGACGCGACAACAGTCATCCAGCCGCTTCCCCGGCCGGCGCTGCCCAATCCCCACGCGGCCCTGTTGCACGCGCTGAGGCATCCAGTGGGGATGGCGCCCCTGAAGGACGCCGTACCCACGGGCGTGACCGTGGGCATCTCGGTGTGCGACATCACCCGCGCCCAGCCGCGGCCCCAGATGCTCCGCGCCATCCTGGAAGAGATGCCGCACGTCAGGACGGAGGACATCACGGTCTTCATCGCCACCGGCACGCACCGCGGCAACACCGCCGAGGAGGTGGAAGCGATGCTCGGGACCGACCTCGCCAAAGAGTTACGCGTCGTGATGCACGATGCGCGAGACTCCGCCGCACTGACCTACCTGGGAGAGACTTCGAAGGGAGTGCCGGTGTGGCTGAATCGCGAGTGGGTCGATACGGATTTCAAGATCACCACCGGGTTCGTGGAGCCCCACTTCTTCGCCGGATTCAGCGGCGGTCCCAAGATGGTGGCGCCGGGCCTGGCCGGGCTCGACACCGTGATGGTACTCCACGACGCCGAGCGGATCGGCCACCCTCGTGCCGTATGGGGCGTCACGGAAGGCAACCCGGTACACGACGACGTAAGGGAGATCGCACGTCTCACGGGCGTCGATTTCGCCCTCGACGTGACTTTGAACAGAGAGCAGCGGATCACCGCAGCGTTCGCCGGGGACCTGGCGAACGAACATGCGTCGGCGTGCAGCGCGGCACGACGAGACGCCATGCAGCCGGTCGAAGCGCCCTTCGACGTTGTGCTCACCACCAATTCAGGCTATCCGCTCGACCAAAACCTCTACCAGTCGGTCAAGGGAATGTCCGCGGCGGCGGAGGTGGTCAAGCCCGGCGGCCACATCATCTGCGTCGCCGAGTGCCGGGACGGCCTGCCCGACCACGGCGCCTACGCTGCCATCCTCTCCCAGAAGGACTCACCCGCCGAATTACTCGAAATGATCAACTCGCCCGGCTACTCGACACCCGACCAGTGGCAAGTCCAAATCCAGGCGCAAATCCAGATGAAGGCGAACGTCTCCGTAATCGCCGGCTGCCTAGCCCCTGAACAGATACGGGCCGCCCACTTCGAACCCGCAGAAGACCCCGCGGAGGCCGTTCGGCAAGCGCTCGCGGCGGCCGGACCCGGCTCGACGCTGTGCGTGTTGCCGCAGGGGCCGCAAACGATTCCGTATCTGGACCCAAAGCCATAGTCCCGCTCACTACTGGCCAATAGTGGAATAGACAACCCACAATTTTGCCAGTCCAGCCTTCGGTGTATCTTCAATCAGCAACGCGTATCAATGTGAAACTGCGTTCCAATTGACCACTTTTGCTTAGCCATGCAAACTGCTAGTGGTTTGTTCGAAGGTAGCGAACGATCTCCATCATCGCCTTGCAGTCGACTTCGTTGTAACGGGCAATTTCGGCCATCAAAGGTATTTTGGTCATTGGCACGCCTAGTCTCCGTGCCTTTTCGTCACTGCGCCACGCCCCCACCATCGCACCCAACCCATCCACCGGGCTGTCGGCCCAGTGAGTTTCGATGAGGCCTTCAGAGTACATTGAGTTGGCAACCGCCTTCAGGCCGAAACCGAGGGCGCCTCTTACGGCTACTGGTTCCTGGCGCATCACTTTTTGAAGGAAATCGTACCAGGCTGATTCTGGCCAATCCGCAGGCCTGCCGTGCCTGTTCCACGCTGAGTTGTAAGCGTTTTGCAAAACTGTTGGTTCTGCGTGGGACCAGTGGAAAATTCGCGGCTTGCTGCTGGTTGGATCAATACGATCGCGAACCGAGGACATATGTTCAGCCCATTCCCGTATTATCCGGATTTCTTCTGTTTCGCACAGGTTATGAACGACAAACGAACTAAAGTGCCACGCACCGTTCTCCACATGGCCGCATCCAATCATGAAGATGAGTGGCTGTCCCCCTTTCTCCGGTAATTCGCAAAAGTCGTCGTTAAGATCGCTACAGTATTCGAAATCGACATAGAATTCAACCTCGGAGACCGCATGCCACTCCCCACGAGTCACTCCGATGCGGGACGGGAGAATTGGTGGACCGTCACCTCGGTTGACCGCAAGCAGTTGTTGCAGTATTGGCCCCTGCTTGGTACCGGTGATGCCCACATCAGCCGGGGTAAGGTTGGGATCGTCCCAACGGTAGAAGCCACTGGAGTGGGCATCCAATCGTTTGTTCACACCTACTTGCCACAGCTGAGTCAGTTCTTTCAACTCGTCCCCCAACCACGCCTTTACGCCTTCCCAATGACCGACTAGTTCGTCGTCCCCATCACCCGGTTCCAACTCTGACGAGACTCTGGCCAACATCATTTCGTCGTCTGATCCACCCACGTTGGGATAAAGTTCAGGCACGGACGGTTCGGGCAGTAGATGCCAGTTCTTGCCTTCGGTCCGGACTCGACGTACCCAGTCCACGGCCATCTCCACTGCTTCCGCGATGGGGACTAGATTGGTTATGGTTCCGTTCTGTGGAATTGGCCCCAACCGTTCCATTGCGTTAGTGCCGCGTTGAGTGACGCCCCGACTCTCTAATTGCCAGCCGCGCCCCAACAGATAGGATTCGGGTGGCTCGAATCCCTGTAATCGGCCGAGCGTGCGGTTGTAGATAAACAGCTGCGCCTTATAGGCTGGCGAACTGCCTTCATTGGAAAGTTGAGTACCGGCAGCGTTCAGACGTAGCGTCGTGAACTTCGTGTCTAGTACCCGATAGTGCCATGTATTGCTTCCTAAATCGGGCGCGGACACCGCGGCTTCTTGCCCCGAAATGCATTCTAGGAACAATTGCTGCAGGATGTCGCTTCTCACCAAGAAATCAGGTGAGCCGTAAACCATATTGTGGGCGTCCCACAATACGGCTTGGTAGATGATCGGTGCGCCCAGTCGCATCGCCTCAAAGGTCTCCATTGCTTTTTCTAGGTTGCGGATATCCTCGCGGTTATGGGCGATGGTGGTTACTTCGTGCTGCTCCTGCATCAAACGGAGTATGCCAGACTCGAATTGTCTGCCTTTCTCGAATATAAAAGCGATAAAGTCCAACTCCTTAACGTAGTCATGTAATTCTTGTCGTGGAACATACCCGCGGCTTTTTCCGTACAGATCCAGCCAGTCGACTAGTGGATCTTTCATCACCCAGTTTCGGGTGCGTCCCGCACTTACCCAAAGACTCCAGTCATCGTCCGAGACAGGAACCTTAATTTTTGATCCGTCATTTCGGTGTAGCAGCGCTTCAACGCCCATTTCGTACCTCCGTTACATTTTGGCAAACCGTACTACGATTTGCACTAGATACAACCATTCAATGTATTTTGGAGGGGCAATCATTGACCTGGGCATAACTTAGGCGCGTGCAAACCTATGGCGCCGAAGGGCCTCGAAGCCCGGTTGGCATCGTGATTCCGTGCAACTGCCGGCTTGCGAACGCATCAGCTACTAAGCCCTGCGCCAATCACTGGGGCCACCTGTATTATCCGACCACTATGGACGCTTTCATCCCCAAGCAAATAGTAGAAGAAGGATACGACCGCATCGGCCAGCGTTACGCTGACGACTCGGGCTCGGGTCAGCAGGACCTACGCTCTCGCCACATCTCATACCTGGAGAATGCGCTGCCGCGCGGATCGGCTCTCCTCGATCTCGGCTGCGGGGCAGGGACACCGACCACAAAGCGACTGGCTGAGTATTTCACCGTTACGGGTGTCGACATCTCCCAGCGGCAGATCGAACGGGCGCGGCGAGACGTACCGAACGCAACATTCATTCGGTCAGACATAACGTCGCTGCACCTGCCGCCGTCCTCGTTCGACGCCGTGACAGCGTTCTTCTCAATCATCCACGTCCCACGGGAAGAACAATCCGACCTGCTTCGGTCTATAGCGGCCTGGCTCCGGCCCAACGGCCAATTCGTCGCAACGATGGCCACCACTGGCAAGGAGGCCGATTTCGACAAGTGCTGGCTGGGCGCACCGATGTTCTGGAGCGGCTTCGACAGCGATACGAACAAAAAGATGGTCCAAATGGCCGGGCTGGAAATCGTCAGCGCCGAAGAGACACGGGACTCGGACGGGCACTTCCTCTGGCTCATCGCACGAAAACCCGGCGACACAAGGGGAGCGGGGGACTAATGAAACGCTGCGACTGGGCGGGGAACGACGATCTGATGGTGCGCTATCACGACACCGAGTGGGGTGTGCCGAAGCACGACGACCGGAGGCTGTTCGAGTCACTCGTGCTCGACGGCGCGCAGGCCGGACTGAGCTGGTCGACCATCCTGAATAAGCGGGAGAATTACCGCCGCGCTTTCGACGGGTTTGATCCGGCCATCGTTGCCGGGTACGACGAATCTAAGGTCGCCGGGCTACTCGCCGACCCGGGGATCGTCCGAAACCGTCAAAAAATCTCCGCGGCTATTGGCAATGCGAGGGCCGTAGGGCCGGTGCAGGCAGAGTTCGGGAGCTTCGCGGCCTATATCTGGGGATTTGTGGACGGCAGGACGATTAGAAACTCCTGGAAGAGCATGGACGAGGTGCCGGCGAGCACGAAGGAGTCGGCGGCCATGAGCAAGGACCTCCGGCGCCGGGGATTCAAGTTCGTCGGCCCGACGATTTGCTACGCCTTCATGCAGGCCGAGGGGTTGGTGAACGATCACCTCGTCGACTGCTTTCGCTACGACGAGGTGTAGCAGCGGTTCAGGATCGAGCGCCCGGTTCCCAACGGAGCCCGGTTGAAAACACGTCTCCCCTGACAGTGATTTTGTGGCTCAAACTGCCAATTAAGTCGGCCCCCTGCAATTCGTGCAACGATTTGTACGGTATGACGCGGGCTACGGGCCTGCCGTTCTTCGTGATTACCAGGCCATCGGCGTCAAGTTGGTCCAACATAGTCAGGCACTGTTCATCGAACTCTGCTGCGTCCATCTCTTTCATCGTCGCTTCCCTCACACCGGGCACGGTGTTCGACTGCCCACGCTGTATGTCCAATTAACCGGGATTCGACCGTCACCGCTCGCCAGGGAGGGGTACGATTGGGCAGCGAACGCAGCCGGGATTGAATTAACCGGGACCCAGTCACGTGGCGACGTGAAATGGCCCCCCGGACGCGGCGAGGTAAGCAAGATGAATCTGGGAGTTGCAGTATTGGGCACCGGGCGCCTGGGCGGCCGGTACATCGACATCGTCAAGGAGACGGACGGCACGGACATGAAAGCCGTCGCCGAGCCGCGCGAGGAACAGGTCGCGCCGCTCAAGATGAACCACCCCGACGTGGACTTCGTCGCCGACTACCGGGAGTTGCTCGAACGGGACGACATTCACATCGTGATCGGCACGCTCCCGCACTGGCTCCACAAGCAGGCGGCAATAGACGCGGCAACCCACGGCAAGCACATTTACCTCGAAAAGCCGATGGCTGTGTTTCTGAGCGAGTGCGACGAGATGCTGGACGCCGCCCGGCAAAACAACGTCACGTTAATGACTGCCCACACGCAACGCTATTTTCCGACCGTACGGAAAATGAAATCCATCGCGGAGTCGAAGCGCCTGGGCGAACTGATCATGGCGTATGAAATCTGGCACAAGCCGCTCAACCCCGGCGCCCGCCCGCCGTGGATGCTGGACCGCAAACTGGGCGGCGGGATGGGCCAGATGGACGGCACCCACCTGATCGACCGGCTGCTGTGGATATTCGGCAACGACGTCGCCAGCGTCAGCGGGATCACCTCCAACTTCTGCTTTCCGGACGTGGCCGCAGACGACACCGGCATGTGCCTCATCCGCTGGAAGAGTGGCAAGGCGGCGACGATAAGCCGGATCGGCTGGGAGACCGGCGTGACCGAGTACGGCGGTGACTACTTCTTCACCATGGGGCAGGCCCGGTACCGGAACGCATACGGCCCCGGCGACGAGCACGGGACTGGAGTCTGGATCGGCTCGGGCGAGGAGTGGCGAAGCGAGCCCATCGAGGACCATGACCCCATGACCCTTGAATTCAGGGAGTTCATCGACTCCCTCAACCGCGGCGACGCCGACACGCCGGTCCCGCAGGTCCACGGTCGGAACGTGATGGCCATACTGGACGCGTGGGAGGAATCGCACGAGACCGGCAGGGAAGTGGAGCCGGACATCCGGTGAATGTTTGGCGAGGCCTTAACAGCGCCGCTGTAAGTGGTAAGAAAATAGCCCGCCAGGGAGGCCACACACTCACTCGTCTTGCCGGACTCCGATCCGGCACCCAGGGGTGGGGCTACGCGCAAACCACGATCACATCAATTCCGGCAGGAGCCCCCGCGCCGGACCACCGTCGTACAGGCGTCACCCGAGCCCCACTCCATCGGTTGCCCACAAGAGACGCCCCTACAACCCGGCTCGGCAAGCCAAACGGGGCTGGCTATCGAGTACAGCTCCTCGTTCTCAGGCCACGATCGCCTTTTCGACGGCCTTTTCGTTCAGCGTCAGGCCTAGTCCCGGGGCGTCGGTGAGGTGCATCACCCCGTCCACGGGCAGCACCGGTTCGTTGAATAGTTCCTGCACCTGCTGAGGGTCTCCGGTGAATTCGTTCGAGTACTCGTGCGGCCGGATGCCGTTCGTCACCGTCGAGTAGGCGTGCAGGCTGGCCATGCTGTTGATGCCTGCCGTCGGACTGTGCGGCATTACGGGCTTGTTGTGAACGACGGCCAGGTCAAAGATCCTCTTGACCTCCGACAAACCCCCGGCGATCAGGATGTCCGGCTGCAGAATGTCCGGGTTCGCCAGTTCTATGAGGTCGCGGAACCCCCAGCGTGTCTGGTCCTGTTCGCCGGTCGAAATGGCCACGTCGAGGGCGTCGACCACCTGTTTCAGGCCCGGCAGGTCATACTGCGGCAGGGGCTCTTCGAAATGGGCGATGCCAAGGTCCTCGAACCTTCTTCCCTGGGTTATTGCCGTGCTCACCGAGTAACCATTGTTGGCATCGAAACCCAGCGGGATTTCGGGGGGCAGGAACTCCCGGCACAGCTTGAACATCCGGAAGTCCTTTTCGGGGTCGGCGTCCTGTCTGACCGACCGCCAGTCCATGCGTATCTTGAAGGCGCGGAACCCCTGGTTCCAACCGTCCTTAACCCGGTCTAGCATCTCTTCCGGCGTTTTGGACCACCCGTTGCCGCTGCTCCAGTACATCGGAATGGTCGTACGCGCCGCGCCTCCCATCAGCTCGTGCACCGGCCTGCCCGCAGCTTTGCCGGCTATGTCCCAAAGCGCAATATCGATGGATCCGACGATGAACGGCGGCACTCGCGTTACGCGGTCACCGTCGCTGAGGATCAACGCCTCCCAGTGCCGTTCAATGAGCCTGGGGTCCTTGCCCTCCAGGGTCGGTTTGATGGTCTCGTCGATGTAACCCTGCATGACTGCGGGGTTGCGGCCGCCCGCCTCCGCGAGACCCACGATGCCCTCATCGGTGTAGACGCGGACCAGCATCCGGCCAGTCCTGAGTGGGTGGCATGTGATATCGGTTATTTTCACTGTTTCTTCCTTCTTTGCGTACTGGGGTACAGGGCGGCAGTTGAAACAACTCGCCGGCTTTCCGGGCGCCGCCGTGTCGCGCCTGAACGAAAGCTGTTTTGCTGCGCAAAGGATACCGTTTCGCGTGCGCCTTCATCTTCTCGGCCCGCCCGTTGTCAACTGGATGTCTTCACGCGGGCGGGCGACGCGCGCGTTCTCCTTTGACCGGCGGGCCCACAAGTGCTAGTTTGTCGGATACGGGTCCAATGTCTCTTTCGTTTCAAGCCAACTATTGGTACGAAGAACAACGAAACATGCAAGGGAGCAGCAAAACATGACAGATGATGTTGCCTTGATGGGTCACCTGATGCGACGGGCGGCCTTCGGCGCGCCTGCAGCCGAGTTAGAAGCGCTGGCTGAACGCGGGTACGACGCCGTAGTCGACGACCTCCTGCACCCCGAACGGTTCGAACGCCTGGAAGAGGACCTGTTCGACCGCTATCACTGGGACATGGTGCACTATCGGTCCGGCGAGATGACGTCTGCCAGGTGGTTCTACAGGATGGTCAACAGCGCGAGGCCGCTCGAGGAGAAGGCCGCGCTGCTATGGCACGGAATCTTCGCAACCGGCGGCGCGAAGGTCACGATCAACACCTGGATGTCTGCGCAAATCGACATGTTCCGGGACTACGGGCTCGGCAACTTCCGGGAACTGCTCGTCCAGTTGTCCCGCGATCCGGCGATGATCTACTGGCTCGACAACCAGACCAACCACGCCGACGCCCCCAATGAGAATTACGGTCGAGAGTTGCTGGAACTGTTCAGCATGGGTGTCGGCAACTACTCCGAGGACGACGTCAAGCAGTGCGCGCGGGCCTTCACAGGCTGGACCATCAACCAGATGTTGCCCAGATACCCGTACGGGTTCTACGAGACCAGGTTCGTCTACCGGCCGGATGACCACGATGAGTCGGTCAAGGAGTTCCTGGGAGAACAGGGCGCGTTCGACGGCGAGGACGTGATCGACGTAATTGTCCGGAATCCGGCCACGGCCGATTTCATCGCACGAAAGATCTACAACTTCTTTGTGTCGGACACCCCGGACGAGGAGGCGCAGGCGGAACTCGCGCAGGCGTATTTCGACTGCGACTACGAGATTCGAGGCGTGCTTGGGCACCTGTTCCACGCCGACTGGTTCAAAGAGGCGCGGTTCAAGAAGGTGCGCAGCCCGTCCGAGACCGTGGCAACCACGATCAAATTGTCCGGTCTGCACCGCACTCCGCGTGAGTACGGGTTGATGAAACTTCCCGGCGCTTCCGAAGCGATGGGTCAGACGTTGCTCAATCCGCCCACCGTGGAGGGTTGGCACACCGGCAAGGAGTGGATAGACACCGCCGGCCTCGTCGAACGGGTCAACTTCATTGCCGAAAAGCTCAGCGATCGGTCCAACCCGGGCATCGACCAGATGGTAAATCGCATAGCCGACGGCAAGTCCGAGATCACCACGGCCGAATTGCTCGAGTCGTGCGCCTACGAAGTGGGCGGAGTCGAACTGGAAGACCGGACGCTTGCCGCCCTGCGCGACCACGTCGGAGGCGAAGTTACGTACCGGCTGGACGACGAGTCTTCCAGGTCCGAATTCGGAGAGGCGGCATCGGACCTGATCGGCCTGATCGGCGCGTCAAGGGAATTCCAGCTTCAGTAACACGTCCCGGAGAACCAGTCGCGGCGGGTATTCACCAGCACACGCCAGGGGAGCCAACAATTTGAGTATGAAAACAAACGGCACAAACGGACACAGCAATGGCGCAACAGCCGGTCCGGTCCTCGTGGTGCTCCAGTTGTCCGGCGGGAACGACTTCATGAACACCGTCATCCCGTACGGCGATGGACAGTACTACGACTACCGGCCCAATACCGGGATCCCCGAAGACCAGTTGTTGGCTATCGACGGTTCGTTCGGATTTCACCCGGCGATGGGGCCTATCAAGGACCTTTACGACGGCGGAAAGGTCGCCATCATCCAGGGCATCGGTTATCCCGAGCCCGACCGGTCACACTTTCGCTCGATGGACATATGGCACACCGCGGAGCCCACGAAGTTCTCCAGCGAAGGCTGGCTCGGACGGGCCATCCGGGAGCTTGATCCGACCAGCAAGAACGTCGTGACCGGCGTGTCCTTTGGACAAGGCCTGCCGCGCGCTATGGTGGCGCCGGGTACGCCGGTGATCGCCGTAGCACAGCTCGAGAACTACGGCCTGCTTACCACGCTGCCAGGCGAGCGTCAGCGCAAGGCGGTCGCCACGTTCGAGCGGATGTACGCCCCGGAGGAGACGGCTGAGGCGAGCATGATCCTCAACCACCTAGGTGAGACCGGGCAGTACGCCCTGGAAGGGGCTTCGTTGCTCAGAGCCGCGCCGGAAAGCTACTCCTCGAATGTCGAATACGCCGGCGACCAGCTTTCGCAGAGCTTGAGGGGCATTGCCCAGGTGCATCTGGCCGGCCTGGGGACCCGCATCTTCTACGCAAACATCGGCGGCTTCGACGTCCACGCGCTGGAGAACAAGGTACAGCCCACCCTGTGGGAGAACGTCTCACGCTCGGTAACAGACTTCTTCGCGGACCTGCATGACCACGGCGCGGCTGACAACGTCACGATGATGATCTTCTCGGAGTTCGGGCGGCGCATCAAGGACAACGGCGGCGGCACCGACCACGGCTCCGGTGGCGGCGCGTTCCTCGTCGGAGACAACGTCCGAGGCGGCATGTACGGGCAGTACCCGTCGCTCGACCCCGACAAACAGCTAGACGGCGACTTGCGCTTCAACAACGACTTCCGGTCGCTTTACTCCTCCGTCCTCGACCAGTGGATGGACATGAGCCCGGCGCCGATCGTGAACGGCACGTTCGACCAGTTCGAAGGGATCATCAAAAAGCCGGCCGCGGCGTAGCCGCATGGCTGGCGGTCGGCCAGCCCGAATCCCGTTTACTTGGAGGTCCAACTCATGACGATCCAGGAACAAGCAACCCAGCACACCGAATTTACGGAACCGCCGGTGCTGCTCCGCATAGGCCACATTTACGAGCGGACGCTCGGAGCCATCATGTCGCCGACGGGCTTTTATGGCCCGCTCGATATGGCGACCGGTCCCGACGGCATGCTGTACGTGCTCAACCGTGCGACGACGCCGTACGATTTCTGGCGCGTCACCAAGTGCCTGCCCCAGGACGACGAGTACCAGGGCGAATTCAACTACCGTGAGGACGAGCAGCCCTGGGCGGTCGGAATCGCCCTCGACAGCCAGGGCCATTTCTATATAACCGACGACTGGGCCGACAACGTCTGCGTGTACGACATGGACGGGAAGCGCGTCGGCCGCTGGGGTGAGAAGGGCAGCGGGCCCGGACAATTCGCAGGCCCGGCGGGCATCAGGCTGGACAAGGACGAGAACCTGTGGATCGTCGACTCGGCCAACCACCGCGTACAGCGCTTCACCCGGGACGGCGAGTACCTTGGAGGCTGGGGCGAATTCGGAAGCGAACCGGGCCAACTCAACTACCCGTGGGGCATCAGCATCGACCCGTTCACAGGGGATGTGCTGATAGCGGACTGGCGAAACCACCGCGTTCAGCGGTTCACGCAGGACGGGGAACTTGTCCAGGTCATCGGCCGCGAGGGTACCGGCGACGGCGAGTTTCAGAAGCCCAGCGGCGTCACGGTCGACCACTACGGGGACATCTACGTGGCCGATCAGGGCAACAACCGCGTGCAGTTGTTCAACAGCCGGGGCAGGTTCGTCGAGTCCTTCCGGGGCGACGCCACGATCAACAAGCGCGGAGTGGACCGCCTGATGGCCAATCCCGATATGCTGCGCATGAGGGACAACGTGCCGAGCATCGAGCCGGAGAAGAGGCTCAAGAGGCCCACTTCGGTAGCGGTCGGGGCAGACGACAGGGTGTACCTGGTGGATTCCGGCCGCTTCCGCGTGCAGGTGTACCAGAAGCAGGTCATAGCCTTGAGGCAGGACCAGGTGGACGCACCGCGCCGCGACCCCGTCATCGACTAACCGCGTTTTCACGCCCGGAGGCAACCGGACCGCTTACCGGCGTTACCCGGTTACAATGTGTGCGAGCGGGCGGGAGTAACTCAGTGGCAGAGTGTCTGCTTCCCAAGCAGAAAGTCGGGGGTTCGAATCCCCTCTCCCGCTCCAAAGCCTCTTCACCCTGGCTTCCCTGTAGTTCCGTATCAATTGGCGCGCAGTGAGGAACTCCCACTCCCGGGACGAAAACGACCATGTAGGGGCCGGTTTCAAACCGGCCCGCCCAAGCCTGTAAACCGGCACGCCCGTAAGACCAAAACTTCCGCGCCATTGGGCCATTGGCGAAATGAACAGCTTACGTGGTTGCGCAGCGAACAATTCCGGGTAACGGCAAGGGACTGTAACCAACCCGCCATTACGGGGATAGTTCTGGATCGATCGGGGTGACTCGATGGGCGCCCCCGTGTCACATCGGGCCCGCCAGCCGTAGCAAAATAAAGGGCTGTGGAACTCTCGACGCTAAGGCGGCTTGTGCCGTCAGACAAAGTAGTAGTTCTCCTGCCTCTGGTGGCGATCATCCTGCTTACTTTGCTGGGAATCGTGTCATGGCGGGTCTGGAAGGGTTTCAATCCGCCTGACTTCGCAACCTTCAGGGTGTTTGGACCTCGACTGACCGGCGTGTCAGGCCAGGTGACTGTGACGATCGACCGCGTCACCGTACAACCGGAGTGGGAGGCAAAAGCCCGGACATACGCGACAGGACGGCAGGGCCCTTTCCGCACCAGGAGCGGGCAACGGGACGTAGTCATCGAAGGGGCCGTGTACAACGGCGAAGACCAAAACCTGCTCTTACTGACGCTCGAATACGCCGCGCTGGAGACTGCGTCGGGAGAAGCCCGGATGAGCGTGGCCGCCTGGGGCCCCGATGGGGAGCGGACCTATTGCGAGGGCCACGCTGGCCAGGTCTCCCTCGCCCCGGGCGAAAGCGTACCCTATTCCGCCCGGCTGGCGCCGCAGGCGTACGAACTCCGGGACCCAATTGTCGACGAAGTAGAAGACGGTGTCCTCCCGCCTCTTCGATTCGCGGGAATGGCATTCGGGCAGTGCCGGCAGACCGAACTGGAACTCCTCGAACCGGTCAGATTCAACGCGTTTAGCCTGGGTGAATCAATCGCCGTGGACCACTACCCATTCGGTCCGCCGTCCTGTAATTTCACAGGGGATACCGGGCCCAATGGCCGGCCCTATTGGAGGCCGCCGGAGGGTCTTCCGCAGGCAGATTGCGGTTGACGTTGAATTGCCAAAGGAGTCGCCGCGAAAGTGAAACTCGAGTGCGCATAAACGCCGCGCCGCGTGAAGAGAGCCCTCCGGATTCCGCGGCGGAGGAGTTGGCGACGACACCGGGTTTTGGAACTCGAGCCCTCGAACGCGTCGCAGGGCTGATGTGGTTTGTCGCGCCGTGGTTCGGCATCGCGGCTAGCATCCAGTTGATGGGAATCGACCTGGTGCTCGCCTTCATCACCCCGGACTACGATGCAGCGGGCGAAACGATCAGCCAGATGCAGGGCGTCAACGCCGCCTACGCGGACGAGGCGAGACTCAGCCTCCTGGTCTACTGCTTTCTGATCATCCCATTCGTCCTGCTGGTGACGCGCCTGCCAAATTTGCGCCAACCGTGGGTCAAGGTCATGACATTTGGATTCTGGGTGCACCTGGTGATGGGTTTCTTAACCGTCGGGTTCCAGTCTGAATATCACCGAGTGGTGTTCCTGGGGTTCACCGACAACAATCTCCACGATGCTGCAGGTCACGTTTTTTTCGTTGCCGGAATCCTTGGTGTGGTCGGGACGGTCATGGCGATGCATCGGGTGGACTCATACCGGCGTCTCAAGATTGCATCCGCGATTGCGGCGTCAATCATGATCCTGACGGGCCTCATGTTCGTCACGCGGGCGCTGAATGACTACCTGGGCATCCACGAACGAATTGGTTTCGCCGCCTACCTCACCTGGCTGGCCCTGATGTCGATACGTATAGAAATGGTGCGGCAAAGGAACTCGCGAGGAGAAGAGTGCAACGCACAGTGACCGGGCCGCATGCCCGGGATGACGGCGCGAGTCGCGCGAAGCGGGGCAGCAGTCCTTACGTCCGCTCGATTACACCGCAGGCCAGGCGGCGGCCGGTGTCCGTCTCCTGTTCACCATAAAGATCGGGCTTCTCGTGCACGATTATGGCGGAACCGTCATCGTCGAACACCGAATTGTCCGCGTCCAGCCCAATGCCGACCTTAAAGAAGTCGGCGCGTGCAGAACCATCTGAGGCTGCGTAGATATTGGGCAGGTCTCCGCCGTGTCCTCCGCCTGATTCACCGCGCTTCCAGGCCGGATGGATGAAGCCGTGTTCCGCGTCACCGGGATTGAAGTGGTCCCCGGCGGCGGCGAAGTCAGGCGTACAGGAACCGGTCTCGTGAATAATGAACGCGTGGCCACCTGGCGGCAGCCCCTTTAAGTCGGCCTTTATCAATACTCCCGAAGCTGCCTGCAGAAATGTGACGGTCCCAACGGAATCACCGTCTGGAGATTTCAGCGTTGCCGCTGCTGTCAGGCCTATTGTGGGCTGGGCTGCTTCTCCTGATCCGATGTTCGGCAGGGCTAGGAACACGAACATTACGATGAGTATGACCAGTACGGGCAACAGGAAAACTGCCCGCTCCAATCTCCAGTTCATTCAGGTTCACCTCCTCAGTCATCCCGCCTCGATGACGTCGGCGTTGTCACCTCATAAAAGGAACAGGGTCGCATCCTCACCCACTTACGCAAGACAGGGCACATGCGGGAGCCCTTATTGGTATCACATCTCAAAATGTTTGTCTGCCTGACCGGTCTTACTCGTCTGGCCAAGGGGCGATCGCGAGCCGTATCTCAGCCGGCCGTGTCCCAAATACGTTGGCGCTCGTGAATAGGGCGTAAGTGGTATCCTTACGGCCTGATTCGTGGCGATACGCGTCACTAGTTCGCCGGATTTTTTGCGGCTGGGTGGGCCATGACTGAACCCCTGTTAGAGGTCAAGAACCTCCAGACCTATTTCCATTCACCCACCGGGGTGGTGAAAGCCGTCGACGGCTCGTCGTTTTATATCGAAGAGGGCGAGACCCTTGGCCTGGTAGGAGAGAGCGGCTGCGGCAAGAGCGTCTCTGCACTGTCCGTGATGCGGTTGATACCGAATCCACCCGGCCGGATCGAGGGCGGTGAGGTGCTGTTCGAAGGCAAGGACCTGCTGAAAATCTCCGAGGCGGAAATGCGGACCGTCAGGGGCAGCAGGATCGGCATGATATTCCAGGAGCCGATGACCTCCCTCAACCCCGTCCTGACCATCGGCCGTCAACTCACCGAAACACTTGAACTGCATCTGAACATGACGAAGCAGCAGGCCATGAGCCGCGCCGGCGAGTTGCTCGAGATGGTCGGGATTGCAGATCCCGAACAACGCTTGCGTGACCACCCGCACCAGCTTTCAGGCGGCCAGCGGCAGCGCGTCATGATAGCCATCGCCATGTCGTGCAACCCGAAACTGCTGATCGCTGACGAAGCCACGACCGCCCTCGACGTGACCATCCAGGCTCAGATCCTGGAACTGATGATGCAGTTGACCAACGAATTTGGTACGGGACTGTTGATCATCACGCACAACCTCGGCGTCGTAGCCCGCTACGCAGACCGGGTCAACGTGATGTACGCCGGCAAGATTCGTGAGACCGGCCGGGCAACGGACCTCTATCGAAATCCCAAGCATCCCTACACCGTCGGCCTGCTGAACTCGGTACCCAGGCTCGACAGCCGGTCAGGCTCGCGTCTGCTCCCTATCGAAGGGGAGATACCGGACCCGTCCAACCTCCCCCCGGGGTGTGCGTTCAGACCGCGCTGCCAGTGGGCCGTGGACAAGTGCGCGACCGACGACCCGCCGTTGGTGGAGGCGGCCGCAGAACAGATGTCGGCCTGCTGGGAACATGAGCGAGTGAGCCGGATGGCGGGAGCGGTCGCATGACGATGGTCGAGGATAGAGCGCCCCAGGCGGCCGCGGAGCAGTCCGGCGATGGCGCGCTGCTCGAGATTAATGACCTCAAGGTCCACTTCCCCGTCAAGCGCGGGCTGATCTTCGACCGCACGGTCGGAGTCATCAAGGCTGTCGACGGGGTTAGCCTGTCGATCAAACCGGGCGAGACGCTCGGCCTCGTGGGAGAGTCCGGGTCAGGCAAGACCACGACCGGACGGGCCATTCTTCAACTTGTCAAAGCCACTGAAGGCACGGTGAATTTCGAAGGCAAGGACCTCGTCTCGCTGAGCAACAATGAAATGCGCCAGATGCGCCGCCGTCTCGGGATGGTGTTCCAGGACCCGTACGGCGCCCTCAACCCCAGGATGACTGCGGGTGCCATCATTGGAGAGCCGTTGGTGGTCCACGGCCTGTACAACGGCAAGGCGGACCTGAGAAACCAGGTGGGTGAGTTGCTCGAAACCGTCGGGCTGAACCGCGGGATGGCCGACCGCTATCCTCACGAATTCAGCGGCGGACAGCGACAGCGAATCGGCGTCGCGCGCGCCCTGGCCGCCAGGCCCAGCTTCATGGTGCTGGACGAACCGGTCTCGGCCCTCGACGTCTCGATCCAGGCGCAGATCATCAACCTGCTCCAGAACCTCCAGGCAGAATTCGGGCTCTCCTACCTGTTCATCGCGCACGACCTGTCTGTCGTCCGGCACATCAGCGACCGCGTCGCCGTCATGTACCTCGGCAAAATCGTTGAGCTTGCGGACTGCGACGAGTTGTACGAAAACCCGTTGCACCCGTACACGAGGGCGCTCCTTTCGGCCATTCCCATTCCCGACCCGGAGTTGGATCGGAGACGGGAACGGATCGTCCTGGAGGGTGATATTCCCAGCCCGCTGAACCCGCCATCAGGCTGTGTGTTCCACACCCGCTGCCCCGTCGCCATCGACGATTGCTCCGGCTACGTACCGGAGATGCGCGAGGTATCGCCCGACCACTGGGTGGCCTGCATCCGCGCCGACGACTACGGCGAATACGTGATCGCGTAGCGGACGCTAACCCATCTTCGTCTTTCCGGACTGAGTCCGGAAGCCCGCGGTGCGGGGTAACGCGACTGCCGATTTCGCATTTGCGACTTCCTCTTGACCGCGTTGTGGTGCAGAAAATATACTGTTGCACGTGATGCGAAACACCTATGTTTCTGAAACGACACTTATGGCCGCGGCCACGCGGGAGATAGACACGCGCCTGCCTCCGCGGTGGACCCTGCGCAGCCGCGGAGAAGGCGCGAGCGGGCAGTCCCCTCAGGCTTCGAATTCCAGGGTAGACGGTATATGGGAGATAAGGGACTCCAACGGTTCGGCAACCGAAATCATCGTGGAAGTCAGGGCGAATCCAGTGGAACCCAGGTTCGTCGGAAGCGTGGCGTCCCGGCTGAAGGAATTGTCATCAAAATGGTACGACCAGACCGGCGCCGTACCGGGCTGCATCCTGGTCTCGTCCTACCTGAGCCCACTGACGAGGGAACGCTTGGCTAATGCCGGGATTAGTTACGCCGACTCGACCGGAAATATCAGGCTTGCTGTTGACCGTCCCGCGGTGTTCATCCAGACGCAGGGCAAGGACAAAAACCCCTTCAGAGAAGATCGTCCGCTCCAGTCGCTCAAGGGAGGCCGCACCGCCCGCGTGGTGAGGGGTCTCCTGGACTACCGGACTCCTTTTGGCACCCGGGAATTGGCAGGTGAGACCGCAAGCTCTGCGGCAATGATTTCGAGGGTATCCAACCTATTGGAGCCGGACGAGATAATCACCAAGGAAGGCACGAGAGGGCGCTTCGTCTCGGTGGACTGGGAGGCGCTGGCCCGAAGATGGGCCGATGACTATGACTTCGTCTCTTCCAATATTCTGACTACGTGGCTTGAACCGCGAGGGACAGGAGCGTTATTCGCCCGGCTTGGCGGCGCGGGAATCCGATACGCCGTAACCGGCTCCTTTGCAGCGTACCGATTGGCGCCTGTTGCAGAACCGCGACTTGCAGCGGTCTACGTCGACGAACCAGAGATCGCCGCCGGGCCACTGGGGCTTCGTCCGGCGGAGACCGGAGGCAATGTTCTCCTGGTGCGCCCATTTGACCCCGTCGTGTTTGAGCGAGTCGAGTACGAGGACGGAATCACCTACGCCCGCGTAACCCAGGTTCTGCTGGACCTCATGAAAGGGCCCGGGCGAGGACCGGCCGAGGCGGAGGCCCTTCTGGATTGGATGCGGGACAACGAGGACAAATGGAAGCTCTCCATGACCGAAACTACATAGATGCCCGGGAGACACTGCTGGACGCGGTCGAGGCGCTGGAGCCCCATGGGGATGCGGTGAACCTGGTGGGCGCTCAGGCAATCTATGCGCATGTTGACGATGACAGCTTCGCTATCTCTCCATTTACGTACGACGCAGACATCGCGCTCGATCCCGGTATGCTGCGCGGCGCCCCCGCGATAGTCGAAGCCATGAGCCGGGCGGGATTCCGACTGTCTGACCAACCGGGGCTCTACAGAAGGGATGAAGGCGCACAGGTTGACCTGTTGGTGCCGGAGGCCGTGGGTGGGCCCGGCCGAAGGGCCGCTCGACTCGGCGTCCATGGCAATAGAGCCGCGATGAAGGTCCGGGGACTTGAGGGCGCTCTAGTGAGCCATGCGTTCAGGAAAGTCTCCTCTATGATTCCGGGCACAGACCGCTCATGCATCCTGAAGGTGGCCGGACCGGCCGCGCTTCTGGTTGCCAAGGCGCACAAGATTGGGGAACGCCTTGTAGGCCCGGATGTACGCCGTCAAGAACAACTCCCCAAGGACGCCTTCGATATGTTCCGGCTCCTCCGCGCCGTTGAAACCACCGAGTTGGCTTCGGAGTTCGGACTACTACAATCTCACGAGATTTCAAGCCGCGTCACCTCGGAAGCCCTGGCAACAATTCAGCGTTTGTTTGGCGCACCATCCGGCATGGGTACCCAACTAGTTGTGAGGTCCGTTCTCAATCTCGAGGATTCCGAATTCATAGCTGCGTCAACCGTAGCTCTCAGCCGCGACCTGCTCGACGCGACGTCCCTACAGCATCTGGAATAGCTCTGTTCCGAGCAAAATGGCGTACTCGTCGCCATCGCCACTGACGGCCTCACCGAAACCTCGGGTGGACCCCCGCTTTACTGGGAACGCGTCTCGATGCGGCCGCGGAGCCTGGGGTCTAGGTGGTCCCGCAGAGCGTCTCCGATGAGCACGACGGCTAGCACCGTGAACGTCAGGAAAAGCCCGGGGAAGAACGAAATCCACCAGCCGACCTGTATGTAGCCCTGGCCTTCAGCCACGATGTTGCCCCAACTCGGCGTCGTGGGCGGCACGCCTGCCCCCAGGAAGCTGAGGCCGGCCTCGGCCAGGATGGCTGAGGCGAGCGTAAAGGTCGCCTGCACGATGATGATGCCCACCGTGTTCGGCAGGATGTGCAGGATAAGCACCCTGGGAATGCGCGCGCCCACTGCGGTTGCGGACTCAACATAAGTCGCATCGCGCAGCGTAAGGACCATGCTTCTCACGAGGCGAATCTTGCTTGCCGTTCCGGTGACTGACAGGGCAATGATCACGTTGCCGATACTCGGGCCCAATAAGGCAATCAAGGCCAACGCGAGCAATATGGTCGGAAACGCGAGTAGCCCGTCGATGAATCTCATCACGATGTTGTCGAGCACCCTAAAGTATCCGACCACGAGGGCGATCAGCACACCGGCTATTGTGCTGATGGCAGTCACGGAAAAGCCGACCAGGAATGACAGCCGCGTGCCGACGATGGTCCGGTCGAATACGTCCCTGCCCCACACGTCGGTGCCGAAGTAGTGGAAGTCGCGGGTAGGGGCCTGCAGTCGGTTCGCCGGGTCTACCCGCTCATACTCCGTGCGGGCGACCAGTGTGGAGAACAGAGCGAAGAACAGTCCGATGAGCAGTATCGCCGAAGCCAGTATCAGCAGGGGTTCGCGCCGGATATTCCGGAGCAGCTCGATCCATACGTTCTCCCGGCGTTCCGGCAACATCGTGGCTTGACCGGTCTTCAGTGCGGTGGCCATCAGTACCGGATCCGCGGGTCGATGTAAGCGTAGATCACGTCAATGATCAGGTTCACAAGGATGAGCACAGTCGCCACCACCATCAACAGGGCCTGGATAATCGGGTAGTCCCGCCGGACGATTGCATCAACCAGCATCCGGCCCAGCCCCGGTATGGCGAAAATCGTTTCGGTCAAGACGAACCCGGTTGCCAGCCCGGCGATTGCCGCGCCGATCACGGTGACCACCGGAACGGCGGACGGCCTCATGGCGTGCCGTATGAATACCACCAGGTCGGACAGCCCCTTGGCGCGTGCCGTCCGGATGTAGTCCTCTCGCATAACGTCGAGCATCGCGGACCGTGTGATGCGTGAGATGAACGCAAACGCCAGGATGCTGTTGACTGCCACCGGCAGGAACATGCTGTGGAGGTGTTTCAGTATGCCGTCGCCAAGCGGTGAGTATCCGAGCACCGGGAACCAACCCAGGTTCACCGCAAAAGCCCAGATCATGATGAACGCCAGCCAGAATCCGGGCGTCGCGAAGCCCAACACCGCAAAGAACATCAACGTCCGGTCCGCCCGGCTGCCGGAGTGCCACGCCGAGAGCATCCCGGTCGATACCCCGAGGATCGAGGAGATGACCATCACCTGGATCCCGAGCGAGAGAGTCGGCTGGAGTCTCGGCAGAATCAACTCCGTTATCTCCCTCTTCGAAAAGATGGAGGTGCCCAGGTCGCCGCGGAGCATGTTCCAGAACCAGTTGCCCAGTTGAACGTGGTACGGCCTGTCGAACCCCAGGTCCTTCCTGATCTGCTCGAGGATTTCGGGGTTCGCTTCGTCACCGCCGATGATGGCCGCCGGATCGCCCGGAGCTATGTACAACAGCGAAAACGTAATTACTCCGACGATGATTACCACCGGGATCGAAGCAAGGATGCGTTTGATTATGTACCGCCACATGGTGAATCAGCGGGCCGCTATGCGGTGAGGCCGGCAGTATCGCTTGCCGGCAGACGCGACGAACGGCAGAGAGCGGGCCCGGCGAAACTGCCGGACGGTCTCACTCCACTGCCGTCCGTTTTCTATCACAACCGAGTCGCCGGCAGGGGCGGATCGCCCGCCTCGGCCGGCATTTAGGCTATTTGCCTATCGGGTTATGAACTTGTCGTACGGGTTTTGACCTCCGGGACCGCCGTGCACGCCGCGAAGGTCGTTCCTGGCTGCCCAGTTGCTGAAGAACTCACCAACCTGGAGGAATATGGCGTCTTCGTAGAAGTACTCCTGGAACTCGTCCATCAGTTCAACGAGTTTCGCGTGGTCCGTCTCACGGGCCAATTTTGCGAAAATGTCCCGCTGCGTGCCGTCCACGTCGGTGTACTGGTTAAACCAGGCCTTGTAGGCCAATTCACCGAATCGAAGGTGGCCGATGGGACCTGTCCGCACGGTGGCGCCTGACCACGTGTGGAAGAACTCCCAGCGGTCTACGGTCGCACGGTCTTGGACCATCGTCGCCCAGTCCATGACGCGAAGGTCAACGTTGAAGCCGATGTCCTCCAGCACTTCCTTGGTCACCTGTGCGGCGCCGTGGGCGGGCTGGCGGTCTGCCGGGTCCATCAGGCGGATGGTGTAACCGGCGTAACCGGAATCTTCGACGATCTTTCGAGCGTCTTCGACCCGCTGCGCGTTGTATCGGTTCTCAGATCCGGCGGCGGTCTCCCAGGCCGAACCACACTGCATCAGGGAGGGGCAGAGGTTGATCCGGTCGGGTGTGCCGGCCGCGGCCAGCAGCGCCTTCTCATTGTCGTAGGCCATTACCAGCGCCTGCCGGAGGGCTCGCCCGTGTTCCGGGTCGTTCCACGGCGGGATCTGGTAGTTGAAGTGGCCGAGGAGCCTGAACGGCGGGCTGCCAACAAGCTGGACGTTCGGGTCGGCCTTGAGCCGGGGCAGGAGGTCCTGGCTGAACTCCTGGACCATGTCCACTTCACCGGTCTGCAGGGCGGCTACGCGGGTCGTCTGGTCGGGGATTTCGATGTACTCGAAGCGGTCGAAGAATGCTTCGTGCTTGCCGGCCTGGCCGTTGGTCGGCTCGGGGCTCGGGGCGTAGTCATCGTAGCGGACACCGCTCCAGCGGTCTCCGGGCGTCCACGACTCGAACCGGTACGGGCCGGTGCCAATGGGCTGACCTGGGGCAGAGTTGGTGGCCGGCAACATGTACCAGGCTTCCGTAACTATCTGCGGCGCAAAGCTCTGCGGCGCAATTGCGTCCAGGGCCAGTCCGGTCTGCTCCTTGAAGTTCAGGGTAAACGTGAGGTCGTCGACGGGCTTCACGAAGTCCTCGAAGGCCTCCTGTCCGAAGTCCTTCCAGACCAGCTTGAAGACCGGAGCGCGGTCTTTCTGGCGGTTGAGCGTTCCGACCACCTCAGCGCTGGTCAGCGGAGTTCCGTCGTGGAACTTCACGCCATCGCGGATCTTGAACGTCCAGGTGAGTCCATCGCTGCTGGTCTCCCAGGTGTCAAGCAGCATCTTGCCGATGCTCCAGTCCTCGTTGTACGCCAGCAGTCCTTCGAGAATTGTCGAAGAAACGTTTCCGGTACCAGAGGCTGTCGTCCACAGCGGGTCAAACGACTGCACGCTGCCGACGGATGCGATGCGTAGCGTGCCCGCCTCTTTCTGCGCCATCGCGATCTCATCCTGCGTGGGAGTTGGAGTCACGATAACGGTCTCGACCTGCGGGACGATGACCGTTGCGAGGACGGTCACAGGCTTCTCGACAACGACGGTCTGCACTTCAGTTACGGTCTTGCCTTCAACGACCTTTTCAACAACTACGGTCTCGATGACCTTCTCGGTCACGGTAACGGGCCGCTCCACGACGACGGTCTCAACGACCATCACCGTCTCGCCTTCCACGACTTTCTCGACGACCACGGTCTCGATGACCTTTTCGGTGACTGTGACTGCCTTTTCGACTACGACGGTCTCAACAACCCTCTCGCCGGGCACGGTCACCTGTTCCTTGACAACGACGGTTTCCACGACGGTAACCGTCTCCGTCCCGCCACAGGCGATCGCCGCGAACGCGGCCAATGCCGCCAACCCGGGTATGAGTAACCAGAGTCGATGGCGCATTAAATTACGAACCATTTCTTGTCCTCTCAATCGATCTCATTGAGCCAATTACACTCGGCAAAATTGAACACCGGTCTCGAAGTACGCGCGCGCGATCCCGAATAATCCGGTGCACCCAAGCCGAATTTTTGCGCAAATAAATGTAAAGCCGAAAAGCCCGGATAGCAAATTTCCAGGTGGAATCAGGCCGTCCCGCCGAGTAACGAAGCAAGCATTCATCAGAGCATTCGGCCCGTTCAAATTGACGCCGCGTCACCGGTGAAAGAAAGTCGAGCGGCTCAGGCAGGAACATGCTGCGCAGGTGCTTCAGCATGCCGTCGCCTTGGGGCGAATATCCGAGCACCGGTAACCAGCCCACGTTCACCGCAAAAGCCCAGGTCATGATGAACGCCAGCCAGAACCCCGGCGTCGCGAAACCCAGCACCGCAAAGAACATCAACGTCCGGTCCGGCCCGCTGCCCGAGTGCCACGCCAATAGCATCCCCGTCGATACGCCGAGGATCGAGGAGATGACCGTCACCTGGATACCGAGCGAGAGGGTTGGCTGGACTCTCGGCAGAATCAACTCCGTGATCTCCCTCTCGGAAAAGATGGAGGTGCCCAGGTCGCCGCGGAGCATGTTCCAGAACCAGTTGCCCAGTTGGACGTGGTACGGTCGGTCGAACCTGATCTGCTCCAGGATCTCAGGGTTCGCCTCGTCGCCGCCGGTGATGACCACCGGGATCGAAGCACGAATACGTTTGACTATGTACCGTCACATGGTGAATCAGCGGGCCGCTAAGCGGTGAGACCAGCAGTGTCGCCTGCCGGCAAGCGCGACGAACGGCAGAGAGCGGGTCCGGCGAAACTGCCGGACGGTGTCACTCGTCTGCCGTCCGTTTTCTATCACAACCGGGTCGCCGGCCGGGGCGGATCGCCCGCCTCAGCCGGCATTTAGGCTATTTGCCTATCGGGTAATGAACTTGTCGTAAGGTTTTTGACCTCCGGGTCCGCCGTGCACGCCTCGTAGGTCCTCTCTGGCAGCCCAGTTGTTGAAGAACTCACCAATCGTGAGGAATATGGCGTCCAGGTAGAAATACTCCTGGAACTCGTCCATCAACTCGACGATCCTCGCAGGATCGGTCTCTCGGGCCAATTCTGCGAAGATTCGCCGCTGCGTGCCGTCCACGTCGGTGTACTGGTTGAACCAGCCCTTATAGATCAGATCACCAGAACGGAGGTGGCCGATGGGGCCGATCCGCAAGGCGGAGCTGGACCACGTGTGGAAGAGCTCCCAGCGGTCTACGGTCGCACGGTCCTGGACCATAGTCGCCCAGTCCATGACGCGAAGGTCGACATTGAATCCGATGTCCTCCAGCACTTCCTTGGTCACCTGAGCGGCGCCGTGGGCCGGCTGGCGGTCTACCGGGTCCATAACCCGAATCGTGTATCCGGCATAACCGGAATCTTCGACGATCTTTCGAGCGTCTTCGACTCGCCTGGCGTTGTAAAGGTTTTCAGAACCGGCGCTGGTCTCCCAGACCGTGCCACACTGCGTCAGCGACGGGCACAGGTTGATGCGGTCCGGAGTACCGGCAGCAGCCAGCAGCGCCTTCTCGTTGTCGTAAGCCATCACGACTGCTTGCCGGAGGGCTCGACCGTGTTCCGGATCGTTCCACGGTGGGACCTGGTAGTTGAACTCACCCATGAGCCTGAATGGCGGGCTTCCGATTATCTGGATGTTGGGGTCGTTCGTCAGCCGGGGCAAAAGGTCCTGACTGAATTCCTGGACCAAGTCCACCTCGCCGGTCTGCAGGGCAGCGACGCGGGTGGTCTGGTCGGGAATTTCGATGTACTCGAACCGGTCGAAGAACGCTTCGTGCCTGCCCGCCTCGCCGTTTGTGGGATCGGGGCTCGGCGAGTAGTCATCGTAACGGACGCCGCTCCAGCGGTCTCCGGGTGACCACGACTCAAAGCGATAGGGGCCTGTTCCGATTGGCTGTCCAGGCGCAGAGTTGGTCGCGGGCAGCTTGTACCAGGATTCCGTGACGATCAGAGGCGCAAAGCCCTGGGGACCAATGGCGTCCAGAGCCAGTCCGGTCCGCTCCCTGAAGTTGAGAGTGAATGTGCGGTCATCTACGGCCTGCACAAAGTCCTCGAATGCTTCCAATCCAAAGTCTTTCCAGACCAGCTTCAGGATTGTCCCTCGGTCCTTCTGGCGGTTGAGCGTTCCGACCACCTCAGCGCTGGTCAGTGGAGTACCGTCGTGGAACTTCACGCCATCGCGGATCTTGAACGTCCAGGTGAGGCCGTCGCTGCTGGTCTCCCAGCTGTCCAGCAGCATTTTTCCAGTACTCGAGTCCTCGTTGTAGGCCAACAGGCCTTCAAGGATTGTTGAAGAGACGTTTGCGGTACCTGACGCCGTTGTCCACAGCGGGTCAAATGACTGAACGCTGCCGACGGACGCGATTCGGAGGGTGCCGGCCTCTTTCTCCGCCATCGCGATCTCATCCTGAGTGGGAGTTGGAGTCACAACTATGGTTTCAACCCGCGGGACGATGACAGTCTCGACGACTGTCACAGGCCTCTCGACGACGACGGTCTGCACTTCCGTTACGGTCTTGCCTTCGACGACCTTTTCGACTACGACAGTCTCCACGACCTTCTCGGTCACGGTAACCGGCCGTTCGACGACGACGGTCTCAACGACCATCACCGTCTCACCTTCGACGACTTTCTCGACGACGACGGTCTCTATGACCTTTTCGGTGACTGTCACGGCCTTTTCGACTATGACGGTCTCTACGACCCTCTCGCCGGGCACGGTCACCTGCTCCGTGACGACAACGGTCTCAACGACGGTAACGGTTTCCGTCCCGCCACAGGCGACCGCTGCGAATGCGGCTAAGACCGCTAGCCATGGTATGAGCAGCCAGAGCCGCCGGGGTTTTGCACTACGAAACATAATTTTTCCTTCCAATGAAGTGGGCTGCGTGCAATTTCGCACTGGTAAACGGGATTAGCCGCAGTCACTGAACTGCTGTGCCGAAAACCCGAATATTGTCCGGCAGAATGTGTCCAACCGGAACAAACCAAGGTCAGTTTATGCCGATTTCGTATGCATTAGCAAATCACCTGCCGACAACCGTCCGGCCAAATGCTCAAAACGCCGTCCCCGGTCGACCAACCCCTAAGCCAATGTTCATTGACGCCGACTCGCCATTAGAAGATCATCGAGCCGCCCAGGAGGTATTTGATGCTGATAATCGATGGCGACTACCCGATGGCGCTGGCCGTACAGGCCAACAGGGACCTGACGCTGCCCATAAGTGAGGCGCGCAACGCTCCTCCGCTGGACGGCCCGGACTCTGGCTGGGACGACGAGGAGATCATGGCAACGCTGCCGGAGATGAGGCGCGGGCGGGTCGCGGCCGCGCTGGTCAAGGTGGCGGTCGACATGGAGCGCCCAGGCGCGATAATCCCCGGCGGCCCGCGAAGCGATCACCTGGCCTATGCCCTGGGGCAGGGCCAAATGGCCTACTACCACATCCTTCAGACCACGGGCGAGGCGCGACTGCTCCGCACCAGGGACGAACTGCGTGCCCACATGGCTGAATGGTCCGAAGCCGTCGATTTCGACGACCTGCCGGTGGGCTTCCTCCTCGGTATGGAGGGGGCCGATCCCATCCTGTGGCCGGAACAGGTCCACGAGTGGTACGAACAAGGCCTGAGGGTTATCAGCCTCGGCCACTACGGCCCTAGCAGGTACGCCCACGGGACCGGCACCGGAACGGAAGGCGGACTGTTCGAAGGCGCGGCTGAACTTCTCCGTGAGATGGACTCGCTCGGGATGATCCTCGACGTCACACACACATCGGACGAGTCAATCCGGCAGGCCCTCGACATCTTCACCGGACCGGTACTCGCCAGCCATCAGAACTGCCGCGCACTCGTTCCGGGCGAGCGGCAGTTCGATGACGACATGCTCCGGCGCATCATCGACCGCGGCGCGGTTATAGGTGCGTCGATGGACACATGGATGCTCTCCCGGCACGTCGAAAAGGACTGGGCCGGAAACAAGCACGAACGTCAGGAGTCCTTCTCGCCCGAAGAGATCACGTTGCAGGACCTGACCGACCACATAGAGCATGTGTGCGAATTGGCCGGCAACACCCTCCACGCCGCCATTGGGGGCGACACGGACGGGCAGGGCGGAGCCAAGGGCGCTCCCTTCGACGTGGACACGGTTGCCGATTACCAGAAGGTGGCAGACGTGCTCGCAGAGCGCGGCTGGAACGACGCCGACATCGAGAATGTGATGTACGGCAACTGGCAGCGGTTCTTCGAGGAGAACCTGCCCGCGGGCTGAGTGCCCATGACACCCCGGTCGGCATTTTCAGGCTCAACAGTGCGTGACGACACGCCATCGGCTACAGTTTTGGCGGGATGAAAGGATACGAACACGTCACTCTGAAGGAGATCGACGAGCAGCCGCAGGCGGTCGCCAACGCCATGCAGGGCAGGGTCTCGTTCGATACCGGCGATGTGACGTTTGAGGACTTCACGATCTCCGATAACGCCCTGGCCGCGGTGGACCGCATCGTGCTGCTGGGACTGGGAACTAGCCTGCACGCAGCGATGATCGGCCGGTATTGGATAGAGTCGTTGGCGCGGATTCCCTGCGAGACCGACAACTCGTCTGAGTTCAGGTACCGCGACCATTTGATTGATCGACGCACGCTGGTGATCTCGGTCAGCCAGTCCGGCCAAACGGCGGACACCCTGGCGGCAATGGAAGCGGTGCGCGGAATGTGCGCCGGCCAATTGACGATTTGCAACGAGGAAGGCGCGCGGGCCATCGAAATAGCCGACTGGTCCATCCCCATGCGGGCGGGTTCGGAGGTTGGGGTGGCCGCGAGCAAGACCTTCACCTGCTCGCTCACGGTCCTGTACCTGCTCGCCATACATATCGGGGCGAGGCGGGGCACGCTAGCGCCGCACCGGCAAGCGGAGTTGGTGGGCGAGTTGGAACACCTGCCGGGCAAGCTGGCCGAGGCGTTGCGAGTCAGGGAGCGGTGCAAAGAGTTGGCCGAGCGCTATTCCGGCTTTTCGAACTTCATCTACCTCGGCCGCGGCAACCTATACCCGCTGGCCTACGAGGGAGCGCTAAAGCTGAAGGAGATGAGCTACGTTCACGCCGAGGGATATCCAGCCGGTGAGTTCAGGCACGGACCCCTGTCCCTGATCGACGAAAACATGCCGGTCGTCGCCCTGGTCCCATCGGGAAAGTTACGAGAAAAGATGCTCAGCACGATCAGCGACGTCCGGGCCCTGGGCGCCCGTGTGATTGCCGTTGCTACCGAGGAGGACGCAATCGGCGCGGACTTCGTATCGGATGTTGTCTATGTGCCAAGGGCGTCAGACCATGTCACCCCCATCCTGATGGCCGTGCCGTTACAGCTACTCGCCTACCACATCGCCGTCCAGCGAGGATGCGACGTTGACCGCCCGCGACACCTCGTTAAGGCCGTCACGGACGAGTAAGCGAGACCGGCAAGCGTAAATCTATGCAAATGCGGTGAGGTCCACGAGTCGACTCATCTGGACCACGACCCAGCGTAGGGGCCGTTCGCGAACGGCCCTGATGCAATACGCGATTCCTCCCAACGGAGACCATTGCAAAACCCCCTCTCCTGGAGGGTGAGGGCGAAACGCAATTTAAGAGCAGGCCACTGAACCCCTCTATCGCTGGCCAATCGAAGGTTACGCAACGGTCTCAAAGGGACTGATCAGTTTCGCAAACGACACTTGAGTTCCTCATTGCTGCGAACGACGCGTAAAATAGTCTGTCGAACGGTCAAGTTCAATTCGGCATTGGCTCCCACAGGCGGGCTCGACGATTGCGTCGAAATTCGCCGCGGTGCTACGCTTGAAACGACCGTTACGCGTAACGTTCCCGAGTAGCTCAGCGGTAGAGCGGGCGGCTGTTAACCGCTAGGTCGCAGGTTCGAATCCTGCCTCGGGAGCCAGCCCACCTACGCTTATGGCCGCACCCTCACGTAACGCGCTAGAGGCTACTTCCGCCGCACCACGCGAAACAGCGTTCTCGCCACCCGCCAGGCGAACCTGAACAAAATGCCAATCAGTTGGGCAGGCGCCTGCGCGTCATCACGCATCCCGCGGGTGTAAGCCCGCCCTGCAGCGCCGGAGGCTTGGCGATACGTCTCGTAACTGTCCCGCGGAGCAGGGGGCCCTGTGTATGTCATGACAAGAGTTCCATTCTTAGCCGAGATGCGGCTGACTCGTCGACATCGCCTGTCGCGCGCTCGAGAGACCCGCCAGCAGGACTAGTTTATTTGCCGGATCGTCGGGTCCAGCCGGTCCCTCAGCCAGTCTCCCAGGAAATTGCCGGCCATGACCACCAGGAATATGCAAATGCCGGGGAACATCGAGACCCACCACGCGTCGTTGAGGTAACCTCTTCCGTCCGATGTCATGGTGCCCCAGGCGGGTGTGGGAGGCGGAATACCAACCCCCAGGAAACTCAGCGTGGCCTCGGTGAGAATGATGCCCCCCATTTGCAATGTGGCGGAAACCAGCACAACGTTCCACACGCTCGGCAACATGTGCTTGTACATGATCCTGGGCGCCGATCCCCCGGCGACCCTGGCCATGTCCACGTAGTCCCTGGACCGCAAGCTGAGGACTTCTGCTCTGACTAGCCTGACTGCCCCCGGCCACGACAGCAGGGCCAGCAACCCCACCAGCACTGCGTAAGACTGGCCCATGACCTGCACTACCACGAGGGCGACCATGATGAACGGCAAGGCGGCCCACGTATCTACGATACGCATGATCACCTCATCGATGTGACGGCCGAAGTAACCGGCGACTATGCCCAGGATTGTGCCTACCGTTACCCCAACACCGGTGGCGATCGATATGACCACTGCCGACACCCGGGCGCCGTGAATTATCCGGCTCAAGATGTCTCGTCCAATGTGATCAGTGCCCAGCAGGTATCTGCCTTGACCTTCGGCAGTCCAAACGGGAGGCACCAGGCGGTCCCTCAACTCGTTTTCATAGGGACCCTGGGGCGCCACCCAGGGAGCGAAGATGGCGCAGAAGACCATAGCGGCCAGGACGGCCCCTGGGATTATTGGCCAACGCCTGATAACGAAGAAGGACTTTTGGACCCATATCGTGACGCTCGCCGCGCCCGTTCGCTGCGGCGAGTCGCCAACGGAATCTGTATTCGCGGTCCCTGTAATGTTCATCGGTTAGGAGTACTTGATCCGGGGGTCTACGAATGCGTACAACAGATCGAGCGTAAGCACGACCAATGCGTACAGCACGACCATCATCAACATGATTGCCGCAAGTACGGGAAAGTCATTCCCAAATACGGCTGCTACGGCCAGGCGTCCCAGGCCCGGCCAGGCAAAGATCACCTCGGCTACGGTCACGCCGGTAACGAAATTGAGCAGGAGAAGCCCCGAGTACGTCAGTGGGCTGAGCAGCGCATTCCGAAAGGCATGCTTCCAAAGCACCGTCGTCAGCCCTACGCCCTTGGACCGCGCAAATTTGACGTACTCCGAGTCCAACACTTCGAGCATGGAAGAACGGGTCAGCCGCAGATACCCGGCTGCCGGCAACCACCCGAGTACTGCCACCGGAAGGACGTAGTTTCTATAAGCGATGCCCTCGCCCTGGGTACCGCTTGGAAGCCAGCCGAGCGTCGCCGCGAATAGCAGGATTCCCATGATTGCGACCCAGAATGACGGTAGAGACTGGCCAAACAGCGCAAAGCCCCGGGCAACATAGTCTATTGGCTTCCCCCGGGCGACTGCAGATAACACGCCAAGCGGGACCCCTATCAGCGTCCCCACCACCCATGAGATGGCGCCCAACACAAGCGTGTTCTGGAACCTGAACCAGATCACCTCGCTGACCGGCCGTTGCGACCCGATGCTTTCGCCGAAATCGCCGCGCATGATGTCCCACAACCAATAGCCGTACTGGACCGGGACCGGATCGTTGAGGTGGAACTTTTCCCCAAGGCGCGCCCACTGTTCAGGGTCGGGTTTGCTGTAGTCGTCCATGAACAGCACGCGCGGATCGCCGGAAAGTCGTGACAGCGCAAAAATGAGAAGGGTGCCGCCAAGGACAGTCAGGATGGCGTAAGACACCCTTCGGAGAATGAATACCCTCATGCTGGCAAGTGAAATTCAGTTAGAACGCACGCGGATTTCATACCAGCCTTTCATCTGCGACAAATCAGGGCCTGTCAACGTCCCGAACACCAACAACGGCAAGGGCGCACACGGGCGCCTGTGCGCAAATGTCAGTCTATAGGGAGCGTAGTGCCCGGAAAACGTGCGGGCGGGCCCCAGCGTACTTTATGCGCCGGGGCCCGCCCAAATCGCGACCCTGAATCACAGCCCTCGGATGTCTAGGGTTCCCAGGTTATTTCCTCGAGGTTGGCCCAGATCGCGGAGCCGGCGAATGCTGCCAGCGGCCTCGGCCATTCCTTGATCTTTTCGTCACTGTAGAGGGCAAAGTTCGGAATCTCTATGACGCCTGTTTCCAGCCACCATTCCTGGGCGTAGTTGATCAACTCCAAAGCGTAGCCCCTGCGAATGTCGGCTTCTGTCTCGTTCGCAGACAGGTTGTACAGCTCGGTGAACTTCGGAATGAGGTTACCTGCGCAGATGCTGCCGCCCACGCTGACGGTAGATGCGTGACCACCCTTGGGCAGGTCCAGCGTCAACGCTGAGTTGGTGTCGCGAGCGATCCTGAACTGCAATTGGTTCCACGTGAACTCCACCGTCTTTGGCCGGTGTGCGCTGTACTCCGTGGCGTCCAGCGTGACGTTCAAACCCAACTCGTTCTGCCACGCTGCTGCAATAGCCTCAGTGATCTCACGCCCCGTGCCGGAGCCCGGCTCGCCGCCGCCCCAGAGGTCGACGTCGAACCCGTCAGCGAAGCCGGCTTCTTCCAGCAACGCCTTGCCCCTGGCCGGTTCGTATTCAACAGTCCACTTGTCGTCGTAGTCAGGGCTTCTGACCGACACCATCGGGACGTACGTTGGGAATCCGAGGTTCTCTACGACGGATTCGTTGATACCCACGCGGTCGATCGTGCGGGACATCGCCTCTCGTACCTTGCGTGCCTGCTCCATCGAGGCGTCGTTACCGTACTCACCCACCCAGGGCAGGGACGTGTCGTAGCCGCCGGCGTTTACAGGTTCGCCGGTCTTGTGGATCGTGTCTTCCCAGTAGTTGCCACCGTAGAAGATTCCCTGCATCCAGGACGAAGTCGGGTCTGCGACGAACCCCTCAGACTTGAGCGCCGGGATGTCCTTGGTGTCCACCTGGGCCGCGTCGGCCTCACCGGTCCTCAACATGGTCGCCCGGACAACTGGGTCCGGAACGGCCAGAACACGGACCTGGGCCATCTCAGGAGTCTTGCGCCAGTGACCCTCGACGGCGTTCATGATGGCGTGCTGGGCTTCTACCCATTCCTCAGCTTCGAAAGGACCGGTACCTATGTACATGTCCCGAATGCCTTCAGGGCCAACTTCGTCGAACAGCTTCTTGCTGTGAATGCCCATGCTCTGCCAGAACGGGCTCAGCGACCAGCGCAACGCGCCGACTGACAGCGTAGCAACGGTCATTCGGGCCGTTCTCTCGTCTATCGCGTCCCAGCGCTCGTACAGGCCGGCAAATTGCCCTGCCTGGTCGTGAACGCTGTCGGGGTTCGTGCCGGAACTGGCCCGGTTGAAGCCCCAGGACACGTCTTCCGCCGTCACGGTGCCCCAACCGCCGTGGAACGGGACACCCTCCTGGACCGTGAAGTCCACGTATGAAAGGTCATCCGCAACGACCCATGATTCGGCAATTCTGGGCAGCACGTTGGCCCGTTCATCTATGCCCATCATGGTCTCGTAAATGCCCAGCGTGAACTTCTCGTTCCCACAGGCGGGAATGCACTTCTCGGGGTCGCCGTGTGGCTTGCCGACTGTGTTTGCCGCTATCGTCATCGTGCCCTGAGGGACCTTCGACGGCTTGGGCATCATCACCTCGCCGCTCGGTGTCGGAGTTGCCACGAGCAGCTTCTCGATGACCACGGTCTCAACGACCTTCTCGACAACCGTCACCGGCTTTTCGACGATTACAGTCTCAACGACCATCACCGTCTGGCCCTCGACCTCTTTTTCGACGATGACGGTTTCGATGACAGTCTCAACCTGCTTCACCGATTCCTTGACGACAACGGTCTCCACGATCTTCTCGATCTGGGTGACCTGTTTTTCAACGACTACGGTCTCTACGACCCTCTCGGTGACAGTCTCGGTCCCACAGGCGATTGCGACCGCCAAAGATGCCCCGATTATCAAGGGGACCAGCAGCCAGAATCGCTTCAAACTTCGTAATGTCATGCCAACCTCCTGTTGGGTGCCCATGAAGGAGGCCTGCCACGCGAATTCAAGACGTGCGGATAGGCAGGACCTCATAGGACCACTACAGCGGCCCTTTTACAATAACGGCCTTGACGTGTCAATGAACGTCACGAATTACGCCGACTCGACGCGCTTCAATTGCGAAAAAAGTATGGACAAGAGCCGCGCTCCTTACCCGCTGAGACAGGTGTGCGACACGTTTTGGCCTCCCCTGGCCCTCACGCCCCACTCCCTTCCTGCGCGTTGCAAATATCATTGGGCCACCGCTCGAACGCGCTGAACCATGATCTCTTCCTGCCCGGAGCAGCTTCCGACTTGATCACAAAACTGCGAATGTCACCGGTCATCGCGGCTTTGGCCATTCTCATAGCCGCCGTCGCTTGTTCGGGCGGTTCTGACCCTGATACGTCAGCGCAGGACCTCCTGGACCAGGCGAAGGCCAACAACGAAAAGCTGGCGCAACAAAAGCAGGCCGCGTCACAGGCCAGTCCCCAGTCAGGCCAGTCAATTGAAAATCCGGTGACCGTTTCTGACATCGAAGGATCCAACGACCAGAAAGCGGCTGCAATAGCCCAGTTGATCACCGAAAAGGCGGACGGCCTGCTCCTGGTCACCCTTGGAGAAGTCCCCCTGCATGGCCACCTCGACAATGGCGATGAATACTTCGGGGGGCATTACAGGGTGTTCGTCACCGAGTCCGTTCATAATCTGACGGCGGACCAGAAGGCGCGAATTGTTTCACTAAGGGACGAACTGTTCGAACTGACGACGGCCCACATACTGAGCACGGACTCAACCGTCACCCACATGGGCGTGCAAACGATCTACCCGGACATTTGGCCTGCGCCGTTCGCACCCGACAGTGACTTTGCAGGGTATGACCCGGAAGACCCCTCGAATCTGTGCGTGGCGGACGGGAGAGAACTCCTGACCATCTACCGGCGGTTCGCCGACGAGGACTATTTGCCGGTAGCCCACTGCGAAAAAATATTCTCGGTGCGGGAGTCCGAGGCCCAGCTAATCCTGGAACTGCTGACGGAACTCACCAAACCCCAATAATCCCACCGAGCCGGGTGGATTGCCTCACGTCGCCCCCGTCGAACGGACGGGGAAGATCCCCGTAGACCACATGCGGGCGTCGCGAATTACGGTAACTGTCCAGAGTTGAAGCGGCCCATATGCTGCTTCAACGGGATCATGGCCGAACGCGTAGGGGCGGTTCGCGAACCGCCCTTGTCTGACACGCGGCCCGCCTCATTTGGACTGAACTCTTGCAAAATTCCGGCGCGGTTGACTTTCGCGAATACGCTCTAGTAGCTTACCGCCAAGTTGGACGCCCTACGTAGTAGGCGCTTGAAATGTCCTGCCTGCCGGGATGCCTGATGGCCAGAGGAGATGGATATGAGACCCGCATTTGCGACTGGAATGCCACCGACATACGACTTCTTGTTGTACGCGAAGCAGTTCGGCGTCAAGGACATATTGCTGCACAACACCGATGGCCTGCCCGGGTACGACGGCAAGTGGGCGATTAAGGACCTGGCGATGATGCGCCTGGACATCGAGAGCCACGGAATGAGACTGGCGGCGATTGAAAACGTGCCGGTCAGGTTCTACGAAGACATCATGATTGGTGGGCCGAAACGGGACGAGCAGATCGAAAACATGATAATCACCATCCGCAACATGGCGCGGGCCGGTATAAGGATCTTCGGCTACCACTGGATGCCGTCCCTCGTCTGGCGGACCACACCCAAGACCATTCGCGGCGGCGCCCTGGCGACGGCCTTCAACTGGGAGGAGGCGAAGGACCTGCCGCTCACCCACGGTCGCGTCTACACAGAGGAAGAGATGTGGGACAACCTGGAGTACTGGCTCAAGATCATCATTCCCATCGCGGAAGAAGAGGATATCCGCATGGGCATCCACCCCTGCGACCCGCCCGTCAAGCAGATCGGCGGCGTCCCACAGTTGTTCAGTTCATACGACAACTACCGGCGCTACCTCGACATCTACGACTCGCCATACAACGCCATCGAGTTCTGCCAGGGCACGGTCTCCGAAATGTACGATTCCGCTGGCGACAACATCTATCACTTCATCGACGAAATGGCCCGTCGCGACAGGATCTTGTACGTTCACTTCCGAAATGTGTCGCAGCCTAATCCCAACGACTTCAACGAGGAGTTCATCAACACCGGCCACGTTGATATGTACCGGGCGATGAAGACTTACCACGATGCCGGCTTCAACAGCTTCTTCATAGACGACCATGTGCCGATTACGCACAAGGACACACCGACTGCTCATCAGGGCAGGGCATTCGCCAACGGCTACATCCAGGCCATGATCGAGGCAGTCTCGAAACAGTAGGCGAAAGCCGGTCTTACCCGCCCGACACCTGATCTAAGCGGGTGTCCAAATAGCATTGGGATGCGCCTGCCCGCGCAACATCCCCCAGACCCGCCCTCAGTCGACCACTCGTAGGGGCGTTGGGATGTGGGCGCCCGAGGGGGTGGGGCGCGGCTAAACCACTTCCTCTCCTGGGGGAGAGGATTGAGGTGAGGGCGTCACGTTGGGCAACCGATATCGTCGTATCAAATGACGGACTTACGATTTCACCTTATGCCCTCACCCTCACCCTCTCCCGCGAAACGGGAGAGGGGACTAATGAGACAGGCTCCTTGTGGGCGCCCGGGGGTGGGGCGCGGCAACTGACGCGATACCATTTCGTGGTCGGTTAGGGACATTTTGGACTCCCTCTGAGACCAACCAACGTGTCATCCCGAGCGAAGCCGAGGGATCTGAACCGGTCGCCTCTTACCCACGTTCGACGCCCCATCGCGAACCGTGCACAGTGACGACCAACCGGCAGACCGGGTTTTCATGATTGGCGCCGCCGGTCGCAGCCGCCATGGATGATTGGTACGAAAATAGCCCGCAAGGAAAGACACACCCTTACCCGTCTTGCCGGACTCCGATCCGGTACCCAGGGGAGTGGGGGCACGCACAAACCGCGATCACATCAATTCCGACAGGAGCCCCGCGCCGAACACCCTAACCCGTCGTGCCGGACTCCGATCCGGTACCCACGGTGGGGCGCTGAGGTGGGTTCGCTCGGCAAGTCGAACGCACATCCGATAGGCAACGGCCCATTTTCATCACCGCGTGCGGTCTGGACAAGGCCATCATAGTGATTCTTGAACTGCGTCGTGGTGAGCAGACGCATGGATCAGTCTAGCCCGGCCTTCAAGTCCTCCAGGCTCGAATACTCATCAAGCCCATCTCCGTCGCGGGCTTGCTGCAGCGCCACCACAGTTTCGGCGTTGGGCACCCTCACTTCAAACGGCAACCCGCGATGCATGGTTACCTGCTTGTAGAACAACGTGATCGCCTCCGTCGTCGAAAGCCCCAACGCCGAGAAATACCCCTCCGCCTCTCGCTTCAAATCAGGTTCAACGCGGGCACGAATCATTTCGGTCTTGGCCATAAGGCGCCTCCATCTGTGCGTAATGGAAGTGTACCACGAACGGGATACACGCCAAACGACAGCGGCGGTCCGAGCCCAAGGAAAAGCTGCGCAGCGGGCAGCGAAAGTCCCGATTTAAAGCTGCCTCAACCGCGGGTCCAGGTAGTCTCGCAGCCAGTCGCCGATGAAGTTCAGGGACATCACCACCAGGAATATGGCGGCCCCCGGGAACACCGTGATCCACCACGCTTGCGATAGATAGAGCCGTCCCTCGTTGATCATCAGGCCCCACGTCGCCTTGGGCCCGGGGATGCCGGCGCCCAGGAACGACAGCGTGGCTTCGGCAAGGATCAGGCCGCCGATGTTCAGCGTGGCGATCACCACCATGGTGTTCGTGATGCCAGGGAATATGTGCCTGAGTAACACCCTGTTGGTCGAAGCCCCGGCCACTTGCGCCAGCTTAACGTAGTCTCGCTCTTTCAACGTCAGGACCTCGGCTCTGATGTTTCGAACGAATCCCGACCAGGCCAGCAACGCAAGCAGGGCCATCATGATCGTCAGGCTGGAGCCAAGCACAACTGCCACCACCAGCGCCACCAACAGGAACGGAACGGCTGCCCAGATATCAACCATCCGCATGATGATCTCGTCGGTCAGGCCGCCGAACCAACCGCCAATCAGCCCCAGGGCAGTGCCCACCGCGAGCCCTGTTCCCATCGACACCGCAACCACTATCAACGACACGCGCGTCCCTTGTATCAGCCGGCTCAAAACGTCCCGGCCGACGTGGTCGGCGCCCAGGAAATAGCTTTCAGTCAAATTTGGATTGTCGGCGTACCATGCCGGATCGTGCCAGGAGGGCGGGGCGTTTCGTGCGCGCAGGTTCTGCTTGATGGGGTCCTTCGGCTCCAGCCACGGAGCCGCGATCCCGGTGAACAGGAGGACCGCCAACACGAACAACGGTACCACCGGGTAACGGAAAAACGCCCGGGCTACGCGACGAAGTCCAACGCCCGCCTCAGGTACTGAACTAACGCCAACAGGTTCTGAAGATATGTTGTCCCGCAACGCCATTTCATGAATACCGGATGCGCGGATCGATCAGGACGTAGGCGATGTCGGCAAGGAAATTCATGCCGACGAAGATGATCGTGAACAGAATTACCACGAACGACATCACCGGGAAGTCGTTGTCCCAAACTGCTCTTACTGCAGCCGAACCGAGTCCCGGCCAGGCAAAAACCGTCTCGACGACCACGACGCCGGTGATGAATCCGGCGACCAACAACGCAGAGTAGGTGAGAGGCGTGATCAGAGAGTTTCGAAATGCGTGTTTCCACACCACCAGGCTGCTTCCCACTCCCTTGGCCCTGGCAAGTTTCAGGTACTCAGAGTCGAGAACTTCCAACATTGCCGAGCGAGTCAGCCGCAGATATGCCGCGGCCGATCCCCACGCCAATACCAGGGTGGGAAGAATCATGTGCCTGATGCTGAAACCTTCCCCGCGCGTGCCGCTTGGCAGCCAGTCCAGGATCACGGCAAAGAGCAGGATCGACATGATTCCCACCCAAAAGCCGGGCAGGGCCTGCCCAAGGAGGGCAAAGACGCGCGCCACGTAATCGTAGGGAGTACCGCGTTTTACGGCGGAGAGCACTCCCAGCGGGACACCGACTATCGTAGCGACGACCCAGGACGCGATGCCCAGGATCGCCGTCGCGGGTATCTTTTCGCCAATCACCTTCGTAACAGGCTGTTTGGCAAGGAGACTCTGCCCAAAGTCGCCCCGCAGCACGTCTGCGAGCCATAAAAGGTACTGGACGGGCAGGGGTTTATCGAGCCCCAACTCCTTCCCGATCAGCTCCCAGTGTTCTGGGGTCATCCCGTAACCCTCGGCGCCCGCGTACAGCAGCCGCGGGTCCCCGGCCGCCCGTGACATCGAGAACGTGAACATCGTTGCCACCAGGAGGGCGAGAATCGCGAAGATAAATCTTCGAACCAGGAATCGTCGCATAAGAGCGCTCGAGGGTCGTTCGTAAACCAGAACGGCGGCGCGACCTGGGTGATGGCCGGGCCGCCGTCCTGGCTATGTTTCCTTCATCCGGCTGACCAAAGGGGCGCCGGACAGGCCAGTTACCTGGCCAGCTTGATGTACTCGGGTGCGTTCCATGGCTGTCGCCACGACGGACGCATCGGCCACTCTGCGATCGCGTTGGGGTTGTAAACGATCGAAAGCGGTACGGATGCAACTCCGGGGTTCAACGCCCACATGTACAGGAAGTCCGCAACCTCGTTCATCAACTCGATGCGCTCTTCCTTGTCAGGATTGGCCGCAGCCTTTCCGTACTGTTCAGCAACGAATGGGGTCTCGAATCCGCAACTGAAGCCACCCCGGCTCCGGCTGCTCATCTGAACGCCCTTCGGCCAGTCCCACGGGTTCCCGTCGCGGCCTTCACCGCAACTGGTGAGCCAGGGAACGGTGTTGGTGCGACCAACGACCGACGGTCGGAAGATTGCGTACGCATACTTCAGGACCTGGACTTCGATTCCAACCTCGTTCCAGAATCCGGCGGTCGCATCGGCAATCTCACCAGAGATGCCAAGTCCGCCGCCAAGCTCGGGTCCTGTGTACAGGGCCATCGCAAAGCGGGTGCCCTCGTCGTTCCTCGGGAATCCGGCTTTGTCGAGGTATTCATTGGCCATCGCCGGGTCGTAAGGCACTTCCCACTTCGACTGCCAGTTGGGGTCCTTGGGGTCGAAGTACTCGACGTGGACGGGGTTGCCGATCCCGCCAAGGACCGTTTCGACTACGAGATCGCGGTCGATAGCCATGGCGAGCGCCCAGCGGACCAGGCGGGCCTGTTCCATGTCGTCAATGCCTTCAGGGTTGTTCCCGTCATTCGGCTTGAACGGGTTGCCGATCCACTGGATGTCGTGGACGAACGTACCCGCCGGCGGCAGAGGTTCGCCGGTCCCTGCGTGGACGGTCTCCCACAGGTTGCCGGAGAAGAAGACACCCATCTGGATGCCTCCGCCGGTGCCTGCGGCCTTCATACCGTTGCGTTGCATGCCGGGGATCTGGCTTACCGAGATCTCCATGGCGTCGGCTTCACCGGTGCGCATCATCGAGAGGCGGGTCGCCTCTTCGGGTGCGTGGATGAAGGTGATGGTCTCTGCCTCGCCCGTCTGTCTCCAGTGGTTCTCGACGCGGTCCAGGACCACCTTTCCTCCGGCTTCCCATTCCCTGATGGTGTATGGGCCTGTGCCGATCGGGTTGGCCTTTGTCCAGTCCTCGCCCATCTGGTCGAGAACGGACTTGCTGATTACTTGGGCGCCGAGCCCTTCGTCAGTCAGGTAGAAGCTCGCCCAACGCACGTCGAACTGAGCAAACGGGAAGCGGTTCGTGTACGTGTCCAGGACTTCGACCGGCTGGTTGCCGATGAGGTTGGACCAGAATCCGCCGCCGTCGGTGATGCTGACTGGGTTGTAGGCCGGGTTGGCGTCGTTGTAGGCGTACGCCACGTCCTCGGCGGTCAATTCACCGAAGTCGCCGTGTCCGGCCCCCTGCCACGGGATACCTTCCTTGATCTTGATGTCCACGTAGCTGAGGTCGTCCGCAAGTTCCCAACTCTCGGCCAGCAACAGCTCCTCGCGGTTGCCGTCAAAGCCGTAACCGAACAGGTCTTCGGTGACGGGGTAGACGTTCTTGGGCGGTCCACCGGTCGAATTCAGGCCCTGGGGCGGATGAATCTGGATCGTCGCAAAAGTGAGGTTACCCGCGGCGGTCTTCGGGTCCGGCGGCGGTTGCTCGGGCTCGAGTGTCGGTACCGGGACCGCGCCGGGGGTTGCTACGACCACGACGGTCTCGACGACCTTCTCCGTGACCTTCACTTCCTTTTCGACGACGACGGTCTGGACTTCCGTGACCTTCTCGCCCTCTACGATCTTCTCGACGACGACAGTCTGAACGACCGTTTCGCCTTCCTTCTCAACGACTTTTTCAACTTCAACCGTGACGACTTTTTCGACCACTTCGGTCTCACCGCCACAGGCGACCGCGGCCAATGCGGCTGCAACCAGCGCAACCACAGCTACGGTACCCAATTTAAATATGCGCATGCTTGCCTCCTTGACAGCGTGCCTGCAGCCGACCTTTGGCTCCCCCAAAAAAGGTCCGGCCATAACTGCGTTTCCACAACGCTAGGGAATGGCCCGGCATCATACGTTCCGGGGCAGCCTTAGTCAATTTGGTTGACACAGTGCCGTATTAGCCCCGGACGGACGCGGGAGTAACCCCCGTTCGACGCGGCGACCGCAACCCAGGTTGCCTGACGCAAAAGCTGCCGTTACAGGCGCCGTCTCAGCCTCGGGTCGAGCGCGTCCCGCAGACCGTCCCCGCCCAGGTTTATGCCCATAACGGTTATCGTCAGGAGGATGCCCGGGAACACCACTATCCACTCGGCCGTGCGGAGGTAGGTCCGTCCCTCCGCCATCATATTGCCCCAGCTCGGCACGCTCGGCGGGGAGCCCGCCCCCAGGAAACTCAACGCTGCCTCCACCAGGATCGCGCTGGCGCAGATGTACGTGCCCTGCACAATCAACGGGGCCACCGTCTGAGGAAAAATGTGCAACCTCAGTATCCGTATCGGCCTCACCCCGATCGCGCGCGCCGCCTCGACGAACGCCTGCTCTCGCAGGCTGAGGACCTGCGACCTGACGAGACGGATCACCGCAGGGATAGAGGTAATAACCAGCGCGATGACCACGTTCTGTATCGAAGCGCCGAATATCGCCATCAACGCAACTGCCAGGAGCAGACCGGGAATGGACATTATCCCGTCGACCACCCGCATCAAAATCATGTCCAACTGCCGGTAATACCCGGACAAGAGCCCGATCGCAGCGCCGGAGAAGACCGTCAGAATCGCAACCAGGAACCCCACCATCAGCGAGACCCGCGTTCCGAAGATCGTTCGGGCAAAAACGTCCCGGCCCAGATGGTCCGTTCCCAGCCAGTCCGTCCCAGACGGCGGGAGCAGGCGCCGGAACGTGTCTATCGCCAACGGCTCTTTTGGCGATATTTGAGGCGCGGCAACCGCGATCAGCGCCATCATGACGACGATCAGGATTCCCGCCGCCATCACGCCGTTGCTCCGGAACGGCTCCATCAAGCGTCCGAAACGCGCCGCGCTCGCGTCTGACGCCTGCGTGATGAGGCCCTGAAGTGTCGTCGTTCCGTTTTTCACTTCGCCACCCGGCTAGTACCTGATTCTTGGGTCGAGGTAGGCGTAAATCACGTCCACCGCCAGGTTGACCAATATGTAAATTGCTGAGAGGAAGATAATCAGCCCCTGGATGATCGGGTAGTCACGCGCTTTGATCGCGTCCTGCAACAGGCGCCCGAGTCCGGGGACCGCGAACACCACCTCTACAACCACTACCCCTGTAAGCAACGCGGCGAACCCCAGCCCGATGATCGTGACGATCGGCAGGCTTGCGTTCTTAAGCGTATGTCGCCAGAGCACCAGTCTTTCGCCCAGACCCTTCGCCCTGGCGGTTCTTACGTAGTCCTCCTGCAGTACTTCAATGACGCTCGCGCGCGTGATGCGGGCCACCAGCGCCATGATGACCAGGGCGGCGGAGACGGTGGGCAGGATCATCCGCTCGGCGAACGGCCAGAACCCATTGAATATCCGCTCGTAACCGCCCGCGGGCAGCCACTGCAGGGTTAGCGCAAACACCCAGATCAGCAGGAAACCCAGCCAGAACACCGGAATGGAGAATCCCAGGACAGAGAATCCCATGACCGTTCGGTCGATCCACGTGTTCGACTTCCACGCCGCCAACACTCCCAGGGGAATAGCAACCGAAATAGCCACGATCTCCGTCAGGATGGTCAGCGCAATGGTGGGTTCCAGCCGGCCGATGATGATGCCGGTGACCGGCTTGCCGGAGCGGATCGAAGTACCAAGGTCGCCCCTGGCGAGCTTACCGATCCACTCAACGAACTGCTGGCTTACCGGCTTGTCGAGACCCAGACTCCGCCTGATCTTCTCGATGTCCTCGGCAGTCTCCTCCTCGCCCGCCAGGAGCGCCGCCGGATCGCCGGGCGTTATCTGGAGCAGACCGAAAGTGAAAATCGCCACCACAAGAATGGTCGGGATAATGAGAAGCAGCCGCCGGCCAATGTATGCGCGCATGTCCTTCTCTAGGTCTGAGAGGTGGGGTGTCTCAGTCTCGGACCCCAGCCGTCATGGCATCGTGGGCCTGCTCCAAGACCCGTTCCGGAGCAGGTTCATGTGGGGCGGCAACCGCTCACTCGAGGTTGAGTGAGCGGTTGCCGGCTCCTATCGACGTTCTTGAGGGTACTTCCCGAGGGAGACGGAGATTACCTCTCCAGCCAGACGTTCCAGTAGGCCGGCCAAAGGGCGCGGGAGTCGAATCCCCTCACCCAGGTGCCTGCCGCGTGAATGCCGGAGAAGAAGCCAATCACAACGTGGGGCACTTCTTCGTAGTAAGCCAACTGGAGCTGCTCGACCAGCATTCGCTGCTCGTCTTCCGAGGTGGCTTTGAAGAAAGCGTCACGCAGTGAAGAAATGCGTTCGCTCTGGAAACCGCCGAGGCCATCTACACCAAGCTTGTTCGTCAGTGGCGTCGCCGCAGCCGCCGCGCCCCATGTCGTGAAGAGGTCCCAGTCGTCGGGCTTCACCCTGCGGGACTTGAGCGTGGCCCAGTCCACGACCTGAAGGTCCAGGTTGAAGCCAGCCGCCCTCAGGTTCTCTTCGGCTACGGTCAGTATCGGGTGGATCGTGGGCTGGTCCGCCGGAGTCATTGCTCTTATGGTCTCACCCGCGTAGCCGGACTCCGCCAGCAGTGCCTTTGCCTTCTCCACGTCGCCCTGGTTGTAGTTCTCTTCGCCCACCCTGGTGTCCCAGCGGAGGCCGCACAGGAAGACGGCGGGGCATAGCCCTCGCAACCCGGGCGGGCCGTACGCTGCCATTATGGCCTCGTTTGGTATGGCCGCCTGGAGAGCCTTTCTCACCTTGACGTCCATGAATGGACCTCGGTGGTTGATCACCATCACCGGCCACCGGCCGATCGGGTCGGTGTAGACGTTGATCTCAGGGTTGTCCCTCATGATCTCGAAGAAGTCCAGCGGAGCCGTGTCGATGAAGTCAACTTCCCTGGTTTCCAGCAGGGACAGCCGCGTCTGGACGTCCGGAATCTCGAGGAACTCGATGCTGTCTACGAAGGCGTACTTGGCGCCGGCGTGTCCCGAAGGCGCTTCGGTTCGCGGGACGTAGTCATCGAATCGCTCGAGGATGAGCTTGTTTCCCACGTCCCAGGACGTGAACTGGTACGGACCGGAGCCGATGTGCTCCTGCAGTACGCCGCCGCCGCGCTCTGCGGGCGTGTCTTCGATGACGCTCTTCTTCTGGATCGGGAAGCCCTCAGTGTTGAAGCTCAGGGAGTCCAGCACCAGGCCGAACGGCGCTTCGAAATTGAGAGTCCAGGTCTTGTCGTCTACGACGCCCACCTCGGCGCGTGAGCCAAGCTCTTGCCAACCGGTGTAGTACGAGTCGAACGCTCGTTCCAGGGTGGCCTGGAAGTCCTCCGCCGTCACCGGGTCCCCGTCGTGCCACATCAGGCCGTCCCTGATCTTGAATGACCAGACGAGCCCATCGTCGCTGATCGACCAGTCTTCGAGCATTTGAAGCTGGGGCAGGAAGCTGCCGTCTGCAGCGAACGGCACGTCGTAAATTTGGGTAGCGACAGCCCACGCCACCCACGCGCTGGAAGAGATGGGGTCTATGTTGCCGATGCTGGCCTGGGATACGACCCGCAGCGTCCCGCCTCTCCGGCCGTCCGCTGCTGACGCGATCTCAAGGGCCTCAAACAGGCTCGGAGTAGCGACGACTACCTTCTCGACCTCCTTGATGACCTCTTCCTTAACGACAACTTCCTTCTCGACGACTTTTTCGACGACGACGGTCTCGACTACCTTCTCGGTGCGCGTGACCTGTTTCTCGACGACGACTGTCTCGACTACCGTGACAGTCTTGCCTTCGACTTGTTTCTCGACGAGCACCGTCTCGACGACCTTCTCAGTCACGGTGACGGGTTTTTCGACGACTACGGTGTGGATCTCCGTCACGGTGTCGGCCTGAACGACCTTTTCGACCACAACGGTCTGGACGATAGTTTCGCCGGGCCTGTCGACAACCTTTTCGACTTCTACCGTGACGACTTTTTCGACCACCTCGGTCTCGCCGCCACAGGCAACCGCGGCTATGGCGGCTACTATCAGCCCCGCCAAGATCACGGTCCCTAATCTGAATAAGCGCATGAATCCCTCCTTTGCAACGTGCTGCCAAACGGCCCGGTGAGCCCCGATTAGGTCGATTGAGCCCAGCCAAAAAACGCCGTACCGGCGCGTTGTCGGATCGCCCGGCATCTTATTTTCGTTGCAAGATTTCGTCAACTGACTGAATGTGTTTTCCACGATTACGCCGTCTGCCGACAACCTGCAGCGGCAAATGCTTTACGGCGTGTCTGCTGTTCGCTCAAGGGTTATCATTGCCGGTCAACACGACGGCTTCCGCCGGATGATCGCCGCACGAGACGAGTCGGAATCGCACGCGGCGCCCGCGCTAAGTGTCGAAATTGGGAGAACGCTATGACCACGACCGAATCAACCCCCGATCTGGTACTCAAGGGCGGACACGTAATCGATCCCGCAAACGGTCTGGACGGGCCGAGTGACGTGGCCATCAAGGACGGGAAGATTTCCGAAGTCGGCCCGGACATTTCCGCTTCGTCGGAAGGCGCCGTGGTGGACGTAACCGGGCTGTACGTGACCCCGGGCCTGATAGACCTCCACACGCACCACTTCGGCGATTTCGCAACGGTAAACCCGGATGTCTACGGCATACCGCACGGCGTCACAACCGTCGTCGACGCCGGCACGTCCGGCGCCGAGTCCTTCGACCGATTCAAGGCCACGTCAATCGACAATTCCCGTATACGCGTACTGGCCCTCCTCAATATCTGTCGCCAGGGAATGCTGAGGCACGCCGAGCAGGACCATCTGCAACTGAGGGCCGCCCCTTGCGCCGTCGTGATGAACGAATACCCGGACCACATCGTGGGCATCAAGGCCGCCCACTACGACGGCGTCGACTACGACGGCATCGAGCAGGCGGTCGAAGCCGGGGAAATGACCGGAAAGCCGGTAATGGTCGACTACCACCGCCATCCGGCCCGCAACTATCGAGGATTACTGGAACGCATGCGCCCCGGCGACACCCACACGCACATGTACGGCAGGCACACGCCGCAGATGGACGAAAACGGCGTCATCTATGACTTCCTGCTGGAGGCCCGCGAGCGCGGCGTCCAGTTCGACGTCGGCCACGGAGGCTTCAGCTTCTGGTTCAGCACGGCCAGCAAGCTCATCCCTCAGGGACACATACCGAACACCATTTCGACCGACGTTCACCACGGCAGCTTCTTCCTGTCACGCGCCACGATGCCGACCACGATGTCCAAGTTGATGAACCTGGGTCTGACGTTGAACCAGGTAGTAGAGATGTCCACGTCAGCGGCGTCAAGCTGGATGAAACGGCCGGAACTGGGCAACCTGTCGGTCGGCGCCGAGGCAGACGTCGCAGTACTGGAACTGGAACGCGGTGAATTCGGATTCGTCGACTCAGGGTGGACCAGGATGCAAGGCGACACGCAACTCAAATGCCACATGACCATTCGGGCCGGGGAAATCCTGTGGGACCTGAACGGCATTTCGCGGCCCGACTACGCAGACCTGGGCGATTACATCAAGCTGGACGGCGGAGACTGGTCCGAATACCACGACTGGACCGGCTACGACAATTCATAGGCCGCCACGAAGGGCCACCTGCCCGGCCAAACCGCCCAATTTTTCATTCCAGAAAAAACAGGCGGCTCCACGGTTTCGTAGGGGAGGGTTTCAAACCCTCCCTGTGGCGAGAAAACGCGCTGGATGGCGTCATCAGGCCTTGACCGCAACCGGGCCCCTCAGCCTATCCGCCTCGCACCACCAGGTTAACCAGCCTGCCCGGCACGTAAATCTTCTTGACTACCTCGCCTTTTGAGGTGTGACGCAGGACTCGTTCGCTTGCCATCGCCGCGTCGAAGGCGTCCTCCTCAGACACGTCCGCCGGCATTTCCAGTTGATCGCGTACCCGGCCGTTCACCTGGACCACCATCGTGATGGTTTCCGACGCGGCCAGGTCATCGTCCCATCCTGGCAGCATCTGCTCGTGGACCGAGCCGTTCCGCCCGGTGCGTTCCCAGAGCTCCTCGGTTATGTGGGGCGCCAGCGGAGCGGCCAGCAGCAGCATGCGCTCGATTGCGTCGTCCCAGGTCGACCTCGCAAAGCCCCCGCGAGCCCAGAGCCTGCCCAGTTCGTTCGAGTACTCCATCAATGCGGCGATCGACGTGTTGAACTTGAACGCGGACATGTCACCGACGATTCGGCGCGTGGTTGCGTGTGCCGCCCTCAGCAGGTGCCGTTCCGCGCCCTGGTTCGTCTCAACGTCGCCAAGCGCCCCCGAATCGCGCAGCGCAAGGTCCCAGATGCGGTTCATCCAGCGTGAAATGCCGTTGATTCCAGAGCCGGTCCATGCGCCGCCCGTATCCCACGGACCAAGGAACATCAGGTAGCAACGGACTGTGTCGGCCCCGTACTGCTCTACTAGCGGGTCCGGAGCGAGCGGGTTGGAGCGTTTCGAAATGCGGCCAAGTTGTGTGGTCATCACGCCGTGGCTGAACAGCCTCGCATAAGGCTCGTCGAAGTCGACGAACCCCATGTCCCGCAGCGCCTTCGTAAAGAAACGCGCGTACAGCAGGTGCATAACCGCGTGTTCCATGCCGCCGGTGTACTGGTGTACCGGAGACCACGCCTTCACGCTGTCGAAGTCGAATGGCCGCTCATCTTGTGTCGGGCTCGTGTAGCGGAGGTGGTACCACGACGAGTCCACGAACGTGTCCATCGTGTCCGTCTCTCGCTTCGCCTCTCCTTCACATTTCGGGCAGGACGTGTTGACGAATTCCGGGTCGAGCGTGAGCGGCGACTGACCCGTCGGCTTGAAGTCGGCGTCTTCCGGCAACAGTACCGGCAGTTGGTTTTCCGGAACGGGCACGGTGCCGCACTCTTCGCAATAGACGATAGGTATGGGCGTGCCCCAGTAGCGCTGGCGAGATATGAGCCAGTCGCGCATGTGGTACGTGACCTCGCGGCAGCCCCAGTCCTTTGCCTCGATCTTGTCGGCAATCCGCTCCATGCCCTGGGAGCTTGGCATTCCGTCGAACTCTCCGGAATTGACCTGTGTCCCGGGTCCAATCCACGCCTCCGGCAGGTCTTCGCCTTGCCACCCGTCCGGAGCGACGACGACCCTTAACGGAAGACCGTATTTCTTGGCGAAGTCGAAGTCGCGGGTGTCGTGTGCCGGCACGCCCATCACGGCGCCTGACCCGTAAGTGGCCAACACGTAATCGCCGACCAGCACGGGTACCCGTTCCCCGTTCAACGGGTTGACGCAGTATGCGCCGGTCGGCACGCCGGTCTTTTCGCGCTCCGTGGACGTGCGTTCTATCTCGCTTGCACGCCTGGCCCGCGCGACGTACTCGTCGACCGCGTCTTGCTGTTCAGGCTGGGTCAGGACGTCGACCAGCCTGTGCTCCGGCGCCAACACGACGAAGGTCACGCCGTAGATCGTGTCGATCCGAGTCGTAAACGTGTCGATCTTCTCTCCGGGCGCAAACTCGCTCGCGTCGAACGCGATGGTCACACCCTCCGACCGGCCGATCCAGTTTCGCTGCATCACGCAGATCTTCTCCGGCCAGTCGATCTGGTCCATGTTCAGCAGTTCATCTGCGTACTTCGTGATGCGGAAGAACCACTGCGGCAGTTCCCGCCGCTCCACCGTAGCCTCGCAACGCTCGCACGATCCGTCCTTCACCTGTTCATTGGCCAGTGTGGTCTGGCACTGCGGGCACCAGTTGGCTGCGCCTTCGGCCCGGTAAGCCAGGCCCTCTTCGAACATCTTCAGGAAGAAGAACTGGTTCCAGCGGTAGTACTCAGGATCGCAGGTGACTACCTGCCTCGACCAGTCGTAGGAGTTGCCCATGAGGCGGAACTGGCGGCGCAGGTTGGCTATGCGGTCGTAGGTCCATTTGCGTGGGTGAATGTTGTCGGAGATGGCGGCGTTTTCGGCGGGCAGGCCGAACGCGTCGAAGCCCTGCGGGTGCATGACGTTATAGCCCTGCATGCGCTTGAAGCGCGCGCCCACGTCACCGCCGGAGAATGCGAACCAGTGGCCAATGTGCAGGTCCCCGGAAGGGTAGGGGAACATCGTAAGAGCGAACCAGTTGTCCTTGCCGTCTGAGTGGTCTTCCGTGCGGTACAGGCCGGACTCGTCCCAGCGCTTGTGCCACTTGGGTTCGATCTCGCCCGGCACGTATCGGGTTTGCGGAGATTCGGCGGTTTCGCCCTCGCGCATGGTGGTGGTCAACTGAACTGCTCCAGAATGGCCTGCTCCCGACAGGCTGCCGTCGTCTCAGCGTGCGGCCACACGTCAGTGAGCCGGAAAAGGCCGCATCCGTAGTCAATTCTAACCCGCTGTCGCGGACGGCTAGGTCTTGGAGCGCGGGTCGCGTCTCGACTCCGTACGAATCTGCGGTTTTCGCTCGCGGTTCATTAGAGAAAGACGGTGCGTCATCTGGCGTCCGGGTAGTGGGTCTGGGAGACCAATAACGAGACATTCCCTGTGGCGAGTAACCTACATCGTGGGAATGTCTGCCGTGGTAGCATGGCAGAAGTGGTAGGGGCGACAAGGATTTTCATTGCCCCGTTGGTGGGTACCAACCTTGCCGTCCCCTACCGCTGCCCACAATGCACGCCGCGTTTGTTACTTCTCAAGACACGCGGTCGTGGCCAAGTCCTCCCTTCCGGCAACTGACGCGACGCCATTTCATAATCGGCAGGGACTTATGACACACCCTCTTAGAGGCCGACGGCGCGTCATCTGGCGTCCGGGTATTGGGGCAGGGGGACCAATAACAGGACATACCCTGTGGAGGCAACCTGTCATTGTGGGAATGTCCACCGTGGTAGCATGTCAGAAGTGGTAGGGGCGGCCAGAATTTTATTGCGCCCGTAACGGCATGCCAACCTGGCCGTCCCCTACCGCTGCCTACATTACACACACGCACGCCGCGTTTCTCACTTCCCAAGACAGAGGGATCTGACCAATTCCCCTGTTTCCGCGGACTACCCCCTCTTGGTGGAGCGCCAGCGAACTGCAACGGTCCTATTGGTCGGCGATCGTGCGCAAGCCGGGGTTGTCGCGGATAAAGTCCTTAATCCCGAACACCAGGTCTTCCTGTAGCTGAATCGAAAGTCCGCCGTCGACGGGCAGCACCACTCCGGTGATGAAAGACGCCTCTTCCGAGCACAGGAACGAGATAGCGTTTGCGATGTCGTCCGGCACTCCGGTCCGCCTTACCGGATACTGGAGGTCCCACAGCCGTTTCCCGGCGGGATTGCCCCTCTCTTTCCACATCTGTTCGCTTTTTTCCGTAACTATGTGCCCCGGGGCTATCGCGTTGACCGTGATCCCCAATTGGCCGAAGTCGCACGCCATCTGCCGCGTCATGCCGATCACCGCCGACTTGCCGGCCTCGTAAACGAGCGATCCGGGCGCCATGAGCAGCCCGTGCACGGATGAAATATTGACGATGCGGCCGCCGCCGCCGGACGACTCCATGGCCGGAACGCCGTACTTCGCGCCTAGGAACAGCGCCCCGGTCAGCAGGTCCATGCCCGCACGCCAGGCGGCCGCGGAAACCTCGACGGCGCTGCCGACCCGGTCGTCGTTGCCCCCGTATGCGTTCTGCACCAGGATGTCGAGCCGGCCGAACTCTGCTACCGCCCGTTCGACCATCGCCTGCGCCACCTCTTCCTGCGCCACGTCGCCGGTCATCGCTACGGCACTTCCTCCGGCGTCGCGGATACGGTCCGCATTGGCGTTCGCCGCGTCCTCTTGCACGTCGATGATGAGCACGCCTGCGCCGTCGCGCGCCAACCTGCGCGCCGTAGCGCCTCCAATACCCAGGGCGCCGCCCGTAACGATGGCTGACTTTCCACTTAACCGGTCCATATTCGCCTCCTGCTATCGGCGCTCCCTATCCTACCCTCCATCCCCGCCACCCCAACAAACCCCGGCATCCCTCTCCCGTCGTGCCCTCCATCGTCACCCCGCACTCCGATGCGGGGCCGGTACCCACGGTCGGGCACGGGCGGCGCGGCTACCCCCATCAACCCGCTACACAACCACACCCGCACACCGGCCAACCACCCCCGTAGGGGCCGTTCACGAACGGCCCTGGTGCGGACGGGCAACGCGGCTACCCAACCAACCTCCCACCCCTTACCCACATCCGGCATTCCCCCAAACCGTCTTCCCCGACTCCGATCGGGGACCTAGGGGGGCGCGGCTGCCCCCACCACCTCGTCACACAACCACACCCCGGCACACCGGCCAAACCCACTTGTAGGGGTGCCTCCTGTGGGCACCCGCCGGGGACGAAGGGCGGCGCGGCTATCTCACCAACACCCTCTATCGTCTTCCCCGACCTCCGTACCCCGTCTTCCCCGACTCCGATCGGGGACCCAGGGCGGCGCGGCTACCCCCACCAACCCGCTACACAGCCACACCCCGACGCTGGCCGAATCCCACTGTAGGGGTGCCTCTTGTGGGCACCCGCCGGGGTGGACGGGCGGCGCGGCTACCTCAACCAACCTCCCACCCCTCACACACAACCGGCATTCTCCCAACCCGTCTTCCCCGACGAAGATCGGGGACCCAGGGGAGCGCGGCTACCCCCACCAACCTGTGACACACCCACAACCCGACGCTGTCCAAACCCACTTGTAGGGGTGCCTCTTGTGGGCACCCGCCGGGGCGGACGGGCAACCCGGCTACCCCACCAACCTACCGCCCCTTACCCACATCCGGCATTCCCCCAAACCGTCTTCCCCGACGAAGATCGGGGACCCAGGGGCGCGCGGCTACCTCTACCACCTCGTCACACCCCCCACCCGTTCACCAACCACCCCCCTCCAAAATCCAGGCCACAAACATTTGACAATGCACGAACACCTGTTCTAATATAAATATCGAGTCGTGCATCACGACGCATTCATCACAGCCATTCTGATCGAACAGCAACGGGAACAACTCCTGCAGGCATCGGGGGTAAAAGTTCCTCCCCCCGTGTTAAAGCCCGTTGCGGAACGAGAAAGTACATGCTCTCCTGGGAAGCAGACATGGGCTATGCGTGGATTCCAGGAACCCCGGCTGCGAAGCCGGCAAGGGTAACCGGAACGACTCGCACATAATGCTGTTCACGTAGGCGTGGCAGCTTAGACCCCGACTATGGCGACTCGGGGCCCGCAGGCTAAGTCTGAGAGAAATGCCTGGGGAGCTATCGGAAGTTCGCCCCAGAGATCAAGCCGAGGATTCGATAGCAAATGCGTCTTTCCCTCAGACGCCCATAAGCGCCCCACAAGCCGGGCGCGGCTGTAGAGCCGCAACCGTCTTCGGCCCCGGTTTCGACCGCCGACGCGTGAGCGAGCAAATTGCCGCCACTACCGTTGGTTGTAGGACTGTGCGGAGAAGACCGAGGAAACATACTTCCCAACAACGCCTCACGGTTCCGGCCGGGCGTGGGAAAGACAGCAGAGACACTGTCAACCGAGGCAACTCCGGGAAACCCCCGGGGTTGCTTCAACGCGCCCCCGAAAAGTACAGCCTGCCCCGTACTTGAAACGGGGTCGTCCCCAACTCCCCATTCCTGTCATCCTCGAGCCGTCCATCTGTCATCCTCGAGCGCAGCGAAGGACCTCCCGGCCATCCCACAACCACACTCGCCACCCACCCACCCGGCGTTCTCCCACACCCGTCGTGCCGGGGTAACCCGGTACCCACGGTGGGGCACGGGGCGCGGGATCCCCACTCGACTACGGACCCGCTGGACATAAGGGCACATATCCCTTCGTCGTGCCGAACCCCACAGTCATCATCTCCGCGGCTACTCTCACCACCCCCAACCGCCGACCAAACCCAGCAACTCGAAACCGTGGCCTGCCAACCTCACCAACCCCGAAATCCAGGCCCCTCGAAATTGTAATCCTGACGGCGTGCAGCTAATCTACCCCGCCATATGCCGCGACGGACGCGGCTCCTGAACAGCTATCCTTTGTGCTCGGCATCGGAAAGGGCTGCATGACATCTCCACCACAACCAATCAGGTGGTTCCTGGCGCTTGAGCCATACGCCATCGTGTTCATCGCCAGCGCGGTGACCCTCATCATCGAGATCGTCGCGGCGAGAATACTGGCCCCGCACATCGGCGTCTCGGTGTACACGTGGACCAGCGTCATCGGCGTAATCCTGGCCGGCATCAGCATCGGCAACTGGCTCGGTGGAGTGTTTGCCGATCGCGCGGCCTCCCGAAACAACCTGGGTTTGATCCTGCTGGCCGGCGCGGCCACGACACTGTTGATCCTCCCGTTCGCCACGCTGGCCCCAGGCTGGGTCATCTCCCTTCCCCTGTTGCTGCGAATCGTGATTCTGACCGCCATCTTGTTCCTGGCCCCGGCGTTGATCCTGGGCATGGTCTCACCAGTGGTCATAAAGCTCACCCTGCAGGACCTGTCGGCCACCGGCAACGTCGTCGGCCGGATCTACGCCGTCTCGACCGCTGGAGCGATTCTTGGTGTGTTCATTACCGGGTTCGTGCTGATCGAACGGCTCGGGTCCCGAGAAACCATTCTGTACGTCGCCATCCTGACGGTAGTGGTGGCATTACTGGCCGGTCGGCTTTGGAGCATTCCGCTGAAGCTGACCGCGGCCCTGGTGGTGCTGATAGGAATAGGTGGGTTCACCTTCACGCAAAACCCCCTCGAAACGTCCTGCACTACAGAGAGCAACTACTTCTGCATTCGAGTGTCGCTAAAGGAGTTGGACGACGGTTCGGAAGTCAGGGTCTTGGCGCTCGACAGGCTTGTACACAGCTACGCCAAGCCACCGGAGCCGACTTACCTCCACTACGGCTACCAGCACGTGTTCGCAAGCGTGGTCGAGGCGGTCGTAGAAGACCGCCCGGACTTCAATTCGCTGTTCATCGGCGGCGGCGGGTACGAGTTGCCGCGCTATCTCGACGCCGTCTACCCCGACGCATTGGTCGAGGTGATCGAGATCGATCCGGCGGTGACGGTCACGGCGAAGGACTACCTCGGTCTGGCGAGAGCGCCGGAGATCGTCACGTATAACGAAGACGCGCGCATGGCCATGCCGCGCCTGCCGGACGATTTCTACGACGTTGTTGTAGGGGACGCATTCAACGACCTGTCCGTCCCGTATCACCTCACCACGCACGAGTTCAACCAGGAGGTCAAGCGGGTACTGCGGGACGACGGTGTGTACACGATCAACCTGGTCGACGCTCCCACGCCTGGCCGTTTCCTGCGCGCCTTCATTCACACCCTCAGAAGTTCTTTCGATTACGTGGGGATCGTGCCGGTAGCGGTCGACCTGACTTTCGATGACCGGACGACCGTAATCGTCATGGCCACGGACAGCCCTATCCTGCAACCTGACCTGGACGCCGCCCACGCCAGGCTCGAACACGTCGACGTGAAGGGGTACCTGGTGGAGCCTGCCGAGCTGGAAACCTGGATGAACAGCCGCGAAACGGTGCTGCTCACCGACAATTATGCTCCGGTCGACAACTACCTCGCCCCCCTCTACCTGAAGCAGAGCAAGAACCAATAGCGACAGCCGCGCCGGTGTTGAGATGTATCCCCGGTGGTCTGCGAACTGTGACTGTTGTTTGCCTCCGTTGGAGTGAAACCCCACCGCCCCCGGCGTACTACAATCACCGACGCTCACTTGGCGGCGCAACGGTCTGGTCGGAGATCAGTCGCCGGTAGCTTTAGACAACGAGTCGGCCAGGAAGGCTACGCACCAGATGACATTTGACGTACTGATTTCAGGCGGGACGATAGTGGACGGCACGGGTCAGCCGGGATTCCCGTCCGACGTGTGGATCAAGGGCAAGAAGATCGCCCGCGTGGGCAACCTGTCGGGCGCCACGGCGGCCAGGGTCATAGACGCCACGGGTCTGACCGTTTCACCGGGGTTCATCGACGCACACGCCCATTCAGACGGCGCCCTGTTGGTGGACGGCCAACACGCCAACGGCATCCGGCAGGGCATCACGACCGAAATCATCTGTCCCGATGGCCTTGGTTACCCGCCCCTTTCGCGTGACGACTACCGCATGTACCGGCAGTACCTCTCGGGCATCCTTGGCCTGCCGCCGGAAGACCTCGACATGAGCTCGATGGAGGCATCAAAGGAGAACTATCACCACAAGACTTCCTGCAACGTGGCCGCATTCATTGGCCACGGACCCGTTCGACTGAACGCCGTTGGGATGCGGGACGTCCCGCTGCGTGACGAATCTCTGGAGACCGCAAAGCGCCTGGTCCGCGAGAGCTTGGAACAGGGCGCGGTGGGGTTCGCGACCGGCCTCTCATACTTCCCGCACACGTACTCCGACACGGACGAGTTGGTGGAGTTGTGCAAAGTCACGGCCGAGTTCGACCTGCCGCTGTCCATTCACCTGCGGAACCACAACACCGATCGCGGGTTCGCCGGGGGCGGTGTAGAAGAGGCGATGGAGATCGGCCGCAGGTCGGGTGTGATGGTGCACCTCGAACACTACCGGACCCAGGCCGACTCTGCCGGCAAGATCGACGAACTGCTCGAGCCGGTCGAGCGGGCCAAGGCCGATGGCGTGGACGTGACGCTGGAATGCTACCCGTACCCGGTTGGCTCGTCCTTCCCGTGCAGCTTCTTTCCTGGCCCGTTCCACGAGGGTGGGCCGGAGGCGATTGCCGAAAGGCTGTCGGACGACAGCCAGAAGGCGGAGTATGTTCGCATCCTGGAGGAAACCCCGGTCAGGGCGCTCGCCGGGAACGCGTGGACGTGGATCGGTTCGGAGAAGAACAAGCATCTCGAGGGAATGGCGTGGAGTGACGCCGCCGAACTGCGCGGGGAGTCTATCGGAGAGATGGTGTGCAACGTGATGCTGGAAGAGAACATGGTCTGCGGGTTCCGCGGTGTTCCGCCTCAGAGCGTCCGGTTGTGGAGACATGTGGAAGAGGACATCATGAAGCTGATTTCGCGTCCCGACTACATGATCGGATCGGACGCCATACCGGTCGGCGGAATGGTCCACCCGCGGGCCTACGGATGCTTCCCAAGGATCTTCGGCAGACTCCGGAGAAGATACGGCTACCCGCTGGAACAGGTCATCCAGCGCATGACTCAGAACCCGGCGCGAAGGTTCGGACTGAAGAAGCGCGGCGAGATCCGGGAAGGGAATTTCGCGGACCTGGTGGTGTTCGACGCCGAAAACGTCATCGACCGGGCGACATTCGAGGACCCGGCGCAGCCGCCGGAAGGCATACCGTTCGTGTTGGTAAACGGGGCGGTAGCGGTCGACCACGACCGTTGCACCGGAGTGCTCGCGGGCGAAGCTGTTCCCTGAGCACATTTGCGCGGCAGACCTTTGGCAATCCGGAACGAATCTGGACAGTCACCCCCGTTGCTGGTTGAATCTGTTTCTGACTCGCCTGCAACCGCAACGATCACCCGATGGAGAAACGTGAAATGGCCCTTCTGAATAACGACACGCAAGTCTCTGTGCTAGTCGATGGACTGGACCACCCTGAGGGAATCGCCTGCGGGCCTGACGGTGGCGTGTACGCTGGTGGTGAGGCGGGACAGGTCTACCGGATCGACATCGACAAAGCCGAGTTCACCGAGTTCGCGAATACGGGCGGTTTCGTGCTTGGAATGGCGCTCGACTCAGCAAGCAACATCTACGCCTGCGATCTGGTGAACGCTTGCGTGCACAAGATCACTCCCGGTGGCGAAGTGAGCGTCTATTCAACCGGACCGTCGTCCGAGCCGATGGCCGTGCCAAACTATCCGGCGTTCGACAGCGACGGCAATCTGTACGTCTGCGACTCGGGCGGATGGAAAGAGGACAGCGGCCGGATATTCAAGGTCGCGCCCGGCGGCGACGCGGTCGTATGGGACCGGAGGCTGAAGGAGTTCCCGAACGGGCTCTGCATCGGCCCGAACGGCGATAGCCTATACGTCGCCATGAGCCTAAACCCGCCCCGCATCGCGCGGGTTGAGATTCTTCCGGATGGGTCTGCCGGAAACGTCGAGACAGTGGTGGAGTTGCCGCGCACTGTGCCCGACGGTGTTGCATTCGATACCGACGGCAACCTGTACATCTCGTGCTACCGGCCCGACATCATTTACCGGCTGAGCCCTGAGGGCGAACTCGACATCCTGGCGGAGGACTACGAGGGCACGGCAATGGCGGCCCCGACGAACTTGGCCTTCAGTGGCCCCAACCGGGACATCCTCCTCGGGTGCAACCTCGGCCGCTGGCACATCACCCGCTACGAGGCCAACAAGACCGGCCTGCGCCTTCACTACCCGGACTTGGGTTGAAAGTAGAGTGCAGGCCGCCCAGCTGCTGCGCTAATCCGGAAGGCCTCTGTCAACGAGGTCATAGGCCTGGCGATTGATAATTCGTCACACCGCGGCTAGTTCAAAGATGGGGGCCCGGCCGATGGCCTGGGCTTTGATTTCGGCTGTTTCTTCGGGGGTGATTGGGGTGAAGTCCCGGGCGATTTCCACGCCCATCCGGAACAGTTCAGGGTCGCCGGGCGGGAGAGCGGCTACGACAGGTTGGGAGAGGGCGAATCTGAGCCCGAGCGCAGCCAGTTCGGGGTCTTCGATCGGGTAGTACCAGCACTTTTCTCGGTGCCGTGGCTGGCCGTCGGCTAACTTGTAGTGCGCCATGGCCTTCAGGGCAAGGACGGCGACTCCCAACCGCTCCGCCTTTTCGACTACCTGCGGGCCGAAGCCCGACTCGAAGTAGTTGACCCAGTTGACCGGAAAGAGCGTCGAATCGAATTCGAACAGGTCCATCAGGTCCAACGCCACCTCTGCCGAGTGGGCAGAAAATCCCAGGTGTCGGACAAGACCCTGTTCTCTGGCCGCAACGAACGTCTCCAGCGCGCCGCCCGGACCCATTGCCTGTTCAAGGTCTTCTTGCGACTTCATCGAGTGCATCTGGTACAGGTCGAAGTGGTCGGTACGCAGGAGGCGCAGCGAGTTCTCCAGTTCCGCACGTGACCCGGCTGCGTCTCGCTTCGTCGTCTTGCACGCCAGGAATACGCCGTCGCGGTATGGCTCCAGGGCCGGACCGAGCATGTTTTGTGCGTTGCCGTATCCCGGCGCTACGTCGAAGTAGTTGATGCCCTGGTCAATAGACCAGCCAACATCGCGGTCCGCCTCTTTTGCCGTTACGCCCTTTACGACGATCCCGCCGAAGCCGACTATCGACAGGTCGATGCCTGTGGTCCCATATGGCCGTTTTTGCACTTGGTCGTCTCCTTACGGTTATGGATCAAAAGGCGTGCCGTGCTCGCCGCCGGTTAATGCCCGGCGCTGACGCCCGAACGCAGTTGCTTGAGCCGCGCTCCGGTGTACGCCTGTGCCTCCAGCAAATCCTCGTCTACTTCGATGCCGAGGCCAGGACCTTCAGGGACGATAAGGCAAGACTCGTTGTACTGCACCCGCGTGCGCGTGCAGTCCTGCTGGTAGAGCAGGGGGCCGGCCGGGTCGCAGGGGGCGTCGATGGAGTCCAGGGATGCCATGACGTGAGCCGCCGCCGCGGTGCCGATGCTCAATTCCTGCGTGGTGCCGTGAAGCGTCTCCAGTCCGATGGAGTGGGCGAAGTCGAAGAGGTACTTGGCGCGGGCGATCCCATTGCCGCAGACGGCGATGTTGGCGAGGTCTACCGCCTCGTGCTCCTTGTAGAGAAGCAGGTCTTCCTCTGTGTTGAGATGCTCGCTGATCGGCTTACCCAACTGCCTGCGCAGTTCCGCCATGCCTTTCACATCGGTCGAGTGCACCCTGGCCGCGTAATTGCTTGTCCAGCGCACTCGTTCCCGCGATCGCTTCGACACGCTTTCGGCCAACTCGTAACCGTAGTCCATGAACCGTTGCAGGATCGCCAGCGCCTGCTGCCAGTGGAACCGGCCGGACAGGTCGAACGACTTGATATCTACGACGCCACCGAATTCGGCCTGGAATCTCTCCAGCCACACCGCTTCCGACTCCACGTTGTAGCCGATGTACTTGCGTATGCGGTTTTGGCCGAGGTCGATGACGCGCCGCACCCGGCGGAGGTTTTCGTTGACTTCGGGCGTCGGGTCCTCGTTGTCGGGCGTCTCCATCGGGAATATCGGGTAACAGAACGGGATGCGGTCGCGGCGTTTGCCTCCCAGCAGGACGTAGACCGGTACATCGAGTATCTTGCCGAGCAGGTCGTGGAGTCCAATATCGAACGCCGGCGCCAGGATGCCGTCGAGCCGGGCCATTGCGGCCGAGATATTGAGTGGATCGGCGCCCTTGATCCTGAAGTTGGCTTCTTCCTCGAGCTGGTCGAAGCTTGGAAAGTCGGCGCCGGGGTGAATGTGCGACAGGTCTGACCATTCGCCCCACCCGGAAGTCCCGGAGTCGGTGTCGATCCGGACCATGAGGTGTTCGCTGATCGCACCGGTCTCGCGTTGAGTCTCAATGAGGAAGAACTTGCATCCTGTTATCTGCATGGGGTTACTCCGTCGGTAAGCCGAACCAGTGGGGACAATCTACCATCGAACGGGGAAGTACACGCTCGTTCCGGAACCAACCTGTCGGACCCCCATGACCATTTCACGAAAACCGGTGCCCCGGGCCGGGCGGGGTCGCCACGGCGGTTACCTGTGTATCTATCCAGATTATTGCCACGGGTCCTTGCTCGGTGACGATGAAGCGAAAGGTCAATTACCGTCTGATTGCAAGGTTTGACTGCGTCCAATCGAAAGTTTGCGTGTCGGCCAATTGCAACTTTCGGGGTACGCTTGCGCCTGTCTCTGTAGCCACGAATCATGTCGACTGCTGCCGGACGACCATGTCTCAGGAAATGTCCGTTCGGCTGGCCGGGGTCCTGCGGGTTACTTCTGTTGCCAACGCCTGGTGGGAAGGGTTTGCCAGGTTAGGGTCGGATGCGAGTAGGGCGGCCGCGTCGGCGCGGGCAAGGGCCAGCAGGTCCCGGTCGCCCACGTTGGCTACTTTTAGTTCCGGCCAGCCGCTTTGCCTTGCGCCGAGGTATTCACCTGGCCCGCGCGTCTCGAGGTCGACCTCGGCGAGATCGAATCCGTCGGCAATTCGTTCTACGGTCGAGAGCCTTGCCTGCCCATCCGCACCGGGGTCGTCGGCAAGCAGGACGCAGTAGCTGCGGTGCGCTCCTCTACCGACTCGCCCGCGAAGCTGGTGTAGCTGCGCCATGCCGAACCGGTCTGCGCTCTCGATCAGCATCACCGTGGCGTTTGACACGTCGACCCCGACTTCGATCACCGGAGTGGCCACCAACGCCTGCGTCTCACCGTCTCTGAACGAGTCCATCGCCGCTAGCTTTTCGTCAAGGCCCATTCTTCCGTGCAGGAGACCCACGTCGATGCCGGCCAGTTCGCCGCCCCGCAGCCGTTCGAACTCCACGGTAGCGGCGCGGCCCTTGACTTGTTCCGACTCTTCTACGAACGGGCAAACGATGAACACTTGCCGTCCGGCGGCGATCTCCCGTCGGACGAGGTTGTAGGCGTCGCGTCGGTCTTGCAATGACTTTGCCCACCTGGTGGTGATCGGTTTACGGCCGCCCGGCATCTCGCGGAGCGTGGACAGTTCGAGATCACCGTAGACCGTGAGAGCCAGCGAACGCGGTATCGGCGTGGCGGACATCGCCAGCAGGTGTGGGCGCGGATTCCTGTCAGTTAACGCGGCCCGTTGACCGACTCCGAACTTGTGCTGTTCGTCGATGACGACGAATGCCAGTCGCGGGATGGTCACGGCGTCCTGCAGGAGCGCGTGCGTCCCGATAGCGATGTCGATCTTGCCCTCAGCGAGCATGGCCTGTACGTGTGACTTGATGGACTTGCGCAGGCTGCCCGTGAGCAGCGCGACGGTTATCGACTCCCCATCGCGGCCGTGTCCGGTTGATCTGACGATGTTCTCGGGTTGGCCCTCGGCCGGGGCTGCGTTCAACTGGCGGGTTGCGTTCAGGAAGTGCTGTTCCGCCAACACTTCGGTCGGCGCCATGAACGCGCCCACCCGGCCATCCGCTGCAGTGGCGAGCAGTCCGGCGAGTGCGACCACGGTCTTCCCGCTTCCCACTTCACCCTGGAGCATTCGGCCCATCGGTACAGCCGTGGCCATGTCCTCGAAGATGACTTTCAAGGTAGCATTTTGGTCGCCGGTCAATTCGAATTCGAGGCTATCTACGTAGTCGCGGGCAGCTTCCCTTCCGCGGGCGATCTTGACACCGCCTCCCCTGGCCGCCCACTCCTGCTTCCTCCTCAGCACAGCCACTTGATTGACGAATAGTTCGTCAAAGGCCATCCGCTGTCTTGCCGATCTGGATTCGTCCGCGTCCTTGGGGAAGTGCATGTGGCGTAGGGCGCGAGCGAGTCCCGGCATTCCGTGATCGTGCAATACCTGCTGCGGGATGTGGTCCGCCACAAGCGGGAGACCTTCGTCCAGGGCCTTTCTGACGGCGTTGCGTATCGTCCTCTGTTGCAGGCCTTCGGTGGAGGGGTAGACAGGCAGCAAATTCCCGGCGTGGACCAACTCGTCGGCGAACCCTTTCAGTTCCTCGTATTCGGGATTTTCCATCTGAGCCCGGCCACGAAATTCGCTGACCCGCCCGCTCACCGCGAGCCTCGTGCCGCGCCTGAACCGTTCCGCGAGATAGGCCTGCCCCCACCACGTGATATTGAGCAGCCCGGTGCTGTCGTTCAGGACCACCTTCGCTGCGCCGGGAGGCCGACCAATGCGCGCCGTTTCGGATGAAGAGACTTTGCCCACGACCGTCGTGTCGTCGTCCAGAGAAAGCTCAGCAATTGGGGTGATGTCCGAGTAGTCGACGTGCCTGTTTGGGAAGAGGTACAGCAGGTCCCTGAGATTCGTAACGCCGAGCCGTTCGATACGGGGTTGTGTGCGCCGGTTGATGAAAGGCAAGTCCTCAAGAGACGTATCGAGAGTGATGCGGGGTTTTGGCGCGCCGGCCGGTCGCCGCGCCCGTGCAGGTCTCGATGCCGGGTCGCTGGCTTCGCGCGCCTGGCCCGCCCGTGAAGCGCGGGCGGTGGCCCTGGCTGCCCAGGCCTGTCGCTGGGCTCTATTCAGTCCCGCGTAACTTTGGCCCCCGGCTTCGAATAGATCGCTGAGCCACGGCACGAAGTCGCGTGAGTCCTCGATGAAACGGTCCAGCCCGCCGGCCACCGCCGAGTTGTCGAATCCGCGGCTTTGCTCAAGGGCGAGAATGCCTCTAAGCGACGCGATCCTGGCGCCGACGGAGTCTCGGGCGCGGTTGGTCCTCTGCCGGCTGCCGGAGCGTGGTCCCGCCGCCACGCGGCTCAGGACTCCGCGGCTTTGACGTAGGAGGCGCCCAGAGCGCCGGGCCCGAGATACGTGCCCACAACCGGCCCCTGTCGGGTGACAATCGGCGCCTCGTCGGTCACGGTGTGAGCAAGGCTACCGGCAATGCCCTCGGCGAGTCCCTGCTCGGTCGTGTACAAGATGCACAGGTGAGACAGGGGGGCTGCTTCTTCCACCAACTGCTTTATTCGGGTGATTCCCTTGTTCTTCGACCTGGCCCGTTCAAGCGGGTGCGCAATGCCGTCTTTCAGTTCCAGCATAGGTTTGATCCGCAAGAGCGATCCAACAAGCTTCTGGGCGTTGCCTATCCGGCCGCCCTTGTGCAGGTACTCGAGCGTCTCGACAAGGCCGATGAACTTGGCGCGGGAACTGAGGTCGTGGGCCGCATTGACCGCCTGTTCGAGGGTAGCGCCGCCGCTGATCGCATGCGCCACGCCTACCGCGACCCACCCAAGGGCCATCGACGCCTGGAGGGTGTCGATTACTTCTACGCGTGGGCCATCGTCGCCAAGCAAGTCACATGCTTGTACCGCAGCAGTGTGAGTCGCGCTGAGTTTGGAGGACACGTGCAGCGAGATTACCGTGTCGTGTTCAGCCCCCAACTCCCGGTAGGTTTCCGCAAACAACTCGGGCGACGGAGCGGACGTTGTCGGTAGCTCGTCGGACGATTGGAGGCGTTGATAGAACTCCTCCGCATGCATCGTCACCCCGTCGAGATATTCATCCACACCAAACCTGACGTTTAGCGGTACGACGCGTATCCCATAGGTAGCTGCTAGGTCCGGCGGCAGGTCGGACGTGCTGTCGGTTACAACTGCGATTGTCATGGTTAACCCCGTGTCTGGTCGATTGAAATCTTATTCGATGCTGAAGAGAAATTCATAGTGAGGTTGTCCGCCGTCGACCGGTTCCACTTCTACGCCCGGAACGGTCTCCTCCAGCCTGGCGGCCATGTCGTTCGCCTGGTCTTCACTGACATCGGCGCCCCAGTAGATCGTTACCAAATCCCCGTCTTCGGCACTGCTCCCCACCGTCTCGATCATCACGGCTTCCAGGTCCTCGCCGGAGCACTTGACCGATCCGTCGACGACCCCCGTGTACTGCCCTTCAACGACATCAACCCCGCCTATGGAAACGTCACGGCTTGCACGGAACACGGCGCCGTCCTTGATCCCTTCGAGGGCCTCGCTCATGGCGGAGGAGTTGGCTTCGATGTCGTCTTCCGGTGACAACGCCAGCATGGCCGCAATCCCGTGTTGCATCGACACGGTTGGGACCACATTGACAATCTTGGACGTTAGCCCGGGCACCTCACCCGCGGTGCCGACCACATTCTTGTTGTTTGGCAGCAGGATCACGTTGTCGGACGGGGCATTTTCCACGGCCTCGAGCAGATCGCCCACGCTCGGATTCATGCTGTCGCCCCCCGTCACCACGCTGCACGTCTCAAGACCTGCATTTATGAACAGTCCCTGCATTCCTTCGCCCGCCGCCACTGCGACGACGGCGAGGGGGATTGGTCCAGCCGGTGTTTCGGCTTCGTTGTCAGTTTGCCCGGCCGCCCACTCCTTCGTCTGTTCATCCATGTTCTTGATATCGATGTTCGATAACGTGCCCAACGACGTGGCGAAGGACAGGGCCAGCCCGGGGTCCTCCATGTGCACGTGGATCTTGGCGACGGACTCGTCGCCGGCAACCACGGCCGAGCGTCCCAGTTCAGACACTTTCGAACGAATGCTGTTGATGTCGAGGCCCTCACCCTCGATCGCAAACACAGTGCAGTAACCCCAGATCTCTTCCTGGGCGGAAAGGGCGAAATCGGCTCGTACCGTGGAACTGGCCGCGCCGTCCCGGTCCCCAACGGCCGGCGGCGCAACGACTACTCCTCCGTCCCCCTCTCCCCTTAGGGCTTCGAGCGCGCCGAACAGCATGATGGTGAAACCGTAGCCGCCGGAATCGACGACGCCGGCCTCTTGTAGGACGTCCAGCATCTCCGGCGTGCGCTGCGTCGTGTCGAGGGCCTGGCTTGCCGACGCGGCCAGCACCGGCTCGAAGCCTGGAGTTTCCCTGACCGTACGCTCGGCGATATCGGCGCACTCCCGGAACACAGTCAGCATCGTGCCTTCGCGCGGATTTGGGACGGCTGCGTATGCGTTGTCGGTGGTGAAGCGCATAGCGTTTGCGAACCCGGCTCCGCTCACCTCGTAGCCATCGCGAAGCGCCTGTGCCATGCCCTTGAAGAACTGGGCCAGAATCAGGCCGCTGTTGCCTCGAGCGCCCAACAACGCGGCGCGGGCCATCCTGGCGGTAGTTAGCGAGAGGTTTTCGCGGGGCGCGGCGTCCATCTCTGCGTTGATTGACCGCAGTGTCAGGAACATGTTGGTCCCGGTGTCACCGTCCGGCACCGGAAACACGTTCAGGGCATTTATCTGGTCACGGTTGACCTCTATCGCCCTTGTGGCCGCCTTGACGAGCCGTAGAAGTTCGGCGGTCGTGATGCCGGTCGTTTCCGCCGTCCTGGCGGGTCTCGATGTCACTGATCGCGGCTCCTGATCGAGGAATTCCGACCCTAACGAAACTAGGGTTTAGCGACGGGATTCCAAGTTGAATTCACGTTGATGCAACTGTACGGGCATGTTAGCTTAGAGTGTCAGAGCGGGCAAAATCCCACTGATTGGCACTGTGACCGATCCAGACATTTGAACGCTCCGGGAAGACTAACTCCAAGGAAACCACGATGGCGAAGTGCGGCGTCTGCGGCAAGGGCCCACAATTCGGAAATACTCGCAGCCACTCGATGCGGGCGACGCGCAAGATGTGGAAGCCGAACGTGTCCCGGCGCAACCTTGTGATCAACGGGGAAAAGCGGCGACTGAACGTCTGCACCCGTTGCCTGCGGACAATGACGAAGGCTCGTTAGGGCCTTTTGCCTGGCGGTATCCCCGTCTCTGGGCCCGTCAACATTGACTGCCCGCCGTCGATGCAAGTCCGGCGTAGCTGGCCGCCTAAGCCAGAAATGCCCTCATGATGACGTCGTTTGACATCCAGCCCGGGGGCCGCCTGACGATCAGTCCTGCCCCCTGTAGCCGATTGAGGTCGCGCCGTAGAGTTCTGGGTCCAGTGCCAGCGTACATAGCGGCCAATTTCGGACTCAATCCCGCCAGTTCGGCTTGAGGTATCGCCTCGCCCGAAGGCATGGCGAGAACCAGCGTTCTTTGACGGTCGCGCGCCGGACTAGCCGGGAACCGGCCCATAGTTTCGTGCACGTAGTTAATCCAGGTCACTTTGAACTGCTGCGCCATCACTTCGCTGATCTGATCTCGAATCCCGTCTATGAGTCCTTGCAACGCGTAACCGATGAATCGTGAGGTGTCTCCTGTCCGGCTGGCAGCCCTGAGTTCCAGGTAGTACTGGTCTCGTGTCAGGTTGTAGTGATTAGACAAAAGGTGGGCGGCTGGCATCGGCACCATGCCGGACCTTGCGAGGATCAGGAACTCAAGCAGTCTCGCCGTCCGCCCATTGCCATCACCGAATGGGTGCAGCCACGCGACGTACAGATGCGCGTAGATTGCCGAGGCAACAACCAGAGCGAATTGAATCTCTGGGATGTCCGACTGAAAGGTATCGCTCTCGATCCATTCGGCCAGTCGTTCTACGAGATACTCGCAGTCTTCGGCGGGCGGCCCCCTGTAATTTGAGACAACGACTGAATAATCTCGCACCTGGCCGGGCACAACATGCGATTCGTGGTTCGCGCCTTCCAGGATCTGGCGATTGAATTCGCAGATCAATTCCCGGGTAATTGTTGGCCGGTCCCCGCCGTTGATCTGTGAAGAGATGGAGTTCAGCGCTTCCAGTACATTTCTCACCTCCCGCTCCTGGTATTCGCGGGACGGAGGTGCGCGGAACGTACCGTGGAGAATGCCGGCGACCTGCTCCTCCGTGAGAGTATTTCCCTCGATGGCAGTGGTCGCGCGCGCTCCTTTGACCATGGCGACCTCGTAGAAGTTGCGGGCCACGTCGGGCTGAAGCGGGACGCCGGCGAGGTGATCGCACATGGCCCGAGCTTCGCCCAGAAGCATCCAGTTTCTAGCGCCGACCCGGTTGATGTCGGTGGCCTTGAACGTGATCCACGGATGGGATTCCTGGTAAGAACGCATACGCCTATTTTACTAACTACCCCATAAATTGACCAAGACTATGTCCAAAAGACCGTCCAGTTTGATGTCACCAATGAGGCGAGTCAAAAAGCACGAACTGGTGCTGCCGAACGATTCGGACCTGACGGACTGAAAGAGCTCTTAAGCGGTTTTCTGGTAGGTCACTGGTAGGTCACTCGAACGGGCGCGATGCGGCGGCGCGTAGTGATCGGACGGCGGCCCGCACGTCTCCTGAGCCGGTGAAGACCCCGCTGCCGGAGATGAGCGTCTCCGCGCCGGCTGCGACGACCGGTCCGATGGTGTCCGGCTTGATGCCCCCATCCACGGCTATCTCAATCCCATTGTGGGCGCCATCCGCCATGGCGCGCAGGGCTTCGATCTTCGGCACCGACTCAGGGATGAACGGTTGACCGCCGAAACCCGGTTCGACCGACATTACGAGCACCCTGTCGACCGGTCCGAGGAGACCCTGGATGTCGGCCAAAGGAGTGGCCGGCTTTAGCGACACGGCTGGCCTCATGCCGGCCCGCGTTGAAGACGAGATCGTGGAATCGATGTCGGCGCACGCCTCGACGTGAACGGTGAATATGTCCGCCCCGGCATCGGCGATGGCCTGGCAAAACCTCGCAGGTTCCTTGACCATCATGTGGACGTCTATGGGGAGGTCTGTGGCGGCTCGTACCGACTCCAGCACGGGCACGCCTATCGTGATGTTGGGTACAAACTGGCCGTCCATCACGTCGAAGTGAATCTCGTCGCAGCCGGCCTCTTCAGCCGCGCGGACCTCCTCCGCCAGCCGTCCGAAGTCGGCGCTCAGGACCGACGCCGATATCCTGATTTTGCTCACGGCGCGGCCCGGTCTACCACTCGCCGGCGCCATACGCGTTCCAGATATTGCCGTAAGCGCGTTGCATCGCCTCCCGCACCCGGCGCGGCGCTGTGCCGCCGGGCACGTCACGCGAGGCGATGGATGACTCGGCTGTGATTTTCAGGGCGTCTTCATCGAAGTGACCCGACGTCTCTCTTAGTTCGTCAAGCGAAAAGTCGCAAAGTCGCTTACCGGCCTCACGTGAATTCCGGGTCAACTCAGTAACGATGATGTGGGCCTGGCGGAACGGGACGCCCTTTGCAACGAGATAGTCGGCGTAGTCCGTGGCGAGCGCGGCGCTCTCGTCCATTGCCTGGCGCATCTGTGCGGCGTCGAACCGGGCGGTCCTCACCATGCCTTCCATCGCATCTAGGGACGCGAGGACCGTGTCGGCGGCGTCGAAAAGTAGGGTTTTGTCTTCTTGAAGGTCTCGGTTGTATGTAAGTGGCAACGCCTTGAGGGTTGTAAGCAGGGCCACGAGGCCGCCGTAGACGCGCCCGGTCTTTCCGCGGACGAGTTCCGCGAAGTCAGGATTCCTCTTTTGCGGCATGATGCTGGAACCTGAAGTGAACGCCTCGGCCAGGCTTACGAACCCGAACTCGTCTGACGACCAGACGATCAGCTCCTCCGCCAGGCGCGACAGGTGTGTCATGCAGACGGCGGACGCGTAAACGAAATCGAGCATGTAGTCGCGGTCCGAAACGGCGTCCATGCTGTTTGCGCTGATGGCCGAAAAGCCGAGTTCGGCGGCCGCCGACTCGCGGTCGAGAGGATACGGGACGCCGGCCATGGCGCCGCTGCCGAGCGGCGATACGTCGGCCGCATCCCTCGCCGCGGCGAACCGTCCTGCGTCCCTGTCGAGCATCTCGAAGTAGGCGAGCAGGTGGTGAGCCAGCGTCACTGGCTGACCGCGTTGAAGATGCGTGTATGCCGGCAACACGGTGTCGAAGTGGTCGACCGCCTGCTTGAGCAAGGCCCGCTGAGTGAGGCGCACCGCCCTCACGGCGTCGACCGCGGCGCGTCTTGCGTACATACGGCTGTCCGTGGCCACCTGGTCGTTCCGGGAGCGGGCAGTGTGGAGGCGCCCGGCGGCGTCACCGATCAGCTCGAATAGCCTGGACTCCACATTCATGTGGATGTCTTCGAGTTCTTCTTTCCAATCGAATTCGCCGGACTCGATTTCCGACTCGATCTGCTGGAGCCCTCTCACGATCTGGTCGACGTCGGTCTCGCTGATGATTCCCTGGCGGGCCATCATGCGGGCGTGCGCGACCGATCCTGCGATGTCCTCCCGGTACATGCGCCGGTCCACGTCTAGCGAGGCCGTGAAGTTGCTGGCCAGCGGCGCGCCTCTGGCGCTGGCGGCCGGGTCTGGCGTGTTGTTGTTCATGTCGGATGGTAGTGGCCCGTGTCCGCATGCGGGCTCTATTGGTCCAGCATAAGTCCGTTCAAGTGTATTCGCATAGCTCCAGAGGGACGCTGGTTTCCCCCGCCGTTTATGTAAGTGAATCCCCCGAAATGCCAAGAATCCCCGGCAGGGTGCGTGAGGCCTGCCGGGGATATGTTGGGGGAGGTGTGGTTCTTTCTGTTTCGCCGGTTAGCGAATGGCCGAAAGTCCGGCGGCGTAGTCGGTCTCCGGCAGGGCCACGTAACCGACTTCAGCGGCCAGGGCGTCTGCGTTTTCGAGGTAGTACTCCACGAACGCTTTCACCTCGGGCCGCTCCAGGGACGCCTTGTTCACATATATGAACAGCGGGCGGGACAGCGGGGCGTAACTGCCGTTGTTGATGGTCTCGTCGGAGGGCGCTACACAACCCGAACCGCCGTCCACTGCGACGAGCTTCAGCTTGTCAGTGTTCTCTATGTAGTAGGCGTACCCGAAGTACCCGAGGGAGTTCTTGTCGCCCGCGATTCCCTGTACCAGGACGTTGTCGTCTGCGCTCTGGGTGTAGTCGGGCCTCGAGGCGTCTTCCTCGCCGTTGATGGCGTCGGTGAAGTAGTCGAACGTGCCCGAGTCGGTGTCTGGGCCGTAGAGCCTGATCGTCTGATCCGGCCAATCGGAGCGGATCTCGCCCCACTTGCTGACCGTGCTGCCGGGCTCCCACAGCTTCTTGAGCTCGGCTGTGGTCATGCAGGTGGCGAAGTCGTTGTCGGGGTTCACGAGGACCGAGAGGCCGTCGAAGGCGACCTTCAGTTCGATGAATTCGATCCCGTTCTCGGCTGCCAGTTCGCGTTCCGAGTCCTTGATGGCCCGCGATGCATCAGAGATGTCGGTCTCACCTACGACGAACCGTTTGAAGCCGCCACCCGTGCCGGAGATTCCGACCGGGATCTGGACGTCAGGGTGGTCCTTCCTGAATTCTTCGGCAGCGGCCTGGCTGATTGGGAAGACTGTCGAAGAGCCGTCTATCTCGATGTCGCCGCTGAGTTTCATTGCGGGGATCGCGGGCTCTTTGTCCATCGCCTTGCTCATTGCCGCCTTGGGGTCGGCGACCGCCGCCAGCCCGGCTGTGTAGTCGGCCTGCGGCAGGGCGACGTAGCCGACCTCAGCCGCCAGAGTGGGTGCGTTGTTGAGGTAGAACTCGACGAATGCCTTCACCTCGGGCCGCTCCAGTGACGCGATGTTCACGTAGATGAACAGCGGGCGCGAGAGGGGAGAGTAACTGCCGTCGTTGATGCTCGAGTCAGACGGTTCGATGCAGCCCGATCCGCCGTCGACTGCGACCAACTTCAGCTTGTCAGTGTTCTCTATGTAGTAGGCGTACCCGAAGTAACCGAGGGAGTTCTTGTCGCCTGCGATTCCCTGTACCAGGACGTTATCGTCTGCGCTCTGGGTGTAGTCGGGCCTCGAGGCGTCCTCCTCGCCGTTTATGGCGTCGGTGAAGTAGTCGAACGTGCCCGAGTCGGTGTCAGGACCGTATAACCTGATCGTTTCGTTGGGCCAGTCGGAGCGGATTTCGTTCCACTTGCTGACGGTGCTTCCGGGCTCCCAGAGTTTCTTGAGTTCCGCGGTGGTCATGCACGCGGCGAAGTCGTTGTCCGGGTTCACGAGGACCGACAGGCCGTCGAATGCGACTGTCAGCTCTATGAACTCGATGCCGTTTTCGGCAGCCAGTTCGCGTTCCGAGTCCTTGATGGCGCGGGACGCGTTGGAGATGTCGGTCTCGCCAACGACGAACCGCTTGAAGCCTCCGCCGGTACCGGAGATTCCGACCGGGATCTGAACGTCCGGGTGTTCCTTCCTGAACTCTTCTGCAGCGGCCTGGCTGACTGGGAAGACCGTCGAAGAGCCGTCGATCTCGATGTCGCCGCTGAGTTTCATGGCGGGTTCGGAGGACATCGACTCACCGGCCGACATCTTTGGATTGCGGACCTTCTCGAGGCCGGCGTCGTAGTCGGCCTGTGGAAGCGCCACGTACCCAACTTCCTCCGCCAGCGCCGCAACGTTTTCGAGGTAGAACTCAGCAAACGCCTTTACTTCCGGCCTCTCAAGAGAAGCCTTGTTCACGTATATGAACATCGGGCGAGAAAGCGGGGAGTAACTCCCGTCGTTGATGGTCGATGCTGAAGGCTCGATGCAGCCCGAACCCTCGTCGACCGCGACGAGCTTGAGCTTGTCACTGTTTTCCAGGTAGTAGGCGTAGCCGAAGTACCCGAGGGAGTTCTTGTCGCCGGCAATTCCCTGCACCAGGACGTTGTCGTCAGCGCTCTGGGTGTAGTCGGGCCTTGAGGCGTCTTCCTCGCCGTTGATGGCGTCGGTGAAGTAGTCGAACGTGCCTGAGTCAGTGTCCGGGCCGTACAGCCTGATCTCGTCATCGGGCCAATCGGAGCGGATCTCGCTCCACTTGTTGACGGCGCTTCCGGGCTCCCACAGCTTTTTGAGTTCCGCGGTGGTCATGCAGGAAGCAAAGTCGTTACTGGGGTTCACAATGACGGACAGGCCGTCGAATGCGACCGTCAGTTCGATGAATTCGATGCCGTTTTCGGCCGCCAGTTCACGTTCAGAGTCCTTGATGGCGCGTGACGCGTTGGAGATGTCGGTCTCGCCAACGACGAACCGCTTGAAGCCTCCGCCGGTACCGGAGATGCCTACCGGAATTTGAACGTCTGGGTGTTCCTTCCTGAACTCTTCCGCAGCGGCCTGGCTGATGGGGAAGACAGTCGAAGAGCCGTCGATCTCGATGTCGCCGCTGAGTTTCGCGTCGGCGGGCGGCGCGGTTGTAGCGGCGGCCTGCGTAGTAGTACCGCGCGTGGGAGCGGGTGTTGGGTCTTCACCCCCGCTGCAAGCTACAGCCAGCAATCCGAGAATTGCGAGGGTGAGCGCGAGCCAATTCTTGGCTCTTGTGAAGCTCAACGCACCTTCATTTCCGTTGATGCGAGAACCTGTTCTTGAAACCATTCGTCTGACCTCTGATCCTTATGATCCCTTGAATGTGACGCGTGTTCAGCGGGCGAATATCCATATCCCGCCAGCGAGCAATGATGTGACCGGGCCATTAACGCTCCGCTAACTACTCGTTAAGCGACTGTTAATGCCGGGGGATCCTTCGCTGCGCTCGAGGATGACAGATGGGCGGCTCGGGGAAGACGATGGTGTGGGTGGTGGTCGCCGCGCCCGTCCAGTGCCCCACCGTGGGCCCCGCATCGAGGTGCGGGGAGACGGGTTGTAGTGCGCCCCACCGTGGTCCCCGATCGGGGTCGGGGAAGACGGTTGAGGGTGTTGGGGGTGGGACCGGGCGTGGTAGTGGGATGGACGGTTCGGATCCCTCGACTTCGCTCGGGATGACATTAAGGAGGCTTGGGGTGCGGTCTGGCTGTCAGACCGGGCTGGAGGGGAGAGGTTTTACGCCGTCGGGGAAGCGGGCCTGCAGCCTTTCGTACACGGAGCGCAGTTCCTGGTCAGGGTGCCGCCAGTCTTGCCGGTACATCACGCCCTTGACGTTTGCTTGCAACAGTTCCTTTGAACAGTTGAAACACGGCCTCGTTGTGGAGTAGACCATCGCGCCTTCGACTGCGATTCCGAACCTTGCCGCCGCCAGCAAGGCGTTCTGTTCGGCGTGTACGCATATACAGATGTCATAGCCGGTGCCGGACGGGTACTGCTCGGGGTTGGCGCACCGCTGGCAGCCTCCCTCGTCGCAGTTGGTCATGTCCGACGGCGTACCGTTGTACCCGGTGGAAACGATGCGGCCTTCAAGCACCAGCACCGCGCCGACGCGGCTGCCCCGGCAGTTCGCCCGGGCCTTCACGGCTTCGGCGATGCCCATCATGTACTGGTCAACGGTTGGTCGTTCTGACAAGTTCGTAACTCGCGTTCATGCCGGCGAACGGGCGGACGGTCCGGCGGGGCCATCGTAGAACAACCGCCGGCTGTTGCGCGGCACCTCTGCTCGAACACTGCCCCGGCGGGGATGACTGGTATCCTTGGACGAGTTGATTCCTGACGGATTTCCGCTTAGCCCGAGGGCTGAATTCACATGCCGACCGTAGCGTCCAAAACCCAACTTTTGCCCGACGAACGGGGTCGGTTCGGCCAGTACGGCGGCAAATTCGTGCCGGAAACCCTGATGAGCGCGCTGGACGAACTTGAAGCCGCATACGACGAGGTCGCCGGTGATGCCTCGTTCGCTCAAGAGATGGACTCGCTGCTCAAGGACTACGTCGGTCGCCCCACGCCTCTTTACTTTGCGCCCAACCTTTCGAAAGAACTGGGCGGCACACGCGTCTACCTGAAGCGCGAGGACCTTGCCCACACCGGCGCGCACAAGATCAACAACGCCCTTGGCCAGGCGCTGCTGGCGCGTCGACTGGGTAAGAACCGGATCATCGCGGAGACTGGGGCGGGTCAGCACGGTGTGGCCACGGCCACCGTTTGCGCCAAGCTGGGCATGGAGTGCGTGGTGTACATGGGCGAGGAGGACATTCACCGGCAGTCGCCCAACGTTTACCGAATGAAGCTGTTGGGGGCCGAGGTCCGTTCCGTCACGTCAGGCAGCCGAACCCTGAAGGATGCCATTAACGAGACGATAAGGGACTGGGTAACGAACGTAGAGACCACCCACTACATCATCGGCAGCGTCGTCGGGCCGCATCCCTACCCGAAGATGGTGCGCGACTTTCAGTCCGTGATCGGACGGGAAGCCCGCGACCAGGTGCTGGAGCAGGCGGGTCGCCTGCCGGACTACGCGATCGCATGCGTGGGCGGCGGAAGCAACGCGATGGGCCTGTTTTCGGGGTTCGTCGGCGACGAGGAAGTGGGCCTGATCGGGGTGGAAGCCGCGGGCGACGGCGTCGAGACCGAACGGCATGCAGCCACCATAAGCATGGGAAGGCCGGGGGTGCTGCACGGGGCCATGAGCTACGTTCTGCAGGACGGCGACGGGCAGATCCAGGAGGCGCACAGCATTTCAGCCGGCCTTGACTACCCCGGCGTCGGGCCGGAACACAGTTACCTGAAAGACGCCGAGAGGGCGCAGTACGTCGCGATCACCGACGCTGAGGCGCTGGACGGATTCGACCTTGTAACGAGGAGCGAGGGGATCATTCCTGCCCTCGAGCCCGCCCACGCAATCGCTTACTTGAAGAAAATGGCGCCGGACCTTACGCCGCAGCACGTGGTGCTCCTTCTGATGAGCGGCCGCGGCGACAAGGACCTGGGCACCGTCGCCGACGCGCGCGGCATTTCGCTTTAGTCGGGGTACGAGAACGGACGAATGGCGAACAAGTCCGGCGAGCATAATTCGGGGACGCAAGACGACCGTCCCGATCATTCTGGAATTCCGCCCGCATCCGAAAGCAATGAGGCCAGAAAGCGAAGGTCGCGCCTCAACATCACATTTCCAGTCGAAATGGATGGACCGTTGAAGTCCGCGGCCGAGAGGCTGGGCCTGAACCGCACACGCAACAAGCGCAAACCGCCGTCGTCGCACGAATGAACTTGCTTCCGACTGCATATGCCCTGCAGCTTTAATCGGAAGCACTATGGCCTTGTTGAGGCCACACGAGGTGATGAAAAAAGGGTGGCGTCTGTCAGTCTGTGGTTGTACATGTCGGGCGTACCCACCTCCGCACCCCACCGTGGGTACCGGCCCCGCATCGGAGTGCGGGGAGACGGGGTACGGAGTGCGGGGCGACGATTGAGGGCACGACGAGTGACGGGCTGCCTGGTCAAATTTCATAGCAACCGGTGTGCCCGTATTCGAAAACTCCGGATTCATTGGCTTCAATGGCCTTGAACGGTATCTGAGTGTCCCGGCGTATAATTACTCGCTGGGCGTCAATTCGCCCGCATTGGAGTAATTGCAAGTACAAGGTGAACCTGACGACTGTTCAGGCCCCACAAAGGTTGAGGAGTGGAGCGCCGGGCGTTCCGGCCTCAGTGACTCCAACGCCTTTGTAATCGCACCGCAGGGAGGTGCTCCATGGCAAGCCGCATTTTGGACCGCATCGATGAACCGAGCGGCCTGAATTCGCTGACTCGCGAGGAATTGGAGCAAGTGGCTCAAGAGGCGCGGGACACCATCATCTCCGTGATAACGGAGCGCGGCGGTCATCTCGCTTCCAACCTGGGGGTTGTCGAACTCACCCTGGCCCTGCACCGCGTTTTCGACAGTCCGAAGGACAGCATCGTCTGGGACACGACCAACCAGCTCTACACGCACAAGCTGGTAACGGGGCGGCGAGACGAGTTCCAGAACATCCGTCTTGAGGGCGGCCTCTCAGGATTCGGTGAACCCCAGGAAAGCCCCCACGACACCCTGTGCGCGGGCCACGCGGGCACCGGCCTTTCGATAGCCCTCGGGATTGCCGAGGCTTCCACCAACCGCGGCAAAGATTCCTGGACCGTAGCGGTCGTCGGGGACGGCGCCATGACCTCCGGCTCCAGCTTCGAGGCGCTGAACAACATCGCGCATCTCAACCCCGACAGATTCGTTGTTGTCCTTAATGACAATGGGATGTCGATTTCCGAGAACATCGGCTTCCTCACCAACTGGCGCAAGCGTCTGATCACCCACCCCGAATTCAACGCCATGATCGACCGCATGAAGCGGCTTTCGCAAAAGGTGCCAACGGGCGAGTTGATGTACAGCCTCGTCAAGAGGTTCAACACCGGACTCGCCGGTCTCATCGTGCCCACCATGTTCTGGACCGAAATGGGCTTCCAGTACCTGGGTCCGGTGGACGGTCACGACTTCAAGCAGCTCGAGGAGACCTTGCGGCAGGCGAGGATGCCGTCCGGCTCCGTGCCCCTTATCCACGTGGTGACGCACAAGGGCCACGGGTACGAGCCCGCCGAGGACGACCCCGTCAAGTTCCACCAGCCCAGTTCACCGCTGGGGAGCGGATCCGGGGCTCCTACTTACTCAAAGGTGTTTGCCCAGACAATCGGGCAGTTAATGCGCAGCGACAGCTCCGTGGTGGGCATCAGCGCGGCGATGCTCGAGGGCACCGGACTGGTGGAGCTACAGGATGAATTCCCGGACCGGGTCTTCGACGTCGGCATCGCGGAGCAGCACGCCGTCAGCATGGCGGCTGGGATGGCGTCGAACGGTCTTCACCCCTTCGTGTCGATCTACTCCACGTTCATGCAACGCGCGTTCGACCAGGTGGTGCACGACGTCTGCTTGCAGAACCTGCCGGTCACGCTGATTGCAGACCGCGCCGGCATCGTCGGTGAGGACGGCAAAACGCACCACGGCGCGTTCGACATCTCATACCTGCGTTGCCTCCCGAACGCCGTCGTTGCGGCGCCGATGGACGAAAATGAGTTGCAACACCTTGTCTACACCGCTTACAAGTACGAGGGCCCGTTTGCGATTCGGATCGCACGCGGTGCAGCGGTCGGCACCCCACTTGACGACGAACTGAAAGAATTGCCAATCGGTAAAGGCAAAGTCGTCCGGGAGGGCACTGACGTCGTCATATTCGCGCTGGGCAAGCCGGTGGAAGTTGCGATAGAGGCGGCGGAAACGCTTGCAGGCCGGGGTATCTCGTGCGGCGTTGTGAACCCGATCTTCGTCAAGCCCCTCGACCTCGACCTGCTCCTGGAATCCGCACGCAGCGTTGGCCGCGTTGTCACAGTCGAAGAAAACGTGCTTGCCGGTGGGTACGGTTCGGCAGTGCTCGAAGCGCTGGCTGAGGCCGGGATGGAGGACGTAGCCGTTCATCGAATCGGCATGCCGGACTCCTTTATAGAGCACGGCACTGCGGCCGACCAGCGCCACCAGCTGCACCTGGACGCCGAGGGGATCGTCCAGGAAATCCTGGACTCCTTCTTCCCTGAGGGTTCCTCTCAGGAGGGGGACCCCGCGAGCAAGCTGGCTGCGACGGCTTAGCGGGCAGTACGCTACCCCGTCGCGCGCCGGATGTGGACGCCCTATCCTCACCGAGGTAGAAGGGGCGCCTCTCTCGCGAGCCAGGCCAAGATATATACTGCTCCGAGAACGGTCTGTCACTCTCATGATTGCAGCGCGGCCGCATGAAGTCTCAACCCTCAACCCCGGGAAGAGCGGAGATGGACGACCAATACAACGGCGGGAACGTGTGCGGGATTTACCGAACGAGTACATGTCGTGGACACATTCCGGGTGGTTTCGGTAGGGTTTCGACCTTCGCTTGGACGGGCCCGAGGACGGGGATTCACGTGGGAGGCGTTGCTGAATGACACGGCTCAATGACGAGCAGTTGGGGCATTTCCACGAAAAGGGTTATGTCGTAGTCGAAGACTTGATCGACCCGGACGAGATGCTGGACCCGCTGGAAGCCGAGTATGGGACGGTGCTGGACAACCTCGCGTGGCAGTTATACGACGAGGGGGCAATCGGGTCTACGTACGCCGGGATGGAGTTCGGCGAGCGTCTGACCAGGATCTACCAGGAGAGCGGCGAGGTACACTCCCAGTACTTCGACTTGTCGCTTCCCCAGAAGAACATCACGTACGACACTCCGATGTGGCACGGGCCGGCGGTGTTTGATTTCCTGACCGCGCCGCCGCTGCTTGACGCAGTCGAGTCGATCATCGGGCCGGAGATATACTCGAACCCGACGCAGCACGTGCGGCTCAAGCCGCCGGAAGCGCTCACTCCGGTCAATCATGAGACGGGCGGGGTCCATATGGGCGCGACGCCTTGGCACCAGGACAGCGGAGTCGTCATGGAGGAGGCGGACGATTCCGAGATACTGACCGTCTGGATTCCGGTTTGGGACGCAGACGAAGAGGCGGGTTGCCTCCAACTCGTGCCCCGAAGCCACTCTGAAGGACTGAACCAGCACTGTTCGGGGGTTACTGCGACCTCCCCATCCGGCCTGCTGCACATACCCGACGAGATGTTCCGGGTCGAAGACGCCCTTACGATGCCGATGCGGCGCGGGAGCGTGCTGTTCATGCACCGGATGACGTGCCACGGCTCGCTGCCAAACAGGAGCGACCGGGTCCGGTGGAGTCTGGATCTCCGGTACAACCCGACCGGCCAGCATACGGGGAGGACGGCGTTTCCCGGATTCGTGGCGCGAAGCAGGGCCCACCCGGAAACTGAACTTCATGACGCGGAAGCATGGGCGCAGGAGTGGAGAGACACGCGGGAGCGCCTCGCACGGGAGAACGATCCTTCCTTCAACCGTTGGTCGGCGGACGACCCGGCCTGCGCGTAGCCCCTCTGTCCAGAACAGAGACCGCTGTCCGTCAGTGCGGCGAATGGTCCGATGATTCCGGCGCATTGAGTCGAGGCGCCAGCGTGTAGTAGTGGCGCCGGTTTTTGACCTGCCTGAACGGGACGGCCAGCGGCGCGAACTTAGCTCTTGCACTTCGAGCGGCTTAAACTCTGGTCCGGAATTTGTCCCATTTTCTACGTTGTCGCGTGATTGCATTTTGACCTCGGCCCTGCCTACCCGGAGCGGCACCGAGTCTCCTCGCCGCCTACCGGGGTCGCGGGCACGGCGGCCGACCAACGCCGCCAACTGCACCTTGACGCCGAAGGGATCGTCCAGGAAATCCTGGACTCTTTCTACCCGGAGGGGGCGTCTCAACAGGCTGGCGCGCCAAAGAAACTGGCAGCGTCCGCTTAGCGTTCAACGGCCTCGGGGACCGGTGGTCAGCTTTAAGGACTGCCGGTTTCGAAGCGGCCCAGGGGGAGGCCGGGTGGTACCGGCTCCGGCCGGTCGCAGGTAGTCTTCAGCGTTACGTGGCGACCGGCGTCTGACGAATTGTGGACGGCGTGCATGACGTCGAGGACGTGGTTGGCCATCGCGGCGTCGACGCGCGAACGGCGTCCGCTGCGCAGCGCGTCCGCCATGTCGGCCACCCCTATGCCTCGACCGCCCTCGGGATGTTCCAGCGGCACCTCTTCCCAATCTCCGCGGCCGCGCTGGACTCGCACCGGGCCGCCGAACGTGTTGGGATCGGGAACGCTGAGGGTGCCCTCCGTACCGTAGATTTCCAACCTGGGGACTTCGGATGCCCACACGTCGAAGCTGGTGACTATCGTTCCGATCGCCCCGTTTTCGAAGTCGAGCGTCCCTGCGACGTGTGTTGACACCTTGACGTCGATGGACGTTCCGTCGAGCGGTTCGCTGGTAATCAACCTGTTGTCGAAGGCCCGCCCGTGTGCGCCGGAAACTCTCTTGACGGGACCGAGCAAGCTGATGAGCGCGGTGAGGTAGTACGGGCCCATGTCGAACATCGGGCCGGCGCCGACCTCGTAGTAGAAGGCCGGATCGGGGTGCCAGTGCTCATGCCCGTGGTTTTGGAACGAGGCCATTGCGCCGACCGGACGTCCAATTCGCCCTTCGTCGATCAGCTTGCGGCAAGCCTGGATGCCCGCTCCCAGGAAAGTGTCGGGCGCACTTCCCACGATCACGCCGGCCTTGCGCGCCTCCCTCTGGATGGCGTCGCCGTCTGCTTTTGCGACCGCCAGAGGTTTTTCGCTGTAGACGTGCTTGCCTGCGGCGATTGCGGCCAGGCTCACATCCGTGTGGTCAGCGGGCTGGGTCAGGTTGACTACGATGCCGATTTCCGGATTGGCCAGGAGCTGCTCGGTGGTGCAGACGACCGGTACCCCGAATTCCTCCGCGCGGATCCTGGCTTTGTCCACGATGAGATCGGAGCAGGCCACGACCTCGACGCCTGGGTAGGCGGGGAGATTCCTGAGGTACTGCGGGCTGATGTCCCCGCAGCCGATCAAGCCGACTTTCATCGGTCCAACTCCGGCTGATGTCAAATCCAGTCTCCCGGAGATTACACGCTACCTGCTCGCCCAGAGCATTCCGCGTTTGGCGATCTCGAGGACCTCGGGGACGTCAAAGTCGTCCATCTTGTGGCCGAGAGAGGAGTAGAAGACCCGTCCTTCGCCCCACATCCGTTTCCACACCACCGGCATGACGGTCCCCGCGATCCATGGGCATTCGTACGGGGCGATGCGGCTGACCTGCTGAGCCCCCGTGAACGTGGTGGCGGCCAGGACCTGGTTGGACGGGTCGACGTGCATGTAGTACTGCTCGGTCATCATCGAGAAGTCATCCAGCCCTGCGGTGATGGGATCGTCGCGGTCGACGATGTTCACTTCGTAGTCGATGTAACCGCCGGGGTGCGACACCCACTGGCCGCCGACCATGAACTGGTAATTCACGCTGGTCCGGAAGGAGTCGCCCATGCATCCGTGCCAACCGGCGATTCCGACGCCGCCGGCCACGGCTCGCAGGAGATTGGTCTCCTGCTCGATGGAAATCTCCCCCTGGGTCCATATCGGGACGATGAGGCTGAGTTCGCTGAGCTTCTCAAGGTCGAGGTATGCGTCGAGCGTGTCGGAAATGTCTACTTCGTACCCCTGGTCCTGCAGCCACGGCCCGAACAGTTCAGCGCACTGTTTCGGCGAGTGGCCGGGCCACCCGCCCCAGACCAGCAACGCGGACTTTTTCATTTGGGGTTCAGGCATGAGACATGAAGCCCAGATTCATTGGGCGAGAAGCTCGCAGAGGAGTCGGTTCCTCTCCACGCTTGCCCTGTGGTGCGCCATAACTTCGGGTCGGACATTCCGCCGTTGTCGATTCGCAATGTAAATTCGCATGGCGTCTTCCAGCACATCCTGCAAGTGTCGGCCGTCGTTTCTTGCGATCTCGCGCATCTTGGACAGTAATTCAGGCGCGGCGCGGCTAGAATATTTTTGTCGTGTAACCATGGCTCGTGCTCCTCCCACGTTAATTCGATTCTGGGGTCGCGAGGCGGTCAGGTCAACATGAGCGTCGGCGGACCCAATTAGAGTCGCGGCGACGCTCGCCATCTGGCCTTCAATTCTTCGCCGGGTGCTGGACCTAATTGTTTCGACCAACCTTCGCCAACCTGGTCATGTGGCTCTAAGGGGAGGGCAAGACAGTTTTTGACGCCTACAATGTGTCTCCTGATTGATAGGCGCCGTGTGGCACTAGTGCATTCGCATCTAGCGGAACCGGTCTGACACGGCGGGCACATGTCACGAGAGCAACAGGCAAGAGCATGGGCAGCGCACACTCACTTCCCGAATCGATAACACCTTATCCGGTGGTGGCGAATATTGACTTTGCGGAAGGACCGATCTTCGACGACGCCGGCAATTTGTACTTCGTCAACTACCTGGAGTCGGGGACGCTGGGACGGATGGCGGCGGAAGGTACGGTCGAGGTGTGGGTGCACAATGGCAGCCGGATCAACGGTCTCAAGTACGACGGCGACGGCCATGTAGTGGCCGCCGACTTCGGCGGCAAGCGGGTCACGAGGTTCGACACGCGGACCCGCCGCATGGATATCCTGACCGATTCATTCGAAGGGCAACCTTACCTCGGGGTCAACGACGTTTGCCTGGACCTTGCGGGCAACATCTACTTCACCGACCCCGGCGCGAATGAGGCCGGTTCGGCGGGCGGGTTGTACCGGATTGACATGGACTACCGCAATCAGCCCGCGGGCGTGACCCGCCTCGACAACGATCTCCCTTATCCGAACGGGCTCGCCGTGCATCCCGACCAGAAGCGTCTGTTCGTGGCGCTATCCGGTCTGAACGCCGTCGTTTCGTACGACCTTGAGACCGACGGCACGGTGTCGAACCGGACGAAGGTCCACCAGTTCGACGGACCGACGGTGGACGGGATGATGTTCGACGAGTTCGACAGGCTGTGGGTGGCCCGGTGGCTGCACGGGACGGTGGCGGTCCTCGACGTTGAGACGGGTGAGCTACTGGCGGACTACCCGATGGGCGGCGACCGCGTGACGAACATGTGCTGGTGGGGTGAGTCGCTGTACGTTACCGTCGCCGGTCGTCACAGCATCGAGCGTCTGGACGTCGGTTGTCGCGGGGCGCAGATCGTTCCCGTGCGAGCATCCGGCGACGGCGGATAGACTGTCCGCGCACCGGACTTATATGATGCAACACAGCGACGGTTCAAACCAGACCCCGGCAAAGCAGGCAGGCCCGCTGGCCGGATTCCGCGTGCTGGAGTTCGGGTCGTTTGTGGCTGGCCCGTTTGCGGCCCAGATGCTCGCCGACCTGGGCGCAGACGTGATCAAGATCGAGCCGCCGACCGGCGACCCGTGGCGGTCGCACATCACATTCGCCCCGTACGAGAGCAGGGTGTTCATAGCCCTCAACCGCGGGAAGCGAAGCATCTGCATCGACCTGAAGCAACCGGAAGGGGTCGAGGTGTGCCACGCACTCGTAAAGAGCGCCGACGCCGTGTTGTCGAACAACCGGCCGGACACCGCCGCCAAGCTGAAGTTCGACCATGAGACGTTGATGCGGGTCAACCCGTGGCTGGTGTACTGCGACGTCACGGCGTATGGCACCAGGGGGCCTAAAAAGGACGAGCCTGGTTTCGACTTGATTACGCAGGGATACACCGGGGCGATGGCCAGCGAGGGCAAGGTCGTGCGCGGTCACCCTGTGCCGGTGAGATCGTCTTCGTTTATCGACTATTCGACAGGATACGCCATAGTCAACGCCATCCTGGCCGGGCTGCTTACGAGGGAGCGCACGGGCGAAGGTCAACTGGCCCGCACGAGCCTTCTCGGTAACGCAATCGCCATGCAGTCACTTTCGGTGATCCGTGTCGAGAGCGCGCTTTCCGCTGCCCAGAAGTGGGTCGACGGAGAGCGCGTCGACATGGCCGAACGGGGGGCCTCGTACGCCGAACAGCAGGCAGAGTACGCGAAGGTTTCGACCGCGCGGATTTACGAGTGCTATTACCGGGCATATAGGACGAAGGACGGGGCGTTTGCCCTGGGCACGCTAGCAGTGCCGCCGAGGATCCGTCTTCTCAGATTCCTCGGGTTGACCGATCCGCGGATCGAGGTCCCGGGCTACGACGATACGACGCCGGAAGCGATAACACTGGCTGAAGAGTTGTTGGAGCGGCTGGAAGCCGAGTTTGCCAAGCGGACTACGGCGGAGTGGATCACGGAACTTAGGAAACGCGACATCCCGTGCGAGCCGGTGCGGTTCGCCGAGGAGATCGTCGACGACGAGCAGGCCCTGGCCAACGACTACGTGGTCGAGATGGAGCACCCGGCCGGCGGTCGCTACCGCGCGGCGGGGCCGGTCGTGCACTTCGAGTCGGGCAACCCGCCCCTGAGGCCGTCACCCATGCTCGGCCAACATAGCCGCGAAGTTTTGGAAGAGCTGGGGCTTGATGAGGCGCTCATCGAACGGCTTTTCGATGCCGGCGCGGTGAGTTGAGGTTGGCCAACCGGGAACCCAATCAGGCAGCCTCATTCCTAGATAGCTATTGCTGGCTCGGAATCATTCCGCAAATTGGGAGCGGAGAGGCATTCTTGATCCCCCGCGTTAGTCCACCCACAGTGAATTTGCGCGAGGACGGATCCCGGTATAACTGAAAAGTATTGAAGAAATGCAGCCGAAAAAGAATTCGACTCTCCTGATATCAATCGGCTACCAGGGCCGAACCCTCGAAACACATCTGACGCTTCTTGCCGGAGCCGGCGTGACGGTCCTGTGCGATGTGCGTCGAAACGCCGTTAGTCGGATTTATGGGTTCTCCAAATCCACTCTTGCGAATGGGTGCGGTAGCGCCGGTATCCGCTACGAGCATCTACCGGGTTTGGGGATTAGCGCCGACAGACGCCGGGGACTCAAGACCAACGCCGACTACCTTCGGTTAATGAAGGAGTACGAGAGTGTGGACCTCCCTCAACGGCACGAGGAGTTGGCAACGATCCAAGGATGGGTATTTTCGAGTGAGACGGTGGCACTGATGTGCTTCGAACGGGATCCAGACAATTGCCACCGAAGCCGCGTCGCATCCGAGATTGTGCGGCGACTGGGATCAGATTACCAAGTCGAACATCTGTGATGATTGGTTCGATTAGAGGTAGTTATTCAGACTTTCCTTCAGGCCGTCTGAAAGTCTGAACGACTACCAGGCCCCTGGACCGACCCCTCCAGCACCGGCATCGCGGGTTTTTTGTTGCCGAAGCTGGGGCTTGGGCCTGCTGGCCGGAATTGGTCCAACATCGAGGTTGTAATTGGGCTTAGGGAGACGCCCACTTGCCGTCGGTAAGCCAACGTATCCAGGGCGTGGGCTGTCAGTCCTGAGCGGGGGCGCAATTCTTCGGGGTACTTGCGGTGGCACTTGCGCTGGCTCACCAACGCCGGCCTTGGCGTGGCGGCGCCGCAGGCGTGCGCCCACGTGCACATGTATGCGATGCACAGAGCCGTTTCACCGGACACAGGAGAACCCGAAGTAGCCAGACCAATTCGCTGGAGGGCCAGACGACGCTCGCGTCGAATCTTTCGACTTCGCCTGCGTTGCCATGTCGAAGGCATGCCCATCATTGGACCGCCGTTTTGGTCAGGACATGGTGGTTTGAATGAGCGTCAGGCACGATGGGTTCGTCTCGGCAGCCGCGACGGTCGCAACGTGCCGTAACGGCCATGGTTGCATATCCCAATTGATTTCGCCGTCAGAGTGGCACTCCGTTCGGTGCGATCATGCTCCGTCTACCTGCAAGCCTGGCCGCTATGATGGGCGGAGTGTTGTTTTCAGCGAATGGAGTCGCCGCATATGCCGAATCGATTCGAGGTAATGGCCATCGAGGGAATGCCAGAGGTGGTGCCCGGCGATGACCTCGCTTCGATGATTTCGGCGGCCGCGCAATCGTCAGGCGTAGGCATCCGCTCCGGGGACATAGTGGTTGTGGCGCAAAAGGTGGTCTCCAAGTCCGAGGGCGCTATTCGCAGGCTGAGCCAGACAACGGCCACGCCGGAAGTGACTGAATTGGCGGGGCGCATTGGCAAAGATCCCCGGATGGTCCAAATCGTCATGGACGAGTCAGTGCGGGTCGTGAGAGCGGTTCCGGGCGTATTGATCGTCGAAACGCGTCACGGCCTGATTTGCGCCAACGCCGGGGTGGACGCTTCAAACGTGCCGGGCGATGACTCCGTCACCACCTTGCCGGTGAACCCGGACGCGTCGGCAGATCGCATTCGCGCTGGCCTTGAGGCCGCGGCAACCGGCCGCGTGGCGGTGATCGTCTCGGACTCGTTCAACCGGCCATGGCGCGAAGGCTCCATGAACGTTGCGATTGGCGTCAGCGGATTAGAGCCGCTTGTGGACCTACGGGGCAGTGCGGACGACCACGGCAGGGTACTGGCCGCAACCTTGGTGTCACTTGCGGACGAACTGGCATCCGCGGCCCAGATCGTGATGGGCGAGATCGGCCGCGTGCCGGCGGCGATAATACGCGGAGTGAATTTCGAGCCGGGAGAGGCGGGCGCCGGTGTGTTGCTCAGACCGCCTGAACGCGATCTTTTCCGATGAGCGTCCGGCTACTTCGACTTACCGGAATTCCTGGTCCCGTACCAGGATGAGTACTCGATCGAGTTCCTGAACTCGCGGTCCTCTCCGCACTTCCGGCAGTAGCCGATGCTCACAGCGCCGTTCGGCGGGTCGATGACCCAATGGTGGGTGCACCCTTCCTGCGGCTCGGGCTTCTTGCGTGCGGCGCGTGTCTTGTTCGCGCCCTTCGCTACCGGGTTCATACGTGGGGTCCTCTCTCGTTCGCTATCTCGACCGTCCCATTAATGTTGACGCCCAAACGGGCAGCCCCACAAGATAAGCCTTCGACGCCAATACTCGTTTTTTCATCTCTCACCCTTACATTTTACCGCGTTCGCATTGAATTGGCCGCGGCGCGTGTCGTTCCAACTGGGCAGCCGTTATCCAGCCAGGACACGTCCGCCCAACTCCCCGCAAAACGTTGGTCATGGCAACCCAACTCGCTCGTTGGATCTGCGGCGTGAACCGGCGTTATGGGTTCGCTGGCAGTGCGTCCGGGAGGTCCAGAAAAATTGCTGCGGAGCCGGTATTGACGATGCGGTCTGGTGGGCGTAGTGTCCTAGCCGTCACAAAAGCCATACCTGTCCGGCGCCGCTCGGTAAGCGGGCGGCAAACAGGGAAGGCGGTGAAAATCCGCTACGGTGGCGCCACTGTGACCGGTTAGCCGACCGCTATTGCCACTGTCTGCGCGCAGCAGATGGGAAGGCGCGGTCCAGGCGATGATCCGGGAGTCAGGAGACCTGCCGGGCAGGGCTGAGTGGCCGTTCCTCGCCAAGGGAGCGCCTCAGACCGTGGTTGTTGTGTTCCGGAGTGAGACCCGGCGCAGTTAACACGCTTTGTCCCCTGGCGATAAACGGCAGGGGATTTTTGTTGCAATCGAGCGATTTCCGCGGCGCGGACCGGCAGGCCGGGGCATCATCTTCTCGCCGAATTCGCGCCGATTTTCCGATGTGGGGATTGGCCGGCTCGCCGGTATTGCGCCGGCTCGCAGTTGGGTCTGCCGCGTTGATCGTTGTCATCGCGGCGATGGCGGGGATCGCTGCTGCGGTCGGTCCCTATGCGATGCCGCCGTCTCACGCGGTGAGCGTCATCCTCGAACTCGCAGGCCTGGCAGACAGCCCTGCCACGGCGACCGAGCGTGCGGTTGTCGAGACTATCCGCCTTCCTCGTATCGTACTGGCCCTGCTGGTTGGCGGCGCGCTCGGAGTGTCCGGCGCCGTGATGCAAGGACTTTTCCGGAACCCAATGGCCGATCCCGGGATCATCGGCGTGTCGACGGGTGGAGCGGCTGGGGCTGTTGTGGCGATCGCGATCGGCGCCAATGCGTTGTTCCCGCTCGCTCTGCCGGCCATGGCATTCGCCGGGGCGGCAGGTGCCCTGGCGCTCGTTTATGCGGTGGCCTCTGCGGGCGGGCGACTTTCCATGGCCGCACTGCTGCTGACCGGCGTTGCGGTGAGCGCGTTTCTTGCCGCGGTTATATCAGCGATCGTCCTTTACACAGAGGACCGCGAAGCGCAGCGGGCGATGATCTTCTGGTTGGCAGGTGGGCTGGACGCGTCTCGCTGGGAGGACGTGCGCCTTGCCGCGCCATTCGTCCTAGGCGGGGTTGCGGTGGCCGCGGTGCTGGCTCGCGATCTGAACCTGCTGATGGTGAGCGAGGAGGAAGCCCGGGCCCTGGGGGTGCGCGTCGGGTTTACCCGGAATATTTTGTTGGTTGCTGCGTCCCTGATCACCGGTACGGCCGTGGCGTTTTCAGGGACCATTGCTTTCGTTGGGCTTGTCGTGCCCCATGCGTTGCGGCTCGTCGTGGGCGCCGACCACCGCGTGCTCATCCCGTTAAGCGCGCTGGGCGGTGGCCTGCTCCTGCTTGCGGCCGACACACTGGCGCGCGTGGTGGTCGCACCGGCCGAGGTGAGGGTGGGGATTGTCACGTCATTCGTGGGAGCGCCGTTCTTTCTTTTTCTATTGATACGCAACAAGTCGCGCGCGGGGCTGATCTAGAGATAGGCCGGGTTGCGCAGATGGGAGATTAGATCCTGGTGATCAAGATTTTTGGAAAGCGAATAGGCATCGGGCTGATCGCCGCAACTGTCATGCTGATGGCCCTGGCAGCTTGTGGCGGATCGGCGCAGGAAGTCGCCCCGAGGGCAACGCCCAGCGACCCTGACCCGCCGCAACCAGCCGCAACCGCCATGCCCGCTCCTACAGCGCGTCCGGCGGCCGCGCCCGATCCCGCGCTACCGGCACAGCCGGCGTTGCCAGCGCCCACCGCCGTCGCTCCGGCCACCCCATTGCCGGTTACTGCCGAAGCGTCATACCCCGGCGCGCCCGGTATCGTCGACTCATCGAACCTGGGATGGCCGCGCGAGATCGAGACGTCTGAGGGTGTCTTGAGTCTCGATGGCCCACCACAACGGATACACACTTTGTCACTGGGCCATGACGAGATCATTACGGCATTGATCGGAGCGGACCGGTTTTCGGGAATCGGGTCGTTTACCGCCAACGCCACCTACTCGAACATCGCTGCAGAGGTTGGCGGCCTGAAGAAAGTGAAGCGGGACGCCGAAGAGGTGCTGGGACTGGACCCGGACCTGGTGATCGCCTCGAAATTCTCGAAGGCCGACCTCGTCGACCTCATTAAGGCGTCCGGCGTTCCGGTGGCGCGCACCGCCCTGGAAAGTTCGACAACCGGCAACATTCCCAACATTCTCCTTCTGGGCTACATGTTGGGAGCTGAGGACAGAGCACTGGAACTCATCGCCGAGATCGAGATGCGACTCGCCTTGGTGGCGGAGCGCGTACCGCCGCCCGGAGACGCGTCCCGGCCAGCCGTGCTTTCCATCGCCCGGTTCTCCGACACAATCAGCGCCGCCGGCGGGGGTTCGACGGAAGGGGGCATCATTGAGGCCGCGGGAGGTATCAACGCGGCCACACGCGACGGGATCGACGGCCACCAGGGGATTAGCGTCGAATCTATTGCGGCGATGAACCCCGATGTGATCCTGATCACGCAGCCTGAACCCGGCGCGGGGACGCTGCGCGACGAACTGCTCGCGGAGCCCGCGCTTGCACTGGTACCTGCGATAACCCTGGGAAGGATCGTGGTCTCCGACCCGAGGTTCTATACAACGCTGTCCCACTGGAACGTCAGAGGCATCGAGGAAACGGCGAACCTGTTGTACCCGGAGCGGTTCAAGGGAGTGAAGTTCGTCGACTTCGAACCATACAAGGGTCGATGAGATAACGATGGACCGCATCAAGTGACCCCATCTGCCACTGAACCGGCGACCCCAGCTCGGAGCGGGGTCGCCAAAAACGACCGGGGCCTGCAGGCGCATGACATTTCCGTGCGGCTTGGAGGCGCGCCGATCCTCGATTCGACTTCTCTGTACGCGCGTCCCGGAGAACTGCTGGGGCTGTTGGGCCCAAACGGCGCCGGCAAGAGCACATTGCTGCGCACGATGGCGGGTCTGCTGAAGGCGGACGGCGGAGAAGTAAGGCTGGACGGCATTGGCCTGGAAGAGATGGCGGCCGGAGAGCGGTCGAAGCGGATAGCGTTCATGCCTCAGCAGGACGCGCAACACCCGTTTACGGCGTTGGAGACCGTCCTGATGGGCCGGTATCCGCATCTGGGCCGGTTCGAACTGGAGGGGTCCAGAGACCGCGAAATCGCACGAGCCGCCATGGAGCGCACCGACACCAGCGAATTCGAGACGCGGCAACTCGACACGCTGTCGGGGGGTGAAAGGCAGCGCGTGCTGCTGGCACGCACGCTCGCGCAACAGGCTTCCGTCTTATTGCTGGACGAGCCGGCCGCCAATCTCGACCTGAAGCACCGTCTGTCGATCATGGATGTTCTCAGGTCGGAGATCGCCGAGCGGGAGATCGCGGTGGTCATGGCCCTGCACGACCTGTCGCTCGCCGGTCGTTACTGCGACCGGCTGGCCCTCATGGCCGGGGGCAGGATTGCGGCAGATGGCGCGCCCACGGACGTGCTCACCCCGGCCAACCTTCGTGAGGCGTTTGACGTGGAGACGTTCGTCGAGTCCGACCCGGTTACGGGCAGGCCGCAGGTTTCGTTGCTCGGGCCTGCCGGAGGCTACGATGGTGTCGACGACAAGGGTGTGGCAGTACACGTTATCTGCGGCGCGGGCTCCGGGCGGGACCTGATGCACCAGTTGGTCAGTTCCGGGTATACCGTGACATCGGGTGTGCTCGGACTCGGCGACACGGACAGGGAGACGGCGGAGATGCTAGGCATGACATTCGTTCCCGCGCCGCCGTTTTCGCCGATTGACGACGCCCAACACGAGCGACACCTCGAGTTGGTGAAGTCAGCCGACGTAGTGGTGTTGTGCGACATGGCCGTCGGGCCGAACAACCTTCGCAACGTCGAGGCGGCCGGCGGCGCGGACCGCCTCCTGCTCATACAGGGACCTCCGTTCGAGTCCCTGGACTACACCGGCGGTGTTGCGGTGTCGCTATTGCGGAAGATGGCCGACGGGGCTATGACGGTACAACGCGGGGAGCTGCTGCGGGTTCTTGCGCGCCGGTGGCCGACAGCTACTTGATCTGAACGGGTATTCCGGCGACCAAATGCCACACGGCGTCAGCCCGGGCAGCCATTTTCTGGTTGACCTCGCCCTGGAGATCGGCGAACACAACGCCGAGACGAGTCGGCGGCGCGACGCCCGCCCCGACCTCGTTGGTCACCAGCACGACCGGTACGGTCGTCTCCCTGAGCCCGTCCAGCAATTGTTCAACCCGGCGGTCCAGGTCGGATCGCGCCCGGGCTTCAAAGTCCGGGGCGTCGCTGTCGCCGCACTCGTACATGACGTTGCTGATCCACAAGGTGAGGCAATCGACCAACACGACTCCGGCTCCCGACGCAAGCCGCAGGGCCCCAGCCAGGTCGAGCGGGGACTCGATGGTCCGCCAGTGCTCAGGCCGGGCGGCGCGGTGTTTTTCGATCCGGGCATCCATGCCCCCGGTCGGCTCGCGTCGCGCAGTCGCCACGAAGGCGACGGATCTGTCACCGGCGAGCCGGGAGGCGAGGTCGGCTGCGAAGCGGCTCTTGCCGGACCGCACGCCGCCTAATACCAGGGTGATTTCCGCGCTCATCCGGCGTCTCTGTCACGGTCCACGAGGGAGTAGATGAGGTCCATGTCGAGGTTTGACCGGACTACGTCCGCCAGCCGGTCGAACTCCGCCTCCATCGAAAAGTGAGGGACGTCCGGAGCCGGCAAGCCGTGCCTCTTCGCTATGTTCCCGACTATCCTCTCCACGATTTCCGGCGAATCGAACAGGCCGTGGATGTAGGTGCCCAGGACCCATCCAGCGTTGCCGGTGGCGCCGTCCAGTTCGGACCGGTTTCCGGTTGCGATGACCTCGACCGGTTGTGCCTGGTCAACGGTGGTGACGCCGGTGTGAATTTCGTAGCCAACGCCTGTCGCGGGTGTGCTTCCTTCCAGCAGGCCGGGTCCGGGGCGCATGGTGAAGTCCACCCTGCGGGTCCGTTTTTGCGGCGCGAAGACGGTCGACGATTCGATGAGACCCATCCCGTCTTCAGCGCCTCCATCTACGCTGTCAGCACAAAGTGGGTCTTCGAGGCGCGTCCCGAGCATCTGAAAACCGCCGCAAATGCCCAGGACAGCAGTCCCATTCCGGGCGGCTGACGTGATCGCCTGGTCGAGGCCGCGCGACTTCATCCAACGGAGGTCCGGGATGGTGCTCTTGGTGCCCGGCAGAATCACCAGATGCGCTCCGGCCAGTTTCTGAGGGGTCGTCACGAAATCGACGCGAATGCCGCAGCGTTCGAGGGGTGCGAAGTCGTCGAAATTGGAGACGCGTGGAAACCGGACTACTGCGGCGCGCAGGCCGGCGCTATTGGAACGGTCATTGGTGGTCGACGAGGTGAGTTCGGCGGCGTCCTCGTCCTGGATATTGAGGTCGGGGATCATCGGGATGACGCCCGCCACCGGGACCCCGGTCCTGTCGGCGATCATCTGCGGCAAGGGTTCCAGTACCGCGGGATCCCCCCTGAAACGATTGATCAGCAGGCCGCGTACCAATTCCCGCTCGCGTGGATCGAGGAGTTCGAGGGTCCCGAGCAGCGAACCGAACACGCCGCCGCGGTCGATGTCTCCCACCAACAGAACGGGCGCACGGGCATGAAGGGCCACGCGCATGTTAACGATGTCGCCGTGCTTGAGATTCGGTTCCGCCGGACTGCCGGCTCCTTCGATCACCACAAGGTCGTGTCGGCGGCGAAGCCTGTCGAGCGCGGCCGTAACGTGCGGCCACAGGTCGGTCTTCGTGCGGTAGTAGTCCTGTGCTGTCGCTCTGCCGACCGGCTGGCCGTTTAGAACGATCTGCGACCGTCTGTCGCCCTCCGGTTTCAGGAGGACGGGGTTCATGTCGGTGGAGACTTCCACGCCTGCTGCTGCGGCCTGCACAGCCTGCGCCCGCCCCAACTCGCCTCCGCCGGGCGCGACCCAGGAGTTGTTCGACATGTTCTGGGCCTTGAACGGCGCCACCGACCGGCCGTCCTGCCGAAATATGCGGCACAGCGCGGCCGCCAGCACGCTCTTGCCGACCGAGGACGCCGTGCCCTGGACCATCAGGGTAGAGGCAATTGAGTTGCCTTCAGGGTTCTTGGGCACGACGGCGCTCGCTGCTCAGACTTCCCGTTCGAGGTGTGCCGTCTGGTTGAGGGATTGGAGCCGGAGCAGCCCGGGAGCGACTTCAAAAACAGTTACGCCGGCGTTGCTAAGGCTGAACTTGGACATCGCTAGGGGCGACAAGTCGAGCAGCGAAATTATCAGACCCTTGAGCGCTCCGCCGTGTCCGACCACGACTACGTCACCTTGCGGCGTGGTGAGATCCGCCTCCCGAATGAAGCTCTTGCCTCTTTCGATCATGTCTGCGAGTAATTCACCGCCTGGCGCTTGAAATGTCGTGTCGGCTGCGAAGTACCTGCTGACCGATTCGGGGTGTCGTTCCTGCAGCACGGTCCAACTCAAGCCTTCCCACTCACCAAATCCGATTTCCCGAAGCGTCGGCGTTGGCTTAAATGGCGTTTCAAGGGCCTCGGCGGTCTGCACGCACCTGGCGAGGTCGCTGGACCATATGTGCGTCGGTTCGAAGCGACGACGCACGTAAGCGTCTGCAGCCGACGCCTGCTCCCGTCCGCGGGCGTTGAGGGGTTGATCGCTGAGACCCTGGATGCGTTCCTCGACGTTCCAGTCAGTTTCACCGTGCCTGATAAGAATTATTCTGCCGATCGGTCTGTCCCCTTTGAATGCGCGCCCTTCAGCGCCCCTTGGCAATTATCATTCCCGCCGCGATGCCAATGGCGACGAGGGCGGCGCCTGCAAACAGCCTGTTGGCTCGTCGAATGTCGCGGGCTGCGGGCCGCTTGCCTTCCGGACCCAGCTTGTAATGACCGGTCTTTTCCACTTCGACCCCGAGCGCGCCCGCCATTGCGCCGGTCGGCCAGCCGCCGTTCGGGCTTTCCGTCCGGTCGTGCTGTTCGATCATGGTCCGTGCGGATGACGGGCCATCGTAGCCCGGCATTACTGCGGCGGCCGTCACGACTGCGCCTCCTGCCAGCCTGGCCGGTACAAAGCTTGCCGCGTCGTCCAGCCGCGCCGAGGCCGCGCCGAGGTGTTTGTACTTTCCACGGTACCCGATCATGGAGTCGAGAGTATCGATGGCGCGGTACGCCGCCGCGCCGGGCAGCCCGAACGCGCCGTACGCAACGAGCGGGCCGACGACGCTGTCGGTGACGTTTTCGGCGACTGAACTGATGGTCGCGCTTGCGATCTGCGAGTCGTCGAGGTCGGCCACGTCGCGCGAGACGATGCGCGAAAGAGACTCTCGCGCGGTCTCCGAGGACCCAGCCTCCAGACCGTGGTCCACTTTCTCCGCCTCGTCGGTCATGGCTCGCACGGCGAACATGCTCTTGAGCAGGAATGCACCGCCGAGTACCGCCGGGATTGGCCCCATGCGATTCAGTATCCGGCCCGCAGCCGCGGCGACCGCCATGGAGGCCAACGGCAGCGCCACGGCAGCGACCAGACCCCTCTTTATGTCGGTCTCCCTGTCTCCGGTTGGTTGGCCGACGGCCTCCGCGGCCCGGCCCATCCAGACCACTGGATGAACCTTTTCAGGCGGCTCACCCAGGAACCGGTCCCAAAGGACCGCCAGGCCAAGTGTCAGCAGGGCGCGCCACATGCCTACAAACCCCATACCGGGCGGAAGGCCAGACCCGCGCCGTACATTCCGACGAACGCCAGCAGGGCTGAGACCTCCGCCAGTTCGACAGTTGCGCCGTACACGTCACCGGTAATGCCATCGCCAAGCCTGCGCGCGGCAAAGGCGGAAACGCCGAGACCGACCGCCGCGGCGCACGCGAGCGCGGCCAGACCCGGCGGTCCGGCGAGGATAAAGGCGAGCGCGATCGAAAACACGGCCGCGGCCAGGTATGCGATGCGACCGGCGCCCTGAAATTGCGTGCCGAGCCCCTGTCCGTCCTTATAGCGAAATACTGCCATCGACGCCACGGCTGCGAAGCGGCCGGCCATCGCCGCGACGGCGATTGCAGCCCAACCGGTTAGGTCCGGCAACGATGACATGCCGGCCCACCTGGCGATCAATACAAACGCCACCGCGGCGACACCGAAGACGCCAATCGACGGGTCTTTCATGATCTCGAGCCGTCGCTTCGGGTCCTTCCCGCCCAGCAGACCGTCGAAGGTGTCTGCGAGCCCGTCGAGGTGCATCGCGCCGGTCATCACGACACCTGCGGCGAGGGCCAGCGCGGCGGCCGGCAGGTCGGGCATCACGAGCCGCGCCGCCCAGTTGACTATGGCCACTGCGAAGCCGATCCCCAGGCCGACCATTGGGAACCAGGCGACGGATCGACGGGCGGCGCGAGCGGACCACTCGGCGCCCGGCGCGGGAACGACGGTGAGAAATCGTATGGCGGCGGTTATGGCGCTCATGGTGATGTGCCGGTCCGGCCCGATACCGCGGCTTCGTCGAATGTTGCCATGCCGGCGTGCAGGTTCACGGCAGCGTTGATGATAGACATGCCGAGCGCCGCGCCCGACCCCTCTCCTAGCCCCATGTTCAGATCGAGCAACGGCTCCAGGCCGATATGGTCCAGCGCAACGCGATGGCCTGGTTCCACGGAGAGGTGGCACGCGAACATGTAGTCGACGACGCGCGGGTGTATTACGTGGGCGATCAGTGCGGCGGATGTGACGATGAAGCCGTCGAGGGCGATGGCTACGCGGCGTTCCGCCAGTCCGAGCATCAGCCCTGCGAGGAACGCGATCTCAAATCCGCCGAACGCCGATAGAACGCCGAGCGGGTCTTCAGGGTCCGTCTCATGCAATTCGAAACCGCGGCGAATGACGGCGACCTTTCGTTGCAGGCCCGCATCGTCGAGGCCGGCGCCGCGCCCTGTGACGCTGGCGGGATCGGTCATGGTCATGGCGGCGCAAATGGCGGAAGCCGAGCTGGTGTTGCCGATTCCCATGTCGCCGCCGGCGACCAGGTGCGCGCCCCGACTCGCCAGGTCGTTCGCGACTTCCACCCCGTTCGATATCGACAGTTCGGCCTGTTCGAGGCTCATCGCCGGCTCACGGGCAAAATTACCTGTTCCATTCCCCACCCGCATCGTTCGAAGTGCGGGCCCTCCGGCGTTTTGGCGGCCTGGGGCACTCTGCACAGGCCGATGAACACCGGTATCCACCACCATCAGCCGGGCTCCGCAGCGGCGCGCCAGGACGTTGATCGCCGCGCCACCGGAAAGGAAGTTGAGGACCATCTGCGCCGTTACTTCCTGGGGGTAGGCGCTCACCGAGTCTCGGGTCACCCCGTGGTCGCCGGCCGCAACGACGATCCACTTGTTTTCGACCGTTGGCAAGGCGGTCCCCTGGATGCCTGCCAGCCTGCACGCAATGTCTTCGAGCCGTCCGAGGCTGCGGGGCGGCTTGGTCAACGTGCGTTGCCGTTCAGCCGCGGCGTTGACTGCCGCGGAATCGATGGGCGGGATGTCGAATCGGCGCATGAGGTGTGGTCGGAGGACGACTGCCGGGGCGCGTACGGGCTAGAACTCGATGCCGCGCTGGGCCCGGATTTCCTGGTCATGGTACGGGTGTTTGACCTGCTGCATTTCGGTGACCAGGTCGGCCGCCTCGATGATCTCTTCGGGCGCGTACCGGCCGGTAAGGACGACGTGGAGCATTGGTGGCTTCGCCTTCAGCGTCTCGACCACGTCAGCGGCGTCTATCCACCCGTATCTCATGGGATAGGTGATTTCGTCGAGGACCACCACGTCGTGTTCGCCCGCCGCCATGATCTCCTTTGCGATCCGCCACCCGTTTCGAGCCCGATCGGCGTCCTCGGCGAGGTCCTTCGAGGTCCACGTAAATCCCCGGCCGGAGGGGATCATCTCGATGCCCAGTTTCTCGGCGGCCATCTGCTCGCCGTACATGGACTTGTCGTTCTTGATGAACTGCACCGCGCACACCTTCATGCCGCGGCCCCAGGCGCGAAACATGATGCCGAACGCCGCAGTGCTCTTCCCCTTGCCCATGCCGGTGTTGACGATGACAAGGCCTTTTCGCTTCCTCGGCCGCTTGTCTGACTTAGGTTTCCTGGCGCAGTTGATGGGTGTCATCGTCATGGGAGTTTCCTGGCTGTTTCGCGGTGACCCGGGTGCAGTTGGTAGCCGCTCGGATGCGGATCACCAATGGTACCTGCTGGCCTGGCCGGTCCAACAGACGGGAGAATCCTGGTTGCAACTGGGCCCAGCAAGCGCGATGTTAGGTTGATGAATTCTGTATTCGACTGGCCAGACCGCTCCGCAGCCCCGTTTCGGCAGAGGCAGGGGGGCTGAGCCATGCCCGATCGGTCAGACCACGCGGAACGGGTGAGGGACCAGTTCAGCCAGCAGGCTGGCGAGTATGCGGCCAGCGACGCGCACTCGTCCGGCGAGAGCCTGGAAATCCTGGAACGTCTGGCGGCCGAAACGAAGCATCGCTGGGCCGTAGACGTGGCCACCGGCGCCGGGTTTACCGCGTTTGCCGTAGCGCCCTACGCCGATCGTGTGCTGGCGACCGACATCGCCCCGGGGATGATCAAGGTCACCGGCGAGACGGCAGTCGAAAAGGGGCTGGACAACTTGTCGGCCGTCTTTACCGCGGCGGAGAGCCTGCCGTTTCGCGATGGGTCGATCGACCTACTCACCTGCCGGACCGCGCCCCACCACTTCCACCGGCTCGAAGATGCGATGAGGGAATTCGCGCGGGTGATCAGTCCGGGCGGCGCCCTCCTGCTGGCGGACTCATGCACCTCGGAAGACCCTCAAGCTGCGGCGTGGCAGCAGGACATGGAGATCCGGCGGGACCCTACTCACGTGCGCAACCTGCCGCCGTCGGAATGGCGGTCGCTGGTCGAAAGCGTTGGGTTGACTATCAATTTTGAGACGATCGCCCGCGTCGAGATGACTTTCGACGCCTGGACTCAACGGTCCGGCACCCCGGACGAAGTCCGCGAGCAGATGCGCATCGAGTGGGGGAGCGCCCCCGCTTCGGCCGTCGACGCGTTTCGCATTGTCCCCATAGATGGCGGAGGCTTCCACTTTTCCTGGCCCGTGTACGTGTGCCGGGCTGTGAAGCCCGACCCGGCGTAGGGTGCCTCCTTTAGGGTTACCGGGCAGTACAGGGTGACGGTGGTGGGGTAGCCGCGCCATTCCTTCCCCGACGGGCGCCCACAAGAGGCGCACCCTACATGGGGTGTTGGATTGCAAGGGTAATTGGTGGTGTCGTGCGTTCAGGTGGTAGCCGCGCACCTCCCCTGGGTCCCCGATCGGAGTCGGGGAAGACGAAGGAGGGGTAGTCCGGCAAGACGAGGGGTGTGTGACAGGGAGCCGTGCGTTCGGGTGGTAGCCGCGCACCTCCCCTAGGCCCCCGATCGGAGTCGGGGAAGACTAAGTGAAGGGAGTCCGGCACGACGGGTTTGGGCTGCGAGGGTGGTTGTGGGACGGGCGGGAGGTCCTTCGCTTCGCTCAAGGACGACGTGTGAAAAGTGGGCAAGGGCGACATGTGAAATGTGGGCCCTAGATGGTAATGGGGGTATAGTTCGGCAACTATGGCGTCCACCGAGGCCGCGGCCCCCGCCCGTCCCAATTCCCTAGTCGAGATCCCCTACAGGACCAAGATCCTGATCGTCGCCACCCTGACGACGTCCATGACGGTCGTCACGATGAACATGACGGTCATGGCGACGTCGGCGCAGAGCATCGTGGCCGACATCGGGGGCTTCGAACTTTTCATCTGGTTATTCGCCGCGTTCTCGCTCACCTCCTCGGTCGTCGTCCCCGTAGTCGGCAAGCTGACCGACATCTACGGCGGCAAGCGCGTCATCATCATTTCGCTGGCCCTGTTCACGGTGTCGTCTGCGGTGGCCGGCGCCATGCAGTCGATGCCCCAGTTGATAGCGGTGCGGGCGGTGCAGGGGATCGGTTCTGCAGGTGTGATGGGCAGCATATGGATCATCATGGCCGGGCTTTGGCCGCCGGCCGAACGGGCAAAATGGCTCGGCGCAATTACGGCAGGATTCACTTTGTCCGGCGTTCTCGGCCCGATCGTCGGCGGCGTGATCGCGGACAACGCGTCGTGGCGGTGGGTGTTCTGGATCAACGTCCCTGCGGGCGGTGTCGCGCTTGCGTTGCTGTGGTACTGGTACCCGAGCGTCCTGATCAAGGGGCGGGATGCGAAGTTCGACTTCGCGGGGGCGATTGCGCTGTGCGTCGCCGCTTCGGCCTTGCTGTACGCGGTGACGGTAGGCGGAAAGACCTATCCGTGGGCGTCTCCCCAGATCATTGGCCTGATCGTCCTATCGCTGGTGTCGACGATCTCGTTCATCGTCATCGAGCGACGGGCGGTGGACCCCATACTCCCACTGCACCTGTTTCGCGAGCGCATATTCGCAGGCGGCATCACGGCGTCCTTGTCCGTCACGACCACCTTTTCCGTGGTCGTGGTGTTCGTGCCGTTGCTGGTACAGGGCGCCCGGGGCGGTTCTGCCACGGAGGCCTCGTTCCCGTTGATGACGATGGCGGCCGGCGTGGCGATAGGGGCGAACGCGGCCGGTCAGATACTCTCGCGCTTCGGTTACGCAAGGGAGATGGCCGTCGGTGGCCTGCTGGTCGCCGCGGCCGGGCTGGCCTGGCTGGCGAACCTGCCCATCGACACACCGGCGAGCCTGATCTTCACGGTGACTCTGATCATGGGAACGGGCATGTCCTTTGCGTTCACCACGCTCCACATACCGGTGCAGAACGCCATGCCGGACGACTTGCTGGGCGTGGTGACGTCTGCGCTCCAATTCTTCAGGACGTTCGGAATGGTGATCGGGGCGGTTGGCCTGGGAGCGATCCTGCTTGCCCAGTTGGCGGGTTTCGAGGCTGAAGGCCCCGCCAGGGAATTCTCCGACCCGGAGGTGCTGGTTTCTCCCGAGAGGCTGAAGGGAATAGAGCAGCAGTTCCTGGACGATCCCGATCTTGGAGCGGCGGCGTACGAGACGCAACTCGCTGCGGCGCGCAACCGCATAGCCGCGCCGCTTGGGACGGTGTTCTGGCTGGCAGGGGGTATATGCGTGTTCGGCGCGGCGGTCGCCGCGTTCGCGTTCAGCGGGAGGAAACACGAGGAAGAATAACTCGCGGGTCGGTGGAATCCGCGCTCAGTCCAGTTCCGAGGGAGAAGGTTAGGGTGAGGGTTTAACGTGAAATCGTAAGTCCCTCAATCCATACGACGATTCCGGTTGCCCGACGTGACGCCCTCACCTCAATCCTCTCCCCCAGGAGCGGAAGTGGTTTAGCCGCGCGACTTCTGAGGCGGGCTTCAAGAGACGCCCCTACGAAGGGTCGTCTGATAGCGTGGCCTTGGGGTGTTGTGCGGGCTAGCGCATCCCAACGACCTTTTTGAACACCCTCTTAGTCCACTTCGACTCGCGGCGGCGGATTGAGCACAGGGTGGAGGGCCAGCAGACGGCCGCCACCGGTCCCGGGCTTGCTGTACACGCCGTGTCGAACGGCTATTTCGCAGGTGAAGTTGTCGCCGGCGCTTAGCGGGATGTCGTTTTCGTCGCCGTAGACGGCGGTTAGTCCGCCGCTCAGGCAGAACATCGACTCCTCGTGGGCTGGGTGATAGTGGTTGGCCGCCCACGCGCCCGGCTCGAAGATCAGTTCGGACATGTAGCTGGATGCCGCGCCGGAGAAGTCGCCCACCATGTCGTAGCGAGAGATGCCGGGGAAGAATTCGTAGGGCTCCGATTCGCTGCGGAAGGTGACTCCGCTCTCCGGTCGGCCGTCCACGACCCCGGAGTCGTCGACCGGCGTATTTTCAGGGTCGGTGTGCGGGTACATCGTGATCATGCGCGCCGGTTTGCCGGACTCGTTGACAAACCCGTGGCCAAGTCCCTGCGTCGCGATCATGCAGTCACCCTGTGAGAATGTGAACCGCTTGCCGTTCAGCATGCCCACTAGTTGCCCTTCTACCAGGAACATTGACTCTTCCGAGTTGGGGTGCACGTGGTACGGGATCGTCGCCCCGGGGTCAATCATCAGGTCGCTGACCGTAATCATCGTCGCTCCGGTGGACGGCCCGGCCATCACCAGCCTGTTGATGCCCGGCCTTCTGGGTTCAAGTATTTGGTCCGCTCTTCTGATAATCGTCATTCCAGGGTCCTCAAAAATTCGACTCGACCGCTGCAAACGTCGCAAGCACGGGCAATTATGCCACTAGTACGGGGAGTTGGCGGAGGGGCCCGAACGGGAATGTCGGGTTCGCGGACCGGCTCAAGGCCTGGTGTCATTGGGCTTGAGCGGTAATCCGCAGGTGTAACACTTCAGCGCCAGGAGACTGTTTGCCTGTCGGCAGTTTGGGCAGAGCGTTTCCGGATCGGGACGGATGGTTTTTCGACTCAGGTAACCCGCCAGCAATATGGCAACCAGCGCGGTCAATATGACGGCCGACAACTTGGCCAGAGCCGACGCGATGTCCAGGTGCAACCAAAGCATGAACGCCAAGAAAATTAGAACGAACATGCCCATCAAGGCAGCTCCAACCACCGGCCAGTACTTCAATTGCGGGCAGGAGACCGCCAAGGCCGTGGCACCCAACGGGAACGCAAGGATGCCAACTACAGAAAAAAATAAGGGATAAAAGTTGTCGTCAGCGCTCGTGGTACCGAACATTGCCAGCAGGATGCAAGATCCAATGACCGCAAGGATACCGATTGACCAAGCCAGCCACCGCCTCACGTTGCTCCTCAGTGTTGTTGAACAAATCGCAATCCCGAGCAGGATGGGAGTCAGAACCAATAGTCCAAAAATCTCGATGGGTCCGAATATGAATCGTCCGTCATTCAAAACGACTTTCAACAAAATCCACGCAATTACGATCGCTACCGGAACGGCAAGTAAAACCACTAAGACCCGTCGGCCGATGGCGAGCGGGTGCGGGTCTTCATCCCATTGCCGCGAATAGAGCTGGGCGGCTCCCGTCATCGTTAGGGATAGCACGACTGCCATCGCCCAAAAATCGAATCTCGACAACAATAGACGAGTCTTGGCTGTGAATGAGAAGTCCGTCGGGGAGTATTCACCGACGGCGAATCGCTCCCATCGTCCGTCCGGTGTCCCCACCAACACTCCCTGGCGTCCCATGCCAACAATCAGGTTGCCTGTGTTCGGATCATAGGCAATGCCCTGTGGGCGAGTCGCGAGCTCATCGGAATCTAGCAAGCCGGACTCGTGCTTCTGCACCCACACATTGCCCGACTTTTGAAGATAAGCCGTTGAATAGACTTGCTCCGACCGTCCGCCGGTGTCGACCCGCTTGATGCCAGGGCCATCGGTCACATAACGGCCACGCGGCGTGTCAACTTCCCAAGAAGCCCACTTGATTGTGCTCAAGTCTGCGTTCGAATCCGCTGTCCAGGTACGGCCGCCGTCATGGCTTGCGTACTGGTCACCCCACGAGTCGGCGGCGTAGATGGTCGCATCCGCTGAAACACCCACTTCCGTGATGCCGTAGTCCCGCTCAAACGGGCTGGTCGCCACGCTGGCGAGGGCTGCGACTCCGGCCACCAACAGACCCCAACGCAGTCGCTGCGCGGCGGGGCCGGCAACTCGCTGCCGCCACACCCAAATTGCAGTGACCATTGCAAAGGGGATGACCAATGAGTCTGTGACGTCCAGCGGGGATACGGAGGTCCGGCCCGACGCGATTGAAAGGCCCCGCAGGATCCAATCGTGGATGGGCTCGAACGTATTGAACGCCGCATACAAAAGCGGCAACCCAACGTAGGCCGCGACCCACGATGCCTTCTCGACGTGTGGGTTCCCTCGGGTAATGAACGACAGCAGGAAAGCCAGCAGCGGCGGCGCGAACACCATCCACGCCAGGTCACTGAGCTTGCCGGTGACCCACGCGTCCGGCCACAGCGACTTGAACAGCAAGTCGTTGAGCAGCAGGATGCCCAGCGCGACGACGGTTGCAGGATGCGTCAGAGCCGACGCACACCGCTCACGGAAGCCGCACCTCATATCAGATCAGCGAGTCCCGGAGCCGGGGCTGATGGGAAACCCGCAGTGTTGGCAGAATTTCGCCAAAAAATCGTTTGACTGTTGGCAGCGTTCACAAGGGACTTCATCCGAATCGACCGTCTGCCGTCTTACGTAACGCGCCAGCACATAAGCGACAAGTACGGTGACCACAATGGCCAATGACTTGGCCAACACCAGAGGGAAATTCGCGGCCTGCCATAGAGTGAACAAGATGAAGTTCAAACCGATCATGCCGACGAGGGCCGCGCCAACGGCGCCCCGGTATCGCTGTCGCGGCCACGTGATCACCATGGCCATTATCCCCAGCAAGAAACCGAATATCGTGAGCAGGTCCAGATCGAGATCCTGGATTGGATCGATGGTCCCCGTGGCATCGACAATGACGATCGGAGGTTCGTACGTAACCACCAGTATCAAGGCGACCACAGCGGAGAGGGCTATGATCGAAATCGCCGCCCACTGCCTCGCACTGCTTGCTGTTGGCAACGTGAACACTGAGATCAATCCCACAATTATCCCGAGGATTACAAGCCCCGTCAGGATCACGAGGAAAACAGGGGGGACCACAATAAGCCCGACCACGATGATCGCCGCCACGAGGACAAACAATGCCACGGCGGGCCGGGAGACGGAGCCGACATGCCGCCAGTCGTCGGAATCAAGTTGCGACGTGATCAAGCTGGCCGCTGTCATTGAGATGGGCAGCAGCACTGCCACGGTCCAGAAGCTGAAATCCCCTTGCATCAGGCTAGGCTCGTCACCAACCTAAAGGTGCACGGATATTGGGTCCATCGTTCCTGTTCCACGATCGGTTTCCACCACCATCCCGAAGCGTCCCGTCGCAACAATCGGGAGATGGCCACATCATAGGCCAGTTTTCGACACCCGTCCTGGCCGTAGCGGCGGACACCAACTCAGCCGGTTACACGTATCAGGGCGCCGTCTTAACCTGCCCGGTCAGGCCAGTCCTGCAGGCGCCATGCGGCTTCCCAGAAGAGGTACTCGTAGCGGGTGCTGGCTAGGAACACGGTTTCCATGCGTGCTCGTTCGGCTTCGCTTGCTTCGTCGCCGAGCCGGTCGACGAAGTCCCTCAGCCACGCGGTCATCTCCCTGTATTCGGGGACGTTGTAACCGGCCACCCACCGGGCATGGAACGACTCCGGCGGCGCTTTGAGCCTCGCGCCCAACTGCTGGCCGATCTCGTCGTAGCCCCACTGGCACGGCAGTAGGGCCGTGGCGATGAGCCCGATCGTGTCCTCGTACGCCGTTCGCAGAAGGTGGGTCGTGTAGGCCACGGTCGCCGGCCCGGGTTCTGTCGCCTCCAGGTCCTGCTCGGTGATGCCGAAGTCGGCGCAAAAACCGCGGTGCAGGTCCATCTCGGAGTTGAGCGTCTCGTCGAGGAGCTTTGCCCACCAGCCCATCGATTCGAGGTCGTGGGACTTGGCGCAGGCCAGGGAGACCACCCGGCAGTAGTCGATCAGGAACAGGTAGTCCTGCCGCATGAAGTAACTGAAGCGCTCCAGCGACAGGGTGCCGTCGCCCATGGCGATCACGAACGGGTGAGTCTCATGCGCCTTGCGCCAGTCATCGGCGCAGGACTGTCTCAGGTGGTCGCTAAATCGTTTTTTCATTTTGCCGACTTAGATTCCTGTCCCAGGTCCGAAGAAGTTGGTTCAATCGTGAGCGTCAGGATCGCGTGACACTGATATCCGCGCCCGAAGGGACCGACTTGAGGACCTTGGGGTCTCCGCTGATCATTCCCAGGATGTTGACGGGGCTTGCCGGCCTGATCTCGTCACCGCGGCTCATGGGTGTCGGCCCGAAGAACAGGCAGAGCGCATTTCCGGGCGGCCAATAGCCGACCGCGCCCATGTCCACGGTCGCCTGCGCGTCGTCCTCGTCAGCGGAGACGGGTATCGAAAAGTAAATCTCGTCTCCCCACGTCTGCGCTCGTGCGTTGATGGGCAAGGCCTCCCATAGCGCGTCGGCGGTCGCCGAATCGTTCAATTCGGCCGTTACAGTCACTCCGGACGACTCAATCCGTATTTGCCGCAATGTCGATTCCTTCCGTCGGCCCTGATGTCGGCTGCGACAGGTCGTTCAGCCGTCCTGCCGCGACTTCCACTCCTCGTGGAGCCGCTTCGTGTCCTCGTTGAATGGGTAGAAGTCTCTTGGCGACACGCCTTTCTCCATGACGTGCTCCAGTAACGCCTGTTCTACTTCCTCGTGCTCCAGGGCCTCGTCGGCTATCTCGTCTGCAAACTGCGCCGGCAGCACCACCACGCCTTCGTCGTCCCCCACCACCACGTCGCCGGGCCAGACCAGCACGCCCCCGCACTGCACCGGCTCGTTGACGCTGAAAGGGAGGATGAAGGGCTCGCCAATCGTCGGCGTGGACCCTCCCGCGAACACCGGAAATCCGTATGCCGCCACCTTGTGGCCGTCGCGGATGCCCCCGTCAGTGACGATGCCGGCTGCACCCTTGGTCAGGACGCGGGAGTAGACCACGTCGCCGCCTGTCGAAGTGTGAGACCGGCCCATTGCGTCGGCGACCAGGACATCGCCGGGGCCGAGTTTTTCGAGCGCATCCCATCGCGGCGTGTCGTTGAACTCTAGACCTGCTCCACCGCGGGCGACGCGCTCCTGCAAATCGGGCCGCGTCGGGAGGAAACGCAGCGTGACGGCCCTTCCTGCGAGGTGTTGCCCCGCCGAAAGCGGGCGAACGTTTTCCATCCACGTATTGACGTAACCGCGTTTCGCGAGCAGCCCCAGGACCGTCGCGCTGGACACGGTGTCGAGCTTCTTAAGGGTCTCGGAGGATACGAGTGTAACTGGTTCGAACATCGTTTTCCAAGCGTCAAGCGGTCCTAGTTCGTGAACCGGAATTCATCGACGGGAGTATATCAACGGGTAATTTGCCGGTCGCGGGTCCTTGCTTGTGGGATATCCGGCGCGCATAGGACTGGCAAGTGTGAAATTTGGCGTTGACCGAGGTTCCGGCAACCTGCCCTTTGTTAGAATTTCTGCCGTTGCCTCGCAGCCGCCACGAGATCGAGCGCTGACTGGGCGCCACATCCTGACCGGAGCGTGAATTGCAGGTCAATCAAAGCGAAAATCGTCCTCGGCTCAGTTGGGTCTACCGGGTCGATCCACGAATTCGCGCCGCGGCCATCCTTGGCGCCGTTTTCGCCATCGCCGCCTTTATCGCCGGGATCGACGGTGACCTCACGGGGCCTGACATTCTGCTGGCTGCCTATGCGGGAATGTTCGCCGTCTACATCCTGTTTCGCATCGGCTATTTCGCAGAACGCGTCCTTCTCAGGGTCCACGGGACTCGCGAATTCATCGTCGAGAAGATGCGCTCGACGCAAGGCGGGAGAAGGTTCGCGCCGACGGAGCCGGAGGCGTTCATTTCCGCGGACGAAGCGGACAAGGAGTTGCGCGGGGAAGACCGCGTCGCAGGAATAGAGATCAACGGCGACGCCGTGGCCCTGCCGATGTCCGCCATGGCCCTCAGGGAAGTGATCAACATGGAGGTCGGCGGTGAGCGCGTCTCCGTCTCCTGGTGGGCGATTGCCTACGCCGCGCGCGCCTTCGACCGCAGGCTCCCGTCTGGTCACCTGGTCACATTCGAGCCAATCCCCAAGACCGTGCTCAACTCGACTGTCTTCAACGACGAGTCGCCGGACGGGAGGTGGGTCCAGTTCAATGGGCAGGCCGTCGCCGGAGAAAACACGGGACAGGTCTTGAAACAACTGCCAGTCCTGGCGACGAACTGGAGCGCCTGGTCGGACGCATACCCAGACACAGAGGTGCTTTCGACCGAGGGCACACCGGAGTGGGACATCTTCGAGCGTTATTACTTCAACGACCGGCCGGGCCTGCACCGGCAGTCGTCGAAGGACCGCCGCCTGGGGGATAAGGAGATCGTGATCGGCCTCGTTGGTAGAGACGGCGCGATGGCGTACCCGTATCGGTCGCTGATCGAGGAGCCGTTGGTCCATGAGGAGTTCGAACGGGAGCCGATATTGGTGGTGCTGGAGAGGATCAGCGCGACCGCCGCCATATTCAGCCGCATCGTCGAGGGACGCGTCCTTACATTCGACGCGGAGTCCGAGAACCCCCGCAGGCCGGAACTGATCGAGTCGGCGGACATAGTCCCCGTGCCGGACCAGGAACCCGGCGAGGACCGGGAAAACGCGACGGAAGATGACGACCATGACTCGACGGATGAGCGAGAGTCCGACGGGCCCGAGATCAACTATGAGCCGTTGTTGCTGCGGGACCGCGAGACGGGGAGTGTGTGGCGCGCCCTGACCGGTTACTGCGTCGAGGGCGAATTGGAGGGCAAGCGGATGCGGATGCTGGAGGGACAGACGGGGTTCTGGTTCGTGTGGTCCAGGTTCTATCCCGCCACAGGGTTGATGCCGCTCCCGGAGCAGGACGGGTCCTGACCAACCCGGCTGGCGGCAAAGTCCCATAAAAGTAGACCGCCAATGAGAGGGAGGCCTGGTGATGGAACAGGGGTTCATGGCATAGCCGCGCCGCCCGTCCACCCCGGCGGGCGCCCACATCCCAGCGCACCCTACATAGGGTGTTGGATTGCGAGTGTGGTTGGTGGAGTCGTGGGTTTGGGTGGTAGCCGCGCACCGCTCCTGGGTGCCGGATCGGAGTCCGGCAAGACGATGGAGAGGGTGTCTTGGTGATGGAACAGGGGTTCATGGCGTAGCCGCGCCGCCCGTCCACCCCGGCGGGCGCCCACATCCCAGCGCACCCTACATAGGGTGTTGGATTGCGAGTGTGGATGGTGGAGTCGTGGGTTTGGGTGGTAGCCGCGCGCGCCGCCCGTGCGCCATGGGTACCGGATCGGGGTCCGGCACGACGAAGGGGGCCGTCAGCCTATTCGTACCGCAGGGCTTCGGCCGGGTAGGTCCGCGACGCCTGGATGGCGGGTACGAGGGTCGTTATCAGCGAGAAGACCCATGCGACAGCCACGATGATGGCGACGGTCAACCACGGCACGGAGAACCTGATGCCTTCGAACTCCTGGTTAATGTCGTTCAGCAAATTCCAGGAGACCACCGATCCCAAGGCCAGGCCAAGCCCGATGCCGATCAGGGCGATGAGAGAGGACTCTACGAGGAAACTGGTACGAATCATGGCGGCTTTGAATCCGATGGCCCGCAACATGCCGATGGCCTGCCTGCGCTCCGCCACGGCCCTGAACGACACGACGCCAAGAGACGCCACCCCTACGAGCAATCCAAGACCCATGTAACCCTGGAACAACTGGTTGAATGCAGTATTCGCGCTCAGTTCCTGGTTGATCTGCTCGATGGTCAACGTCGCGTTGAGGTTGTTGCCCAGGAATTCTGTCTCGAGCGCAGAAGAGACGACGTCGGGGTCCGCGCCCGGAGCCAACCGGAACCGGTACGTTGTCAGAGGCGTGTCGCCGGTCGCAACGTCGCCCAACATCTCGACGCTGCCGACCAACTCGGAACCGTCGAAGGCAAGCGGGTCGGCGATGCCGATCACCGTCTTTTTGATCGGACTGCCCGCTCCCAGTGGCGGGCGGACTTCGACTCTGAAAGCCTCTATGTCCTCGGGGTCGTCCGCCTCGATACCCTCGACATTGAACGGGGTACCGAACTGCCCTGCGAAGGCGCCGCTGATCGGAATCACACCGGCGCCTGCGATTACGAGGTCAGGATCGGCGGCAACTGCGGCCCAGACTTCCTGGTCGTTTGCGCCATATGCGGGGTCAAAGTGCGACAATTCCCACCGGGTTGCGGTCAGAATCGACGGCTCGAATCCGTTAACGCCGAGTCGACGGAACCGCCGTTCTTCTATTTCCTCTCCGAGATAGGGCCCGATCTGGCGAGCCTCTCCTGACACACCGGTGGAACCGCCGACCACCTCGAAATCGCCCAGGTCCAGCCTGTCCGCCGACTGGATTGCAGCGTCGATGTCGTCGATTGGCAGCTCCCGGCTGACAGTTGCACGGATGTCGAATCCGCCGTTGATGCGGTCGGTGTTACTGACGATGGTGTTGCTGAACGCCTCGTTGATCACGGCGAACACCATGAGGGTGAACACGATCAACGCGAACATCGCGACGGTCAACCCGGTGCGGAACTTGGCCTGCATCGGGTAGGCGAGGGCTGCCTTGAGGACCGGCCGCAGACCTCCGACCCCGCCAAGGAAGCGGTTGACCGGCCAGAAGATGACCTCCGAGTTGTACATCACGACCCACACGGCCGCGGCGGTCACGAATATCCCCGAGAGGATGAACATTTCGATATCGCCTTCCAGTTCGCCCGTCAGCCAATTGAGGGCGTCGAAGGGCAAAAGCCAGAACGTCAACAGGAGCGCGCCGATGAATGAGTACGAAATCCTGGAAACCACCTCGTCCCGCATGTCTGTCCGGCTCAGGATGCTACGCAGCGCCATTCCCAGGCCAACGACGGTCAGCGAGCCCCCAATGGAGAAGAAGGCTGCCGAAGAGTTGTTGATCCCGATCACCGCCAGGACGACCCCGAGAATGGCCGACTCCCAACCGATGCGGATGTATGGCGACACCAACCTGACCAGGGCAATGACGATCACGACCAGCCAGACTGGCGGGATGAGCGCAATCAGGGCCCAGAGGAACCTGATTCGCCTGCCGCGTATCCCAAGGTATAGCTGGTAAAACGGCGCGATGAGCGCCTGTCCCAGGATTCGCAACTGGCTCCTGAGGCTGGGCCTCTCACTGGGAACGAACTCCTCGGGCAGGCCGCGGATGGCCACCGCGATGTTCAGCTTGCTCACACGGTACGCGGATATGGCGACCGTGATGAGGGTGATCACCATCCCGGCTGCAAAGGCAAGCAGTACTGAACGGGGCTGGAGACCGAACCGTATTGTGAAGTCGACATCTTCTGGAAGGATGCGTGACAGGATTTGCACCAGCCCCATGCTGGCCAGGATGCCCAGCACGACTCCCGCAACGGACGCCGCGAACGCGTAGGCAGCGCCTTCGAATACGAACGACTGCACAAGTTGCCGCCGCTTCGTGCCTATGGCCCGCGCGATTCCCATTTCGGTCATTCGGGACGCCGCGAGCATCACAAATACCAGGAATATCAGCAGCAGCCCGACCATTATCGAAAAGGACCCGAATATCCCGAATATGGTCGTGAAGAAACTTCCGATTGTGTCGGCAAGTTCCACGAGGCTGACCTTGACCTCACTTATGCGCAGTATTTCGAGTTCGGCCAGCATGAAAGTGGTAGCCAGCGCCTGATCGGAACGGCCGGCTTCCTCTATGGCCAGGACGACCGTCCCGGCGACGAACGGGTCGGTCATCGACGACCTGAATTCCCTTGAGTCGGATGCCCCCGACTTGAGTTCCGTCACGAGTTCCGACAGGTCTTCCTTGGCGGATTCCGGGATGTCTTCGGTGTTTGCGGAGACATAGTCATTGATGAGCGCGACCGTCTCAAGGTCGCTTAGCGACGCAAATAACCGTTCGGCGACTGCGTCGTCTGTGAACTCCAGTTGGAGATCTTCAACTACGTCTTCTGACAGTTCAGGGCTCGGGCGCGAGCCCCCGGTGACCGATACTTCGATGCGGTTTACCAACCCCTCGCGGTCCAGCATTTCCTGGAACGTGTCCAGCCGGACTAGACCCACGGAAGCGTTCGAGCCATCCCCCCGGGTGCCCGCCAGGCCCCGTCCCACGACAACTGCTGTGACGACGAGATTGCGCTCGCCGTAGGGGGTAATGACCGTCAGTTCGTCACCTACACCAGCTTCCAGGTCCTCGGCCATGCTGTCGTTGAGAAGGATGCCGTTTACTCCCAACGATTCCACCGCGAACGTTTTGCCGTCGGAAGTCTTTATGTCGTCAAACCCGGCCATTCGGGACTGCGCCAGTCCCAGCAGAGGCGCGCCGACCGAGGTCATTCCGTTGCCGGGGTTGAGAATGGGCAAGTCTGCGCGGATCTGCGGCATAGCCCCGTCTACACGGCTATCCGCATCTAACGACGCCAGCACCGCATCAACCTGTTCGGACGTAAGGAAATCGTCCCCGAACCCTGCAAACGTCGGGGACTCCACGACAATGTCGGTGGCTCCGAGGGCGTCGAGGGCGCCGTTCCTGATCAGGGAACTGACGGTGTCACCCAACGCGAGCGCAGCCGTAATGATGGCCGTGCTGAGCATCAGGCCGACGATGATCAGAACGGTCTGTGCCCGGCGCCGCGGGATGTTGCGCAGGCCCAGCTTGAAGAGGACGGGGTTTCGGCGGGCGAAAAACGCCAGTATCAGCAAGAAGACCAGAAGAGTGGCGACAACACCAATGGTCAAGCCGCCCATCGGCACTCCGAAGAGGTTCTCCATGGCTGGTTAACCGGCCCCGTTCGTGCCGTCGTCTTCGATCCGGCCGTCACGCATGCGCACAATGCGGCCGGCCATGCCGCCCACCTCCGGCGTGTGGGTAACGATCACGAAAGTCTGTTCATTTTCCTGATTGAGGCGGCACAGGAGGTCCATGACATCGGCAGCGTTTTCGGTGTCCAGGTTACCGGTCGGCTCGTCTCCCCAGACAATCGAGGGTTCGTTGACCAGGGCGCGGGCGATGGTCACTCTTTGTTGCTGCCCGCCTGAGAGTTCGCTCGGCTTGTGGTCCGCCCAATTCGCCATGCCGACCTGGTCGAGGTGGTGCCGGGCAATCTCCCGGGCCTTCCCCGGTTTTTCTCCCGAAATCAGGAGGGGCATCTCGACGTTTTCGAGGGCGCTGAGTACGGGCAGAAGGTTGTATAGCTGGAAAATGAACCCCATTGACCTCGCGCGGTACTCACTCAGGGCGTCGTCGGGGAGTTCGGCGAGTACCTGGCCGCCTATGGTCACGTTGCCGGAGTCCAGCACGTCCAGGCCAGAGAGGCAGTTGAGGAGCGTCGTTTTTCCGGACCCGGACGGCCCCATGACCGCAACCATCTCGCCTCTCATCACGTTGAGGTCCACTCCCTGCAGAGCGTTCACTGACAGGGTGCGTGACTTGTACGTCTTAACCAGCTTCTCGGCGACGATTATCGGTTCCTGGTCCAAGCGTTTCGCTCCTGATTTCCCTGATTTCGCGTACGGTGCGACGGCCACCTGTGAACTGGCTCAACCAAAAAGTGTAACCTCGCTCTACGAGAATATCGCCTTTTGTGAAACACACTGTCATTATTCGACTACAATTCAATTGACGGTAGTTTACACGCATTCTCATACCAATCAGGGACGTGGCGACCAAGGGAGGGTGACGAGCCCGCGTTGGATCCCGGTTCGCCGCGGCTAAGCGAGGCGACATGGCCGAATGCACACAGGCCGCGGTGCTGCGCCAACTACTCATCGACCCAAGGGAGTTTTGAGCCGTGATCTACGCATACCCCTGCGAAGTGTACGCCGATGAAGACGGATTTTTGGTGGCCACATTCCCTGACGTACCCGAGGCCATTACCGGTGGACGCGACCGGCCCGAAGCGCTGGCAAAGGCGGAAGACGCGCTTGCGACCGCGTTGGCCGGATACGTGCATCAAAAGCGGGAAATCCCCGTTCCTGGAGAGGCGCCAGATAGTCAAGAACTTGTTGCAGTGCCGACTGTTGTCGCCGCAAAGTTAGCCCTCTACTCGGCGATGCGCACCCAAGGCATAACTAAAGTAGAACTTGCAAGCAGACTAGGCATCAGCGAATCTGCTGTGCGAAAGCTCGCCAATCCGGACCACCGCTCTCACATCAGCCAGGTCCAGAAGGCACTTCAGGCTGTTGGACGTACCCTAGTGGTTGAGGTAAAAGCTGCCTGAAAATCGAGAATACGCTTTGGCCGTTAGGATCGGTCCAAGTGTGCCGCCCTTGGCATTTTCGAACGTTCAGCCTCAAACTCGCGGACATTGGCACCGCCCGCCGTCTTTCAGTGCCAATTGCCAGCCCCGTCATAGCCGAGTGAACTTGGGTATCCTGAGAACCTACGGCTCTTCAAACAGTGAGTTCGACCGGCTACCGGCCGTCGAGACATCAACAATGGGACCCAGGAACGGCAAATGGACTTGAGATTTGGCACGAAACGGTTGGCAGCGCAGCACATCGCGGGTATACGTACCACGGCCACGATGGACAAAATCGGTGAGGTCATGGGGCCGCTGTTCGGAGAGGTCTTTGGACATATCCAGCAGAGCGGACAACTGCCGGCCGGCATGCCGTTTGCCCTCTATCACTCGATGGACGGCAACAGCGTCGATCTCGAGTGCGGAATCCCTGTATCCTCGCCGATTCCCGGCACGGACCGTGTCAAGGCGGGCGAGCTCCCTGCCGGAACCGCCGCGACGGTGACACACATGGGGCCGTACGACAACCTCCCGCAGACGTGGTCTGCCCTCACGGATTGGATGTCGTCACAGGGGCTGGAGCCAGCAGGCGCGCCATGGGAGGTCTATGTGACCGATCCCGGCCAAGTAGCCGACCAGTCGAAGTGGCGCACGGACATTTACTTCCCGGTGCGGTGATAGACGGCGTACGGTGAATATTGGCTACACGCAACAAAGCGCCAACCGTCGAGAAGAGCATGGCCACGTCTGGACCAACACACCCGGGAGAACATCTCGCGGAGATCATGGGTGAATTCGGGATCACCCAGTACCGTCTGGCCAAGACGATTGGGGTACCCCCTATTCGCGTCAACGACATCGTTCACTGTCGCAGGTCTATTACGGCCGACACGGCTCTGCGTATCGCACGAGCGCTGGAGACGACCCCCGACTACTGGCTTAACCTGCAACGGATGTACGACCTGGAAGTAGCCCGGTCCCGGACCGACGTCAGCGGAATCAAGTCTCTCGTCGAGACATCCGCCTGACTACGCCGGATTCCTCCAAGCCGACCGGACCGCCGTTGCCAACCTGGTTTGGCGTTCTTGAGGCCTAATGCCAAAGGGCGCGGGACGTCCTGAAGCCGGCGAATACCAGCGCGATGCCGACTCCGTTGTTCAACGCGAGGTTGAGCGCCAGCGCGCCCCATCGGCCAGTCTTTATAAGCTGCGCGTTGTCGAAGGCGAATGTCGAAAACGTCGTGAACGCACCCATGAAGCCCACCAGGACCGCCAGGCGCACGTGGTCGTTCAGTATTGATCTGTCCTCTGCGGCCTGCCACACCATGCCGAAGAGATAACAGCCGATCATGTTGGCGGTGAAGATGGCCCAAGGGAACGATTCCGCGGCATTGAATCGCCCGAACAGGGTGACGATTCCGTAGCGGGCGCCGGTCCCGGCTCCGCCCGCCAATACGATCCACAACAGCTTTTCCATCGTTCACAGGCCTCGTCTGGTTTGGGACACTCGTACGTTCAATCGGCCGGGCGATGGCTTTGACCTTCCCGTGCCGCCTTTGCGCTCATCCTAAACTTCCCCCGCACCTGTGGAATGGCCATCGGGCAGCGAGTGGTTTGCTGCATCCGTTGAGCGAACGGTCCGGTGGTGCTAACGTCCTGTGTCAAATGAATGTGCCCAGGAGGTGAATCATGGCAGGACAGACCATCGAGTATCCGAGCAACGGCGGGACGGCTTCAGGTTACCTCTCGCTACCCGACGGAGGACCTGGCCCGGCGGTCATCGTCATCCAGGAGTGGTGGGGACTCGTACCGCATATCGAAGACGTGGCCGACCGTTTCGCCACCGAAGGGTACGTGGCTTTGGCCCCCGACCTCTACCACGGGCAATCCACGACGGAGCCGGATGAGGCTGGCAAGTACATGATGGAACTGCGCATGGAAGATGCGGTCCGGGACATGACCGGCGCCGTGACGTTCCTGCGGAATCACGAGGCGGTTGACCCGTCGAAGATTGGCTGCACCGGTTTCTGCATGGGCGGAGGGCTAACGCTGTACCTTGCGTCAACGGGTCAGATCGACGCCGCTGTGCCGTTCTACGGCGTTCCGATGTTCTTTCCCGATAACTGGGAGAACACGGCCTGCCCCATTTTGGGCCACTACGCCGAACACGACGGAGCGACCGACGCGCTGCCCGACCTGGAGGCGAACCTGAAGGCCGCCGGGGTAGAAGCCACAATCCATGTGTACCCGGGAACGGAACACGCGTTCTTCAATGACGAAAGGCCCGAGGTCTACCACGAGTCGAGCGCAAAAATGGCCTGGGATAGGACGCTGAAGTTCTTTTCGGAAAGCCTGCGCTAGGCCGCGCCATCGTTGAAAGCGCCTCCCGGTAGCCGGCCGTTCTCTAGCTGGTGAAGCGGAGGCAACTCATGGTGCGGCTGACACCGGGGATCCTGTGGACATTGTCCCGCACGATGTCGCCGAGCTTGTCGAGGTCATCGGACTCGAGGATGCATATTAGGTCGTACGGGCCTGTGACCCGGTCAGCCTGGATCGTTTCTCGCAGTTCGCGTAGTTCCTTTAGGATCGAGTTGCCCGTGCCCGCCTGGGCCTCTATGAGCAGATATGCCCTGATTGCCATGCCACCCTCCCGGGGAATAAGTGTGGGCATTATCGCGCCCTTTTTGTGGGCGCGCGTTAAGCCTGCAAGGTGGGCCCCTCGTCATCCCTGAACACGGCAGTGGATTTGTTGACACCTGAAATGCCCGGCCACCATCAATGTGGTCCCGAGCGATACCAGCGGATCTTTCGGGCTTCCCACGCGATCTTTGCATTGCATATTTCTGTATTTACGCTATTCTCGGTGGTGTGGATAACGAAAATTGGGAGGTAACGCCGATGCAAGCCAAGAAGAAACGGCTCACCTTGGACATGGACCCCCCGGTGCAGCGGCGGCTGAAGGCTGTTGCCGCGATCAAGGGCATCAGCATGAGACGTTACTGCCTCACCGCAATAAACAGGGAGTTGGATAGGGACGAGGCCAATGGCGCGCTCACCGGGACCTTCAACATAGAGCGGCTCGTAGCGCTCCAGGAGGAGGAGTTTGGAGACAGGATCTTACCGGGGGATGGGTCTGAGTTCATCCGAGAGGCCCGCGAGTCCAGGACCACGTCTTGAACGGTTACGTTGTAGTGGATGCGAGCCTGGCGTTCAAGTGGCTGGTAAAGGAGATATACACCGCCGAAGCTAACGCGCTTGGCCGGTCGTGGAACAGCCAGGGGACCCGGATCGCAGCGCCGTACCTGATGCCAGTGGAATTAACCAACGCCCTCCACCAACGGGTTTTGAGGGGCGAATTGTCGTTGGAGGCGGCGACGCTACGTATGCAGAGCCTGCTGACATCCGGACTTGAACTGCATCAGCCGACGCATCTTTATGGCCGGGCATTGGAACTGGCAAGCCACTTCGGGCTGAGCGCGACTTACGAAGTCCACTATGTTGCCTTGGCAGAGACGCTCGGCTGCGACATGTGGACCGCCGACGAGAAGTTCTTTCGAGCGGCGAGTCAGGTCGTCCGGAGTGTTCGCTGGATAGGAGAGACCACCGTATCTGGTCAGCCTTGACCCCAGTGGAGACATTTCTACCCCGGACTCCGAACGTATCCAGCGGTCATCCACATTTGGAGGACGCGCTCAGGGGTAAACCGGCAGCCCCTCCAGCCCGCGGTCTCGTCCACGCCAAGCATGACGTTCATGTTTTGGACGCCGCTGCATGAACGCGTCGGAGCAACCTGCCACCGAGCTTCCAGGCCATTAAAATGAACGACTGTGAATTCCATTGTTGCCTCTTGGTCGGGGAATCTCCACTTCTATGCGAAGAACCGGAAAGCAGCGGGAGGGAGAATGATGACTACATTCGCTGAAATACAAAAGGCCATTCTGAGTCTGCCCAAGGCTGAATACCAGCAACTCAGGCGCTGGCTCGACGAAATGGAGTGGGAAGAGTGGGACCGGGAGATCGAACTAGATTCACGTGACGGAAAGTTGGATTTCCTAGTCACCGAAGCCATCGAAGCCAAGGAAAACGGTTCGCTTCGAGATCTTTAAGTGCATCGGGCATCACCGAGATTCCGGCGGCATCTTGAGCGGCTTCCGGAGCCGATACAGAGGGTCGCCCGAAGGAATTACGCACTTCTAAAGGCAAATCCGAGACACCCGTCACTCCGCTTCAAAAAGACTGGTCAATTTTGGTCGGCGCGAGTTGGGTCGGGACACAGAGCACTTGCGGTTGAATACGGCGAGGACTACATCTGGGTGTGGATCGGCAGCCATGACGACTACATTCGGCTGATCAGGTCCCGCTAGGAAAGACTACCGATTCACCGATTCGGCGGTTTGGCAAGATACACCGACCCGGCGCGCTCAAGGGTAAACGGGCAGCCCCTCCAGCCCCGCGGTCTCATCCATGCCCAGCATGACGTTCATGTTCTGGACGCCGCTGCCCGCCGCCCCCTTCACAAGGTTGTCGAGGGCGGTTACGACGACCAGGCGGCCGGTCTGCTCGTTCACGACCGGATGTACCAGGCACTGATTGCTGGCCCACGTCTGCTTGGTCGAAGGCGATTCCGACACGACCGTGACAAACGGTTCGCCTGCGTAAAAGTCCCTGTAGATCTCGTCGATTCGTGCCTGGTCCACGCCCTCAGCAAGCCGCGCGTAGCAGGTGCCCAGGATGCCGCGCGTCATGGACACGAGGTGGGGCGTAAATGTGACGGTCACATCGCCGTTTTTCGACAGGGCGCTGAGTTCCTGTGCCATCTCCGGCTGGTGCCGGTGACCTGAGACGGAGTACGCCTGCGTGTTGTCGTTGAGTTCGGAGAAGTTGTATTTGACGGCGGCGCTCCGGCCCGCGCCGGACACTCCGGTCTTGGCGTCGTAGATGATGTCGTGGTCGACGATGCCCTCGCTGACCGGCGGCGCCATACCGAGTATTGCGCCGGTGGGAAAGCAGCCGGGGTTAGCGGTCAGCCGTGTCCGTGCCAGTTCGGGGCGGTGCAACTCGGGCAGTCCGTAGACCGCTTCTTCGATGTACTGAGGGTACGGGTGATCGACCTGGTACCACGACTCGTAGATGTCCTGGTCATTCAGCCTGAAGTCGGCGCTGATGTCGACCACGGCCACGCCTTTTTCTAGGAACGGTCCAACCCGTTCGGCGCTTGCGGCGTGGGGTAGGGCGGAAAAGACCACATCTACGGGTTCGTCCACGTCCGGGGTGATCGTCAGGTCGATGTCGCGGAGGTGTGGGAAGACCTCCGCGAGGACCTTACCGGCGGCGCTGCGGCCCGTGATGGAGACGAGATCCACGTTCGGGTGACGGTGCAGTATTCGAGCAAGCTCAGCGCCTGCGTAACCAGTTACGTTGAGGATCGCTGCTCTTGTCATGGTGACCTCCAGGGCCGGGTCAAACTATGAGATTACCACCGTAGGCGAAGCTGAGGTGGTCTGTCCCCGCAGTCCGCACCCGGTTACCTGGACCTGTTTCACGACGATCCTGGCACGAACCGGGGTGTGGCCCCGGGTTATTGAGCAGATTGGCTGCCGGGGCAGGGCGCCTCAAGCGGGCATTCCCCGCAAAGCGGGCGTCTCGCCTTGCAGATTTGGCGGCCGTGTGTGATGAGCAATACGTGAAACGCGAACCTGTCGTCAGGCGGCACGATCTCTTCGAGAACGTCGTGGGCATCGTCGGCGGACGTGCCGGGCCGGAGGAGTCCGAGTCGACCGGCCACCCGGTGGATATGGGTATCGACAGGCATGGCGGGCATCCCCAGTGAGAATGAGAGCACCACGGCCGCGGTCTTCGGTCCGACGCCCGGCAGGTCCTGGAGCCAGGCCTTGGCCTCGTCGAGCGGAAGGTCGCCAAGGAACTGGATGTCGAATTCGCCGCGCTTGTCGAGGATCGCGGCCAGTATCTGCTGGATGCGCACCGACTTCTGGTTCGCGAGACCGCCGCTCCTGATGGTGTCAGCTACCTCTGTATCGGGCGCAGCGATTACTTCCTGCCACGTGTGATATCTCGCCTGCAAGGACTTGAAAGCCCGCTCTGCGTTCAAGTCAGAGGTGTGCTGGGTCAGAACGGTGAATATCAGTTCGTCGAGCGCGTTTAGTCTTGGTTCCCATGTCACCGGACCGTAAAGCGGGTCCAGGCGTTCGGCGATCTGGCCAGGGGAGACGGGAAGTCGACGCGGGGGCCGCGGCCTTCTCCTGGCGCGCCGCCTTTTCCTGTTGCTGCCCGCAGTTGCCATGGGCCACCGCGTCAATTGGCGCGGGTTCGGGCGAAATGGACGAGGCCGAGCAGTGCCGCTTTGGCTTCTGAATCCGGCAGTGGGCCGATGGCCGCTGCTGCCTTGTCCAGGTACTCCTCCGCGACGCTGCCGGCTGCGGTGAGCGCCTCGGAAGTACAGATCTGCCTGTAGGCCTCGTGGAGCAGGTCCTGCCTGTCCGACTCGTCGGATGCGACGTACTCGCGCAGCGCAGGCGCCCAGCCGTTCTGGAGGGCTAACAGGGCCGGCAGCGTGAGCACCCCTTCGCTGAGGTCGTGACTGGCCGGTTTGCCCAGTACCTTGCTGGTGGAGCGATAGTCGAGAACGTCATCGACGATCTGGTAAGCGAGCCCGAGGTTTCGGCCGTAGCTCCTCAGGTTCTCTACGCTTTCTTCGTCGCCTTCTCCCAGCACTGCGCCGCTTTCGGCCGACGTGGAGAAGAGCGACGCGGTCTTGTCAAATATGCGCGAGAAGTAGCTCTCCATGGTGGTTTCGGGATTCCAGGCGTCGAGCATCTCGTTGAGTTCGCCGCGGGACAGTTCGGAGATCGTCTCGGCAAAGCGGCGAATGAGCCGGACGCTGTGTGTGTCGCACACGAACATGGCGGAGTAGGCGAATACGTAGTCGCCGAGGAGGACGGCCATGCTTCCGCCCCACAGGTTGCTGGCGGTAGCGAATCCCCTGCGCGTGTCGGCCATGTCTATTGTGTCGTCGTGGATCAACGTTGCGATGTGCAACAGTTCCACCGCCGTGGCCATCTTGATGGTGCGGTCGTCCGGCTCCCGGCCCCAGAGTCGTGATGCCAACAGCGTAATTGCAGGGCGCACGCGCTTACCGGGCGTCGCCAGCACGTGAGCGAGCCTTTCAGCCACTCCTGAGTGTTGGCTCTGCTGGCTCTCCCAGACCGCCGAGAGGTTCTCGACTACTCGTTGGAGGTCGCGTTCTACGAGCGCGTATATGTCGTTTTGGCTTTGGTAGACAACCATGGTCAGTCCGGCTGGTAGTCGCTACGACGCGTCGAGCCGTGCGTATTCTTCTTCGACGACGGATTCGTCGAGTTTGCGGAACAAGGGCGCCGGGTTATCGATGGGAGAGTTTGGGACAATCCCCTGCCTTGCCCATCCGACATCGCCCACCTCCCCATCGCAGCCGATCAACTCGTGAATCCTCTGCGTGGAGAACGGCAGGAACGGGTTCATGACCGTTCGGAGCGTGGCCACGATGTTCAACGTGGTCCACAGCGTTGTTGCTGCGGCTGCCTTATCCCGCCTGACCTCGGCCCACGGCGCCTTGTGGTCGATGTATCGATTCCCATGCTGGGCGAGGCCCATCGCGGCCCGAAGGCCGTCGCGGAATCGCCTCGATTCGATGGCAGTCGCTACATCTTTCAGCGCTGAGTCACATGCAGCGAGAGCGGTCTCGTCATCTTCCGAAAGAGGACCGGGCTCGGGTGTCTTTCCGTCGAAGTTCCGGTAGGTGAGGGTGAGGACCCGGTGAATGAAGTTGCCGAACGTGGCGACCAGTTCGTTGTTGTTCGCCGCGACGAAGCCTTCCCACGTGAAGTCCGAGTCGGAGGTCTCCGGCATGGTGGCGGCCAGGTAGTAACGCAGGGGGTCCACCTCATAACGTTCGAGGTAGTCCGGCAGCCAGACCGCCCAGTTCCGGCTCTTTGAGAACTCCTGACCCTTGAAATTGAGGTACTCGTTTGCGGCCACGTCCGTGGGGAGGTTCAGTCCGCCGTACCCCATGAGCATCGCGGGCCAGATGAGGGTGTGGAACGGGATGTTGTCCTTGCCCTGGAAATAGTAGGTCTCGGCGTCCGGCTCTTCCCAGAAGCGCTTCCAGGCGTCGGGTTGCCCCGAGCGACTGGCCCATTCCTTCGTTGCGGACAGGTACCCGATGACGGCCTCGAACCAGACATAGATTCGTTTGTCTTCATATCCGGCGAACGGCACCGGGACGCCCCAGTCGATGTCCCGCGTTATGGCGCGGTCGAGCAGGCCCTCCTGCAACCAGCCCAGGGTCTGGTTGCGGACGTTCGCGCGCCAGTCAGTCTTGCCGGAAACCCACTCTTCCAGTTGGTCCTGGAACGCGCTCAGCTTGAAGAAGTGGTGCGTGGTGTCACGGAACTCGGGCGTCGAGCCGTCCCGCGCGCTGCGGATGTCTATCAGGTCGGATGGATCGAGCGTCCGTCCGCAGGCGTCGCACTGGTCCCCGCGAGCGCGGGTGTTTTCACAGTGGGGACATTTGCCCTCGACGAAGCGGTCTGACAGGAACCGTTCCTCGGTGATCGAGTACGGCATGGTCTGGTTCGCCTCGTAAAGGAACCCTCCTTCGTGGAGCGTCTCGAATAGGTCGTGGGTCACCTCGCGATGGTTATCGGTATCCGTGTCCGTATATATGTCGTAGGAGAATCCCATCTCGGCGAGGCATTCCGACCAGACCTTGTGGTACCGCTGCGCGATGACTTCAGGTTCAACGCCTTCGTCAGCGGCCCTGAGTGCGGTCGGAGTGCCATGCATATCGCTCCCGGAGACCATGATGGCGTCGTTGCCCGCCAGCCGGTGGTAGCGCACGAAAATGTCGGCCGGGACATTCATTCCGGCAATGTGGCCGAGGTGCGGGGGCCCGTTTACGTAGGGCCATGCGACCGCGACGAGTATCTTTCGGGGCAAGTGGGGCCTCTACTTGGGCAACTGGGTGGGACGGGTAGGGCAGATGAGGTGGTGAACTGCGTCACACTCGCTCCCATTATAGCCAGCAGGACAGGTCGGCCGGGCGTTTGTCAAGCTTCCAGGCTGAGGCGATAAACGCGGCTGCGAGGTGCGCCCGTGGACTCGACTACGGAGGCCACCAGCGTGCGTCCGGACAGCCCGCCGTCCTGCGCGGCCTGAATGGCGATTCGCAACTGTTCGTCCGTTGGCGTCGTGCGTGTCTTCCCGGCTCCTTCGACCACAATCACGAACTCCCCGCGCGGTTCGGTGAAGTACTCCAGCGCGCCCGCAGCGTCGCCTCGATATACCTCCTCGAACCTCTTGGTGAGTTCTCGGCAAACGGCGACGGCGCGGTCTGGGAACCGTTCTGCGATCGACTCGAGCGTTGCGGCCACCCGGTGCGGCGCTTCGAGGACCACCAGCGGACCGGGTTCGCTGGCCGCGTTCCGCAGGGTCTGGGCGCGCCGACTTTGTTGACGCGGCAGGAATCCCAGGTACAGGAACCGGTCCGCAGGCATACCGGCGACCGATAAAGCGGCAGCGACGGCGGATGGTCCGGGTACCGCCACCACCGGGTGACCCGCGGCCGCGGCTGCCGCGACCAGGTCCGCGCCGGGATCGCTCAGCGCGGGCGTTCCAGCGTCGGTAACCAGGGCCGCGTCGTCCGAATCGAGCACGGCCAGTATCTCCCGGAGCCGAGACGCGGGCGAGTTTTCGTGGTAACTGACGGTCCTTGTGTTCGCGCCGATGTGGCCGAGGATCTTGCGGGTAACCCTGGTGTCCTCCGCCGCTATCAGCGAGACGTTTCGCAGGACCTCGGCAGCGCGTCCGGACAAGTCCCCGAGGTTTCCGATCGGGGTCGCGACTACGTAAAGAGTGCCCTTGATTCCGACGCGATCAGGGGACAAGATCCTTCTCGATCTGACGTGCGGGCCGCAATCTACGCTGTGCCGGTCCGACTAAACGCCTTGCCGTTGACTAGCCGGGCCCTGCAACAGGAAAGAGCGCGTCCTGGGAAGCCTCGTGCTGGATGTCTGCGTGGTAGGAGCTTCGGACCAGCGGCCCGGAGGCGACGTGCCGGAAGCCCATGGCGAGGCCGGCGTCGCGGAAATCATCGAAATCGGCCGGGGAGTAGAACCTGATGAGCGGGTGGTGGTTCTTCGTCGGCCTCAGGTATTGGCCAATTGTCAGGAGGTCGCAACTGACGCTACGCAGGTCGCGCATGGTTTCGAGGACCTCGTCTCGGGTCTCGCCCAGTCCCACCATCATGCCCGACTTAGAGGGCATCGAAGGATCGATCTCCTTCACCCTGCGGATCAATTCCAGCGAAAGGTCGTAGTCGCCCTTGGGCCGGACCTTCGGGAATACGCGCCGGACGGTTTCGATGTTGTGGTTGAGGACCTCGGGCCCGGCATCGATGACCGTGGCGAGCGCGTCCCGGCTGCCGGAGAAATCTGGAATAAGGACCTCGACTTTGCACGTGGGCGACAGCCGCCGGATCTCTCTTATCGAAAGCGCGAACATGCCCGCGCCGCCGTCCGGCAGGTCATCCCGGTCGACCGATGTAACTACGGTGTAACGCAGGCCCATTTCCGCGACGGTCTGTGCAAGGCGGAAGGGCTCGCCGGCGTCCAGGGTGCCGGGCCAGCCGGTCTTCACGTTGCAGTACGAGCACGCGCGTGTGCATGTGTCCCCCAGGATCATGAACGTGGCGGTCCTGCGGTCCCAGCAATCGCCGATGTTGGGACACGCGGCTTCCTCGCACACGGTATGAAGCTTCGAGTCCCTGAACCGCCTGCGGAGATCCAGGTAGTTGTCGCCCCCGGGAGCGGGCACTTTGAACCACTCGGGTAGGCGTCTTTTAACTGCCAACGTGGACTCGTTCCAACTATCAGGGCGGGCGAATTACCCAGTCCGGTCAGGCGCGCGCCGCCCGTTTACAGCAGAATATCAAATGGCGGCGCCCCCAATTGGCTTGCCGGACCTGATCCGGCATCCAGCGGGAGGCGCGGCAACCTTGAGGCGGCCATCATGGCCTTCGTCAGCTACTACGACTTCCGGCGCAACCATTTGGCCCTGGGAAGCGGGACACCGCCAGGAGTACTCAGGGGAAGGCGACAGGAGTTCCCGCGACGCACAAAGGAAGTGCGAGCCCAGACGATCGGACGGCGCAGGCGGCACAACAGGGTCCAGGGGGAGCTTACGAAACTCCCGTACGGCCAGTGATCTCTCTGTGGTCACACCACCCCACAAATGCTGGAGGCCAACACTTTGTGGTACGGGGCCGTAAAGTCCCTCCCACCGCATTTTGGTCTGGGTGATTGCTAGACCAAAATGCTATTGGGTAGGGCTGGGGTCGAGCGGGGATATCCCTGGGGTAGCCGGCCGCCCGGATTCAATGGATTTGTCCTCTGCGATGCAACACCTGATCAAATGCCAGGATTCGCCGCAATCGAAAATCCATTTTTGTTAACTGAGCTTGGACTCCACTTGCTTCGCTTCAGAGTCGCTCAAAATTCGGAATACGGTGTACTGGGGAGCGTCTTTAGCCTTGCCCCGTATCGCCTTACGCCCATTTTTCAGAGTTACCACTCTGGGTTCCAGAATCTCGCACCTCTTTCGAAGCGCTAAGCAGTAAGCAGTCAGTCCTTCCAAGGGACACCTCCGTCAATTTGTTGGTCTTCCACTAGCGTTGCCTTCAATACTCTAACAAGCCGTGAGAACCGTTGTGATGGGCTCGGTCCTAAAGTCCGCTTCGGGCTGAGGTTATGGCAACGACATCCTGGTCCAAGTGCTGTTTGATCAACCCGTTAGCCTGGCTGATGGCCTGGTCCAGGCTGATGCGGGCAGATTCCGGCTGGGCACGGCTGACTTGAAACCCCAGCCACTGTTCCCTGTCACCTTGCACTATCAGTTGGACCTCCTTCCAGCCCTGGGCCAGCTGTCGTAACTGGTCCAGTACCCGGTCCCACTGGCTGGGATTGGTCACGAGGCACAGGACGTATGCCGTTCCGCCTGTGGTCTCCCACCAGTCTGGCATCTCCGGGTGACCTTCACAGGAGGAGAGGGTTTCTACCATGTCCGTCTGGTTCAGTGTCCATACCAACTCTCTGACCCCTGGTTCCAATTGTTCGTAATCCAGGAACCACGGGTGCATAGCCTGGACATCAGCGAAAGTCGGGAGGAGTACCGCTCGCTTGAACCACCACATGATGACGCCTCAGGAGCCCTCAATCTCAGGCACTTGCAACGCATCGTACTGTTGCTTGCTAACAAATCTGACCAGTTTGGTGCCGTTTTCTTCACCAGTAACGGCATAGGTATTTTTGCCGTTCTTCTGCACAATGGTGCGTTTCCTGAGAACGTTCTCCGGCAAATCCACTCTTTGCCTGGTCTTCACGTTATAGAACTCCATGTTTCACCTCGTGCATCGCCTGAGGGTCATTCAACCGCCCGTTTTTCGGTCGGGAATCCCCCGGCGATTGGTTTCAAGTGCTGTCCGGCAGGGGTTCAAACGTCGAGCAACGTCCCAATCCCGCGTTCGATGGCAGCCTAATCGTTCGGAAGAACAGGGTAGCACTGCCAACGCCCGGCAACTGATTGTGTGCGCCTTCCGTAGCGATACCCTTCCTGAATCGCGACAGACCACCTGGCGGTCTTCAGACGGGGACCGTCCAATGGCGCCCAGATCCTCTTCTGTCGCCGGTAGGTCTGTATTCAATCGAATCGTGTCATGATACGAAGTCTCATATCTGTTCACAAGTGGGAGGGCAGCGTTTTCTCGGGTGCGGTCAAGTCCGCGTCCCCTTTGAATTCGGATAGGGCAAGATCGAAGTCTCCAAGCACCGCCCCTGCACCGAGGCCGCCAGACTACTGTTCCGCTTCATCTTCGACTACCTCCCAGGTCTCGGCTATTACGAGAACGTCGCCCCTGCAAGGTTCGGCACGGCTTGCGAGGAACTTGAGAAGCAGTCGGGTGAATTGCCCGATTCAGCCCAACTACCTGGAGCCGCAGTCACAGTCGAACCCGCACCTCACCTGCCTGCCTGCCCTTGGGGACTGGCTGGGAAACGACCCGTGACGACCCCCAACGACAGGGCCGCCGGAGGCCAGGGTTTAACACGACGGTCCTCCGCGTCCACTACAGGCGATGTTGTGAAAAGATTTCTTGCATGGCGAAGAGACGACACAGGCGGAGATACACAGGTCCACCGCTGACGGAGCATTTGACTATAGGTCCGGGCGACCTGCTTGAACTATGGCTTGGCGATTTCGACGCCAAGGGAGAAACTTCGAGCGAAATCGACGGCGCTCCGGCGGCGGTGTCTGGTGGCATTCCCGGCGAGTTGGTGCGCGCCGAGGTCGTCAAGGTTTTCCCCGAACGGGTTGTGCTGCAAGCCGTGGAGGTGATCGAGCCGTCCCCAGACCGGGTCGAACCACCTTGTCCGTACTATTCGGGTTGCAGCGGCTGCCAGTGGCAGCACGTTTCTTATCAACGGCAACTCGACGAGAAGGCCCTCCGGGTCGAGGCAGCCCTCGCAAAGTACGAAGACCTTCGTGGCGCCAGGGTCCACCCGACTCTGGCCAGCCCATCGGAATACGGTTACCGCAATCATGCGAGGTTCACCGTGGGCAGGCGCGACGGCAACGCGGGCAAGGTGGGCTACGTGAACGCTACTACCCGCAGGTTTTTGCAGGTGGAACGTTGCCTCCTGATGAATGAGCCGATCAACAACGTGTTGGAACGCGTGCAGGGCCGTCTGAACGGGATGAGCCAGGTGTCGGTGCGGTCCGGGGGTGATACCGGGTCGATGCTGATTCAGCCGGCGTTCAAACCCCCGTGGCCCGACCTCGAGACGGGGCAATCGCATTACGAAGACGAGGTCGACTCGGCCAGGTTCCGTGTGGCCTCCTCATCGTTCTTCCAGGTCAACACCCCGCAACTCGCCAATCTGGTGGACCTAATGGTCCGCTCGCTTGGGCTTTCCGGCCAGGAACAGGTGGTGGACGCATATTGCGGCGTCGGTACGTTCACCGTACTTCTTGCGCCTGATGCTGGGCACGTGACGGGCATTGAAGAGTCCGCGTCGGCTGTGGCGGATGCTCGCCTGAACGCGGCGAGTCTCGACAACGTCGGGTTCATCGAAGACCGGACGGAGAATGCTCTGCGGAAGTTCGATGGGCCAGTGGATGTCCTGGTGCTGGACCCTCCCCGGCGCGGCTGCGCCCCGGAGGCCATCTCAGCCGCAATCGAACTGGCGCCGGCGCGAGTCGCGATGGTGTCGTGCGAACCGGACGCCATGTCGAAGGACCTGGCTGTCCTGTGCGAGTCCGCGTACGCCCTCGATGACGTGTACCCGATCGACATGTTCCCCCAGACTCGTCACGTGGAAGCACTGGCGATATTGTCCCGGGTCGATGCCGACGGCACGGGATGACACCAATGGCGACTTCCGGTCACGAAACTGGGGGCCCTGGGAAACTCATCCTGGCGTCGTCATCCCCGCGCAGGGCAACCATACTGCGGGCGGCTGGCTACCGGTTCGAGATTGTGTCCTCTGGCGTTACGGAACTAATCGACCCACGATCGGACCCGTGTGAAATCGCCGTGCGCATAGCCAGGGAAAAGGCCATGAACGTACAGGAACGCGCGCCCGATTCGGTTGTCATTGGGGCGGATACGATAGTGACTGTCGACGGCAATTTGCTCGGCAAGCCCTCGACCCCGGAAGACGCCCGCCGGATGCTACTTGGACTCCGGGGGAGGCGGCACCAGGTCGTTACCGGAGTGTGCGCGGCATCGGGAGAGACCGTTCGCACCGGTTTCGAGACCACAGAGGTGTCGTTTCGCAGATATGCTTCACACGAGATAGAGGACTACCTGGCGACCGGACTGCCGTTTGACAGGGCGGGGTCCTACGGCATCCAGGACGAGCCATTTTCTCCGGTCGAATCGTTTGAGGGGTGTTACCTGAACGTGGTGGGGTTGCCCATGTGCCTCACCGGTGGTTTTCTGAGGGATTTTGGCATAGAACCGGTGGGTGGCCGGATCGAGTGCGCCGGGCTTGCAGCGGCGAAGGTTGAGTTGAAAAGGTGAACTTCCTGGGTATAGGTGGCCTCGAGCTGGTGCTGATCGGCATCGTGGCGTTCCTGGTGCTTGGCCCGAAGCGCCTGAGTGAAGGCGCCCGGACCGCGGCGAAGATGTTGCGCGAGTTGCGGCGGCAGAGGGACGAACTGACCGGAATGGTCAGGGAGGCGGTGGACCCGGAGGTCATAGAGTCCGGAATGCACGAATACGGGGGTGTGTCTAGTGTGCCCCGACCGCAGGACTCCCGTAAGTCCGAGGCGGTCGATGCTGCTGCAGGCGAGAACGCGGCCGGACGGGCCGAGCGTGAATCATGAGTGACCGTTCGGCGCCGATCATGGACCACATCGGCGAGATCAAGACACGCTTGATCCGGGCGCTGCTGGTGGCGCTGGCCTTGACCATAGCGGCGTTCGTTTTCCACGAGCGAATCCTGGAATTCCTGCTGGCCCCGGCCGTGGCCCTGAATCCTACGACCGAAGGCAAGCCGGTCTTCACCGACCTGACGGAGTTCTGGGGCGCCGCGGCCAAGGTGTCCGTACTCACGGGATTCGCGGCGTCACTGCCGTTTTTCCTGTGGCAGGTTGTGATGTTCTTGCGGCCCGGCCTCACGTCGGTGGAGCGCCGGTACCTCTATCTGTTGACGCCGGGCGGACTCCTGGCGTTTGCGGCCGGGGTTGCGTTCGCCTACTTCGTGCTTCTTCCCCCGGCCATCAATTTCCTGCTTTCGTTCGGTGGCGACGTTGCGACGCCACTTATCCGCATCGGGTCTTATGTGACCCTGATAACCACGCTGCTGTTCTGGATGGGCCTGATATTCGAGTTGCCCATCGTCATCTTCTTCCTGACGCGCATCGGAGTTGTGAACACGCGCTGGTTGGGCCGGCAGCGGAGATGGGCGATCCTGCTCGCGTTTGTGCTCGGCGCGCTGATTACTCCGACGTTCGATCCGCTCAACCAGGCCCTCGTCGCTTTGCCGATAATCGTTTTATTCGAGGTCGGCTACTGGTTGGCGAAGCTGGGTGAGCGGGGGAAGTCGCGACCGGACGACGCGGCGGCGAAGGCTACGCCGCCAGCGAATACCTGTTAGTTCGAAGCGTGAGCACGCGCCGGCGCGGCGGTTGCGAGTGGTCTGGCAGCGTGCTAGGTTCGGGGCGTCCAGGCGATCGCCGGGGCACATGCCATGCCAGCCAGCACCGAATTCACGCTAATCACGGCGGATCGCGTCATTGACGCTCGCGGCGGCCCTCCCATACCGAACGGTGCCGTCCTGTTCGAAGGCTCCCGGATCTCCGCCGTGGGGCGGGCTGCAGACGTCAAGGCCCCGGAAAACGCGGCCGTTGCGGTACAGGACTATCCGGGCTGCACGATCCTGCCCGGCATGGTCGATTGCCACACCCATCACAATGGGTTCGGTGACGGTCGACTGGGTGACGACCTGTCGCTGCTGCCGGACGAGGTGCTGACGGTCCAGTCGGCACGGAATGCGCGGGCCAGCCTCTTTTCCGGCGTAACGACGATTCGTGAGAACGGCCCGAAGAACATGACCATGTTCAGGCTGCGCGACGCGATCAGCGAGGGCCTGGTGATTGGTCCCCGCATGGTTTTGTGCGGCCGTCCCGTCGCCATCATCGGCGGTCACATGGGCTATTTCGGCGGCGAAGTCACCGGTCCGGTGGAGACAAGGGCACTGACGCGACAACTAATCAAGGAAGGCGCGGACTACATAAAGATCGCTGCCACCGGTGGGAGTACCCGCACGTCATTCCCGATGAGGCCGTCCTTCAACGTCGACGAGTTGAATGCGATCACGAAAGAGGCCCACAAGTTCGGCAAACTGACCGCCGCCCACTGCCTGTCTTCTCTGGGCATTGCATTTTCCCTCGACGCCGGCGTGGACATGATCATTCACTGCAACTTCAGAGAGCCCGACGGCAGCCACCGTTTTCGGGAGGAAATCGCCGACCGGATAGGGGAGCAGGGTGCATATGTAAATCCGACCCTACAGGTGGGTCGGGCCACCACCTGGGCGCTGGCCCACAAGCGGGACGCTGATGGCCTGAGCCCTCCGGAGCAGGGCCGGTTGGATGAGGCGCTGACCAAGCTGGAACTCCACCTCGACGATACCCGGAGAATGATCGAGATGGGGCTTAAGGTGATTACCGGCTCCGACTCTTCGTGGAGCGACTACCAACTCGGCAATACGGTCTACGAGGCGGAATTGCTCGTCCACGCCGGGTACACGCCGATGCAGGGCGTAATGTCTGTAACGAGTTGGGCCGCGACGGCGCTAGGCATGGACGATAAGGTAGGCAGTCTCGAGCCCGGGAAGGAAGCAGACATCCTCGTGGTCCGGGGAGACCCGTCAGTCGACATCAATGACCTGTGGAACGTCACTGACGTTTTCCTTGCCGGTATGAAAGTCGGGCGCGGCTCAGGGGATTCACTTGCTGCGGTGCGGCAGCCACCGGCCACAATTTAGGCAACTGGAACGGCAAGAGGGAAATATGCCTCAACAGGACACCGAATTCACGATCCTCAGTTCGGCCCGGCTGGTCGATGGGACGGGCGGCCCTGTCGCCGAGGCAGCGGCCATACTGCTCGAGGGGGACACAATCAGGCAGATTGGCACCCGGGAGACGGTCAGGGCGCCCGACGGGGCTACAGTCCGGGAACAGGACTATGGTGACGCAACCATACTGCCGGGGCTGGTCGACTGCCACGTTCACCTGAATGGCATCGGTGACGGCAGAGCAGGGGACGAGTTGGTCACACTTCCGGATGAGGTGTTGACCGTTCAGACGGCTCAGAACGCGCGCCGGCATCTGTACACGGGCGTCACCAGTTTGAGGGACTGCGGGGGCAAGAACCGGACCACGTTCATGCTGCGACAAGCTGCCGAGATGGGGATCGTCCCGTCCCCGCGCCTGGTTCTGGCCGGCAGGCCGGTCGCCATAATCGGCGGCCACCTCAGCTACTTCGGAATAGAGGCAACCGGTCCGACTGAGTGCCGGGCCGCCGTCAGGCAGTTGGTCAAGGAAGGCGCCGACTTCATCAAGATAACGGCGACCGGGGGCAGCACGCGCACGAGCAACTCGCTCAGGCCGTCATTCAACGTGGACGAACTGACGGCGATCTGCGAGGAGGCGCACAAGTTTGGCAAGCACGCCGCTGCGCACTGCCATTCGTCCCAGGCGATGTTGAACGTGCTGGACGCCGGAATTGACACCATCATCCACGGGGATTTCAGGGAACCCGACGGCTCGGAAACCTTTCGCCCTGAGATCGCCGATCGGATCGCCGAGCAGGGCGTTTTCGTCAACAAGACCATTGGCGGCAGCGTGGCGGGGATGCGAATACTGGAGGCCGAGGGCAACCTTTCAGAAGTGCAGCAGGAGCAGTTGGATGAGACGCGTCGCTCCTCCGAAATGCGGCTTGAACATTTCGCCCACATGCGAGAAGCCGGCGTAATGATGGCCGCTGGTTCGGATTCGGCCTGGGGTCTTTACCAAATGGGCGACTTTCAGACCGAAATCGAGGCCCACGTCATGGGTGGCATGTCCAACATGGAGGCCATAGTTGCGGCTACCCGCGACTCCGCCAGGTCATGCTGGACCGATTCGTCTGTCGGGACGCTGGAGCCGGGCAAACAGGCCGATATCCTGGTTGTGGACGGAGACCCGCTCGAGGACATCAACCAGCTTCGTCACGTGTCCGATGTGTTCCTGGCGGGGGACCGGGTAGACCGGGCGAACTTCATCTAACCCAAACGGACTGAGATGAGCGGAAAACCCGCTCGTCCTGCGCAGGCGCGACGAGGCCCGGCAAATAGCCGGGCCTCTTAAGTGACCAATTGCGTTGGTGTGTGGGCTAAGTAGTCTTGCTGTCGCCCGATTCGGACTTGGCTTCGTCCTTACCGGTGAGCGAAGACCTGAACTCCCTGATTGCCTTGCCGACACCGGAGCCGACCTCCGGCAGCCTGCCAACGCCAAAGATGATCATGACGACGACGAGGATGAGGATGATTTCGAGTGGGCCAATGCCCCGGAGGAATCCCATTTATGCGCTCTTCAGTCTGGCTGCCAGTCGGTTCCGGTTATCAGAATACGTACGACACGTGCTGGGTGTCAAACTGGAGAAGGGCAATCGGAGGCGTAGTTGGCGCACGTTGCGGCAGTCGGCTACCCGCGGTACCGCCATACGGCCACGACGCGGCTCAGGACCTCTACCTTGTCGGCTTCTACGATGATGGGTTCCATCAAGCTGTTCTCAGGCTGCAGCCGCACGAGTGAACCTTCCGAGTAGAAGCGCTTGAGGGTAGTTTCGTCGTCCGGAGAGATGCGCACGGCGGCCATTTCCCCGTTGGGCACTGCGGTTGCCTGCTGCATGATTACGAGGTCGCCGTCTGCAATGAGGGCGTCGATCATCGACTCTCCCTTTACGTTCAGGGCGTAGAGGCCCTCTTCGCGTCCGGCAATGGGCTGCGGCAGGTCAATTGATTCGAGATCGGCCGCGCTGGCCCATGTTTCGGCAGTAGGCAAAGGGAACGGCTCGCCGGCCGCGATGGAGCCAACGAGCGGGACGGCAATGGTTTCCTGGACGTTGCGTTGCTGGCGAGGCGTTACGAGGCCCAGGCCGCGGGAGACGCCATCGTGCTTGCGAATGAGCCCCTCTTTCTTGAGGATGTCGATGTTGTAGGAGACCACCGACGTGGAACTTATTTCGCAGCCGCGCTGAATGTCTCTGACGGTGGGCGGGTAATCGTGCTCGTCGAGAAAGTCCTCGAAGAACTCAAGTATCCGTTCCTGCCGTTCGGTAAGGTCCCGCACTATGTTCCACCTTTTCTGAGGTCTGTTGATATTTCGGCGCGACGCCGTGTATCAGCACTAATGTTCGGAATTTAGCAGAGGCCGGAGCATCGTGTCAACGGGCGCGCGTCACACTCCCGTATTCAGGCCGGTCACTGGAAATGGACTGGTTCAGCGGAGCTTGAACACCTTGAAGGTCTCGGCGTAGTCCACCCCAATCCGTTCGCCGGTCCTTGCCCGCCAGTTCTTCATCATCTCGCGAGTTTTCTCTGGGTCGCCAATTTGGCTGGCGTGGGCCACGAGCGCGCGGATGGACTTGTCGACGTCCTGTTCTTCCAGGATGCTGTAGCGGTCGGCCTTGTCCCGGGTGTACATCATCATCCACAGTTCGGAGACCTTGTGCGGTTCCAGTCCTTCATCTTCCAGGAGTTCAGGGAAAGTCAGGTGGTCGCGGGCTGACGGAAACACTGCCGAAAATGCAGCTTCCCCGGCTGCGAAGTGGTCGGGATGGCCGATGTACCTGCCGTTCGTGACGTCGCGGGTCGGGTTGGTGGTCACGAGGATGTCGGGGCGGTGCAGCCGGATCTGCCGGGTTATGTCCCGGCGCATGTTCAGCGTTGGCTCGAGGTAACCGTCGGGATACCCAAGGAACGCTACGCCCTTGAGGCCGAGGATCTTGCCTGCCTCGATCTGCTCCTGCCTGCGAATTTCAATCAACTCGGCGGAAGAGATGCTACGGTCCTCGGTGCCTTTCGAGCCGTCCGAGCAGAGCACGTAGACCACTTCCCAGCCGAGGCGGCACCACTTTGCCACCGTCCCGGAGCATCCGTATTCTGCATCGTCAGGGTGCGCCACGACGACCATGGCGCGGGAGAACTCTGAATCGTTGCGTTCGTCTCCCATCTAGGGATCACCTCTATCGGTCCTGGTTGTCAGGCGGACGAGCGAGTGTTGTATGCGACCGCTCCCGCCAAGGGTATTGTCTCGTTTTGAGCTATCGATAGTAGCACCGGACCCGGCCGCGTTCAGGTTTCTGAGTGGGGCCACATTGCCGAAATTCGGGCCATGAACTCGGTCACCACCGGCAGCGACAAGGCGCTGTCCGAGAATGAGTTGTCGTGGTCCACGCCCCGCAGGCCATGAAACTCGCCTTGCGGGAGGGCGGCAGCCGCCTCGCGGGCGCCATCGTAGTAGGAGTCCTTGTCGCCGCACACTAGCAGAGCGGGCACGTCGATGCGGTCGATCCGGTCCCAAACGCCGGGCCAGCGTGCCACGCCCTCCAGCGATAGTGCGAGGGACTCGGCATCGTTGTCTTCCGGGCCGCGGACGGCGGGGTCCAGCGACTTCACCCGGCCGCTCCTCAGGGCCCGCACCCGCGCCGGGGTGCCGCGGAATTCATCCGGCAGCATGCGGGCCTTCATGCCTGCCACCACCATCCCGCCGAGCCTGTGGTCATCCATGGTCCCCAACTCGAGCGCCGCTCTGCCGCCGAGTGAAAAGCCAAACACCCCGTACCTGGCGAAACCCAGATGGGTTGCGACGGCCGAAAGCGCCCGCGCCCGGGTTGGGATGAGGTAGGAGTCCAGAATTCCGCCCCGGGAACTCTTGCCGTAGCCCATGGAATCGAGCAGGACGATTGTGAACTGTTCGGAGAGCGGCCCGGTCCACCCTTGATCGGTCCACGACCGGCCCCTCTGACCGAAGCCGTGGTGCAGGATCCACGGAGGCCCTGAGCCGTAAACCTCGTAGTGGAGTCGGTCACCCCGGAATTTGAAGGTCGGCATGGGGGTTATTTTAGAGTCAGACGGCTGGTTGCTGGGAGTCGATGGAGGGGTGGTATGGCTAAAAGGGGAACAGCTACCCTCCTGGTCGATTCACGAAGACGGTACAGATATCGTCGCCTGGCCGGGCACGGTGGTCCGGCCGCGGGTGTTTTCGATCCAGATTTCGCAGTCGGCAAGCGACTGGCCATCCTCCATGTATGTCCGCGCGACACGTCCCTTGCATATGACCGCCTCCGCCGGGAAGTCCATGCCGCGGTATTGGCACTGCAGGGACTTGAGTGCGGCGGGGTCGCCGAGCCAGTCGGTCATCAGTTTCCCCAGGTAGGCCGCCTTCAGCGCGCCGTGGATGATCACGCCCGGGAGCCCCACACCCAGGGCGAAGTCCTTGTCGTAGTGAATTTCATAGAAGTCCCGGGATGCCCCGGCGTACTTGACGAGGTCCTGAGTGGTCGTGTGCTTGATAAACGGACCGATTTCGGCGCCTTCTGAGACCCCGGCCGCCCGGTCAAGTGGTTCCGACGCGGTGGCCACCGGAACGTCGGGATCCACAATGCGTTCGTCCTTCGGGTCGGCGGAACGAACGTCTTTGTCTGATGTGACCGGTTCGTGACGAATCGTCACGCTGCTCAACTCGACAGCCGTTTCGTCGAACTGGTTGACATATTGGCACTGCCCCAGGATGAAGATCAACGGGCCCGCTGACCCTCGCCGTTCGTACACGTCGGTGATTTTTCGGAATTGGGTGATGCGGTCTCTAGGTCGAATGGGCTCGAAGTAACGCCACTGCGACCCGCCGTCAAGTTGCACCGTGCCGGGCAGAGGGTAGTGTTCCGACCCCGGAGGTCGCAGGGAATTGAAGATCATGCGGGTAAACGTGGGTGGGGCGATCAGTCCCGCATACCGGGACTTGCGAGCCGAGGCTTCGTCGCTCCAGAGCGGGTTGTCATCGCCGATCGAGCGCGCGAACGAAGTGATGTGCGACTTCTCGACCTCGAACGTCGCCGGCTCGTACTGGGTGGCAAGCATGCGTTCCCGCATTTCGTCTGTCAGGAGTTGTTGGGGCATGTCAGTTAAAGGTTAGTCGAAAAGCGATGGTGGTCCCAGAACGGAGCCTGGTAACCCCCACCTAGTGTTGGAGCAGTAGCGTTCCGGGCGGACGAGACGGGGTATGGCTTTACGATGGCTCGGTTCCTTCCATCAGGATTTCCAGGTACTTGTCGTATGCGAACAATCGATTGCGAGACCGGCCCGTGATTTCGCGGGCTATGTTTTGTTCGACCAGCCATTGCATGGCAGAGCCAGCGGTCCGGAAAGACAGATTGGTGCGGTCACAGACCGCGGACAGTGAAAGGATGGGACGTTCTTTCAACGATTCATGCACGCGCAAAACAGATCCCGTTCGCCGTCCGGCACCTTTTTCTATGACGGCGCGGTGCGCCCCAAACAGGTCCGTCAGGCTCTGAGCAGTTGCGACGGCCGCTTGGGCAGTCGTGATCATGCCTTCCAGAAAGAATGAGAGCCACGTCTCCCAATCACCCGTGCGGCGCACGTGGTCCAACAGGTCGAAATATGTTGTCCGGTGCCGTTTCAGATACAGGCTGATGTAGAGAAGGGGTTGGCTCAGGACTCCACGATCCATTAACAGAAGGGCGACGAGCAGCCTCCCCACGCGCCCGTTGCCGTCCAGGAATGGGTGGATGGTCTCGAATTGGAGATGCGCGAGGCCGGCGCGAATCAGCGTAGGGACCCCATCGTCTTTCTCATTGAGGAAGCGTTCCAAGTCCCCCATGCAGTCGGGTACAGCCAAGTGTGGAGGTGGTATGTACGATGCATTCCCGGGCCGAGTCCCTCCGATCCAATTCTGTGATCTACGGAACTCGCCGGGCAGCTTGTCGCTACCCCTCCCCTTTGATAACAGGATGCCATGTACTTCTCGTATCAGCCGATTGGACAGAGGGAAGTCCTCTGCCAGTCGGAGTTGGCCGTGCTCCGTGGCCGCCACGTAACTGGACACTTCGACGACGTCATCAAACGGTACCCCGGGGACCTCATCTAATTCAAAGAGCAATAGGTCCGACAGCGACGACTGCGTACCTTCAATTTGAGAGGAGAGCAAAGCTTCCTTGCGGACGTAGGAATATAGCAAGAGAGCTCGATCCGGCAGCAGATTTGCAATGGTGTCCAACCGGCCGACGGCAAGCGCCGCTTCTTCAAGAAGCTGTTGCAGTGAACCTCCCAGTTCAAGTGGAGGACTTGGCGGCAGTCGCGCAGGTATGAACGCATTGACCTTCTCAGTCCCTACGACCCGCGTCTCGTATGTGCCTATTGCCTCGCGCCGCATCCGGATTCCTGCATTTGCACCACGGCGACACAAAGCGGGTAGAACACCCTGCCGCTTTAATGAGTGCAATAACGCTGAACGTAATTATACTTTGATATGCAAAAGTATAATACAGGTGGGCCGCCGGCTAACGTGACCCCACCGGCTCAAACAGGCATCACCCGCCTGGTGTAGGCGCGGCCGACCTGGGCGGTGTCCAAGCGTTGGCCGGAGACTACCCGGATGCCATCGTCAATTTGTTGCTCGATGTTTTCGGGGGTGGCCCCTTCGAGGAATCGGACTCCGTTGGCGTCGCAGGCCGCCTTGACCCTGTTGCGCGCCTCGATGATCCTGGGGTCGGTGTATGCGCCCTCCGGCCGCGGTATGCGGTACGACATATGGAGGTCGCCCGGGCCCATCTCGGCGAACCCGATGCCCGGCACGGCGAGCATCTGCTCGATGGTGTGGACGCCGCGGGCCGACTCGATCTTGATTCCGAGAAGGAGTTCCCCGTCCGGATTTAGGGGCCAGGGGTCGGCGCGGCGAATGTACTCAGCGGGTTCGATGCCCCAAACCTGCGCTGCTGTCGGTTCCGAGCCCACTCCCCGCGTTCCCACGGCCAGTCCGCGCCCCTCTCCGATGGTGCTGGTGGGGTAGCGGCACGACTCAACGAACGCCCTGACGGCGTCTGGCGTTTCCGCCATGCACAGCAGGATGCCGTGCACGCCCCGCCCGAGTATCTGCCGGAACTGCCAGGCGTTGGCGCGGACCACTTGCTCGCTGGACCCGTCGACGGGCGGCTCCACGATGATGGGCGGCGTGCGATGGCCGCTGTTGGTGGGCCCGCCCTGGATCAGACCCTGCATATATTCGTCGAGCCCGTGCATGTTGAATGAGCCGTGCTCCATGCCCATGTTGATGTAGTCCGCCCAGATGCCGGCGTGGGCCGCGCCTTGTTCGCGCGTCAGCACGTGGCCGGTGTGGTCGCCGAAGTAGTAGATGGGCTGGTCTTGTTCCAGCAGTTCGATTGCTCGGTTGATTCGGTTCGGCATTGTGGCTTGTCTCGGAAGTGCTAGTGGAAGGTCCGGTTAAGGGTACTTGCTAATGGCTCGTGAGGAACGTGTGTTGCTTTGGACGGTTGCTCGGTATCAACCGCGGCAACCCACGCGAATTCACCGCAATGCCTGAGGTGGACTGATCTGCACCTCTGAGCGGGTGTGGACGCTCTGGATTGCCGAGAGGCATATGTCCAGCACGTAGCGCGCCAGTCCGGCGTCCAGATCGGGTTGCCGTCCTTCGATGACGCCGGACGCGAAGTCATGGGCGCCGTCGCGGAAGCTGTGGCCCCAGTCCGTTTCCATGTCCTCGAAACGGCGGGTCTTACCGTCCTTGTAAAGGATGACGGGCGCTTCGTCCAACAGTTTGCCGGTACATCTGGTCGCCACCAATATGCCACGCGTGCCGGTGATCTCCATCCAGTCGTCCTCTGCGTAGTAGTCGGTGGCTATTTCGAAGTCGGGCGCCAGCACGTTCTCCCAGTTGCCGAACTGACCGTTGGCGCACTCCCAGGTGATGTAGTAGGACGACTCTATATCAGGCGACTCACCGCGCCGCCGCGTCATGGCGTGGATGCGGGTGACTGGCCCAAAGTAGTACTCGATCAATGAAGCCACGTGGTAGCCGTGATCGAGGATCTGGGGCAGCCCGCCGCCTTTTTCCTGGTCGAACCTCCACTCATACGCCTCCTTCGGCACGTGGTGGGCGCCGACCCCCAACCCGCGGATCACCTTGTAGCGCATCGACACCAGGTCGCCGATCTCGCCGGCGTCGATCATGTGCTTGATGCGGATGTATGGCTGGTACGAACGAAAGTTCTCGAACACCCGAAATGTGACACCGGATTTTTCAGCGGCCGCGACGATTTGATCGGCTTCGTCCAGGGTCCTGGCCATGGGCTTCTGTAGCGACACGTGCTTGTCGGCTGCGAGGGCATCGAGCGTGACGGGCAGGTGGAGGTCGTGGGGCAAAAGTATCTCGACCGCGTCTATGCCGGGATCACTAAGTAGTTCGCGATAGTCTGTGCACCACTCCTCAGCCCCGTACTGTTCGGCACGGTCCTGGGCGACATTCGGCCTGACGTCGGCGATCGACTTCAATGCGGCGCGGGGATTGCTCACGTACCCCATGGCGTGCAGTCGCGATATGACGCCCGCGCCAATGAAACCTACGTTCAGTTTTTCCGTCATGTCCGGTCAGTCCTATTCCGTTCTTGCTGCCCGGCGTCGACCTTTCGACTTCACAGGGCAGGAGTCCACCTCACTCCTTAGATTTGCGGAAAGGTTACAGTTATCTCGGAAGGGAAGCGCGAATACGTCCTGGTCTGGCTTGAGAGGGGAATCTCGGAAATCGCTGTACCGCTACTCCACGGCGCCGTGGGCATCTGGGACGAGGTGGTCATATACGGCGGTCTCGGACTCATCGTCCTGGTCATGGTGGCCCTGTCGTGGCGCGCGGGGCGACGAAGAAAGAGGCGACGGGAAAGGGGTGACTCCTAGTTGAGCCTGGCCAGCTGTTTTACCCCGCGGCTCCTGACGACCTGAGTGTCGCGATCTCCGCTGACGAGTATCCGGCTTCGGCCAACACCTCGTCGGTGTGCTGGCCCATTGTCGGGGCCGGCCATTTCATTCGTCCGGGCGTACTGTACAGCTTTGCCGCCAAGCCGATGTGACGCACGGCGCCGGCAACAGGGTGGTCGAGCTCCACGTCCATGTTCCGCGCTTGGACCTGCTCATTGCTCCACACCTGCTCCATGTCCAGCACGGGGCCTGCGGGGAATCCTGCTCGATCAAATTTCTCCAACCAGCGCGCGGTGTCGTGTTCCGTCAGTGTGCTTTCGAGCTCTACTTCGAGATCAGAGCGATTTGCCATACGGCCGGCATTGTCGGTGAATCGTTCGTCCTCCAAGAGGTCGTCTCGACCCATGGTGCGCACCATGCGCTCCCAATTCGTGTCATTGGGAGCTCCCACGTTGATGTAGCCGTCTCGCGTCTTCAGGCTCTGGTAAGGGGCCGACAGGCGGTGCGCGGAACCGAGAGGATGTGAGACCTCGCCGGTGGTGAAGTAGATGCCGGACTCCCAGACCATGTACGCGAGCGCGGACTCGAGCAAGGACACTTCGAGGTATTGTCCTTCCCCGGTCTTCAGGCGGTGAATGTAGGCGCTGAGAATGCCGTATGCGGCGAACATTCCGGCGTTGAGGTCGGCCATCGGCACGCCGACTTTGACGGGAGGAGATCCGGGCATGCCAGTGATGCTCATCAGGCCGCTCATGCCCTGCGCGATGAGATCGTAGCCGCCTCGCCTGGCGTACGGACCGGTGCGGCCAAATCCCGAGATCGAGCAGTAGATGAGGGCCGGATTGGCCGCTGACATCTCCTCGTATCCGAGCCCGAGGCGGTCAATCGTTCCCGCCCGGTAGTTCTCGATCATGACGTCCGCATCTTTCGCAAGCCGCCTTGCCGCCTCGACTCCGCTCTTCTGCTTGAAGTCCAAGACGATGCTGCGCTTGTTGCGGTTCATAGCCAGAAAGGCCGCCGACTCACCGCTCACGAAGGGCGGGCCCATGTGGCGGGTGTCATCGCCCCCGGCGGGCTTCTCGATCTTGATGACGTCTGCGCCCATGTCGGCCAGGAGCATCGTGCAAAACGGGCCGGCGAGGACCTGGCTGCAGTCGATGATCTTCATGCCCTCGAGGGCCAGCGGCATCGACGGGGAGTGTTGAGGTAATACCATGGTCTATCTAGTATCTTTCGGATGGGCCAAGGAAAAACCCGGGCGGTCAGGGAATTTTAGTCCGAAAGTGACTCGAAACGTCAGTTCAGCCGCGTTACGGTCCGGTCTCGCAATGTAACGGACAAGATCGCGGGGTTGGATGGGGACTCAGGCCTTACCCCAGGAGCCAAGCCAGGATGGAAATGTTTGATCTAACAGGCAGAGTTGCGCTAGTCACCGGTGGCAACGGCGGGATTGGGCTGGGAATCGCGCGGGGCCTCGCGGTGGCAGGCGCTGCCGTGTGTGTTGCCGCCCGCGATGAAGAGAAGAGCCGGGCCGCGGTCGAAGGCCTGACCAGTGATGGGATGCGGGCGATCGCCGTGACATGCGATGTCAACGATCCTGCGTCTGTTGCCGGCTCAATAGACGCAGCCGTTGGTGAATTCGGCGCGCTAGACATTCTGGTCAACAACGCCGGAGCAAACCGGCGGGCGAATGAGCCGCAGGAGTTGTCTATGGAAGACTGGCGTTTGGTGGTAGACACCAACCTGACCAGCCTTCACATCGTGAGCACAGCGGCGTTTCCTCACTTGAAGACATCGACCGGGGGCAAGGTGATCAATATCGGGTCCATGATGTCGGTGTTTGCGACCGGATATGCCCCTGCGTATGCCGCGAGCAAGGGCGGGGTGGTTCAGTACACGAAGGCCCTAGCAGTGGGTTGGGGACGGTACAACATCCAGGCCAACTGCATACTGCCGGGGTGGGTACACACCGACATGACGGGAGCGTTCCTGAAGATGTTCCCCGAGCGTGAACAGGTGATAAAGGACCGGACACCGGCGGGCAGGTGGGCCAATCCGAGCGACCTTGCGGGAACGGCGGTCTTTCTCGCCAGCCGGGCCTCGGACTTTGTTACGGGCGCTTCGATCCCGGTGGACGGCGGTTACCTGGTCCAGTAAGTACTTCAGGTAATGTTGTCTGACGGTCGGCTTCAGGCCCGGCCGTAGTCGTCCTCCACCCTGACGATGTCGTCTTCGCCGAGGTAGTCCCCGGTCTGGGTCTCGATTATTTCCAAGGGTTCGATGCGCGAGATGTTCTCGATGCGGTGATGCACCGTTCGCGGCACGATCATCGTCTGGCCGCGCCCGAGCGTATGTTCAGTATCGCCGACTGTGACGCGCGCCGCGCCCCGCGCCACCGCCCATTGTTCATCACGGTGGCGATGCCACTGCAGCGAGAGGCGTTGCATCGGGTTCACGGTGATCCGCTTGACCTGGAAGCCGGGGCCGGACGAAAGAACTTCAAACGCACCCCAGGGACGTTCCTCCCGGTAGTTGCCGCTTCGCTTTCGAGGCGCGCGGGACTCGAACTGGACTTCCTGCGGTTCTGACAATGGCCTTTTCCGTGAATCGACCCGGTTGATGCCCAACCGGCTTATCCATTTTAGTGGAGCCTGGTGTGCCTTAGCGGTGGTTCGAGCGGATGGGAAGACTGCGTTTCAGCAAGAAGGCCGCGGTGTGTGCCGCGGCCTTCACTGGTGTACGTCTTCTGTAGGTCAGGTTCAGTTTTCGGTTTCGGCCATGGCGCCCGTCAGGGTGAATTCCATCGGCCTTGTGTGACCGTCCCATTTTGAGGGGGACCCTGACTCGTCGTACAGGTGGCACGAGACCCAGTGGTTGGCCTGGTGCTGTTCCTGTAGATCGGGATGCTGGTTTTCGCAGACGTCTCCGATCTTGAGGAAGCAACGGGGATTGAAGCTGCAGCCCGACGGCGGGTTGACCGGCGACGGCACCTCACCAGGAAGAATGATCTCTTCACGCTGGATGTCAGGGTGCGACGGCAGCGCGGCCGAGATCAACGCCATGGTGTACGGGTGCTGCGGGTCGGTGAACACGTCTTCCGTGTCACCGATCTCCCTGATCAGGCCGAGATACATGACGCCGACCTTGTGGCACATGTACCTGACGGTCGCCAGATTGTGGGCAATGAGCAGGTAGGCAAGCCCGTACTGGTCCTGCAGGTCTACTAGCAGGTTCATGATCTGCGCACGAATGGAGACGTCCAAGGCCGAAACCGGCTCGTCCAAGACGATGACGCGCGGGTTGAGGGCCAGGGCTCGGGCGATGCCGATCCGCTGCCTCTGACCACCTGAAAACTCGTGCGGGTACAGGTTCGCCTGGTAGGGGTTCAGTCCCACCTCGGTGAGCAGTTCTGAAACCCTCGAACGAATCTGTTGCCGGGTCATCGTGGTAGCAATTTCGAGCGGCTCGGCGACGATCGACAAGACCCTCATCCTGGGGTTTAGCGACGACCACGGGTCCTGGAAAACTGCCTGGATGGACTTGCGGAACTCCTTGCGGCCTTCCCGGGTCAGATTGTTCACATCGTGACCCTCGAAGTAGATGGCCCCGTCCGTCGGCCTTTCCAGGCCGAGCAGGACCTTTGCGGTGGTGGTCTTGCCGCAGCCCGACTCACCAACCAGCCCGAAGGTCTGGCCAGCTTCGATATCGAAGCTGATGCCGTCGATGGCCTTGAGCCACTGTCGTTTGCCACCAAGTCCAAGGAAACCACCTCCGATTGGGAAGTGCTTCTTGAGACCCCGGATCTGGACGATGGCGTCGCCGCTGGAGGAGACGCCCGCAGCGTCCGGTATTACGGCGGGTTCAGTCTCAGTGGATAGTGCGCGTTCTTCTGTTGTTGTCATGATTTCGTCACCGGGTTCCAGCAGTGGAAGTGGTGGTTTTCGGAAGCCTGTTCGTACGGCGGGTACTCTTCCCTGCACTTGTCGATGGCGTTCGGGCAGCGCGGTGCAAAGGGACAACCTGCCGGCAGGTTGTAGAGCAGTGGTGGCTGACCATCGATCTGGCGCAGCCGACCGGTCTTGACCTCCAGCTTGGGCACTGATTCGATCAGGGCCTGCGTATAGGGGTGTCGCGGGGTGTTGAAGATCTGCCGGACGTCACCTTGCTCAACGATCCGCCCCGCGTACATGACGGCGACCCGGTCGCACATCTTGGCGACGATGCCGAAGTCGTGCGTGATGAAGATGATCGCCACGCCGTCCTCTGCCTGGAGCTGCTTCAAGAGCCTCAGGTAAGCCGCCTGAATCGTCACGTCGAGCGATGTGGTGGGTTCGTCGGCGATGATGACAGAGGGGGTGGAGGATATGCCTATGGCGCCCACAACACGCTGGCGCATGCCGCCTGAGAGCTGGTGGGGGTAGTCCTTGGCCCGCTGCTCTGCGGCCGGGATTCGGACGTGCCTCAGTGCCTCGATAATCTTCTCCCAGAGCGGCTTGCCCTTGAGGCCCTGGTGGATCGTAATGGCTTCGCCGACCTGGTTTTCGATGGTGAACACGGGGTTCAGGGCGGTCATCGGGTCCTGGAGGATCATGGCGATCTCACCGCCCCTGATCCTGGTCATCTCCGACTCCGAGACCTGGAGAATGTCTTTCCGGACGAAACCGTTACCCCCGCCGTTTTGTCCTTGGCCCCGGGCTCTTGTGGCGAGCAATACCTCCCCGCCGACAATGTGGCCAGGAGGCGATGGCACGAGACGCATCACGGAAAGGGCTTGTACCGACTTGCCGGACCCCGACTCGCCAACGATGCCCAGGGTTTCGCCCCTGCGGACCTGGTAACTGACGCCGTCAACGGCCTTGACGGTCCCCCAGCGAGTGGTGAAGTAGGTGCGCAGGTCCTTGACCTCCAGCACTACCTCTTCGCCGACGGTGTCCGGTCCAAAACGGTCGTACGTGCTCGATTCGGCTGTTGCTTGATCGTCAGTGGAAGAGGTCATCTCCACATCGGCCTCAGCAGCCCTGGTAGTTTCGTCCATATCGGCTCCTACCGTATCAACTCAGCTACTTCAACAATGACAAGCCCCAAATGCCGCGGCACGCGATCCGGGGATTTTCAGACCGCGCGCGGTTGGTGCCTGTCGAGTGGCGAAACTATAACACAGTCACCGAGTCCGTCCGTCACTATTCTCATGTCGAACGGACTCGCCGCCATGGGCGGATGTTCAGGAACTCAACTCCCTGGAGATCTGGCCCAACGCGTCGTCCAGCGCGTCCACCAGGAAATCGATCTCGTCTCGGTTGATTGACAGCGGCGGGCATATGGAGATTATGTCCCCGGCCCGGAAGCTGATCAGGTCCCGCTCAAAGAGCAACTTCGGCAACTTCTTTGCAAGACCAGCCGACGCCGGAAAGCGCTCCCTGGTTTCCCGGTCCTTTACCAGTTCGACGGCTGCGATGAGCCCGAGGCCGCCTCTAATGTCGCCGGTAATCTCGTGTTCCCGGAGGCGTTGCAGTTGATCGAACAGGTAGTCCCCCATCTGGGCCGAGTTCGAGACCAGGTCTTCGCGTTCGAAAATCTCGAGGTTTGCCAGCGCCGCTGCCGACGAGACTGGATGGCCGCCGAAGGTGATCAAGTGGCGGAATGTCTCCGAGTCGCTACCGATGAACGAGTCTGCGACCTTCTTCGTTGCGATGGCTGCGCCCAGTGGGGCATATCCGCTAGTTATCGCCTTGGCCACCGTCGTGATGTCCGGCTGGACGTCCCAGTTCATTGGGCCGAACCACGTGCCAAGCCTGCCAAAGCCGGTAATCACTTCGTCGGCGATGAGGATGACGTCATACTGATCGGCAATTTCGCGCAGGCGTTGCCAGTATTCAGGCGGCGGTATCTGGATCCCGGCCGCTGCAGATACCGGCTCGGCGATCATGGCGGCTACGGTCTGCGGGCCCTGGTGCTGTATGACGGTCTCGAATTCGTTCGCGCACTTGATTGCGACATCCACCGGGTCGCCTTCGTAGGGTGGCCGGTAGGAGTCCCAATTGGTGACATGAATGGCGCCGGGCATCAGCGGCCCCATGGGATCGGCGGTGGGGTTGCCTCCCAGGCTCACCGCCATAGCGGTACCGCCGTGGTAGGAGTAGCGCCGCGAAATTACCTTGTACGCGCCCGCCTTACCGTTGATTAACTGGTACTTCTTGGCCATCTTCACGGCGGTCTCGACGGCCTCCGAACCACCGGAGGTGAAGAATGATCTAGCGCCATTGTCGGGGTAGAGTTCTGCGACCTTTCCTGCCAGTTCTATCTGGGGGATGAGCGCGGAACCCGCCGGTGGAGAAGAGATGGCCTGCATCTGTTCATACACGGCGTCCGCTATCTCCCGGCGACCGTAACCAACGGCCTTGTACCACAGGCCGGCCATGCCATCGAGCATGCGGTTTCCTTCGATATCGGTCACCCAGCAGCCTTCGCCCTTTACGAACACCTTCAGGTTGCCTCGCCAGTCATTGATCTGCGCGGCGTGGATGAACAGGTGATCGCCTGCGATCTGCTGAAGTTCTTCTATGCGTTCGCCCGAATAAGCGGCGGCTGTGGTCATGTGAATCTCCGGGGATGCCCAGTATCGGGGTGGATGAGTTCACCCCGTCAAAGGGCGAAGCGCGGTGCGGGAGACGGTCCGCACTGCCGTCATTTTAAGCCTCCCACGTTCGGCGGTCTACGGCCAACAAAACGGTCTACGGTCCGGGGGCGATATATAGGCTGGATTCCCTGGCGGGTCGTTCAGGTTAGGTCCTACGTATGGGGCCGGCTCATCTGTGCGTTTGCGCTCCGGTTCAACCAGGCGTACCCACTGGTATAATTCGCCGGTAATGACAACTGCGTCCTGCACAAGTCCCACGCGTCTCTGCACCTGTTGTACTCCTCTGAGGAGGTGTGACGACTAAGCGCGTTCGCAATACGGCAAGTCACGCCCCTCGCGGCCGCCCGGACACGAGGGGCTTTTGTTGCCACTGATAGATCCGCACGCTTCCAGAAACCAACAATCGGGAGAGAAATACCCAACCATGATCGCAATCGAAAACCGCATTTCCGAATCTGATTTGGCCAGCATCAACGAACGGCTGGAGAATTCCCATCCTTCCGACGTTCTGCGGTGGGTCGACGACCGCTTTGGCAAATCCGCCGCGCAGATGTCGAGCTTTGGTCTCGAAGATGTTGCGCTGTTCGACATGTACTGGCGTATCAATCCGAATGCCAGGGTCATGACACTCGATACCCTGCGGCTCCCAACCGAGACCTACACGCTATTCGACCAGACATCGTTGAGGTATTCGGTAAAGATCGAGACCTTTTACCCCGATCTGCCGACCGTGGCCGACATGGTTGATTCAAATGGCTTCAACCTCTTCTACAAGGGAATAGATAACCGGAAGCTGTGCTGCGGCGTCCGCAAGGTGGAACCGCTCAACCGTGCGCTGTCGTCGGTAGACGCGTGGATAACCGGCCTGCGCCGCGACCAGGGCATGGAGCGGGGTCAGATAGACATCGTCGAGTGGGACGATGCCCACTCCAATTACAAGGTCAATCCACTGGCGAATTGGACATTCGAGCAGGTCGAGGCGTACGTGAAGGAAAACAACGTTCCGTACAACGAACTGCACGACAACGGGTACCCGAGCATCGGCTGCGATCCCTGCACGAGAGCCGTGAAGCCCGGAGAAGACCTGCGTGCGGGGCGATGGTGGTGGGAGACCGACCCGGACGCCAAGGAGTGCGGGCTGCACGTAATAGCGGCAGCCACCAGCGACTAGAAAACTCTGTCCAAGTACATTCTGCGGCGACGCGGTTAAAGAGGAACGATGATAGAGCCCCACGGCGGAACCCTGGTCAACCGGGTTCTGGCCCCCGAAGAGGCGGCGGAACTCGAAGCCCGTGCCGGCTCGATGCGTCGGATCGTGCTCGGGCCGCGCGAGTCGTCCGACCTCAGGATGATATCGATCGGCGCGTTCAGCCCGCTGACGGGGTTTCTGAAGAGCGATGACTACGCGTCAGTAGTGGCTGATAGCCGCCTGACGACCGGCGAAGTGTGGACGATTCCGATCACCCTGTCGGTTGAATCCGATGCTGCAGCAAGTATCGGTCAGGGTGACGAACTGGCGCTGTACGACACGGAAGGCAACCTTTTGGGCGCCATGGCGGCAGAGGACATCTACTCCTACGATCGCCTTCTCGAAGCGAGGGAAGTGTTCAGGACAGAGGACGAAGAACATCCCGGCGTGGCCAACCTATACGCGCAGGGTGACTTTCTCGTTGGCGGGCCGATCCGGGCTTTGCCCCGGCGTCCTCTCGAGGTTTACGCGGACGCAGACATGCCACCCACATTGTCCCGGGCTCGTTACGAATCGAACGGTTGGCACACGGTAGTTGGATTTCAGACCCGTAACCCAATTCACCGGGCGCACGAGTACATCATGAAGTGCGCACTTGAACTCGTGGACGGACTAGTCGTACACCCTCTTACGGGGGAGACGAAAGCCGGAGACACGGACGCTGCGGTCAGAATGCGGTGTTACCGGGAGTTGCTTTCGCGCTATTACCCGTCCGGGCGCACCGTGCTTTCCACGTTCCCTGCGTTCATGCGCTATGCCGGGCCTCGCGAGGCGGTTTTCCACGCCATTTGCCGGAAGAATTACGGTTGCACGCACTTCATCGTCGGACGCGATCACGCTGGAGTCGGCGACTATTACGGCACTTACGACGCCCAGTACATATTCAGCGAATTTCCCGCTGCGGACCTTGGCATTCAGCCGATGTTCTTCGAACACTCATTCTTTTGCCAACTGTGCGGGAACATGGCGACGTCCAAGACCTGCCCACACGACTCCGACACCCACGTCTTCCTCAGCGGCACGAAGGTAAGGGAGATGCTGGAGAAGGGCGAACGGCCGCCTGAAGAGTTCACCCGCCCCGAAGTGGCAGATATCCTCATAGCGGCGGCCAGGGCTTAACGCGCAGCCGCGTGCCTCGGTCAAGCAGGCCGCAGCCGTATTCGGGAAGCCACGGAGTGACCCAACACGGCGTTTCGGTCGCCGACCTTGAGTATGACGACACCCCGGTACGGCGCGACTTCTTCGACGACCACGTCGACGCCGGGCAGGACCCCACCTTCGGTCAGGTAGGCCACCAGTTCTTCGTCGTCTTCGGGTATTCGATCCACAACCATTGGCAAACCGGTCGGGGCGTTATCTAGCGTCACTGCCTTTGCCGGCGTGTTGTAGCCGGTCCCCGGGATGGGTTGACCGAATGGATCGGTCGTCGGATTGCCGAGCCTGTTGCGGATGTCGGCCTCCAGAGTGTCCGAGATGGCATGTTCCAGCCGGTGGGCTTCTGCGTTAACGCGGTGAAGCTCGACTCCCAACAGGTCCACGATCATGCACGCGGCCAGCCGGTGCCTCCGAATAATTCGTTCCGCCAGGGTCTTACCTCGGGCTGTGAGCCCGATGTCTCTTGATTCCGATATCTGGATCAGGCCCTCTCGTTCCATGCGCCGTAGCATCCCGGAGACCGACGGCAGGGATGTCCCCAGGTATTCCGTCGCCGGAACGCGCCTGAGTTGGATAACAAGGTTGGCGTTTGTGACGCGTAGTCCCTGCTCCTGCACCAGGTAAATGGAGAGCAGATAGTTCTCCATCGCCTGGGTCAGGCGAGTCTCGCCGGTCCGTGACCGCTTTTTACGCCTTTGGGGGCGGGATGCTGAAGGGTCTTTGGTGTTCTCCGCCATATGGCGAGGCTAGCAACGCGTCCATTGGCCGGTCAAGCCCAGCGAAGTTGCGAATGAGCTAGCGGGCGACTGCTCGCGGGTGAGAAGCAAGTGCGCAGCGACCACCGTGTCGAACGGAAAGCGCATCCGCAAGTGTTCGGGGTTCGGCTGGTTCTCAGACAAAAGAACGTAGAAATACACGCATGACAATTGCAATATAAACGGCTGTGATATATGATCCGCGGCCGAATCACATAAGGTGTCAAATTGCACACGTATTTACCGGCCCTGCCGCATTCCGACCGCGGTTCGGGGGCCTGATTGCTCCGTCCCCCGGTTTCCGCCTGCGCCCGGCTGATTCCCGTAGCGGCTTCGGTTGTCGCCGCGGCGTTGCTGGCGGGGACCGGGTTGGTGACGGCGTATTCCCCCGTGCTGGCGCAGGCCACGATCCGGTTCGACGAAGGCGACGAAATTGAACGGTTTGTGAAGGAGAACGTCACGGCAGGCGTATCGGTCGGAGCGCCTGTCGTGGCGAGCGGCGGTACGGGGAGTGTGGCTTACAGCCTGTCCGGCGCGGACGCGGCCTCTTTTTCAATAAACGGTGCCACGGGCCAAATCCTTGTAGGACGGGGCGCTTCCATCGACTACGAGTCAGGGAAGACTACGTACTGGCTGGTGGTTACCGCAACGGACCAGTCCAGCCAGACCGCCAGCGCAGTAGTGGCGGTGGTCGTCGAAGACATCAACGAACCGCCGGAGATCGATGATGCCGGGATTTCCTTCGAATCATTCGAGGTCAAGGAAAACGCGCCCGCCGACACCAACATCGGTAATCCGATCTCCGCCGTCGATCCCGAAGGCGACGGTGTCACTTACTCCCTGGCCGGAGCGGCCGCCGGTCAATTCACGGTTGACGCTTCGAGCGGACAGGTCAAGACCAAGGGACCCTTGAACTTCGAGGCCCGGAGTTCCTACAAAGTCAGGTTTGTTGCGTCCGAAGACAGTGGAAGCGGCAAGAGCACCAGCCTCGACCTGACAATAAAAGTATTAGACGACGACACCGAAGCCCCCGGCACACCAAACGAGCCGACTGTGTCTCCGGACTCCGAGGACGGACATGAGGCGCTGTTAGTCAGGTGGACCGCGCCGAAAAACCCGGGTCCGCCGATAACCGGCTACGTCGTACAGTACCGGGCCGGAGGGCAGGGAATCAAATGGGAGCAAGCGGCGGTTGACGGTGGCATTACTGAGACCACGATTTCAGGTCTCGAGGCGGACACGGCTTACGAGGTGCAGGTACGTGCCGACAACGACGAGGGCGAAGGGAACTGGTCGGAACCAGGCAAGGGGAGCACTTTTGCCGCCCAGCCGGTAAACGCTCCGCCCGAATTCGACGAGAACGCTGCCAGGACGCTTTCAATAGCCGAAAACTCCCAGCCCGGAACGGACATCGGGACTCCGTTCGCGGCTTCGGACGAAGACCGGCTGGACACGCTCACTTATTCGCTTGGGGGCGCTGATTCAGGCTATTTTGCCGTTGATGACTCGACCGGACAAATCAGTGTCGGGCCGGGAGCGGTGCTCGACCATGAATCTCCGGGAGACTCCGATGCCGACAACGCGTATGAATTGACGGTACGGGTCACGGACGGGAAGGACGAGAGTGGAAAGGCGGACACGTCTTTCGACGACTCGGTCGATGTCACGATCAGGGTGACTGACGTTAACGAACCGCCTGAACTTCCTTCCACATCCATCGAACTCGTCGTTGCCGAGAACATTGCCGGCCCACTGCCGCCGCTCACGGCGACCGATCCGGAAGGACATGCAGTTGCCTGGTCGCTGGACCCATCGAGCCCCGACAGGGGAGGCTTCAACCTTTCCAGGGACGGGATACTGGCGTTCAGGGCGGCGCCAAATTTCGAGTCACCTGCAGATGCGGACCGCAACAACGCCCACGAACTTATTGTTGCCGCCACGGACGACGGACGACCGGCCGCGTCATCTCGTATGTCCCTGACCATTCGAGTGGCAAATGTAGACGAGCCGGGTATTGTGTCGTTGTCCTCGCTGGGGCCTCGGATTGGCGTTACTCTCACTGCGGCGATAGCGGATCCCGACGGCGGGGTGACAGGCGCCAGTTGGCATTGGACCAGGTATTCCGGCGGCCAGGAACGCACGATTCCAGGTGCGACAGGTCCAAGCTACACTCCGACCTCTGCGGACGACGGATCGCGCCTTCAAGTGGCGGTCAACTACGCCGACCGCCAGGGCCCGGGCAAATACGCCGTTGGGCCGGCGACAAATCCAGTGGGCGGTGGTCCCAACTCGCCACCTGCATTTACCGCTATAGGCAGGGTCAGCAGGCAAGTCGCCGAAAATACTGCGCCAGGTGTCGACGTCGGTGATCCGGTCGCTGCAACTGACCCGGACCAGGATGTTCTCAAGTATTCCCTGTCCGGGGGCGACGCCGGCGCGTTCGAGATAGACGGCAAGAGCGGCCAGATAAGGACCAAAGACCGCCTCGACTATGAGCGCAAGCCGGAATACCGGTTAACAGTGAGGGCCGCGGACCCCGGCGGTCTGGCGGTCAGGGTTGAAATAACGGTCACGGTGACTGACGTGGACACCGAAGCGCCTGGCAGGCCCGACGCGCCTTCCTTCAAGTCAAATCGCCTGGACCCGACAGGTTCGATCAACGTGGAGTGGGAGGTCCCGGCAAACGCTGGGCCCCGGATCACACGCTACGTGCTGCGGTACCGGTTGGAGGACTCAGTAGATGATTGGAGCGAGGTGGTCATCGAGGGAACTGCGGAGAAGTCCACGATTTCGGGGCTCCAGGCCGGCACTGCGTATGAGGCGCAAGTGCACGCGGTCAACGCGGAGGGGACCGGTGAGTGGTCGGAATCCGGGTTCGGACGAACGTTGTCCTCAGCGCCTGCCAACACACCGCCCGAATTCGTCGAATCGGTCGCCATCGCGTTGTCGGTCAACGAAAACTCTCCGGGGGGCACGCCGGTCGGGGGTGCGATAAGAGCCACCGACCTGGAAGACGATGAACTTGCTTTCTCGCTTGCCGGAGCCGATTCCGGTGTGTTCGTGGTCAACGCGACGACCGGGCAGATCCGCACCGCAGGCATCGCACAGTTCGACTTCGAGGCCCCGGCGGACTTGGATGGCGACAATGTCTACGAACTCGTTTTGCGGGTAATGGACGGCAAAGACGGGGACGGGAATGCCGATGACGCAATCGACGACGAGATCCGGGTCTCAGTGAGTGTTTCCAATGTCAACGAAGCTCCGGAATTCCCACCTATCGCGGTCGAACTTGAAATCACCGAGAATTCACCGGTCGGCACGAACGTAGGTTCTCCGGTTGTTGCTACGGACCCCGACTCCGACGCCCTGACCTACATGTTGGGCGGAGTAGGAGCCGGATCGTTCAGCGTCGACGCGGCAACCGGTCAGATCGCCACCAAGGTGTTGCTCGACTACGAAGTGAGGAACGCGATCGAGTTGATCGTGAGGGTCAGAGACGGTGGAAACCTGGAGGCCGAGGTTACCGTGATGATCCGAGTCCTCAACGTGAATGAAGCTCCGGTAGTCGAGAGCGAATTGCCGGACCGTTACGTGGTTGAGTCCGGCGGCGTCGACGAGTTCGTGGTTTCAACCTACTTCCGCGATCCCGACGGTGATGACTTGACGTACGCGGCCACGTCTTCGGATTCCGGGGTTGCCAGGGCCGGAATGGTCGGAGCGGTCTTGGCGCTCACGCCTATCGAACTCGGCGTTGCGACGATTAAAGTGACTGCGGCCGATGCTGAAGGACTGGCGGTTGAACAGAGCTTTGTCGCGGCGGTGGTTACCGAGCCGGGTGGACCCGGAGGCGCCTTTCCGATCTTTCCGGTCCCGCCGCAGGCATCGGGCGACTCACCGGATTCGGAAGTCGATCGCGCGAACCAGCTTTCCAAAATCCCTGTGATCGTGGTGCCGGGCACTGTACTGGTCGCTCCGGGAGAAGCTGTAGTCCTGTGGACGATTGCATTCAACCAACTCGGCGATCCTCTGCCTGCCAGCGCTGAAGGAGTGGTCTGCACGTGGTCAAGCGACGGAGGTGGTGCGTTTACGCCGAACAGGACGGAGGACGCATGCTCTACGACGTTCACAGCGCCGGAGGAGGGTAGCGGAACGATTAGCGTGCGGGTCACGCAGGACGAGACTTCAGCCATTGGCGCCGCCATGTTCGAAGTTACTTCCGACGCGGATTCAGCCCCGGGGGTGGTGGCGGAGGAGGTTCCTGAAATACCGTTTCCCGATGGAGTCACGGGCTCGACTGTGTCCCGGGTCGATGGCGCTTCGATATCGTCCCCTGGCGGGCTCAGCATGGACATCCCTCCGGGCGCTATCGGCGATGACTATCTGGGCGCGTACATCAAAGAACTAGCTGCTTCACACGTCGACGTGCCCGCGGACGCGGGTTTCACCGTCGGAAGCCACGCCGGCAACTTCGTGATCACTAACATCGAGGGCGAGCCTATACCGGGTTTTCGAACCCAACTGCCGGTACGCATCTGCCTGCCGATAACGCAGGATGACCTTGATGAGGCCTCTGGCGGCATTGGCAAAATATACGTTGTCCACTGGGCACAGGATGGTCAATTCCTACGCCACCCGGCGGATAACGACATCGCCAGCCTGACGACTTGCGCGAACGTCGACCGGTTTTCGCTTTACTTTGTGGGTCTTGCCGTAGAGCCGCCCGCGGCATCGGAAGAGCCGGTTTCAACGGCCACGCCCAGTCCCAAGACGTCACCGACGGCAACTCCGGGCGTAACGAAGACCCCAGTCGCCGGCCCGCAGCCGACTCCTGCCCAGCGGACGGAGGACGATAGCCCGACAGGCTCGATGCCCGACCCACCGGCAGCAGGCGACCCGACACCTACGCCCATATTGCCCCACACGGGCGACGTTGCGCCGGGGGCGGGTCTGGCGCTATTGGCAATGCTCACGGCCGCGGCCGTACTGGCGATCGGGGTGACATTGCACTGGCGGTCCCGGCATCGGACTTGAGCGGCGGTACAACGCGGCTACCCTGCGCCTACGTGCCGATCGGCTCTGCGCAACTAGAGACGGTCAGGAACGGTCCGAGCCCGCGTTGACCTGATGAATGCGCGTTGCTAGTCTGGAGAACACGGCGATGTTCGGGCCTCTTTCGCAGGCTCGTCGCCGAGTGCCCGATGGGGACGTAGCTCAACTGGGAGAGCGCGGCGTTCGCAATGCCGAGGTTGGGGGTTCGAGCCCCCCCGTCTCCACCAAAATACCGGCCAACCTGGCTGCTTTCCGTTGGTTGCCGACCTATTTTGAGCCCACGTACTGGCCTTGATCCGCCAACGTCTTGTTGAACGGCATTCCTTTTGAGGGGGCGAAATTTCATATCATGGGGAAAGGCCCCTGTAGCTCAGAGGATAGAGCAGCGGTTTCCTAAACCGCGTGTCGCGAGTTCGATTCTCGCCAGGGGCTCCATTTACCTTGAAACCTTCGCGAATGATCGCTCCAGCAGTCGGGTAGTCGCGGGTGGGCAGCCAACTTTGCCGGTCGGCGCCGCGCGGCTAGCATGTGCCTCCAGGTAGTCATTGAAATCTGTCAATTTCGGGGTAACATCTCGGCATCCCGGGCTCCGGAGCACGTTTTCGTGGAGGGCGCTCGTGAGCGAACTACCGAGATGGTTTGCAGCGACGCCCCCGGCCCTTTGGAAGGGCCTGTCACGGGGCAAGAATAGATTCCACCATGGTGTATTCAGAACTCACTCCCGAGTCCCACGGGCTGAGTTCCATTAAGTCTCTCCTGAACGAGCCTGACGAACCGGCGGGCACCCCAAAAGATCCGACTTCAGAACATGACAGCGGCGTAAGTCGATTCGCTGCATGGGCATTGGCGGAAACGGACGCGACCACCATTGGCGAGGCGGCCTCGTACGTGATCAGCGGGGACCAGGACGTTGAAGAGTGGCGAGACTATGCCCGACTTGCACTGGACCGGTTTTCCGAACAGCCCAGGCACCCATACGACGTCATCGATGACTGGGTAGGCCGATTGCCCGCTCGCGAGAAACGCATTTTCAACTTCAGGATCGCCGGCATCGGAGGCGGGCGGACCCTGCAGCAACTGGCGGACGAATTCGGGATCACCCGGGAACGGGTCCGTCAACTCGGAAGCCGGTTGCAACGTAGATTCTCCGGGTTCGTCGAGACCCCGGAAGGTCTGCCGATACGGTGGCGCCTTCAGTCCTTGAGGCGTCGAATCGGTGTTGCGATGCCGGAGTCCCACGTGGACCGGCTGTTGACGACGGAGGGCGGTGATACCCGGTTCAGGTCCTTGTTGCTCCGATTCGCCGGGCCGTACGTTCTTGACAACAACTGGTGCGTGTTGGCGACCGAAGTCGCCAACGATCCCGCCGCTGCGATCAAGAGCGCCGCGGACGAATATGGCCGAGTCGATCGCGATCGCGCCTCCGATCTATTGAGTGTTTGGGGTCTACCGCGATCGCTTCACGTGGCCTGGCTTACGAGAGACGGGTCGATTAGAAGCATCAACGGCCAATTGGTGCGGTGGCAGGGCTCCATATCGGACAGGTTGACGTTCGCCCTCGCCGATATCGGGAAACCAGCGACGGTTGAGACGCTGATGGACCACATCAGGGAGGAAAGGACGAGGAATTCGGCTGTCAATGCGCTGTCGTCCGATCCAAGAATAGTGCGTGCCAGCAGGTCGAAGTGGGCGCTGGCGTCCTGGGACCATCCGGTTTACCTGGGCATCGCGCAATCCATTCGTCAACTCCTCGAAAAACACGGTAAACCGATGCACGTCAAAGACGTCGTCGAACGCATGCATGCGGATTTCGGCATAGTCGAGTCCTCTACGAGGGCATATTGCAACGCCGCGATGTTCGTCACCGAAAACGGCCGGATGCGAATGCGCAGGGATGAAGAGCCGTACTCGTACGCCCGGCATTCTCCCGACAACTCTCCGGGGGTGTTTCGCCTCGGTACCTGCCGCGTCTCGCTCCTATTGGAAGTGGACCGAAACGTCTTGAGGGGGAGTGGGAGGAACTTGTCTTCGGGCGTCGGATTTTGGCTGAAAGTGGCCGTAAGTGACCACCTGGTGTTCACCGGCCCGGAGAGCCACAGGGTCACTATTACGTTTCCAGAGTCTTCCTTCCTGGGTCCCTCACTAGGTTCGACCCGTTCGTTGGCCGAACACGTCGACGCGCGTCTCGGCGACTACATGACTTTGGTCTTCGATCGGTCAGACATGACCGTCGAAGCCCGGGCGACGCCAAAGGACCAATTCGAGCCAGGTTGGGACCTCGTGGCCAGGCTTACCGGCATCAGTCCTGAAGCGGGGCTTGCCGGATTGGCTGAATCCCTGGACTGCGACCCCGAAGAGGCAATGGAACGACTAAAGGCACGTAAGGACCAGGTGGTCCTTGACGCACTGCCGGCGGACGCCCTTCTCTCGGGCAGCCTGCTTTGAGTGCAGCCGCGTGAAAGCAACTGGCCTGGCAGTGATTTTTGTGTGAATACGGCGGTCCCGCGGACAATCGTGGAATCCCAGTCGATAGGCCTGGTTACGGTGCTAGGATTGGGCGCATGCCGAGCCGATTAAATTCTCTTTGAGGGTACTCTCGTGGTGCTTGACGCAAAGTCGTTTTACGACAAGGTCTACGAGGACCCCGATATACCGCTGCGCCGCCGATTGGCCGCCCGCGGCAAGGTCGACAGCGTAGTCCGGCTGGCGAACCACGTGCCTCACAATTCGATCATCGAGATCGGCGCGGGCGACGGGGCGATGCTGGTCGAACTCGCCGCGCGCGGCTTTGGCAAGTCATACCGGGCCATTGACGTTTCTCAAAAGGCCATCGACCAACTGGCTGACCGTCACATTCCGGGTCTGTTGAGCGCGTCCGTCTTCGATGGCGAGACAATCCCGCACGAAGACCGGGAATTCGACCTGGCGATGTTGAATCACGTGGCCGAACACCTGGACAATCCCCGCCGCATGATTCGAGAAGCGGGGAGGGTGGCCAGGAACGTTGTTATGCAGGTCCCGCTCGAAGACACACTCTGGCTTGGCTGGGATTTCAAGCGGAGCCCGGGCGGTCACGTGAACTTCTATTCTCCCCGCTCGTTCCGCCACCTGGTCCAGTCATGCGACCTGACGGTGCTGGAACAGATCACGGTCAACCCTTCGCTCGCCGTCCACAGGCACAGGGCAAAGCTGAGGGGCGTCGCTATCTTTGCGATCAAGGACGCCCTTGGTTTCGTGAACAGCCGCATGGCTTCACGATTCGGCGTCTACGAGGCCGCCTTGCTCGCCCGTGCGGAGGATTGAGTCCAGACGGGGTCCAGCGATGCGATGCACCAGTTGCATTAGTCGTTGTCATCGATTCGGCCCGAGGAAGTAGGGGTCAGTGGTGACCAACTCGACTGACGTTGTGATCGTTGGCGGAGGGGTGATCGGCTGCGCGGCGGCCCTTTACCTGACCCGGCGAGGTGTGAGCGCGTTGGTGGTGGAGATGAACGGGGTAGCCTCCGGCGCGAGCGGCAAGGCGGCCGGAATCCTGACTCCATACTCCGGCAGTTGCGACCCGGGGTTGCTGGCGCTTTCGCCGGCCACCCTCGCCCTGCACGCGGAGTTGGCAGAGTCGCTACCGGAAATCACCGGGATCGATCACGGGTACGACGAACGGCCACACCTGCGCGTGGCCATCGATGAAGAAGATATCGAGCCGCTCGCAGATTGGCGTTCGAGCCGCCGGGCTGAGGGCTTCGAGTCGAGATGGCTCGAACCGGGCGAGGCGAAGTCAATCACCGACTGGTTGACGGAAGACATCGTCGCGGCGATCGAGTGCGACTTCGAGCCGACCGTCGATGCCCACGCATTCACCACGTCGGTGTGGAATGCCGCCGAGAAGGGCGGAGCGCGGCTGGTCCAAGGGCGCGTTACCGGGATTTTGACCAGAATGGAACGCCGCGCGGCCGGAGTGAAACTGGACGACGGCTCGTCCGTACACGCCGAGCACGTGGTTATCGCAAGTGGACCGTGGGCGGGGGAAGCCGGCGATTGGCTGGCCGTCCCGGTGCCGGTGCGACCGCAGAAAGACCAACTGCTCCACCTTGCTCCGGCGCAGGACGGCGAACCGCCGGTCAGTTTTGGAGCGATTACCAAGGGCGGAGTGGTCCTGCCGAAGCGGCTCACGGGCACTATCGTTGGATCCACGAGGGAAGAGGCGGGATTCGACGTGACGCCCACAAGCGACGCGCGCGACGAGATACTCGCAGTTGCGTCCCGGCTCACCGACCGTATCGACCCTTCGGACATCGTGGACCACACAGCCTGTCTCAGGCCAAAGCCGATTGACGGGGTGCCTCTCGTCGGGGCCGCGCCGGGGTGGGAAGGCGTATACCTGGCGACAGGTCACTGGTCGGAGGGCATTCACTTCGCTCCGGTAACGGGCAAGTGGATAGCGGACATGATCGTAGAGGGGGAGAGCGAGCACGATTTGAGTGCGCTCGATCCCGGGCGGTTCGCGGGCGCGGGGCAGGCGTCGCAGTGATTCGGTGAATGGACGTCAACTACCGAATGCAATGTTTCTATTAGCCGATCAACTGTCAATCAAGCCCAATCGCAAACGGTAAGGGGGTCACGAAAATGACTGACGAAAACAGCAGGTCTTCGGTGAGAATTGGAATTGTGGGCGCCGGGGCGATTGGCGGGAATGTAGGGGGGATGCTTGCGCACGCCGGCTACGACGTGACCCTCGTGGAACAGTGGCCTGAGCACGTCGTGGCGATGAAGGAAAACGGCCTGATCGTCGAACGGCGCGGCGAGGAACTGGTCACTCACCCCGTCGCGCTCCACATACACGAACTCCAGTTCGTTACGACGCCCTTCGACTGGGTGTTCGTGGCCGTGAAGGCGCGCGATACGGAGTGGTCGACGATGCTCATGATGCCGTACCTCGCCTCCGGCGGCACGGTGGTCGACTTCCAGAACGGTATCAACGACGAACGCGTGGCGTCCGTCGCCGGGGCGGAACGTACGATGGGCGCGGTTATCACTATCGGCGCCGGCTGCTACGAGCCCGGACGGGTGGTGCGCACCGACTCAAACGCGATCGGATTCAAGGTGGGCGAGTTGGACGGCAGCGACAGCGAGCGAGCACACGAACTGGCATCCATCATGAACCACGTCGAGAACACCGAGGTAACCACGGACCTGATGGGCGAACGGTGGTCGAAGCTGATTATCAACAACATGAACAACGCCATCGCCGGATTGACCGGCCTTGGCGCGGCCGAGGTCCGGACCAATTCGGAGCCGCGACGGGTGAGCATTCACCTTGGCGCCGAGACGGCGCAGGTGGGGCAGGCACTTGGTCACACGCTACAGCCAGTGATGGGCGTAACGGCGGACGATCTGATAGACGCGGTCAATGGACAAAACGTTGAAGAAACAGAGACGGCGGTCATGGAGTCGGCACGGCTCGTCGCGGGCGGTCGACCTTCGTTCGGCCAGGACGTATTGAAAGGCCGCAGTACCGAGATCGACGACCTGAACGGTCACGTATCGCGAAAGGGCAGGGAGGTCGGAGTCCCGACGCCCTTCAATGACCGCATCGTTGAAATCGTGCACGAACTGGGGGTCGGCTTCAAGCCGAGACCCGAGAACCTGCAGCCGCTGGTCGACATGCTCGACGGCGGGTAACCGGCGCCACTCCAGTCTTCCCGGATTGCGGAGTTATCGCGCTCCCTCGACGTTCACGGTGACGATATCCACGCCGTGGTACTTCTGGTGTCGCACGGACGAGGCGTAGTGCCGCAACAGGCGGAAGGACATCTCACGTTCGTCCGCGATGTCCGGCGTTTCTCCAACGTATGCCAGCCGGTCTTCCAGGTTTTCTCCGCCCGTAGCCGAAATGAATTCCAACTCGGCGCCATGGCCTTCGGGCCGGGCGATGATGACCAGGCGTCGTGCCTGGCCCGCGTCTGACTCATCACCTTCTGCTTCAGCCACGAGGTTCGACAACGTCTCCTCACCTACTAAAACGAGGCGTTCGGTCGAATCGGCCTGCCAGCCGCGGTTTGACGCGAACCCGCGCAGGAACTCCTCCATCTTTGGCAGAGCCTCGCTGTCCAGCGCAATTTCCAGGCGTCTGCGACGCGGGCCGGTCAATTCGATTAACAACATCATCAGGATCGCGACTATTGCGCCTGCCGTCATGCCGTTGCCGAGGAGCACCGAGAGGAAACCGTCGCCCAGCAGGTCTGGAAAGATCCACTGGTTCTGGAAGCCCGTTCCGATCCAGAAGGCCAGCCCGACGACTGCGGCCTTTCGGTGATCGACGCCGTCCTGGATGATGATCTTCATGCCTTGCAGGAAGAGCAGCCCGATAAGGACGGTGAGGTAGGCTGCCGCCACGGGTCCGGGTATGGCGATCATCAGGGCCGAAACCTTGGGGAAGAACGCCACCGCCACGAAGACGACGCCGATGACGACGCCAACGCGGCGCGCGGCGATTCCCGTGACTTCGGCAAGCGACACGCTGGATGAGTAGGTCGTGTTGGGCAAGGTCCCCGCGATTCCCGAAAGCAGATTGCCCACGCCGTCGGTATTGAGAGCTCCCTGGACGACCCGAAAGTCTGTCGCCCGCGGATTGCGTTGAGAGACGCGTTGAATGGCGACGCCGTCGCCGACGGTTTCAATGGCCCCAACCAGCGTGACCACGATGAACGCAGGCAGGAGCGCCCAGAACTCCACGCCGGGTGTGAAATTGAGTCCCGGCCACGAGCCTACCGGGGCGCCTACCCAGGGCGCATCCAGCACGTACTGCACGTCATAGATGCCGAACGCCGCAGCCACCGAACACCCCACCACTATGCCGATCAGCGGCGACCAAAGGCGCCACGCGGGCGGGGCGCGCAGGACGAGCGCGGCTACGGTTGCCAACGTCACCAGGGCCACTACTGGCGCGGCAGCGCTCGATGCATCTTCGGACACATCTGCCGCCGTGTCGAACACAATCGGCATTACCGTTACGGCGATCAGCATGATCACGGTGCCGGTTACAACGGGCGTGAAAATCCGCCGGAGCAACGACAGGCGCGCCGCCAGGACGAACTGGAATAGCGATGACACGATGATCAGGCTTGCCATCATTGCAGGGCCGCCCTGAGCCAGTGCCGTGACGCAGACTGCGATGAACGCCCCGGAAGTGCCCATGATCAGCACGTGTCCGGCGCCTACTCGACCGACGCGAACGGCCTGCAGGACGGTAGTGATTCCGCTGATTAGCAGGGCCGCAAACACACCCCACGTGATGTAAGACTCCGGCTGGTCAGCGATCCGGGCCACGATGACGACCGTCAGCACGACGGGCGCCACGATGATCATGGCGGCCTGGAGCCCGGCGCCAACGGTAATGAGACGGGGCGGATTTTCGTTCGGCTCGTAGCGTACGTTGTCGTTTGCGCGTGCTGAGGTCAACGCTAGGTCCTCCCCGGACTGGTCCACTTGGCGTCGGCTTTTGGGATGGTCGGATACTAGATGAGAGTGAGTATCAGGCCCCGGCCGCGACTTTCGTCAAGCAGCGGTGGGTGCATAAACGGCCGAATTGGACTACACGTACTCGAGGATGGCGCGGCCTTTTATTTCGCCGGCCTCCAGGGAGTTGCATGCGTCGTTGATTTCGTCGAGGGAGTACCTCTTCGTCACCAGCTTGTCGAGGGGGAACTTGCCTTCCTTGTGCAGCCGGAGGTACATGGTGAAATCGCGGTCGGGGTAAGTCGCGCCGAGGCTCGACCGGTATGACCGCTGGTGGTAGAAGAAGTGCGCGGGATCGAGTTGCATCTTCTCGGGCCCCGGCATCCCGATCATCACCGCCATGCCGCCGTGGTTGTCTGCGCCGGGCCCGCCGCCGCGCGTCGAAGGCAAAATCTGTTCGTTCGTGATGCGCAGCCCTATGGCGTCGAAAGCGTAATCGGCCCCACCGCCGGTAATATCGATGATTGCCTCAATCGGGTCGGTCTCCATGGCGTTGACGGTATGCGTGGCGCCGAATTCCTTCGCAAACTCCAGCTTGTCGTCGGCGATGTCCACGGCGATGATCGGGTAGGCGTCGAGGAGCGAAGCCATGGCCAACGCCGACATGCCGACGCCGCCCACGCCGTAGATGGCCACCGAGTCCTCGGGGCGGACCTTGGCGGTGTGGAGCACCGCTCCGGCCCCGGTCAGGACCGCACATCCTACGATGCAGCTCAGGTCCTTCGGTGAGTCGTCTGGGATCTTTACGACATAGCCGCTCCATACGAGGGCATCCTCACCCCACGTGTAGGTTGCGGCGCTGACCGGCTGCTCCCGGTAGGTGATTCCTGAAGACGTTGGTTGCCATCGTCCCGTGATGGGCAGTCGGGGCACCCACGTTACGATGGCGAGATCGCCTTCTTTGACGTGGTCCACATTTCGGCCTGTCTTGGCGACGACGCCGGTCCCCTCGTGGCCAATTATCATCGGCCGTTCGAACGTTGCGTTGTGCATCTGGTGAAGTTGCGAGTGACATACACCGCTGGAATACAGCTTTACAAGTACCTGGGTCGTCCGTGGGGTCGGCCAACTCGATTTCGTCTACAACCAACGGTTGCCCGTATTCCAGGTGAATGGCTGCCTTGCTCTTCATTGTTCCCTCGCAAGTCCTCCTGCCGACCGGTCCAGGCCGGTACCGCAGTGTTGGCTGGCGCGTTCGGGAAGTCTAGCAGTTTGACAGGATCGTTCACTCGTCTCGGCGGGGTCATTTTAGGGTGACCCCGCGCGCCCGGTACTCAGTCCATAATCGCGTGTCGGCGTGCGCGCCCCTGCGAGAAACCTACAGCCCGGAGCTACGACACGTGAAGAACACGCACAGATTCGAAAACCTGACCTGGCCCGAGGTCAACGAAGCGGTCGAAAAGGGCCTGATACCGGTCTTGCCGGTGGGAACGGTGGAACAGCACGGCCCGCACCTGCCGATCAAGATGGACCTGTGGACAGCCGACTCGGTGGCAAACGAGGCCGCACGCCGCAGGCCCGACCGGCTGCTGGCGATGCCGGTGATCCCGTACGGATACACGACGCACGTGATGGACTTCCCGGGCACCAAATGCATCACGGTCCACCACGAGACTTTCATGCGGTACGTGATCGACGTGGTCAAGAGCGTGGTCTACCACGGTTTCAAGAAGGTGATCATGATCAACGGCCACGGGTCCAACGTGCCGCCGCTGGACCTCGTAGCCCGGCGCGTCATGATCGAGACCGACGCAGTCGTGGCGCTGACGAACTGGTGGTCGCTGATCCAGGTCGACCCTGGTTTCACGGCCCGGTGGCGGGAGTCTCACTTTCCCGGTGGCTGCGCGCACGCTTGCGAGGTCGAAACAGCGATGGCGCTGGGCATCGACGAGTCGGCGGTGAGGAAGGATCAGGTGAAGAACCATCAGACGTGGACCAACTCGCAGGGATCGAAGTTCGAGTCGGTGGACCTGTTCGGCTTCGGACCGGTTGCGGTGACCAACTGGACGAGCACGTACACGGATTCGGGCGTGTGCGGGTCCCCCGAATTGGCGACGGTCGAGAAGGGCGAGTTGCTTTTCGAGGAGGCGGTTACGAGGCTGACGGAGTGGGGCGACGAGTTTCACGCCCGCGAATATCCGGGTCGGACGGGACCACCATGTGAGGCCGCCGACTATGGATGTGCCGGGGTAGTTGCCCGGTCTGTTGAGCTAATGAGCAAGGAGCTGCGTGTAGGTCAAGCTCATATCGCGCGGTGTGTGACTGGGGCGTTGGTGCAGGACGGCAAGGTGTTGCTCGTCAAGAGGGCGCCGGACATGCGGTTCTATCCGGATGTGTGGGACCTGTTTGGGGGGCATATCGACGGGGATGAGTCGCCGGAGGATGCGCTGTGCAGGGAGGCGATGGAGGAGTTGGGGGTGGAGATCGAGTCGTTTCATTTGCTCGGCACGATTTACGACCCTGTTGAACCGGCTGAGGTAATGGTCTATGTCGTGCCGGGGTGGAAGGGTGAGCCGGTGAACGCCGCTCCGGATGAGCACACCGATATCGGTTGGTATTCGGCCGACGCACTGCCTGCGTTTGTTGGTCTCGATGCGTACCGGGAACTTGTCGTGCAGGCGATTGCCGCATGTTCCGACCGCCCGTGAAGGCGAACGTTGGAGGGGCTGCGTAAGGGCCAAGCCTGATTGGAGGGGCCGTCCAGCAGTCCACCTGCGAACACCTCTATTCTCTTCTGAAAGTCTCGTCGCAAAATGGGACGGGCATTTGATGCCTGAAAGTCAGTGATTCAGATATGCGATTCGATTTATCACGCGGTCGACGGGTTGTTGATGCCGTCGTGCCTGGCAGCCGGCTCCTTTCCGTTACTCCCGCCAAGGCTGCGTTTACCAACGCCGTCGACGTGCTCGACACGGTTTCGCCCGACGGGCAGAGGGCGCATTTCGTCGTTAAGCGGATGACCGATGAGCCGGACCCCGAACGAGCGACTGCTGACTTTCACGGGCTGCAGATCGCCCGTCGGCACGGCATCCCTGCGCCTGAACCCGTCTTTCTGGATGCAACGGGCGAGTTGCTCGGTGTGCCGGGCATCGTTACCAGGTTCATTCGAGGCCGGCAGATAGCGAATCCGGAGGATCCGGTGCAGTGGGCCAGGGACCTGGCCGATCTCTTGACCAGGATTCACGATGTCAGCCCGGATGCCATCGAACGGCGGGGCATATACGACGGCAATGAGCTTGCTCTCTACTTCCTGACGGGGGACTGGCCGGAGAAGATGTCGGGGCACCCGCTAACAGACACGATCTACGCCGCCATCCGGGAACTAAGGTTCGGCCTTCGCAAGGGTCCCGCCGGTGTTCCTCCACATGGACTACTGGCCTGGCAACGTATTGTGGGTCGACAGCCGTGTGTCGGCGGTGCTCGACTGGGACGCCGCGGGTTACGGCGATCCCGCGCTGGACGTCGGCTATTTCAGGATGAACATGTACCTGAGAGGCATCAAGGCGGCGGCCGATGTCTTCCTGGAGCACTACGAGGCGGCACGCGGTCCGGTGGTGAACCTCGGATTCTGGGAGTTGGCCTCCGCGGCGCGTCCTCTGCCTGATCCGTCGGCCTGGATTCCCGAATCACGTGAGATGGGCGACGTAGGCGCTATGGACGATAGGGCGGAGACGGACTACTACGAGTTTTGTGGAAGGGGCGGTGAGGCGCGCGAGGGGAGGGCGGTAAGAGGGTGTCGGGTTCGAGGATGGCAGCGCGTAGCCGCGATCAAATACTGCGTCGGGACGTACCATCACGCTAGTACACACTCGACCCAGCGCAGGTAAGAAGGCGCTGATCCTAAGCAGCGGTCCCTTTTGAGTAGAAAGCGTCGTGGAACTCATTTTGATATATGGCCTGCCGGGTGTTGGGAAGTTGGCGGTTGCAAGGGAGGTGGCGCGGTTGCGGCCGGGGTACCGGCTGTTCCATATTCACCTGCTGGCGGACATGCTCGAGTCGGTGTTTGGTTTCGATGGACGGGGGTTTATCGAACTACGAAACCGCATTTGGCCGATGGTGATCGAACAGGCCGTCGCCGACGGATTCCCGGGACTTGTGACCACCATGGTCTTCGAGCGGTCGTTGCCGGACGACTTGGTGCCGGGTGTCAGAGGACCACGTCGTCGAGGCCGGGGGCGCTGTCCGCTTCGTGGAACTGGTGTGCGGGAAGGCTGAGAATGAGAGGCGGTTGCAGTCTGCCGAGCGGGCACGCTACCGCAAGATGACGTCGGTTGTCCTGTTCAATCGAATTCTCGAGTCGGGCCACTTCACTACGCCGACGGACCTGGGGGATACGCTGACACTCGACACGACAGATCTAAGCGTCGCGCAGTCGGCCGAAAGAATTCTGCGGCACTGGCAGTGAAGCCTGTTGTCACCGGGCGCGCATAGCCAACTCCGGCTCAATCAGATGCGCCGCTCCGTGATGTCGGCAACTACGCCGAAATGGTCTGAAAGTTTCCTGTCTTCATCGACGTTGCTGATTGCGCCCAGGGACTGAAATGCCAGATCGTCGCTGAACGCGATGTGGTCGATGGCCTTGCGTCCTTTGAATGCGAGGGCGGAGGTAACGATAGTCAGGCGCTGGTCAAAGGCCTTCTCGAGGGCCGATCTGAGTTCACGCGGGGCGCGGCTACCGGCCCCGATTACCTGGTTGAAGTCCCCGGTGACGATTAGGCGCTCCGCAGTCGTCTGTTCGAGGTTTTCGGTGAGGCCGGCCAGATACCGGCAATGGTCTTCCCACCGCTTCTTGCGTTCAGACCTGCGCCTGGCCTCCGTGCGTGAGGCGTGCCAGGGAATGCAGATGCCGACGACGGTGACCTCTCCCAATGACGTTCGTGTGACGCCGGACACGAAACGTCCGGGCGGCATCGATTCGGCTCCTAAGTCGTCGACCTGCTCCCACGGTTCCCTTGACCACAGCACGACTTTTCGCCTGTGGGGCTTGATGGGGTAGCCGTAGTCCGGTTGAGAGGAAATCGTGTGGCCGGGTTGGGACAGCAGGCCGTCGTGCGTCTCGGTGAGACAGACTACCTCGGGTCGCTGTTCCTCGATGCGGCGCAGGATCTCGGCGCGGCGCGGCGAGCGGGGAGAGGCCCACTCGACGTTCCAGTTGACGAGATTCATATGTGTGGTTCAGTCCCGGCTGCCGTTGCAGATCGTCAGGGTGATTGCCGGTAGGTCGGACCGTCGGGGTCAATCAGCTTGGCGATTCGCTCTAACTCGGCGGCTATGGCGTGGCAGGTTGCTTCGGTGTCGGCGCCGTCCGGCAAGGCGATCGGTACGCATGGACAGTCTTTGCCCCAAACGAATCCCGGTTCGGCCAAGTCTCCCAATCTGCTGCGCACCATTTCCTGGCTTACGGCAGCTTCGGGGTCTTTGTAGAACGCCAGCCAGACCGGTTTCTCGGGCATTCGTTTGACGGCCTTGTAATCGATTCCCAACCAAGCGGATGCTCCGGCAAGGCGGAGATACCTTCCGTAATGCTCGGGACCCTGCCCCACCTTGAGTCCGTCGGCGTTCGCCCATCCGGAATGCTCGACGCGCTTCACAGCTTCTGCGATTAACTTCTTCATGTTTTTGTCATGTCGCGGGTTTTCCGCTGCAGTGGTGTCGGCAGCGAGGCCTTGCAACTCTGCAATTTGGAAGGATGCCTGTTCGTCGGACTTTTCTTTCGCAGCATGGGCCAAGGTGTCGAGCAACAGGTCCCAACTTGCGAGCATCAGGCGCCGTTGGCCGACTGTGGCTGACGCTGTAACCAGGTTCTCGCGCCTTTCCTCGGGGCCTAATGCATGGCCGGCGTTGCACAACCGTTCTTCAAGTTCGTTCCACAACCCGCTTGAATTGACCCGATAGGCTGGTGCCAGAAAAAGAAGGATGGCCGGTCTATCGCACGGAAGGTCCTCCCAGTAGGTGGCAGGTTGATGATGTGTAAGCGGCGCCCAGAACTTGGACTCGATCAGGGCGACCAGGTCGTCATTCTCGTCGTAGCACTTGAGGTCCGGTATTGCTCCAAGAGCATCCGCTCCCCGGGTGTCAGTTTTCGCGATTTCCAATGGTCCGTCGTCATCCGACAAGAATTCGGAAAGCGCCTGTCTGGCGGATTTCGAGTGGGACAGGATGAAGGACAGAGCGTCCGTCGCCACGTCCTCTCGGCCTACGGTGTGATGTCGGGCGATGAAACTGAGCAAACTACTTTCATCGGCCATTTCGGGGGACTCCTCGTGCTAAGTGTTTTTCAGCCCGGACGGGTCATGAGTGTACTGTGGTCAGGGATTGGAATGGCCGCCCTTGTTTGAGGGTGTCCGCAAAGTCCCCGACTAGTTACGAAACGGCGTGGCGTTAGGTGCCGCGCCCCGCCCCCTCGGGCGCCCACAAGAGACGCCCCTACGAGTGGTTGTCTGAGAGCGTTGTTGGAAGACGTCGCGCGTGCCAGTGCGACCCTATGCATTTTTGACACTCTCTCGGTCCTCGGCCTAGTCGTTAAGTACTGGTACAGATCCTTGGCGGTAGTCTCGAAGAGTACATCGAAAACATGATTCAAGCGGGTGGAAATATGGTTACAGGGGAATGGCGCCGTGGAGCCGCTTGGCGTGGTCCTGTTGGATCGGCTGCCCATTTGCGGTGGCGGTGAAAAACGCTGTGTGGGAGAGACGGGCCGACGAATTCCGTGTTGGGTGTTGTCTCAATTTAAATTTCTGCGACGAAATTCCCTGTTTTGCTAGTTGACACTGTTGGGGGCAATAACTAAATTCCCCATCCTCAAACGTCGTGGGGCCGCGTGATCCGGTGACGCGCGTGGGAAGGCCGGATCGGGAGCTGGGCTTCAACGGAGGGTCAGGTCATGGCCAACTATCAGAACCTGAAGAACCGCATGGATAACGGGGATGTGATCATCCTGGACGGAGCGGTCGGGACCGAACTCCAGGCGATGGGCGTGCCCATGCACCCGATCTCATGGTGCGCTCCGGGCAACTACACGCACACTGCCACGGTGCGGCTGATGCACGAACGGTACATACGGGCGGGAGCCGACATCATAACCACCAACTCCTTCAACGCCATACGGCCGGCGCTGGAGGCGTCGGGTTACGCAGAACTGGTGAGGGAGATAAACACGCGGTCCGTGGACGCGGCGATCGAGGCCAGGAACCGGGCTGGAGGTGACAAAGAGATTTACATCGCCGGATCCATTTCCTGCCGAGTCCCGATACGAGACGGGAACACCGGCGCCCTGTCGGGAGGCACCGGCCACGGTTACGGCGCCAGCATTCCGGCGGACGAATTAAGGGCCTACACCGACGAGCAGGCGGACATACTGGCCGAGTCCGGGGTCGACTTCTTCCTGATCGAGCAGATGTGGGCCGACAACGAATCGAGGGTGATTGCCTCGGAATCGGCCAAGGCGACCGGACTGCCGGTCTGGGTGGCGTTCACGGCGTCTACGGCGGCCGACGGGCAGACGATCATGCTGGACGTGGGCGCCGATCGCGGGTACGTCGGCGGCAAGAAGCAACCTCTATGGACTTCGAACTGGCGCACGATCGATTATGAAATGACCCTGTCCGCAGGTATAGCGGAGGTCGTGCCGCTGGAACCCGACGTGATCGGGGTGTTTCATGCCACTCCAGCCGACACCACGCCTGCGCTGCAGGTCACGCTAGACCAGTGGTCCGGTCCGGTAGTCGTCTATCCCGACGCCGGCAGACAGGACTACCTCACGACCTGGCAGGACCGGGGAGTTGTCAACAAGGATTCCGTGGACAATTTGACGCACGATGCCGCCAAGTGGGTCGACATGGGGGCCCAGATCGTAGGTACGTGCTGTGGCTTCGGGGTCGACTACATCAAGCCGCTGCGAGGCAACCTGCCGGAGCGCATTTCATCGCCGCGTAAAGTGGCGTAAATCGTACTGCACACGTTGTATCGTCGGGCAAATCGGTGTTGCGCCACCAGGTCTCGCGTTTGGACGGTTTGCAGTAATTTGAATAAGCGGGCATTGATTGACGGGGCCACGGGCGGGTTTGAAACCCGCCCCTACAAGTCGAATATGCGGCGCGATCAAGGCAAATCGGCGTAACACTTACCTCCGAAGTTTCGGGGAGGGACCTCATTTGGAATCGACACCGCTGGTGGTGGTGGGCGCGGGCGTAGCGGGAACGGCCGCGGCGATCGAGGCCGCCCGGGCCGGAGTGCAGGCCACGCTGATCGACGAAAACCCCATCAGCCTGTCCACGATGGGGCTCGACGTACCCCAGTTTTTCGGCAAGCGGATCGACGGCGCGCTGAGCAACAGGGCCGTGATGCTGGAGCGGGTGATTGCAGCCAACGATGGTATGACGGAGGCGGCCGGGGCCGGTGTTGATGTGCGGATCGGAACGTGCGTGTGGGGCGCATTTCGCAATTCCGACAACAGCCGGGCACTGGACGGCCCGCAACTGGGACTGGCGGACGACAGGCAGTCGTGGATGGTCAAGTACGACCGGCTGATTGTGGCGGCCGGAGCACGGGACGTGGGCATGCCGTTTGCCGGCTCGGAACTTGCCGGAGCGATGGGGGCGAACGGGGCCTACTCGTTGATGAGCACGTACGAGGGGCTCTCCTCGCGGCGGATGGTGATACTGGGTTCGGGCAACCTGGGGCTCAACATCGCCCGTATGGCGCTGGTGAACGGTGTGGAGGTCGCTGCCGTTGTGGAAGTCGTGCCGGCCGTGCGCGGCGACGAGGCGCTGATGGCGGATCTGCGGGGGTTGGGCGTGGAGTTTTATACGTCTCACACCGTCAAGGAGGCGACCGGGGCTGACGGTGAAATCGAGTCGGTCGTGCTTGTCGAAATCGATGGCGGCAACGAGCCGGTTGCCGGTTCGGAGAAGGTGATCGCCGCCGATACGGTGTGCCTAGCGATCGGGTTGGCGCCTAACGTGGAGTTGCTTAGTCTCCTAGGCTGCGATCTTTCGTTCAGGTCCGAACTTGGCGGGTACGTGCCGGACCACGACGAGTGGATGCGGACCAGCGTCGACAACGTGTTCGTGGCAGGGGACGCCGCGGGATTCCACGACGGGATGGTGCTGGACCCGGAGATCGCGCGGGACCAAGGTCGGCTAGCCGGAATCGCCGCTGCCGAGTCGTTGGGTGCTTTAGACAGCGCGGAGGCACGCGCCCGAAAGTCTGACATACATACCGCATCGATAGACAGACTCACAGATGGCCCGACCGAGGTGCACAGCGGCTGGAAGAGGTGGTTGCAGTCCCTGGTGAATGCCGGCGGACCGGACGTCTTTGTGTGCCGGTGCGAAGAGGTGACGTGCGGCGAGCTAATTGGCTTGCAGCCCCCGCGGTACCTGAACTGGACGTCTGAGCAGATGAGCCGCCGCAGCCTTCAGACCCATGTGAATGACGGCCCGGTCAACCCGAACCATGTCAAGCGACTGACTCGTGTCGGGACGGGCCACTGCCAGGGGCGGCTCTGCCGGGAGCAGGTGTCCATGCTGGTCGCTGAGGAGTCGGGCTCGAACGTAGCCGACCTGCCCATGATGACTTACCGCCCGCCCGTACGGCCGCTGCCGCTGAATGTGATGTGGCCCCACGACGAGACGGAGCAGATGCGGACCGAATGGCCGAAGTGGTTTTACCCACCGGGCAAGGTGCTTGGGTAGGCGGCCCGGACCGTCGGAGTGGCATTGTGCCTTTTGATCGCGCAGACGTAGTCGTCATCGGGGCCGGCGTGTCGGGTTTGAGCACGGCGTGGTACCTCGCTAAGGCGGGCAAGGACGTCGTGGTGGTCGACAAGGGAATGGTCGGCGGTGAGGCGTCGGGGCGAAACGGCGGGATGATAAGCGAGCGGGTGGACGAACCGGACCTGATACCGATGGCCGTCGAATCGCTGGAGTTGTGGAAGACGCTGGACGACGACCTAGGCTATCCCACCGAGTTCATTCACGAGGGCAGGCTGCAGGTGGCGGTGACGGAAGAGGAGATGGGCGACCTCTTCGCGGAACGGGATGTTGCCCTGGACCACGGCATCAGCGTGGAGGTGGTCGACTCTGCTGAGATACGGGACCTGATCCCTGGGATCGCGGACAGGGTGCTGGGAGGTACTTTCTTCGCCAACGGCGGTCACGCCAACCCTCAACGGACCGTACAGGCGTATGCGTGGGCGTTGCAGGACCTTGGGGGTGAGATATACCAACACACGGCCGTTACGGGATTCCGGGTTGTAGGGGGAAGAGTTAAATCGGTGGAGACGACCGCGGGGGTTATAGAAACTGACGTCGTGGTTGCCGCGGCCGGGCCGCAGACGGGCCTGTTGGCGGAGATGGTTGGCGCGCACGTTCCGGTTGCGCCGGCCAGGGTGGAGATACTGGCGACGGCCCCGTTGCCACCGTTATTCGATATCGCACTTGTTGGGAACGGGTTGTACGGTCGGCAGGCCGCGCGGGGCAACCTGCTTTTCGGCGGCGGGCCGCACGAGTGGATCGACGTGGACCTGACGGGCGAGCCCGGCAAACCCAACACGCCACTTGTAAGGAACATCGCCCGACGGCTTGCAGAACTAATTCCAGGATCGGCTGACGTGCCGGTGATACGCAGTTGGGGCGGCGTCGTGGAACAGTGCCCCGACTACATGCCCATCATCGACGTGCTGGACACACCGAGTAACTACGTGGTGGTGACCGCGTCGGCGCATGGGTTCGGCCTGACGCCTGCCACGGGGAAGGTCGTCAGCGCCCTCGTGCTGCACGGGGAGTCGAGCGTCGATATAAGCGGGCTGCGGTTGGGCCGGTTCGCGGATGTGAAGCCGGGGTGGCGGGAAGAGCGCGGCTGGGTGCCGGCTCCCGGCTAAGCAGGTTTCTCAAAAGTCCCTGACCGACCACGAAATAGCATCGCGTCAGTCGCCGCGCCAAGCCCCCGCGGGCGCCCACAAGAGACGCCCCTACGAGTGTTCGTCTGAGAGTGTGACTGAGGGTTGGGGACGGGTGTTGGAGTGTGGCGGCCGGGAGATTCTTCGCTTCGCTCTAGAATGACAGTGATGTGAGGTCAGGTTGGGTGTCGAAGGCAGGGTTTCGACGGGCTGGCTGGAGTAGCCCCGATCCTGATAGGGCCCGTCAGACTTCCATGAGGCCGAAGCCAACGGCGTAGTCGCAGCCGGCCCGTTCGCCGATGGCGGCGGCGCCCCAGGTTAGGAATTCCTCGGGGTCGAACGACTGGGAGAGGTTGTCGATGTAGACGCGGTGCTCCTTGAGCGATTCGACGCCTTTGTCGATGAAGTCGGTCACGTCGACGTAGTGCGTGATGTTGGGGTCGGCGGCGATGTAGACGGTTTTGACGCCATGCCAGGGCTCGTGGCCTTCGTCGAGGAGTTCGGGGAATATCCAGCGGTTGTCGGCGTCGCGGGCGGCGTCGAGAACGGCGAGTCCGACGGCTCGGTGGTCGGCCATGTTCAGTCTGCCGCTGCCGAAAGTGAGTTCATGGTTGATGGTGACGAGGACATCGGGCCTGGCCTTGCGGATCACGCGGGCGAGATCGCGGCGTAGGGGCAGACCGTACTCGATGACGCCGTCTGGGTAGTCGAGGAAATCCACGGATTCGACACCGACGACGCGTGCGCTGTTTATCTCTTCCTGCACGCGGAGCCTGCCCGTCTCGTCGGGGTGCATCCCGTCGATGCCTGCCTCGCCCCTGGTGACCATGAGGTAGCTGACGTCCTTGCCCTGCGAGGTCCACTTGGCGATTGCGCTGGCCGCCCCGTATTCGAGGTCGTCGGGATGGGCCGCGATGGCGAGTGCGCGGGACCAGTCTTCGGGGATGGGCAGGAGCTTTGGGGGCTGTTCTGGCATGGTGGTGGGTATGGTAGCGGAGGATGGGGCAGTGGGGGAGTTGGTGTGAAGGCAGCTTACGTGGATGTATCGAGCGAGTGGATTCTGCCCCTGATTGGCGTTCCGGTTGCCACAGTCCGGACGGTACCGGTTTGAAGGACGAGAGATTCTTCGCCGTTGTTCAGGCTGACATGTGTTGTAGTGAACAAAAGGGGTACGGTACAGGACAGTTGGGGAGTAACCGCGCCCTACATCCGTGTACCGGCCTTCGCCGGCACGACGACATGGAGGACGTTCGATGAAAATCGTGTGTTGGAACATGAAATGGAACAGCAACCACGACGAAGCGTGGGCCCTGCTGCGCGGCATGGATGCTGATATCGCGCTCTTACAAGAAGCGCGCAAACCACCGCCGAGCGTGGACGATTGGGCAGAAGTTAATCCAGAGCCCTGGCGGATGGCGGGTCGCAACGTCCAATGGCGTTCCGCTGTCGCTCGACTGTCGGATCGCGTTGACGTCCAGTGGATTGAAGGCAAGTCCATCGCACAAGCCGGTGATCACGACTTCGCGGTGAGTCGGCCCGGCACATTGTCTGCAGCCATTGTCACTCCCAACGGCGGCAGCCCGTTGACGGTGGTCTCGATTTACGCGGCCTGGGAGAACTACAGCCACTATTCTGGCCGCCCCTCCGTTACCTTGGCCGTCAGTTCCCTGCATCGCCAAATCTCGGATCTCACGAGGCTCGTGGGGCCTCGCACACGGATGATCGTTGGTGGAGACCTCAACATCTATCGCCGCAGGGGCGATCGTGCGACCCCGTGGAAATGGCCCGATGGCTGGGCCATGCACTACGGGACCGTATTCGATCGTATGGAGGCCATCGGTGTACCGTTCATCGGTCCACAGGCGCCGGACGGACGGCAATCAACTAACCCGCACAAACGCGCGAGTGGCGACGTCCTCACTTTCTATACGCCCAGAGAAGGGAAGCCGGCGAAAGCTACCCAACAGCTTGATTTCGTCTTCGCCACACGCAACATCGGCGATCGCCTGTCTGTACGCGCACTCAATGAAGTCGAAGACTGGGGTCCTAGCGACCATTGCCGCATATTGATCGAGCTACCCGAGCCTCGTCGCGTCACCGCAAAGAAGCAGAACCTCGAGAATTGGTCTTGCGACGAATGTGACGTTGACCGGGAGGGTCTAGTGTCTGGTTTTCGCAAGCGGTGGCCCAGGGAAGACCCGAACAAATATCTCGCACGAATCATCGGGGGGCATAAGGGTTTCCACACTCGTCAAGCACGGATTTCGAATGGCTAGGTCGGATTTTGCGGCAGTCCTGACCGTGTCGGCAGGCGCTGGCCGGGAGATTCTTCGCTTCGCTCCAGAATGACGCGGGAGCGGCTCAAGAATCACAATGGCGTTATCACGGCCGCACGAACTGATGAAAGTGAGGCGTTGCCTGTCGGATGGGGGTTGCACATGTCTGGCGTACCCACCTCAGCACCCCACCGTGGGTACCGGGTTACCCCGGCACGACGATGTGGCGGGTTGACCAGCTTATTTTCATAGCCTTGGCGTGAGAGATGGCTCCGGGATTAGGGGGATGAGCGCGTGAAGGGCGCATTCCGATGTAACCTTTCGGGCCGAATAACCCCCGGGCGGGTCATGGACCTTCGAATTCTTCGAACTGCGGTCTAGAAATCACACCCGCCATGAAGGAAGCTGAGTTTGATTGGACCTCTGGAAGCGTTATGGGAGATTCCGGAGCCGCTATCGACCCTCGACGTGCAGGTGGACGATGACAGTGTCATCGTACTGAGACGGCACGGAAATCCGGACGGCCCTCGCCTGGTTCTGAGTCACGGTAACGGTCTTGCCATCGACCTCTACTACCCGTTTTGGTCGCTACTCATCAGCGACTTCGACCTCGTCGTCCATGACCTGAGGAATCACGGCTGGAACAGAGTAGGTATCCAGGAGGACCACAGCGTCGATTCCTTCGCACGCGATCACGACCGCATTTTCGAAGCGATCGAAAGTGCTTATGGCGTTAAACCGACCGTTGGCGTATTCCACTCCATTTCGGCCCTTGCGAGCATGCACACGCCGTCCAGGGGAGCCAACTATTCCGCTTTGGCGCTATTCGCACCGCCTCTCTGCAACACCGGCAGGTACGCAGAGTTTGAACTGCTCGCAAGGCGCACGGCGGACATGATCAGGCGGAGGACACCGTGGTTCCGGTCAAGGGAAGAGCTTGCGGACCTTCATTCCTACTTGCCGGTTTTCCACCGGTCCGTTCCGGGAGTCTTCGAGCTTGTGGCCAGAACGACCCTCAGAGAGTCGGAAACCGGTCAGGGTTTCGAGCTTCGATGTCCATTCGAGTACGAGGCGCAGATCTGGGACCATGTCTCGGAGTACGCGGTGTCGGTGGACTTTGGCGGCCTGAGGTGTCCAGTCAAAATCCTGGCTGCTGACCCTGCCTGGCAGTACCCGAGTGTCCCGACGTTCGACTACGAGGGTTCAGGCGTCGATCACGAGATGGTCCCCGGAACCACGCACTTCCTGCAACTCGATAAGCCGGAGGAGTGTGCTGCGGTGCTAAGGAGGTTTTTGGAGGGGTTGGGGATTTTGGGGGGACGGTAGGTCCAATAGAAGCCGTCGGTTGAACAGGGGATGGCGTCGCAGTGGTTTGGGTGTGGCCCCGCGCCCCGTGCCCCACCGTGGGTACCGGGTTACCCCGGCACGACGGGTGTGGGAGAACGCCGGTTGTGGGATGGCCGGGAGGTCCTTCGCTTCGCTCAAGGATGACGTGAATGGAAAGGACGGCACGACGGGTTGGTTTTTGGCGCGTTGAAGCAACCCCGGGGGTTGCCCGGAGTTGCCTCGGTTGACAGTGTCTCTGTAGCCTTTCCCACGCCCGGCCGGAACCGTGAGGCGTTGTTGGGAAGTATGTTTCCTCGGTCTTCTCCGCACAGTCCAACAACCAACGGTAGTGACGGCAATTTGCTCGCTCACGCGTAGGCGGTCGAACCGGGGCCGAAGACGTTTTCGGCTCAACAGCCGCGCCCGGCTTGTGGGGCGCTTATGGGCGTCTGAGGGAAAGACGCATTTGCTATCGGATCCTCGGCTTGATCTCTGGGACGTACATCCGATAGCTCCCCAGGCATCTCTCAGCCTGCGGGCCCCGAGCCGCCATAGTCGGGGTCTAAAGCTGCCACGCCTACGTGAACAGCATTATGTGCGAGTCGTTCCGGTGACCCTAACCGGCTTTGCAGCCGTGGGGCCCTGGAATCCATGCATAGCCCATGCCTGCTTCCCAGGAGAGCATGTACTTTCTCGTTCCGCAACGGGCTTTAACACGGAGGGAGGAACTTTTACCCCCGATGCCTGCAGGAGTTGTTCCCGTTGCTGTTCGATCAGAGTGGCTGTGATGAACGCGTCGTAATGCACGACTCGATATTGATATTAGAACAGGTGTTCGTGCGTGTCAAATGTTTTGTGGGGTGGATTTTTGTGATGGGTTGTAGCCGCGCCACCCGTCCACCCCGGCGGGTGCCCACAAGAGGCACCCCTACATGCCGTGTTGGCCGGTGCGCAGGGGTGGGGATATGTAGCGGGTTTGTGGGGGTAGCCGCGCTCCCCTGGGTCCCCGATCGGAGTCGGGGAAGACGGTTTTGGAGATTGCCGGATGTGGGAAATGGGCGGCAGGTTGGTGGGGTAGCCGCGTCGCCCGTCCGCCCCGTCGGGTGCCCACGTCCCGCGGGGGTGGTTGGCCGGTGAATGGGTGTTGTTGGTGTTGAGGCTGGCGAATGCGGGTGTTGGTTATGGGATAGGGCCTGTTTGGGGTACGGGCGTTTCAGATCCCTCGGCTTCGCTCGGGATGACGAGTAGGGGCTCGGGATCACTTGCTTGGGGGTGATGGTCTGGGGTGTGGAAATGGCGGTTATTGGGTAGCCGCATTAGACAGTTGTGTACCGGTCAGCTGTCCACGATTCGTAACAGTTGACTGCGGATTTTCTGAGTATCCTCAGTCAAATCGACTGTGGCAAATAGGACTCGATGTCCCTGGATGATGGCCGACTCGCAATAGCCGCGTCCCAGGGAAGGATAGAGGAGGACGCCGGTGGAGCCACAGGACATCGGGTCGTCGGGCCGCTCTTGTGAGCGCAAATAGGCATACAGTTGATAGATGTTTGCACTATTGAAGGTTGCTTTTCCATACTGGCTGCGACTAATGATTGACGTGAATTTGGTGTCGATGACGATTCGCTGGCCGTCTGTCGGCATGCCAAGGGAACGCTGTTCCAGAATGATGTCGGGAATCATTCTCGGCATGATCGAGCGCACATCCGGTGTGGGATCGGATACAGGCCAGTCTAGGTGGCTGCCATGTTTTACAGTCCAACCTTGGTGAGATAAAGCGACTTCGTAGAAGCCGGCGACTGCATGTTCATACAATTTCCATCCCGTAGTTTCGCTCCGATTGACGACGGGCAATTGGGCTAAACCAGATTGCTCGGTGGGAATTGAGAGGTTCAAGGCTAGCTTGGCCGCGCCGAGCATCTGGCGCTCATGGGCATCCACCCATCCCGTGTTGTCCAGCATCCGAAATTGCCTGGCCCGCCGGGTATCGAGGTACCCGAGTACGCCAGTTCTCTCCAGGCGGAAAGCCAGATCTCGGCACCTTCGGTAGAGGTCCGAGTGTTTCGGGGATTGGCTGACGACGCTGGCGATGTGTCCAAGAGCTGCCTTGATATAGCGGTTGCGGGGAGTGTCGACGGTCAGTTCGTCGAAGGCGCAGGCAACGCTACCTCGTCGCAGCAACTGTCGCCGTTCGGTTCGGAACAGATTAATGCGTCCGCGGACGCGGTTGAGATCGGCGCTCCTTCGCAGGTAGCCGTGTGACAAGTTGCGGCGTAGGCGTTTTTCGACGGCATTTGCAAGGATCTCGGCGACTAGAAACGGTATGTCGTCCGGCGCATTTTCCAGTTCGATTCTGCGGGAGGCTGGCAACTCGCGATACAACTGAGAGGCGTAGAGAAGCAACAACCATATGTTTCGCACCGGTACCCGGCCGATGAATCCAGAGGCCAGGATTTTGGTTCCGATTGTCATAGGTCGTTCAAAAGTTGCGCTTTGGCTTCGTCTACTTTGTCAGGATCGTCAAACCAATATTCGCTCAGCAGTGGGGCGATCTCGGTTTCTACGACTTGGCCGAACCAATCTTCTGGGATCGCGATGGGTTCCCCCGACTTCGGTACCACGAAGCTGTGACCGATCCGAAACTGTCGGCCGAGGTTGGGGTCGGCAGCGATTTGTTCATTCAGTGAAGTGATGCGATGGGATATGCCAACAAGGAAGTCGGTTGGGATTTTGCACTGCTGGTGTACCCAACTCCGCCAAGTCTCATCGAGCACTGGCTCGAGGTCGAAGAATGCGAAACGCCGCCGGAGTGCGAGGTCGACCAATGCCAAAGAACGATCGGCGAGGTTCATGGTGCCGATCACATATAAGTTTGGCGGGATGTAGAAGCTCTCATGCGCCGTGCGTTTATGTGCCAACGTTAGCCCGTTGTCGCGAGTTCGCTTGTCGGCTTCAAGCAGGGTCAGCAGTTCTCCGAAGATCGACGCGGGACTACCCCGGTTAATCTCTTCTATCACTATCACGTAGGTGCCGTTCAGGTCTCGGCGAGCTACTTCAGACAGTTCTAGGAAGGGGCCGTCAACGAGGCCGAGCGCGCCGTCACCCTGCGGCCGCCAACCGCGTACAAAGTCTTCGTAGGACAGGTTTGGGTGGAATTGGACCTGCCGGACCTTATCCTCGTCCTTCTGTCCTATGAGTGCGTAGGCAAGCTTCTTCGCCAACCAGGTCTTACCGGTCCCAGGTGGTCCTTGGAGGATTAAATTACGCCTTGACTGGAGGCGCTCAAGCATTGAATCGAGGGTGGCACGGTCGAGGAAGCAGCCGTCGGAGATGATGTCGTTAATGCCGTAGAGGGTTGTGGGTTCAGGTTCAGGGAGCACGTTAGAAATGCGTCGCTGATAACCGGGAACCGCGCTTATGCCAGGATCTCTGAAGTGGGTCGTTTGCTTTTGGACGGTGTATGGCCGCTCTCCAACTGGTTCCGTCTTCAGTCTTGCCCAGTGCGTTTCATCCTTCACAATCAAGTACCCGTTTTCGTCATGAAAAGCACAGGGAAACGTCGCCGGGTTTTTGTACCAAATTCCGTCCTTCCTATACCTCGATTCCGCGGCGCTTATGCCGAATTGCTTGCTAAGTTGTTTACCTGTGATGGGTGACACTTCGTCCTCCTCACGCGTACATAGTACCAGATTGGAATTGTTGGGCCAGACATCGTAAATTGGCTGTAATACGTACTGAATTAGGCTGGGAATGCCCATCACGTACGTTCTTGTTCTGCCGAGCAGATGGCGCGGTTTAGACCACGGGAACCTCGAGCCATCCGTTTAATATTGACTGGCAAATCCCCGTGCTGAACTCACCCCTTGAAAGGAAAAACGAATATGACGCGGTTGATGGTTTTGGATCCGGTGGCGCAGCTTGCTGCGGAATTGGGGGTGTTTGAGGCTGCGGTGGAGAGGCCGCGGTCGGTTGAGGGGCGCAGAGTTGGGCTTTATTGGAATCGGAAGCCGGGTGGGAATTGGGCGTTGGAGCGGGTTGGGGAGTTGTTGGCGGAGCGGTTTCCTGGCACTAAGGGGCATTTGTTTGATGCTCGGCGGCCTATTCCGGAGGATGTGGTTGCCGATATCCGAGCCCGCTGCGATGTGGTGGTGGGCGCGACGGCGGACTGAGGGTCCTGCACGTCGTACCTTGCGTACGACCTGATCCAACTCGAACGGGCCGGTCTGCCGACGATGGCGCTGGTGGCGCGAGGCTTCGAGGACGACTGGATGTTTTCGGCCCGCGTGTTCGGGCTGCCGGAGGCGCCTTACGTGGTGGTGCCGCACACGATGACGAGCCGGAACCGCGAAGAGGCCGCGAGCGACGTCGAGGGAGTGTTCGAGGACCTGTTGGCGGGCATGACCACACAGCCGGCGGCGGTCGATGGCGATGCTCCGACGTCGTCGGTGCGCGCCGCCAAGACGGAGTCGTTCGAGGGGTCCGATCGGCTGGATGCGTGGGGCGCGTTCAATCGGGAATACCTGGACAGGGGACTGGGCGATGGTTTTCCACTGGTCGCGCCGACACCTGAGCTTGTCGCCAGATTCCTGGAGGAAACGAAACGGGACCCGCTCGAGGTGGTGGGAAACCTGGCCCCGGCGTATGGCGTGGCTACGGTTGAGAAGATCGCCATCAATGCTGCGATGGCGGGTTGCGAGCCCGAGCACCTGCCCGTCCTGATCGCCGCCGTGCAGGCGATCACCGAAACACCGGAGTCGGTGTTCCCGGCGCGGGCGATAACGATGTCGACCAGTCCAAACGCGCTGATGATGCTCGTGAGCGGACCGGTGGTCGAGCGGCTGGGCATCAACTACGGGCGGGCGACACTGGGACCGGGGAATCAGTCGAAGGTGAACACCGCGCTGGGTCGCGCATTGCGCCTGATACTGATGAACGTCGGCCACTGCTACCCGGGGACCGGGGACATGGACACGATCGGCAGTCCTCTCAAGTACAGCATGTGCCTGGCGGAGAACGTTGGCGAGAACCCGTGGGACGCTTATCACGTCGAACGGGGGCTGGATGCCGAGCAGAGCGCCGTGACGATCTTTGGCGTCAATGACGTGATCCACATGGGCAGCTACCAGCGAGACGCGGAGCAGTTGCTGATGGCGTGGGCGTCGCGAGCCGCGGCGGCCGGGCATACGACCCCGCTGATACCGAGCAGATTCGAGTTCGACGAGAACCATGCCGTGATGTTGATGTCACCCGACCACGCCCGAAACCTCGGCCAGGACGGCCACACGAAGGAGTCGATCCGGGAGTTCATCTCCGGCGCAGCGAAGACTCCGCTGAAGTACATGGTGGCGAACCTGCCGACGTCGGTGGATTCCCTGCCCGGCAATCTGAAGTGGATCTTCGAGATGGACCCCGAGACGCAGATATCGACCATGCCGGACCCGGACACAATCGACATAGTGGTAGTAGGCGGGCCGACCGGAAAGAGCGACTGGGTTAGACTGTCGGGCGCGCCGACGATTACGAAAGTGATAGAGGAGGCGGGATAGCGGGGTATTCAGTAGGTCTGCGGGTGGGCAATTTGATCTGTTGGTTTGTAAGAGTGCTCAACGCGTCGGCTTCAAATAGTCGTATCTGCACCGCGTCGGCCGCGAACCATCTGTGCGAATCCTGTGGCCGCCGCGACCGCTGCGATCCCAGCGGCCAGGACTAAGGTCCAAACCGGGGGCGTAAAGCCGCCGGTATTTGGAAGTGCCGGGACCTCAGACGGCGCGGGATCCGGCCCGCCGATCCCAGGTAGAGGAGGACTGCCGGGGCCTAAAGCGTCCAGGTCGGCTTGAGCATCACCAAGCCGCGCCGTCCGGGTGCACAGGCTGACGGTGTAAGCGCCTTCCACACTCAAGCCGTCGTGGCCATAGGCGATGTACTTTCCCAACAAATCGAAGGGGAACCCGCAGGTCGGTTCGGCAATTGACGTGACGACGTACATGGTCTCGTGGACGTTGCCCTTCCACACTTCACTGACTTCAAAGCCAACCGTGATTTCGTACATGGATGGCAGATGCTCATGGACCGAGACCACTCTCCCGGCGAAAACCGCAGCAGATTCCTCCAATTCTTCAAGAGGGGTCCCGGGTGGCAAGCACGAACACGCGTAGACTTGCGAGGGGTTTTCAAGGTGCCACAGGACGCCTGCGATGAACGCCAGACCCAAAAGGGCTATGGCGGCGATTTTGTGCAGCGCACCGTGGTGGTTTCCAATCACGGCTGCAACTCTTCTTCGCTATTCCGACCGGCCGGTGTTTGAACTCTAAACGAAATTGACGTTTCGTCAACGTAAACGGTCCAAACGTACGAGAGTGAACTGCGGAGAGAAGAAGTGATCGGCGGGCCGACCGGGAAGAGCGACTGGGTTAGACTGTCGGGCGCGCCGACGATTACGAAAGTGAGTGATAGAGGAGGCGGGGTAGCGTCCCGAATACGGATTTCAGTGCATGAGCAGGATTTTGCGAAACTGGTCATCCATCCCGACATTACTCACTTCACTTCACGATGAGCGAAGGGACTCGTGCGGTGGTGACGGGTGTTGGCGTGTGACCACCGGGAGATCCTTCGTTTCGCTCAAGGATGACATTAGGGCGCCGCGGATGACATTAGGGCGCCCTGGAAGACATGAGGGCGTTCGAGGGCGTCGGGGATGATACGAGGGCGTTCGGACTGACATTTGCCGACGTTTTGCGAGGGTCTCCTCCAGGAGAGGTGGTTTTCGCGGTCTGGTGTTTACTCGGCGAATTTCTGAGGCAGGACACTCGTCACGTCACACATAGCGGCCAAATCGCAGGCGGAAGGGGTTTTTGAACATGATTGAGTGGCTTGGGATTGAGCACCTTTTCGAGCTTTCGACGACGGAGGCGGTCCTGGGGTTCTTCACCCCTCTTATTATCTTCGCCGTGTTTGCGGTGGCGCAGTTCATACTGCCCGGCAGGCGGGTGCCCGGCTACGTCATCAACCCGGAGACGGGTAAGCCACGCAACTACCGGCTGAACGGCCTCCTGGTGTTTGCGATTGCGCTGCTGGTGTGGGGCTTCGCCTTCGAGCCGATGGGGATACCGCGGGACTGGTTCTACCGGACGTCGATATTTGCCGTGGCGGGCGGTTCGGTCTTCACGCTGCTCTTTGCGATCCCGGCGGTGTTCAGTCAGCCGGTGGGCGAAGTCAAGAACCCGTTACTGGCGCTGTGGTTCGGCCGGGCGCAGGAGATTTCGTTCTTCAATGAGCGGTTCGACGTGAAGATGTACTTCTACGTTGTCGGAGGGACGATGCTGTCGCTCAACGCGCTGTCGGGAGCGGTCTGGCACTACGGACAGTTCGGCGACAACTCCAACCCGGGCGTCTTCATGTATGCGGCGTTCTTCACGTTCTACGTGATGGACTACTTCATCTTCGAGCGCGTCCAGCTTTATACGTATGACCTGATCCACGAGAGGATGGGCTACCTGCTGTTCTGGGGCGGCCTGGTTATCTACGGGTGGGTGTTCATCCTGCCGCTTTGGGGCATGGCCGCGCACCCGGACCCCGGATTCTCGACGACGTGGACGTATGTGTGGCTCATCGGAACGGCCGCACTGTTCCTGACCGGGTGGTCCATCTCGCGGGGCGCGAGTCTGCAGAAGTACTGGTTCAAGCGGTTCCCCAACCGGAAGTTCCTGGGGTTCATCCAGCCCGAGTACATCCAGGCCGGCGACCGCAAGATCCTTTGCAGCGGACTGTGGGGCGTGGCCCGGCACTTCAACTACATGGGCGAGGGATTTCTGTCGTTTTCGATCGCCATGGTATTCGGCCACTTCGGGAACCCGTGGGCGTGGACATACTTCGTCTTCGTCGTCACTTTTTTCACGTTCCGCCAACGCGGCGACGACGTGCAATGCGCGGAGAAGTACGGCGAGGAGAAGTGGGCGGAGTACAAGGCGCGGGTGCCGTACCGGATTTTTCCCGGGGTTTATTGATGGGGTGGCTCAGCCAGGGCGAACCATTGAACAACCCAAAAACGAGTCATAGAATAAGTCATATTGAGTCACTTCTGAGTCATCTCGGGGCGAGACTATGAACCAACTCACTGTTAGAGGTTTCGATGACGAACTCGGCGCCAGTTTGCGGCGCCTCGCGGCCCGGGAGGGGATTTCCCTGAATAAGGCAGCGTTGAAGCTGCTCAGGAAAGGCGCGGGACTTTCAGACGGCGAGGAGCGCGGAGACACCGTTGGTTCTTCACTTGATCATCTGATAGGCAGATGGACCGAAGAAGAAGCGATGCAATTTGACCGCGCATTGCAGGTATTTGAAACAATCGACGAAGAGTCTTGGAAATGAGGATTCTCGTCGATACTAGTGCTTACTCACAATTCATACGAGGACATAGGCAAGTTGTCCACCTCGTGCGGAGTGCTGAAGAGGTGCTGCTCTCCGCAATCGCCCTGGGAGAGTTGATGTATGGCTTTCGGTGGGGCTCGCACTTCGAGAGTAATGCTGCCGACCTCCGTTCATTTCTCGAAAATCCGTTCACATCTGTGGTACCAGTGGGGCCAGCAACCGCAGATCGCTACTCCCGGATCGCGGCCGCATTGAGAGCAGCGGGGCGTCCGATCCCAACAAACGACGTCTGGATTGCGGCCCACGCGATGGAAACAGGCGCCGATCTAGTTTCGGCAGATCGGCATTTTGAAAACATTGATGGGATTGTGTGGATCAGGGTGGGAGCGACTTGAAAACCGTCATCCATCTCCGACTTGCAGCGCAACCCACGCCCCGATAACTCAACCTCAACGCACTAGATTAACCAAATAGGTGTTTGAACCCTGCCGCTTGTTCGCGGGCTGTCTCCGGCTGGTTTTAGCGTGAGGGTTTCTGCTGTGGCGGCCTCGATGGCCTGGGGGGTCCAGGGGATTGGGACGCCGGCGCCTTTCAGCCACGCGGGCAGGAGGTCGCGGTAGTGGGGCGAGAGCGGGTTTCCGGATTGTCCGCCGGGCAGTGAGAATTGCGACCGGTCCCAGTCGCCGACGTCCAGGACCATGCGCAGGGACGGGACGACCCCGGGCACGCCGAACGGGTCGTCTCCGACTGTTCCGGCCTGGAATACAGTGTTGACGTCTCCGGGGCACTCGAACGGACCAAGGTTGAAAATGCCGCCGAGCAGCGGGGCGCGGCTCATGGGGTGCGCAAGGGTGGCCTTGCGGACGCGGCCCCATCGCCAGCGGGATGGGGAGTCGCCCAGCCGTCGGGCAGCGTACTTATAGGAAGAACGCAGCGCGTCGTCGATTTCCGCCTGCCATCCGTTGGTGAACCACCCGGTCGGGCGTTCCCTGAGCAGTCGCGATAGCCGGCCGACCCGTCGTGCTGCGAAGAAGGAACTGCCGACCACGGCATGTAGGCTGCGGCCGAGCAGCCAGGGCGCTGAGCGGGGCGCGCGGGCGCGGGCGACGCGGCGGGACATCTCCTGTGAGAAGAGATGGAAGAGGGTAGCGCCGGGGGAGTCGGCGGCCATCTGGCCGTCCCAGTCTTCTAGGATTTTGCGGGCCGCACGGGACTCGGGATCATCAGACGTCCCGCCGAGAACATTTTCCCGCATCTCGGTCCACGGCACCGATTTCACGTCCATGTGGAACGCGGCGGTCGAATCCAGGTCCCAGTCGGAACGCTCTTCCAGCGCCTCAGTGATCCTGCCGAGTCGGTAGCCGTCGATCCAGTCGTGGCCCAGGTATGGGCCTTCGCCGTGCGGTTGAGGTTGGGTGTTGGCGCTGGCGACGTAGCCGGTGGAGGGGTTGGTGACGTGCGGCATTTCGTCGAACGGCACGCCTTCTTCTTCCCAGCCCGATTGTGGGTCCCACCCGGCGCTCGGCACGGTCCCGTGACCACGTCTGCGGCGGGGCGCTTGCCCGACGAGTTGGTAGCCGATGTTGCCGCCGGTGTCTGCGTAGACCAGGTTGAGGGGAAGGATGGGCCATTCGGCGAACGGGGCGCGGAATTCCTCGAACGTTTTCGCCTCCGGCGCGGCCATGAATCCCATCAACGGGAGCGGGTCGAGCCAGACCGCCCGCATGGATATTGCGCCCAGTTCGCCGTACAGGGCGGGACTGATTATCGGTCCGCGTGGCGTGACGAGGACCTCTTCTTCGACCGCCTTGCCGCCCCTGACGCGGAACACCTCCCGCCGGGTCTCGCAGGGGACGTACTCACCGTCTTCCAGGACCGACCGGCCGTCGGGTCCGATGCGCTCCAGGAAGAGGTCGGTGTTGTCGGTGAGCCCGGCGGTAATGCCCCAGGCGCAGTTGCCGTTGTGGCCTATCGCTATGGCCGGGGTCCCGGGAAGAGCGGCTCCGGCCACTGCCCAGCCAGGCGCTTGCATGCGCGCCAGGTACCAGTGCGGTGGGGCAATGGGCGCGAGGTGCGGGTCGTTGGCCAGCAAGGGGCGTCCCGACCGGGTTTTGGTGCCTGATAACGCCCAACTGTTGGACCCGCCGCCCGTGCCGATAGTCTCCTGGAACATCGTTGAGTCTTCGGCGAGTCGTTCGGCGGCCTTGCCAGCGACGGCGGTGGGGGGCACTGTGACGCGGTGCCACTCCGGAAATGCGGGGTCGAGATCGAGAAGGGCGTCGGGGCCGTCGTGATTAAGCACCATCAGCCTTGCCAGTTCGGAGTCCCAGTTGGACGGGATGGCGAACGACTGGAGTTTCAGGATGGCCATCACGTCGGTGGTTGTGAACTCGGTTGGCTGCGTGCGAAGCAGGACAAACTCGTGCGGCCGGCGGGGCAGGCCGACCGACCGACCGGCGTTCACGCCTGAGACAAAGGCGGTGATGATGGAAGCGACGCGGGGGGACAACGCCTGGAACTGCTCTTCAGCGGCATGACGCAGCCCGGCGCGGCGGAAAAGGCGGTCGACGCGCAGTGTAAAGCGTCCGAACAGTTCCGACAGCGTTCCGGAAGCGGCGCGCTTCATAAGCTCGATCTGTGCTGACCGGTCCTGGCCCTGGCAGAAGCCGAAGCCGTAGAAGACGTCGAGTTCGTGCTCGGCCTCGATCATCGGGATGCCGTAGCGATCTCGGCGTATCGTAATCGGTCCGCGGGGGCCTTCGACCTCCAGCGTGCCGCTTGTAATGGGCAGGCGGGAGCCGAGCAGCAGCCGGAACAGGGCGCGGCTAACGGCGGACAGGCCGGAGGGGCGCGGGTCGGTCAACGAAGGTGGGCAGTCATGGTGTGGTCGCGGGATAGGCGTGAATGATAAGCCGAAGTCCCGTCTGAAATGTGGGGATGGGTGACCCTCCGGTGGTGACCAGACCGATGGACCTTCCGGTACGGGCTATTCCGATTGTCCTATTTCCATCAGTATGGAATCCAGAATGCCCGACATGGTCTCAAAGTCTCTTGCGCCGGCCAACGGCAGCCCGACAACATCGCCATTCTTGTCGACAAAGGCGATGATGATGGTCGGCGTGGCGCTTACACCCACTGACTGACCGAATGCGAGGTCTGTCTGCCAGGTCGCGGTTCGCCGCCCCGACGTAACGCATCGTTCCACCGCGTCGCTGTCGATGTCCAGGCCCGCGGCGAGGTCCTTTAGCGACTGGTCGGAAAGACTTTGCTGATCGAGGTATACGCCTTCCAGGTAGTCCCAGTAGTGTTCCTGACCCTGCTCGCCCACGCATTCGGCGTACTCAGCGGCCGTCCTGGAAATCGGCGCCAGGATTGGGAAGTGGAAATAGATCATCCTCACCAGGCCGTCTTCGACATACGTCTCACGAATCTGGGCAGCCGCGCCGCGGTGCCAATTAGCGCAGTACGGTCAGGTGAAGTCTGAAAATTCGAACATCGTGATGGGAGCGTCCGGGCTGCCCAACACGTTGTAACCCCTGTTTGGTACGTCGACCCGGGGTGGTTCCTCCGCTTGGTCTTCGGCTGGCGCGACGGTTGATGTCCGCGTGGCGGTCGGGGTCGGTACCGGGGGCGCGGTGGCCGTGGGCTCCGGGGTAGGCTCATTGGCTTTTTCTTTGGCGACCTCGCTGGTCGCCTCTGCCGTTTCAGGCTTCTCAACGGCGGCCGGTGTGGCTTCAATCATGGAGGCCTTTTCGTCCTCCGCGGATTGTTCGCCGCCGCAGGCGAGCAGACCGGCCACGGCCAGAATCGAAAGGAAGTAAATCGCACGTAGGTAGACAACATATGGCCGGGTGGATGGCATTGGATTTACCTGCGGGGTAGCCCGGGGGACGGGGCGCGCGGTCCGGGAGGGTGAGGGTAACAGTTGAGGGTGTGGCGGACCGCGTTCGAACCGGGTGTTTGACGGCGCCAATGGACCGCGGTTCGTTTGTCTTGACGCGGCTGGCTCACCGGGCTGTGTCTGTCTCCCGGCGGGTGATTCGTCGACTGCGGAACAATAAGGTCAGACCCAGGACTAGCGAGACTGCTCCGATTCCGCTGCCTACCTGGCCTCTGCGTTGGGGTACCCTACAATCCGACCTTCAGCTCCGCCGACGTTTCCGTGCTGGTTACCGACTCATCGCTCGCCCCCGTCGTCGGTGAGTGTGTCACGTAACTTGGGAGTGTTGCCTCACCAGCACGAAGAGCCTTTTTGCCGCGGCCGGCCGTGTATCAGACCTAACCGCGACGAAAGCCGAATCAGCGCAACCTGGAGGCGAATTCGCTCTACGAAGGCTGTTTACTGATGCGAAGCGGAGCTAATGGCCTGATATCAAGACAGACCGCTTCTTTGCCGCGGACGGGGATGCCACCGAAGAGGATGACCCCCAGACTACTGATAGTGATTGCTGCGCTGGTGCTTACGGCAATACTCGCCGCTGCTTGTCGCTCAGGTGAAGAAAATTCCACCTCCTCTCCCAGCACTGAGGTTTCAACCGGGTTCATGGAAACAGAGAGCCAGTCCCAGGTGGATTCAGGCGAGACGGAACGCCAGTCGACGGCCGGAGGCGAAGGGGATGAACCCGGCGAGAGAACACCCCTTCCCGCACCGGAATGGGGGCCGGACGCGACCTACAAGCTGGAGGACCTGGATAAAGCCGTGAGAAGAGTTCGATACGGTCTGTACTGCATGCAGTGGACCGTGGACGCCGTCACTACTGTGGACGGGGGAAGGATCCACTCACGGGTAGTGGGAAGGCCCGCCAATGGAGAGGTCATGTCCATCGAGGACATCCAATCCCATGCTGAGCACCTGTTGCTATCCGGGGCCAACAAGGGGATATCCGTGGTGGTAGAGGAGTGGAAAGACGGGCCTACCATCTCCCCTGAGGACAGGGAAGAGGTCTGCGACGACTACGTTCACTCCCGAACCCAGGAGGAGTTGGAGGAGGCAGATCTGAGGTTCTATGCCCGTCAGCAAGGCATGTCCTATGACGAGATGTTTGGGGAGATTGGATGGCATGACGACTTTGATCGCCAGGTAGTGGCCAGGATCGAGAGGGAACATCCCGGGGCCTATGTCCAAAAGGCCTATGGAACCGTGCAGGGCAATAAGCGGTCCGCTCGCATCGGTTTCTATGGTGATATCAACGAGGGAATTCAGCAGATACTCGATGAATATAGCGAGGCAAACGATGTAGTTATTGAGACCGGCTCAAATCTGGGGTTTTATCAACGAGATATGGCGCAGGCAGTTTCCGTTGTCTACAACTTTCTGATGGACTCCGCGGGTGTGGCGGGAGGCTTTGGAGCCTCGGATTGGGACCGGGTCAGCATGGTGATCGAGCTTGAGCCCGACGTTCCCGAGTCCAGAGTGGACGAGCTTCGGGAGGAGGCCCAGAGGTTGATCTACGATAACTTTGGCGAGGACACGGGGATTATCGTGGAAGTAGTGATCGGTCAGCTAGGTGAGTTGATTAGAGAGTAGTTGGGTATCTCGCAGTTCGTGAAGTCGAGGACGGTGAACTCATTCGCTGCCTTCGCCGGTCCCACCTGACTTCAGCGGAATGTGTGACCGCGTGTAGTTTGTGAGGACCCCCTCCTCGAACAGTATCCAACCAGAACGGCTGCCCACCAATTCGGAGGAGTGGCGGCGTAGGTCAGTTGGAGCCAAAGGCAAGGATAATGCCAGCGTGACGGCGATTGAATCGTGACTGACGCGTCATCCTCTACGGCGCCAATGGACCGCGGTTAGTCGGCCTTGACTTGGCAGGTTCAAGAGACAGCGCCCGTTCCGCGCTTGGTGATTCGCCGGCTGCGGAACATCAGGCTCAGACCCAGGACTATCGCGGCTGTCCCGATTCCGGAGGCCAGCAGTATTGTCCAGACTCGAGGCGTGTAGCCGCCGGTCCTGGGGAGTTCAGCGGCGGTCAGCTTGTAGTTGATGCCGGTGTAGTAGAGGGAGGTAAGACCCTCGAACCCGGAGTCGGTGCCTACGATGAGCCAGACGCGGCCTTCGTCGTCCGTGTCTACTGTCAGCGGCTGGTCACTGTTGTCGAGGGTCTTGATGCGGTACTCGCGGCGCTGGACCTCCGGGTTGGCCACATCGCCGATGACCACCATGGCCTCGCCGCCCCGGGCCTGGTTGCCCTTGTCGATATTCATCCTGAGGTGGCGGTTGTCTCCCTCTGCCGCCGTCGGTTCGACCGTGGACGCTCCGGCCTTCACGAAGACGCTTTCGCCGGGCGAGCCACCGATCCCGATCAATCCAGCGGGGACGTTGGTCGCCAGGTCGATGGAGACGGCGACCGCGTACGTCGTGTTCGGCCTCAGCCCGCCGACCTGGGTCTTGAGGTACATGAACAGATCGTCGCTGCGATTGTGTCCCTGGAGGTACATGCCCCTGCCTTCCAGGCCTTCAGGAAGCAGGCGGTAACCGCGGTCGAGTTCGTAGATCGACTGGTCGTAGTCCACGGGCAGGTCTGCGAATCCGGGCGTCCATCCTTCTGGGCCGATCTCAAAGTTGAAATTGAAGGTCCCGTCAACTCCATCCCGCACCGGGTTTTTCGTCAGGTCGGGCGCCGGTCCGCCCGTTCCGGGAAGTGGCGCGTCACCCTGCCCGAGATCGTTGAGGTCCCGCTGCGCGTGGCCCAACAGGGCGGTGCGGGTGCATATACCCGTGGAATAGCCGCGGTCGTCGTAATGGCTGCCGTAGGCGTAGACGATGTACTCTTCGCCTTCGACGAACTTGAACCCGCAGGCTGCTTCGTCTGATCCAGTGATGATGTACATGTTTTCGTGGACGGTCCCCTTCCAGACCGCGCTGACCTCGAAACCAATGGTGGCATGGTTGCTCGAGGTGACAAACCTCCCCCTAAGCGGATCGTAGTAATTTTCGGCAAGGAAGACTCGCCCGGCGAAGACGGCATCGGAACTCTCCATCTCTTCGGACGGCAACCCTGGCCCCACACACGAGCACGCGTAAACTGGCCCGGGAGTCCAGAGGAGCCATAGGACTCCTACCAGGACCGTTGCGCCGACGAGTCCGGCGAACGTGAACCTGGACACGATTTCCTGACGCTTTGCAAACACCGACTTACTCCTTGTCCGACTCTCTCGTGTTGACCCGGCTGTATGCCTCTTATAGTAAGACGCTCAGGGGTTACGGAAGGTTCCGGGGACACTCGCCAGGTCTTGGGGTTGGCTTAATCTTCGGTGAAGAAGGAGATGGTCAGGAGGCCGTTCTGACGGACGCCGGGGAGCTAGTACTGTCAGTTGAAATTCGGGCGGGCCAATATGTGAGATCGCAGTCCGGGATTCGCCCAGACTTCGCATTGACGAAACTGGTGGTCCTTTTCTGCCTCGCGATGGCCGCCGTGGCGTTGGTTGGGTGCGCGGATGCCGACGAATCTGACTGCCCGGAGGGCACTGAACTATTCGCCAGTTACGAACTGTTCATGGGCCGAAGCAACCAGTCGGGCGAAGTCGTGGACGATGCGGCCTGGTCGGCGATCCTCGAAGACGCGGTGACGCCGCGGTTCCCGGACGGGCTGACGGTACTGGACGGCTAGGGCCAGTGGCGCGGTTCCGACGGAACGGTGCAGAAGGAGCGATCGAAGCTACTGGTGATCCTGGCGCCACCCGGTGACGACGGGGCCCGACTGATCAACGGGGTCTCGGAGGAATACAAGCGTCGGTTCGAGCAGGAATCGGTGCTAAGGGTGGTGTCGGACGCGTGTGTTTCGTTTTGAGCGAGACATGGCGGTGGGCGTTTGTAGGGGTGGTCTCGCCAAAATGCCGGATACTCTTAACTTAGCTACGGGTAAAATTGAACGTTCCCAACTTGCGGCTGACGTGGGCCGCACTGCGGGCAAGCGATCTTGCGGGGCGGGCGCGTGCGTTTCAGTTAATGGTCGGCGCTGGCATGGATATTGGTGAAGTGGCGGTGCTTAGCGGACTGCAAACGGATTCGGTCTAGAGCGAATACGGTGTTACTCGTCTTGGCCTGATATCGTGTACCGCGCTGGGACAGGCTACTTTCGGCTTGCGCCATAAACTTCACAAATTCTGCGTGGCGGAAGGCATGGACAACTTAACTCTCTACTACGAATTTGCGCGCGGGCGGCTACAGAGTCAGGAAAATCTCAACCGTGATTACAATACTAGGGCATACAATACGGCCGCGCTGAGTGTGGCGTTGGCTGGCGTTGCGACTGTAATACTCAATTTAGACAAGGACAATGCCGCCTTTGATGTAAACATTTTGAGTAGTATGATTGCCTTCGGAGCATTGTTCCTAGTTGTAGCTGTGGCGGCTTTCCGCGTTTTGTGGTTACGGGACTGGGATGCAGGACCAAAGGTAAACGAGTTCGGGATATACACTGATACACAGAGTGAATTTACTCTGAAATGGTGGGCCGCCGAAACCTATAGAGAGAGCATAAAGTCAAACAAAAATATTTTGGAACATAAGGCAAAGTTCCTGAACGTGGGAATTATTTGTGTCTGGCTACAATCAGGGGCCCTAATAGCTATGGGGTTTTTTCATTACATGCCTTAGCGGCCAGTTCTTTTTTCCTTGTCCGGATTTATGTTTGGTATCCGCGGTGCTTTACGCAATGGCGTGGCTGGCCCCGGTTGCCTGGGCGTAGGCCTTGGCGCAGGCGTCGGCTTTTGAGGCCGCGGTTGCCTACGCGTCTCCCTCTGGCCTACCGGTTTTGGAAAAGGCGCAGTCATCGTTTGGTCTTGATTAGTCATGTAACCCCTGTTTTCCGACATAGGCCAAGTATACGCTACCAGTGAGCAATCAAATCTGACTCAACACACATTCTCGGAAGTCGTGCCGTAGTTCCGCCCAAAACCCTTGACACGTATGCTGGATCCTTGGAGTTGACCGAACCTGAACAATTCCTACTTTTCTACCCACGGCCAGTCAAGCGATTTTGCGTGTCGAACCCGGCCGGGCTTCAAGTTCGGTCAATTGCTCTGGTGTGTTGGAAAACGGCCATTGTGCACCGCGAATCGGCCCCGTTCTGGTACAAGATTGGGTTTTCGGCCGATTCCAAACCGGTAAGTGGTACCCCGTACGGGATTCGAACCCGTGATCTTCGGCTTGAAAGGCCGATGTGCTAGGCCACTGCACCAACGGGGCGGGATTACCAGTTTCCAGCATAGCAAAGCCCCAGCCGCACGCAGTCGGGTTGAAGGGCGGACTCCAGGGTGAAACGGATTGCCCGTCGTCGGCATCAAACTTGTGTCGATATGCTCGAACAGGGACTGCGGGCTCGGGCAATTCAAGCAGGCTCGGGGTATTTAATTGGCAGTACCAGGGACTGAATGATGACTGACCGTACGGAGCATGAGCCGGAAAGCAGGTCCCTGAGAAGGGGACTCCAATTCGGACTGGTCTCGGGTCTGGCCGCGATTACGTGTTGTGTGTCGCCGGTCGTGCTGGTGCTGGTGGGCGCGGCGACTGCTGCCGAGGCGGTGACGCTGGGCGACACGTTGTACTACGAGTATGGTTGGTACTTCAGGGCGGCGGGGTTCGCCATAGCGGCGTTGGCGGTGTATCTGTTTTTGCGCGGTCGCGGTGTCTGCAACGTGCGCGGGGCCTACCGGTACCGCCGGATGCTGCTGGTCCTGGTGGCGTCGGGCGCGGCGACTTACGCCGGGCTTTTCTGGTTCACGAAGTACCTGGGTGTGTGGTTCGGTTAGAGGCGCGGGTTGTTGGCGGAACCACACCTAGTTGGTCCGCTTGCCCTCTTTGGTCCGGCGGAACGCGCCGATGCAAAATTCGTTACCTTCCGGATCGGCCATGGTGACACCACCGCCGGGACGGGGCTTACTGAGCTTGCTACCCCCCAGCGCCACGATCTCCCTGACCGCTCGTTCTACGTCCTGAACGTAGAAGTCGAGATGACAACGGTTCTTAAGGTTCTTGGTTTCGGGGACTTTTTGCAGGACGAGATGTGTCGTAGAGCCCAGGGAACCAACGGTTAGCCACTTGCCTTCGCCCCTTAGCGGCCCCGGTTCTTCTCCGATTACCGCGCCCCAGAATGCGGCTTGCCGTTCAATTTCGTGAACATCCAGTACAACCGCGCTGGTTTCCAGAATCGCTCCGAGAGCGATCCGCGGAGCGCTGGACACGCCTGAATCACTCATGGGCGTTGACCGGGCTGGACCTCCGAGAGCATGACGTCGATGTCGGCGGAAGGAAACCGGTGTCGGGACGCCTTTTCGATGGCGCGGAGCTTCGCCGCGACGGACTTGCGGTGTTCGATTACCGCCTTACGTAAGGCGGCGCGGACCCATTCGGTCGCGGTGACCCGTTGCCGGCGAGCGATTCGCTGGATGTTCTTGTGTTCCTCTTCGTCGAGGAGGACTTGGAGTTGCCTGGACATGATTCCAGTCTAGATGACGAATGGCTTCGGTTGTACACCGCGCGCGCCCTCCCCCACCCTTGGATTCCGGATCAAGTCCGGAACGACGAAGAGGTGTCGGGCAGCGGACGGTCAGTCCCGCACTTCGCTCATGAGGGCGAGGAGGTTGTCCGAGGGGTCCTTGAAGAAGGTCATCCAGAGTTCGTGGTCGGGCAGTCGCGCGATCAGGTGCGGCTTGTCGACGAACTCTACGCCGCGGTCGATCAGGGCCGACCGGGAGGCCTGTATGTCGTCGACCTTGAAGTAGAGGACCGAGCCCGGCCGGTCGAATTCCGGTCGTTCGGGGATTGTCAGCATCAGCCGGACGCCTCCGCAGTCGAAGAATGCCATTGTCCCGGTGCTGAAGAGGAACTTCATTCCGAGCGCGTCGCGGTAGAACTCGATGGTGCTATCGAGGTCGTGAATCCGTAGCGCCACCTGCCCGAGTTGGGACAGGCCGAATGGGGTGTGGATATTTTCCGGGGTCATGGGGTGTTCCTGTCGGTCAGTTCACATGGAGTGTTACGAACGCACAGTAGGGTGACAAGTGCAGCCGATTATGGCGTATGTTGGGCGGGTCTATTTGCGATTGCGACAGGCGAGACGCAAGGAGTCTCATATGGGGAAGCTGGATGGCAAGGTGGCGTTTGTGACTGGGGCGGCGCATGGGATTGGGAGGGCTACGGCTCGCCGGTTTGGCGAGGAGGGTGCGGCTGTCGTTATCGCCGACATCGATCGGGAACTTGGCCCGGAAACTGCCGCAACTTTCGTCAACGAGGGTATAGCGGCTGAATTTGTGAGGACGGATGTAGCTGATGAGGAGAGTCTCAAACGCTCGATCGATACCACCGCGGAACGCCACGGGCGAATCGACATCCTGGTCAACAACGCCTACTGGTCAGCATTCGGCAAGGTGACGGAGTTGTCGAAGAAGGACTGGGACCGGTCGATCGCGACCAGCCTCACCGCCGTCTTCCTGGGGAGCAAGTACACGATTCCCTACATGCAACGGCAGGGAGAGGGCTGGATAGTCAACATCGGCTCGATATTCGGACTGGTTGGCGGGCGGAACAGGGCTGCGTATTGCAGCACGAAGGGCGCTGTCGTGAATCTCACGAGGAACATGGCGTTGGACTACATCGGCGACAACATACGCGTGAACTGCGTCTGCCCCGGGGGCGTACAGACGCGCCCGTATATAGAAGACGATGAGGACTCGCCGTTTTGGAGGAGCAAGAAGTATCCCGAGGCGCTAAACCGCGAGCAGCGATTGCTGATGCACCCGATCGGCCGGCAGGGGGCGCCTGAGGAAATAGCCGAGGCCATCGCGTGGCTTGTGGACCCGGCGAACAAGTTCACGGTAGGCGCCGCGCTCGTGGTGGACGGTGGGCTTACGGTTCAGTCGTTGATTTGAAGGCGCGCGGGCGGCGTGGGTGGCCGGACCTGGCACCGCGCCTTTGGCGAAGGCATCGTTGTCGCCTGCAATCCTTGCCCATCGGACCATGAAGTCACCGTAGAATTCGCTGGCGGCGTTGGAGTCAAACGGTTGCTGATTAGATTCGTTCCGCCAGAAAATCTGGACGACCAGTCCTCCTGCGCCATATAGAGGTAGCTGATTCAAGGCCATGCTGGATACGTTGCGGGGCTATGCCCATCGGCTCACCAAGTCCCCAGCCTTCGAATACTTCATCATCGGTCTCATCCTATTCAACGCCGTTGTCCTTGGCCTTGAGACTCTCCCATCTGTGGTGGAGGAATACTCCTTTTGGCTAGGCTTCTCCCAACAGGCAATACTGGGAGTGTTCATTGTCGAGGCGGCGTTGAAGATATTCGCCCTCACTCCCAGGGGAGACCGCTACTTCCGTGACGGATGGAACGTCTTTGACTTCTCCATAATCGTCCTTTCGCTGGTTCCAGCCACTGGCGGATTTGCCGTCATCGCACGCCTGGCCCGCCTGATGCGACTGCTGCGGCTTGTGTCGGCCGTGCCGGAGTTGCGACTGATTGTGGCGACTCTGGTGCGCTCCATCCCTGGGATGCTCCACATCGTGGTCCTCATGAGCCTGATGGTCTATATCTACGCCATAATCGGCTTCCAGCTTTTCCATAAACACGACCCAGAGCACTGGCGCAACCTCGGCATATCCCTCCTGTCCCTTTTCCGTGTGGTCACGCTGGAAGACTGGACCGACATCATGTACAAGGCGATGGAGTTCCATCCGCTTGCATGGATCTACTTTCTCACCTTTGTGATATTCGGGACCTTCGTGGTGATCAACCTGTTCATCGCGGTGGTAATTAACAACCTTGACGAGGCCAAGCAGGAACGCCTCAGCAAGCTGGAGGAGCCGCCCACCGCTGAGAATCTTCTTAAGGAACTTCGCGTCACCCAACAGTCCCTGCGCCGCCTCGAGGAGCAATTGCAACGCCGCCGTGACGAAGACAACGGCAGTGGGTGAGCAACGGCCGTTGCCCGCCAACGTCATTGGGCGGTGTGGATGAGGCGTACCTGCCGCGACGGAGTCCTGTGCGGTCAGGTCCTTGCCACGGCGGAGGGATGAAATGGGGGGTTGTCTGTCGGGCGCGCGTTCAACTTGCCGAGCGTGCCCACCTCCGCGCCCCACCGTGGGTACCGGGTTACCCCGGCACGACGATGTGGTGTGGGTGCGATTGGAGAGGGTGTGAACCCCCTCGCGGGCTATTTTCACATTAACGGTGTAGACGGCTTGACGGTGTAGGGGCTGGCTGCGTTGATTTCGTAAATATGGCGGCGGGCGGCTTAGGTGGCGTATGTTGGGCGGGTCTATTGGCGATTGCGACAGGCGAGATGCTAAGGAGTCTCATATGGGGAAGCTGGATGGCAAGGTGGCGTTTGTGACCGGGGCGGCGCATGGGATTGGGAGGGCCACGGCTCGCCGATTCGGGCAGGAAGGTGCGACTGTCGTCATCGCCGACGTCGACCTGGAACGCGGACCTGAGACTGCTGCGGCTTTCGTCCGTGAAGGCATTGCCGCGGAATTCATCGAGACCGACGTTGCCAGCGACGAGAATCTCAAGCGCTCGATCGACTACACGGCAGAACAATATGGGCGCATCGACATATTGATCAACAACGCGACTTGGTCGTCGTTTGGGAAGGTGACGGAGTTGTCGAAAGAGGACTGGGACCGGTCTATCGCCACCGGGCTGACGTCCGTCTTCCTGGGCAGCAAGTATGCGATTCCGTACATGCAGCGGCAGGGCGGAGGATCGATAGTCAACACGAGTTCGATATTCGGCCTGGTAGGCGGTCGGAACCGGGCGGCGTACTGCAGCACGAAGGGCGCCATCGTGAACCTCACCCGGAACATGGCCCTTGACTTCATTGGGGACAACATTCGCGTCAACTGCATCTGCCCCGGAGGCGTTTCGACTTGGCCGGAAGTAGACCACTCGGACGCCCCGTATTGGAAGACCCGCAGGTTCCCCGAGACGCTGAGTTGGGAACAGCGGGTTGCGATGCACCCGATTGGCCGGCAGGGCGAACCGGAGGAGATAGCGGAAGCGATGATGTGGCTGGTGGACCCGGCGAATAAGTTCACGGTCGGCGCGGCCATCGTGGTGGACGGCGGGCTGACCGTGCAGTCGTTGATTTGAGGGAGATCGCGTCGCCGGTGATGTGCGTTGCAGTGTCCTATTCCGCCGTCGATTGTCGGGCGTGGACGTAGAGACTGTCGGCCATCGAAACGATCTCGTCGTTCATTGTTAGCAGTTCCCGCCACTTGGGGGGTATTGCTTCGAAGCCGTAGTGCGCACCGGCGATCTGGCCGTAGATTGCGCCGGTTGTGTCGGCGTCGTCTCCGAGGTTGACGGCCAGCAGGGCGCCTTCGCGGAAGTCGCCGGATTTGTGGAAGGCCCAGAGCGCGGCCTCCAGCGATTCGACGACGTATCCGGAGCCCTTGATTTCCGGCGGCTCGCGGCGCTTGAAGGACCCGCTGGCGATTTCGGCGATCTTTTCCGTCAACGGGCTTTTGTCCCACAGGCCTTCGACCGGACAGTAGGCAGGGGACAGGAGCGTCTCCTTGTCTACGCCGTGCAATGCGCCGACCAGCAGTCCGCCAAAGTAACGGCAGGCGTCGACCGCTTCCACCGCTCCGTGTGTGGTCTTCGAACTGTCTGCGCTACGGTCGATCGCTTCCGCAGCATCTCCGGCGAAGAACATGGGCACGGGTGCGAGGCGCATGAGGGAGCCGTTACCGGCAGTCCGCGTGTTGGAGGCGCCGGCGTAAGGGTCGCCGGTATTGATGAATCGCGACAGCGCGGCCCTCGTAGTGATACCGATATCGAAGCAGTGACCGGTGGAGGAGAGGTAGCCGTCTTTCCACCAGCGCACGTAGCGTTGCACCTGGTCCATGGCGTCGAAGCCGCGGCACTCGATCAGGCTCGTCGCCAGGCACAAGGCCATCGACGTGTCGTCGGTCCATTGGCCTGGCCTGAGTCCATTAACTCCGCCACCGACCATGTCGTCGATCGGTTCAAAAGTACCGGGGGACTGGAATTCCAGCGTGGTCCCCAGCGCGTCGCCTGCGGCGAGTCCCACGAGGCAGCCGCGGAAACGGTCGCGGGTCGTCGGCCTGCTCACGCGTCCGGCTCGCGCTTCGCAGGTTCTACCCAGTCACGGACGTATGCGTGTTGTTCGGTAGTTTCGGGTGAACGGGGATGCCAGGCGGCTTTTTCGACGCCCTGCCACCACTCGGCGATCTGCCGGAGGGCTTCCTCACCGCTGTGCCCGTGCCGCACCAGCCAGCAACCGGCCACCGTGCCTGTCCTGCCGACGCCTCCCCAGCAGTGGACGTAGACGGTCTTGCCGGCATCGATGGCGTTGTCGATGGCGTCGAGAGTCTTGGCCATCTGCTCGGGATTGCGCGGAACGCTTGCGTCGACGATGGGGTGTCGCTCGTAGCCGACGGTCCGGCCAAGCCGACGGGCTTGTTGTTCGGCGATTTCGGAGTAGGGGAATAGCTCGCCGGGCTGCGTAAGGTCAATGAAATGGTCGATTCCGGCCTCCAGGAGGGACTTCAGCTTGGCCGCCGCCTCTCCATGCCGCCGCGCGCCGGGATATTCGCCTGCCGCGAATCGGCCCGGGACCACCCAGTAGCTATTGGCAGACGGGCGGTCCGGGATGTTGGAAGAGCACATTTTGCGTGGTCTCCATAGGGGGTGACGCCGCTGAGGTTTTCACCCGGCGCCAAGGAGCATCGCCCAAATCCGGTGCTAGCATCAGCCACCGGCTGCCGATGTCAGCGACGACTGATGCCTCAGACAACTACCAATAGTAAGGAACAAATGACATTGAAGACCCCACTAAGGGCAGTCCTCTTCGACCTGGACGGGACGATACTGGACCGGCTGAGTAGCCTGAGGGTGTACGCGTACATGGTGGTCGAGCGGCTGCCGGACGTGTTCGGCCGGGTCCCGTTCGCCGAGTACATGGACAGGCTGATCGAGCTGGATGCCCACGGTCATGGGGACAAGTACAAGGTATTCAGGCGCCTGGAAAGCGAATTCGGGATGGCGCCGGGGGGCTGGCAGCGGTTGCTGGACGATTACGAGACGTATTTTCCGCACGTTAGCGTCCCGTTTCCTAAGGCGCACCAGACCCTGTCGACGCTAAGTGACCGGGGTTTCAAGATGGGACTCGTGACCAATGGTCCTGTCGAATCGCAGCAGCCGAAGATTGACGGCCTGGGGATCGCCCACTATTTCGAGGCGATACTGATATCGGGAGTCGAGGGCGTCTCCAAGCCTGACCCGGAGATATTTCGCCGGGCCGCGAGCAGGCTGGGGGTCGCGCCGGAAGAGACGGTCATGGTCGGGGACAACTCAGTGGCCGACATTGGTGGGGCCAAAGCTTTCGGGATGCAGGCGATCTGGAAGCGGGACGAGTATTGGGATGCGCCGGAAGCAGTTGATGGTGTGGTGGATGATCTGGAAGAACTGCCTGGGTTGATAAAGGCGCTTGCCTGACTGGACGAGCGGTTTAGTGGTTTGGGGATGGCCCCGCTCTGCAGCCCACCGTGGTCCCTGATCGGTGTCGGGGAAGACGAGGTGTGGAGGTGCGGTACGACGGGATGGCAGAACGCGGGTTGTGAGTGAGGGGCTGGAGGTTGGTGGGGGTAGCCGCGCCGCCCGTCCTCCCAGGCGGGCGCCCACAAGAGTCGCCGCTACATGACGTGGTAGTGGTTGTGCGTAGCCCCACGCCTCTGGGTCCCCGATCGGAGTCGGGGAAGACGAGTGAAAGTGTGACCTCCCTTCCGGGCTATTTTCAGAGGAATATGCGGTGCTAATATCAGCGTGTTCGAATGACCATGCGGGAGACGGGCAGGCGGCCATCCCTACGTGCCGGTCCAAGAACGAGAGAAAGGCAGGGCAACAATGGCGATCTCGGCAACTGCGCAGCGAATAACTATCGGCCTGGCGCTGATTACCGCCGGAGTCCTGTTCATTTTGAACCAACTCAACGAGATTCCGATCGGGCAATCGTGGCCTGTGATTCTCATCGTCGTCGGCGCCTCCAACTTCCTGATAAGACCCCGTTCGTGGGTCGTAAGCGTCGGGCTTGCCGTCGCCGGTGCGATATTCCTGCTCGGCACGTTGAACGTCCTGGAAGTCAGCATGGGCATACTATGGCCTGTGCTGCTGCTCGGCCTGGGCGTGGTCGTGCTTTTCGGCGGTGGGAGAAGGCGTTCGAAACAATCCCATCGGCAGAAAACCGACTATGTGGGCGGAACGCCCGACCTCAACGTCTCAGCTTTCTTCTCGGCCGGCGAACACCGCTCCAGCGACCAGGTCATCCAGAGCGGTCAGGTCTCGGCCATATTTGGCACGGCGGAGGTTGACCTGCGCGGCACGACGCTGGAGGGGGATGCGGCCAGCATCGAAGCGACGGCCCTCTTCGGGAGCCTCAGGCTGCGAGTGCCGAACGACTGGGCCGTGGACGTCCAGACGACCAATATGTTCGGAAGCTTCGAGTCGAAGCGCGCACAGCCCGCGGACCCGAAGGCGAGGCTCTCGATTCTCGCCACCTCCACGTTCGGGTCGATTGAGTTGGCGGACTGACGGGCTGTGTTCACGTTCCCGGAACGTCCGACCGGGTAATGACGCCTGCGGCTGGCTCGGCGATCAGCAGCGGTTATTCCGGGTCCAGGTACCCCTCCCCCCAACACAACGGCGTACCGTCCAGGCGCAGGGCGCAGGTATGAAGACCCCCGCTGCTTATCGAGGAGAACCGCTCGTTCGCAGGTGGATTCGACTGCCCGAAGCCAATCTGACTCTGCCATTTTCCAAAGTCCCCGGGCTGGGCGCCCCAGCAGACCGCGGTCCCATTTGGGCGCAGCCCACAGGCATGATGTCCCCCGCTGCTGATAGCGAAGAATCGCTCGTTGGTCGGTGGAGACGCCTGGCCAAAGTCGTATCCCTCACGGGGAGTGCCCCAACAGACGGCCGAGCCGTCATTACGGAGCGCGCATGTGTAGTCGTTGCCGCCGCTGATTCGAGTTAAGACCTCGCCCGGCGGGGGTGATGCCTGTCCATACCTATTGAAACCCCAACACACAGCCGAGCGGTCCTGGCGAAGCCCGCACATATGGCCGCTCCCGCCCGTAATCGACGTAAACCGTTCGTTTTGGTCCGGCGGCGGTACGTAAGAGCCGCCTGATGTTCGGCTTGCAGATCCCCAACACCCCCATGTGCCGTCGACTCGTATACCGCATGTGTCGTAAGAGCCGGAACTGATCTGAGTGAATCTTTCGTCATCCGGCGGGAATTCACCACTGCTTTGATAACCCCAACAGGCCGTCGTCCCGTCTGCGCGAAGCCCGCATGTGTGGGATGAGCCCGTGCTGATGGCAGAAAATCGCTCCCCTTCGGGCGGCCACTCCCGGCCGTAGTCGGAACTTCTATCGCCCCAACAGACCGTGGAACCATCAGCGCGGAGGCCACAGCTGTAGCTCCAACCTGTTTCAATAGCGACGAAGCGTTCATTGAGGACGTCCTCGTATTCGACGCGCTCCGGTTCCGGGGTGTCGTAACCTTCGCCCCAGCAGACGGGAGCGCCGTCTCGCCGAAGACCGCAAGTGAAATGAGGACCAGCGCTGATTGAGGTGAGGCGCTCACGCGCTGGTGGCGCCGACTGTCCGAGCCAGCCCCCGTAGCTTGGGTCAACGTTCAGCCCCCAGCAAACAGGGGTCCCGTCCTTGCGCAGCGCGCACGTGTGGTACAGGCCTGTTGTGATGTCCGTGAACTTCTCGCCGTCCGGAGGTGACGACTGGCCGTACCTGTCATCACCCCAGCAAAAAGCCAGACCATCTTCGTTCAAGCCACAGATGTGGGCATCACCCTGGCCGGGGCCTACGGTCACGATTCCTTCAAGCTCACGGAATTCTTCGCCGCCAAATGCGTATCGATTCCCCCAGCACACGGCGTCGCCTCCTAATCGAATCCCGCAAGTGGAATATGAATGGCTGACTATGGACACGAACTGGTGGCCTGGTGGCGGCGACGATTGGGCCCAGTCACCGTCGCCCCAACATACGGTCGTGCCATCTTCCATTAGAGCGCAAGTATGCTCGAGACCGCTGCTAATTGACGTGAAAGACTCCCCGTACGGCGGGACCGCCTGACCTTTGAAGTCGTTCTCGCGCCAACCTAGTCCGACGTTGCTGCCCCAGCAGACGGCTGCGTTGTCGGAAGCGCGCAGTCCGCACGTGTGGCTTCCGCCACTGCTGATGACATTGAAGTTATCCGGAGGCGGCGATGCTGCGCCTTCGGGATTGCTACCCCAACAGGCGGCAGTTCCGTCCACCCTCAGTGCGCACACGTGGCCTACACCACTGCTGATTGAATGGAAGCTCTCCCCCGCAACTTCGTCATATGTGACGTAGTTACTGTCGTCGCGCGGGTATCCCGCTCCCCAACAAGCCGTGGTGCCATCGAGTCGCAATGCGCAGGTAGTTATGTCGCCGACGCTAATTGCCATGAACCGTTGGCCGTAGGGTGGCGATGCCTGGCCGTAGAATTCGTCGTAACGTTGGTTGGCGCCCCAGCAGAAAGCTGTGCCGTCTTCCCTTAAGAGACAGGTGTGACCTTCACCCACGGCGATAGACGCGAAGGACTGGCCCGGCAGAGACGACGGCCGCAAGTCTTCATTGCCACCCCAACACACAAAAGTTCCACCTGCCCTCAGGCCGCATGTTTCGTCATCGCCACTGCTGATGACGACCAATTGCTCATCAGCCGGTGGAGACGCCTGACCGTAGTAGTCCTGACCCCAACAGTCAGGCGTGCCATCATCCTGCAACGCGCACGTATGTGCGGCCCCGCTGCTGATGGATGTATAAACTTTCGCGGCTGGCGGTGAGGACTGCCCAACTCCGTCTCCGCCCCAGCAAACAGCGGTCCCATTTTTTCTAAGAGCACAGGTGTGGCCGCCGCCTCCGCTGATGTCGATGAGCTGTTCCCCTTCGGGTGGTGAAGACTCGCCGGACCAATTGGCGCCCCAGCAAACGGGAGCGCCGTCCTCGCGAAGCGCGCAGGTGTGATTGTCTCCAGCGCTGATCGACGTAAACAGTTCGCCGCGCGGCGGTTGGGATTGGCGATACCGGTTGGCTCCCCAGCAAAGGGGAGTCCCGTCTTCGCGCAAAACACACGTGTGGCGCGAACCACTGGTGATGGCTTTGGCGGGTTGATCCTTGATCAACTCGAATGGCGACCGTTGGGCAAATTCCGTTGGAGTGTCATAACCGTCACCCCAACACACCGGGCTGCCATCGCGGCGCAGCGCGCATGTATGAACGTTCCCGATGCTGATTGAATTGAATTGCTCTCCAGGCGGCGCCACGGTGACATCGCGCCGTCCCCAACAGACCGGAGTGCCGTCTTCGCGCAGGCCGCATGAGTGGGTACCGCTGCTGATGGACGTGAACCGTTCGAGGTACGGCGGGCGGGTCACTTCGCTATCAGAGTCTCCCCAACACACCGTGCTGGCATCCTCCAGCAATGCGCAGGTGTGACTGTTGCCAGTGCTGATGGACACGAAGCGCTCGTTTTCCGGCGGCGTTGACTGGCCATCCTCGTCCTCGCCCCAGCACACTGCCGAGCCGTCATTCCGGAGGGCGCAGGTATGGCTCACGCTGCTGCTGATGGCCGAGAACTTTTCGCCCTGCGGGGGAGTCGCCTCGCCATTCCGGTCACGGCCCCAACACTCGGCCGTGCCGTCTGTACGGATAGCGCAGGTGTAGGCCGATCCGCTACTAATAGCTGTGAATGCCTGGCCCTGTGGGGGCGACGCCCGTCCGTCTGCGTCATCCCCCCAGCAGACGGCCGTGCCATCCGTTCGCAGGCCGCAAGCGTGTCTCGAGCCACTGCTGACCGCCGTAAGTTTCTCAGTGTCCGGTGGCGATGCCTGCCCGTAGTCATCGAAGCCCCAGCACACCGGTTCGCCCGCAGCATCGATTGCGCAGGTGAACCGGTTACCGGCGCTCAAGGAGGTCAGCGTCTTACCGCTTACCGACTCGAATCCCTGGCTACTGACGCCCTCCGGCACACCTTCGTTCGGACCATATCGCCAGCATTCATGAGACCCGTCGTCTCGCAGCCCGCAGGTATATGTCCATGCGCTGCTGATGGCAACGAATCGTTCGCCTGGCGGAGGGGAGGCCTGTGCGCCATCGCCCCAGCAGACGGGCGTTCCATCTGACCGCAACCCGCAGGTGTGGTACTGCCCGCTGCTAATTGCCACGAGCCGCTCACCTTTTGGCGGAGAAGACTGACCTTCGGAATCAATACCCCAGCAAACCGGTGTGCCGTCGGCCCTCAGGGCGCAGGTGTGAAAGCCGCCACTACTGATCGTCGTGAATGTCTCCCCGCCTGGGGGAGAGACGCTGGCCGACGAACCACCGCTCCAGCAGATTGGGCTCCCGTCCAGGCGAAGCGCACAAGCGTGAAAAGATCCGACGCTGATGGAAGTGAATTGTTGCCCGACCTGCGGCACGTCGTCCTCATCGCCCAGGTATCCCCAACAGACTGCTGATCGGTCCTCTCGCAATCCACACGTCATCAGACTCCCGCTGCTGACGGCGGTGAACTTTTGGCCTTCGGGAGGCGATGCCTGCCCATAGTCGTCCTCTCCCCAGCAGACGACGCCGCCGTCCCGGCGTACTCCGCACGTGTGCCTGTTTCCTGCGCTCACCGCCAGAAAGCTTTCTCCGGCGGGCGGCGTGGAACGATAGTGGCCGTTATCACCCCAGCAGTGGACCACTCCGTCACCATCGAGACCGCACACGTGGTAGTCCCCGCTGCTGATGGAGACGACGGGTACGTCGGGAGCGGCCGGCCTCACCGGTTCGGGTTCCGGTCCTAAAAATCGCTCCCCTATCGGCGGCGAGGACTGCCCATACTCGGTCTGACCCCAGCAGATGAGTGCCCTGTCTTCCTTGCGGACGGCACATGTGTGGGTGGCGCCGCTGCTTACGGCAGCGAACTTCTGTCGTATCGGGTGATTACCGCGACTCCAACCCCAACATGACAGGGTCCCGTTTTTCCACAAGCCGCAGCCGTTGTATCCCTCTACGCTGATTGTGGTTAGTTGCTGCCCTCCGCTGGGATACTGTCCCGCAAAAACCACGTCAGACCACGAACCCCAGCAGATGGGAGAGCCTCCCTCGCGTAGGCCGCAGGTGTATCCGAAGGCGGCATCAAGGTATTCAAACCGGCCCTCCGGGGTCTCTTGCCAGCCATGGTGCCAAGTAGAAAATGGCTCTGGTCCCCAGCAGACGGCCGTGCCGTCCTCTCTCAGGCCGCACGTGTGGTAACCGCCGCTGGCGACCTGCGTGAGTCGTTCATTCTCGGGCGGAGACGATTGGCCTTCACTATCGCTGCCCCAGCAGACGACCGCACCGTCCTCTCTCAGGCCGCAGGTGTGATAACCACCGCTACTGATGGACGCCAAGACTTCGCCGGGCGGAGGATCGGTCTGACCGAACCCTACTTCGCCATATGTGGGCGTCCGGTCGCCCAATTGGGCGCCCCAACATGTGACCGTCCCGTCGTCGCGCAGACCACAGGTATGAAACGCGCCGCTGCTGACGGATATGAACCTTTCGCCCTCGGGCGGATACGCCTGGCCGAGATCAACCGATTCAGCGCCTGTCTGTCGTTCCGACGATCCTGCACCCCAACACACAGGCGCGCCATCTTCCAAAAGAACGCACGTGTGAAAGAAGCCGCTGCTGACCTGCATGATGCGCGGCGCCGGCGCCCGCACAACTTTCGGTGAAAAGTAGAGCTTTATGACCTCCGTCACTTCATTCCTGGTAATGACGCCGCCAAAGTAATCCTTGATGGCTGTCGTGACCTCGTCTCTTTCAATCCTCTCGTTGCTGTCGGCGTCGTATGGACTTCCTATAGTCATGTCGATAAGCGTGATAAGGACCGGCACAAAGTCGACGGCGCCGTAAGGGTCCCTTGCGGTTACCGTAACGGCGTAGGAGTACCTTGCCTCGAAGTCCAGGACTGTGCCTGTTCCCACCTCGATCTGACCGGTACCGCTTTGAACGCCGAACAGGCCTGCATCGGGCCCGGAGATGCTGTAGGTCAGGGTTTGCTTTTCGGGGTCCTCGGCCGTGACCGGCTGGCCAACAGGAGTTCCCGGGGCCGAGTTTTCGGGGACGGACCGGATGAAAGTTCCCTCGGCGAATTCAGGCGCGGCGTTTGCGGCGGCCTTCGCCCACGGAGCAGAATCGGGATTCAGGACGGCGAACGCGAGTACGGCAAAAGCCACTACGGCGAGGGCGAGTTTGGAGGTGCCAGAGCGGGAGTTTTGTCGGCGCACACCGCGGCGCAACGGCGCGAGCACTAGACTCCACGGATTACGCGGCGTTTCATGTCCTGATCGAGACCTAATAACGAATTCTGCTCCTTCGGTCATGCAGTGCTCGAATCACTCGGACTATCGTCCCCCGCACGGCGGCATGTTCGACAGAAGCGTCGGGGTCAGCGCCCTGTAGATCGTCTCAACCTACGCCCCAAGGGCTGCCGGCAGGTTGTTGCACACGCCTAAAGCTGGCGTGCCCAGTAATTCTCTATTCGGCGCCGTCCCTGCCCAGGAGGTTCGTACCGAGCTTGATGGCCCAGAAGGTCCACGGGAAGTAGCAGAATCGGCCCGACGATCAACGCGAGACCGCCGATTTTGTTGAGCGACATTGCAGTCATGGTCTGTTCCTCCTGGCAACGGGTATCGGTACCGTAGAACAGACCCACAGACGGTTCAACCTACGGGCCTGTGAATGTGCCGTTTTTCGGAGCGTACGTCGACTGTAGCGAGCGTTTCCGTGGGGAATGCGCGTTGAATTCGACCGAGTCCGGGTGTCCGGTCGGTTGTTGGGGCAGAGGCCCAAAGAGAGTCCCGCACCCATCCAAATTGGGTGCGGGACATTTTAGTGTTTGCAGCGAGTTGGGGGCATGCCGAACTTGCCGCGGTCGCCATTTGGTGACGACGGTGGTGGGGCTCAGCGCGCCCGGCTTAACTTTGCTGTTCGCAGTCGAACTGCCAGGGGATGCCGTACTTGTCGAAGCAGGAACCGAAGTACGAGCCCCAGAACGTGTCCTGCAGGGGCATCGTAACTGTGCCGCCGTCGGATAGCTTGGCGAACAGGGCATCCGTCTCTTCCCTGCTCTTGGACGCGTGGGTGATCGAGAAGTTGTTGCCGGCGCTGAACTGGGACCCGTGGGCTGACGGGATGTCGCTGCCCATGAGCACGCTCGACCCAATAGGGAATGAAACGTGCATGACGTTGTCTCGTTCCTCGTCAGGGAATTGCATGTCGGCGGGGCCGTCGGCGAAGGTCATGAAGATCGAGAACTCGCCTCCGAACACGGACTTGTAGAACTCGAATACCTCTCGGCAGTTCCCGTTGAAGAGCAGATATGTGCTTAGTGTCAACTGTGTCTCCTTGTTGGTTTGTGGCCTTTTGTAGTGGCCAACAAAAATGATAGTCCAGCCAGCGATGCTGGGTGGTACATGTGTCACACGCGAGGAATCGCGTTGTGCCGGCCCGTCGGACCCAGCGGGCGCCCACGAGAGGCCCGTCTCAGAAGTCGCGCGGTTAAACCACTTCCTCCCCTGAGGGAGAGGATTGAGGTGAGGGCGCCACGTCGGGCAACCGTATTCGTCGTATCGATCGAGGGACTTTCGATTTCAGCTTATGCCCTCACCCTAACCCTCTCCCGCGAAACGGGAGAGGGGAATAATGAGACAGGCTCCAAGAGGCACCCCTACGAATGGCGACCGTTAGACGCGGGGAGTCGAGAGCAGGTAGTCGGCGATGTTCTGGATGGCGGACCAGTCCTGGCGGGTAGGTTCCAGCCTGGATTCGATCTGCAGCGTCCAGCCCTGGAATTCCTTTTCGTAGCTGCGGATCCTGATGTCGCCGCGCCTGGTTGCCAGGTCCGTTGCTGCCTGGTCGTAGGTGAGGCGGTTGAGGAGTCCGGTCGAATGGTCCTTGCCTCTCCATTCGATCCCTATGACTCTGCCAAACATTGGGAACGACTTTTTCCGGACGGTCTTGACGTCGATCTCCCGTCCGCCGGAAATCGGCCTTTCATCGGGAATGCAGAAGTTGACCCACCACATGGGCGGGCTTTCCTTGGACGGGTCTTTCTTGATGACGTTTATCCACCTGATTGGGCCTTCGGGCAGGTCGATGACGCCAAGCGAGCGGTTCCACCACGCGTTGTGGATGTTTTCTTCGTCGCGCCCGCGCTCGGCCATCTCCGCCTGTACGCCAAGGGAGTTGAGGGCGTGGGCGAGGTTGTCGCGGGTTTTGTCGCGGAGTTTTTCTTTCATTAGGACTGGTTTGGTAGTGGGCGGTTCGAGGTCCGGGCGAAGAGGTCCTCGCCCAGAGTTGGTAATGAGTATACGGAGGCCGGATTGAGGGGTGGTCTGACGCGCGGATCCGCTTAAACCGGCCATTTGCACAATGGTGGTGAAGGATCCCTGAGCCTGTAGCGTGAACAGTCACGGGCGTATTGACAGAAGCGGCCGGGACTTGTTAGAACAAATGATCTACCATCTGGAGTTGTCGCGACATGCCATCGACGATTGAATGGACAGACGAGACGTGGAACCCAGTGACGGGCTGCACGAGGGTGTCCCCCGGCTGCGATCACTGCTACATGTTCGCTATGTACCCGCGTCTTACTGCGATGGGCGTGCGTGGATACGAGGGCGACCCCGGTGAGGTCCAGTTACTGCCGGAGCGACTGGACGCCCCGCTGAATTGGAGCCGACCCCGCCGGGTCTTCGTCAACAGCATGTCTGACGTCTTTCATCCCCAGGTGCCCTTCAAATTCGTAACCGAGATATTCGACGTGATGCATGCTGCGTCGAAACGAGGGCACATCTTCCAGGTCCTTACCAAGCGGCCGGGACGAGCCGTGGGGTGGTGGACTCGTAACCACGAACGGTACGGGGGCGGATGGCCGGATGGCGTATGGATCGGAACGTCGGTAGAGAACCAGAAGTACGCGCCCAGAATCTCTGTGCTGGCGCGCCTGCCGGCGTCGGTGCGCTTCGTTTCGGCCGAGCCGCTGTTGGGTCCTGTCGACCTGACCCGTTGGCTCACGCAAGGTGATTTGCATTGGGTGATCGCCGGAGGTGAAAGTGGGCGGTCAGCTAGGCCGATGGACATGGAGTGGGCGCGGGATCTGCGGGACCAGGCCGTCGGAGCAGGGGTGGCGTTCTTTCTCAAGCAGTTAGGCGGCAGGCGCGGGAAGCGGTCGGGAGAGGATGCGGTGTTGGACGGGGAGACGTGGACGCAGATGCCGGCTGTTGCGGCGCCGGTCTGAGATGAGTATTCCGCGTTTTGGTGGTGATTGGACCCTGCAAAAGTTGGAGGTTCTCCGTCGGTACCTGGACGCGTATACGAAGGCCTTAAAGAACAAACCGTTTACTTTGAACTACGTTGACGGATTCGCAGGCGCTGGGTCATATGCCGAGGCGGAGGAAAATGATTACGCGGAGTTCCACGAGTTTCGGCGAGGTTCAGCCCGAATCGCATTGGAGATTGCCGACAAGCCATTCGACCGGCTCGTGTTCATAGAAAAGGATGCAAATTCTGCGGAGACTCTACTGGCCCTGCCCGGCGAACATCCGGGACGCCGGATAGAGATTGAGCAAGGTGACGCAAACGTCAAAGTCCCGGAGTTTTGCCGCGGCATGGGCAAACTTGACAGGGCTGTCGTCTTCCTCGATCCGTGGGCAACGGAAGCATCCTGGACCACGGTTGAGGCGATCGCGAGGACGAAGAAGATCGATTGCTGGATTCTCTTTCCGCTCATGGCAGTCACTCGGATGATGCCGACGGGCAAGGAACCTAGTGAAGCGTGGGCGATTCACCTCGACCGCATATTTGGGGGGCGCCAGTACTGGCAGGACAGCTACGAAGACTCGCCGCAATTGACATTATTCGATGAAGGCCCTAGGCGAGTCCGAGCGTGGGGAAGCGAACAGATCGCAGGTCGATACGGAGAGAGATTACGCTCGGTGTTTTTTAGGGTCGCTGACAAGTCGGTGACGCTGAGGAATTCGACGAACGCGCCACTGTTTGAGTTGTTCTTCGCGGTAGGCAATCCAACTGGCGCGAATCTGGCGATGAGGATTGCGAACCACATATTGAGGGACTGGTGACGAGATCGGTCCTGAAGCAAAGGCCTGTTGTTCATATCCCCTAACTCACGCTAACTTTCCCGAAACTGCCTGACGGTATAAACTCCCGGCCAATATAAGGAGGTTCTCGTGATACCACCCCAATTCGAGTACTTCGCCCCGGAATCGCTGGATGAGGCGATTTCCTTGCTTGAGGATCACGGCCCCGAAGCTACGGTGCTGGCCGGTGGTCAGAGCCTGATCCCGCTGATGAAGCTGCAACTGGCCCTGCCGTCAGTTGTTGTGGACATTAACGGGATTGGCGGGCTGGCTGACATCGTCGATGACGACTGCTGCCTGCGGATCGGGAGCCTCACACGGGAGTCGGACCTGGACAGTTCGGAAGCCGTTCAGTCCAAATATCCGATTCTCCACGACACGACGTCCGTCATCGCAGACCCGCTGGTGCGAAACATGGCGACCGTCGGCGGCAACCTTGCACACGGCGATCCGGCCAACGATCACCCTGCCACGATGCTCGCGCTGGGCGCGGACGTAGTTGCGGTCGGTTCGGGCGGCGAGAGGGTGATAGCGGTGTCCGACTTTTTCGAAGGGCCGCTCACCACGGCCCTGGGCGACGGTGAAATCCTCACTGAGATCAGGGTGCCCGCGCAGCCCGAATGCACCGGCGGGGCCTACATCAAGCTGGAGCGGAAGGTGGGCGACTACGCCACCGCCGGTGTTGCAGCCGTGGTCACCGTGTCGGACGGCGTGTGCCAACAGGCCGGCATCGGCCTGACGAATGCCGGCCCGATACCCGTCAAGGCCAGCGGCGCCGAGTCATTCCTGGTGGGCAAGAAGCTGGATGACGAGACCATCGGCGAGGCTGCCCGGCTGGCTTCGGAAGCGGCCGAGCCGACCGCCGACCTGCGAGGTTCTGAAGAGTACAAGCGTGACATGGTGCGCGTGATAACGAGTCGAGCGCTCCGCATGGCTTTGGACCGAGCCTGCTAGAGGAGCGCAACCCACCTGCGCTGGGAGATTGAATATGTCGACAGTTTCAATAAACGTCACCGTCAACGGCGAGGAACACGCTGCGGAAGTGGAGCCAAGGCTCCTGCTGGTCCACTTCATTCGCGAGACGCTGGGCCTCACCGGGACACACATCGGTTGCGACACGACCCACTGCGGCGCGTGCACCGTCACGCTGGACGGGAGGCCGGTCAAGTCCTGCACCATCTTCGCCGTGCAGGCCAACGGCCGCGCGGTGAACACCGTGGAGGGACTGGAGCAGGACGGCGCGCTTCACCCCATACAGGAAGCATTCACCGAAGAACACGGCCTGCAGTGCGGTTTTTGCACACCCGGCATGATGATGACCGGCGTGGCATTCCTGCAGGACAACCCCGACCCGTCCAACGACGAAATCCGAACGGCAATTTCCGGCAACCTGTGCCGCTGCACCGGTTACGTAAATATCGTGAAGGCCTACCAGTCCGCCGCTGAAAAGCTGCGTGCGAGGAGTGAGTGATGACTATGCGAACACCGCCCGAAATCGGCGGAATGGGGCACTCGGTCGCCCGCAAAGAGGACCCGCGTTTCATCCGGGGCAAGGGCAACTACGTCGACGACCTGAAGCTCCCGGGGATGCTGCATCTCGACATCGTGCGCAGTCCGGTGGCCCACGCGCGGATCAAGAGCATTAACTCCGAGAAGGCCCTGGCCATTGACGGCGTACTTGCAGTCATAACCGGCAAGGACCTTGAGCAGTACAACCTGGCTTGGATGCCCACGCTGATGGGCGACACCCAGATGGTGCTGCCCGTGGACACCGTCAAGTTCGATGGCCAGGAGGTGGCCGCCGTGCTGGCCACCGACCGCTACACCGCGGCCGACGGGGTCGCGGCGGTCGAGGTGGAGTACGAGCCGCTAGAGGCGGTGGTCAGTCCCCACAAGGCCCTGGAGCCGGACGCGACCATTGTCAGGGAAGACAAAGAGGAGAAGAGCAACCACATCTGGCACTGGGAGACCGGTGACAAGGACAACACCGACCGCATCTTCAGAGAGAGCGACGTCACGGTCAAAGAGGACATCTACCTGCCTCGTATCCACGTGTCGTCTATCGAGACGTGCGGCTGCGTGGCCCAGTGGGACGCAGTCAACGAAAAGCTGACCGTGTGGATGACCACCCAGGCGCCGCACGCTATCCGAACCGTACTGGCGCTGGTGGCCGGGCACCTGGGACTCGCCGAACACAAGATCCGTGTAATTTCTCCGGACATTGGCGGCGGTTTCGGCGGCAAGGTGCCGGTCTACCCCGGCTACGTGCTGGCCATCGCAGCATCATTCCTCACCGGCGCTCCGGTGAAGTGGGTCGAGGACCGGATGGACAATCTCATTTCGGACTCCTTCGGCCGCGACTACCACATGACGGCCGAAGTGGCCGCGCGGAATGACGGGACGATGGAGGCGCTGCGGATCAAGACGGTTGCCGACCACGGCTACACCGACGCTGCGGCGAACCCCTCGAAGTTCCCGGCCGGGCTGTTCCACATCTGCACCGGCTCCTACGATTTCAAGGACGCGTTCGTAGAGGTTGACGGCGTCTACACCAACAAGCCGCCCGGCGGAATCGCATACCGCTGCTCCTTCCGTGTCACGGAAGCGGTCCACGCGGTTGAGCGTATCGCCGACATAGCGGCCCACGAGTTGGGCATGGACCCGGCCGAGTTCCGCATGAAGAACTTCGTCAAGCCGGAAGCCTTCCCGTACAGGTCGGCTTTGGGCTGGGAGTACGACAGCGGCGACTACCACGGCGCGCTCGAGAAGGCGATGGACATCGTCGGCTATGCCAACCTTCGAAAAGAGCAGGCCGAGAAGCGGGAGCGCGGGGAGTTGATGGGTATCGGCATCTCCAGCTTCACCGAGATCGTGGGGGCTGGACCCTCTCGGCACTTCGACATCCTGGGCATCAAGATGTTCGACAGCGCCGACATCCGCATCCACCCGACCGGCAAGGCCATTGCCCGGTTCGGCACGCGGTCGCAGGGACAGGGTCACGAGACCACCTACGCCCAGATCATCGCCGAGGAGCTGGGCATCCCGGCGAGCGACATCGCCGTGGAGGAGGGAGACACGGATACTGCCCCGTACGGACTCGGGACATATGCGAGCCGGAGCACGCCGACAGCCGGCGCGGCGGCGGCCGTGGCGGCCCGGAAGATTCGGGCCAAGGCCAGGTCAATAGCCAGCTACCTGCTGGACGTGGCCGAGGATGACCTGGAGTGGGAGCCGGGCAAGTTCTACGTTCGCAACGCTCCGTCCCAGGCGAAGACCATCCAGGAGATTGCCTTCGCCGCCTACACCGACCACCCGCCGGGCATGGAAGCCGGACTGGAGTCGCACTCCTCGTACGACCCGCCCAACCTGACGTATCCGTTCGGCAGCTACATCTGCGTCGTGGACATCGACAAGGGGACCGGCGAGGTGAACATCCGCCGCTTCGTTGCGGTGGACGACTGCGGCAACATCATCAACCCGATGATCGTGGAAGGACAGGTCCACGGCGGTCTGACGATGGGCCTGGCGCCGGCCATGTTCGAGGAGATCGTGTACGACGAGAACGGCCAGAATTTGACCAGCACCTTCATGGACTACCTGTTGCCGACCGCCGTCGAGACTCCGGACTGGGAGACCGACAAGACCTGTACGCCGTCGCCGCACCATCCGCTCGGCGCGAAGGGCATCGGCGAGTCGGCCACGGTCGGCGCGCCGGCGGCGATTGCGAACGCTGTCGTGGACGCGCTGTGGCACCTGGGCGTGCGGAACATCGACATCCCGATAACGTCGGACAAGGTGTGGAAGGCACTTCGGGAGGCCGGGGTTACCGAATAGGCGTGGGGGAGTCGCCCTCACCCCGACCCGCTCCGGTGGGAGTTGGGGTTACGCGACGGTGGCCAATTGGACCTGGTAGGCCAAGATGTTCGATGACCTGCTGGAACAAGCCGCTTCCTTGAAGGCGCGGGACAAGGCGTTCGTCCTGGCGACCGTCGTGGCCTGCAAGCCGCCGACTTCGGCGAAGCCGGGTTCCAAGGCCATCGTCCAGCCGGACGGGAGCTTTCACGGTTGGGTCGGCGGAAGTTGCGCGCAACCGCTGATTACGCAGGAATCGCTGAAGGCGTTGCAGGACGGACAGTCCCGGCTGGCGGTCCTGGCCCCTGACCCGGGCGCGGTGGACCTTGGGCTGGAGGCGACCGTTGTCATTCCGCTGACGTGCAAAAGTGAGGGAACATTGGCCATCTACCTTGAACCCAGCCTGCCCCGACCGGAACTGGTGGTTATCGGTCAATCGCCCGTGGCCCGCAGCCTGGCTGCGTTGGGCAGCAACGTTGGATTTCGGGTAACCGCATGCGACCCTTCGGCAAGTGAGGAGCTGTTCCCGGACGCCGAGTCACTGGAGCGGGAACTGGACGGCATACGGGGAATGGCCGGACCGCGCACGTATGTGGTGGTCGCAACGGCCGGGCACTACGACGAGGAGGCCCTCGAAGCGGCGTTGAGCGTTGAGGCCGGTTACGTCGGCCTGGTCGCCAGCCGGAGGCGGGGGAAGGCCGTCGTCGATTACTTACGCGACAAGGGCGCGTGTCCCGGTGCGCTGGGCGGTGTCAAGTATCCGGCTGGCCTGGACGTTGGAGCCGAGACGCCGGAGGAGATTGCGCTGAGCATTCTGACCGAGATCGTCCAGGTGATGCGCGCCAACCCGGTGGGGGTCGAATTGGCCCCCGTGGAGGAGACTGCCGACGCCGAGTCCATAGACCCGATTTGCAGCATGACGGTCAAGGTGGCCTCGTCCCGTTACGTGTCGAGGCACAACGGCAGCGAGGTGCACTTCTGCTCGGCGGGATGCAAAGTCCGGTTCGAGCAGGAGCCAGAACGGTACCCGCTTCAAACCACCGCTTAGTCGAATCAGGCGCGGTCGTATTGGACGGCTAGCACCTCGGCGAGGATGGCCACTGCGAGTTCGGAGGGCGTGCGAGACCCGATGTCGAGGCCGATGGGCGCCCGTATCCGTGCTAGATCCGCATCGCGGTAGCCTTGCTGCCTTAGCTCCCGCTTTCGCCGCTCGTGTGTGACCCTGCTTCCCTGCGCGCCTATATAGGGGGCCTCTGATCGCAGCGCATTCGCGAGGGTGGGTACGTCGAATTTCGGGTCGTGGGTCAGGACCACCAATGAGGAATACTGGTCCAGCGGGGCCTGCGCCAGGGCCTCCTCCGGCCAGGCATTGATGAGCTGCTCTGCATCCGGGAATCGTTCCGGTGTCGCCAGCGCGCTTCGGGCGTCGATTACGGTTACCTGGAAGCCAACCTCGGTGGCCAGGCGGCATAGCGAGATTGCGACGTGGGTGGCCCCGACGATAAACAGGTGGGGCGAGGGCCGTATTGCTTCGACGAAGACCTGGGCCTGCTGACCTTTCCACGGCAAGGAGATCACCTTCGTCCCGCCGGTCCTCAGCAATTCGTAGCCTGCTTCGATGATTTCAGTATCGAGCGCAGGGTCTATGGACCCGACCGCCCGTCCATCCATCCCCTCGGTCAACTTGCGGCCAATCAGAGGGGTCGGGGCCAGTCCGATGGCGTGGACGACCTCTTCCTGCGTGTCCACTGCCTGACGGAATGCGTCCCACTCGTCGGTTGGGGAGAACGGCTCGATGAAGACATCGATCGAGCCGCCGCAGCTTAGGCCGACCTCGAAGCCGACTTCGTCGGCGATGCCGTAGTTCGCCACCACCGGGGTGCGGCTGTCCAGGACCTGCACGGCCCGTTCGAAGACATCGGCCTCTACGCACCCGCCGCTCACCGAACCGGACATGCGCCCGTTGCGGGTCACGCACAGGCGCGCGCCGGGGGGTCTTGGGGCCGAACGCCTTACCTGGACCAGCGTCGCCATGGCGACCTCCTCGCCCTGGTTATGCCACAGGTAGAGGTCAGGGAGGATTTCTTTCACGCCGCTGATTCTCCGAGGTTGGTGTTACGAGGCGGGCGCGGGCAGTGTATTGGGAGGCTCATTGCGGGTCAAACGGCTGGGTTGTCGAATCGGCACCACCTAGAAGGCATAAGACATCCCCCAGCCGGCCAATGCTGCTAGCGGGACTACAAGCCAGGGGGGCCATTTCCAGAAGGCGAGCAGGCCGAAGGCGGCTATGCCGAGGGCGAGGTCCGATGGGGTGTTGATGGCGGTGGTCCAGACGGGGTCGTAGAGGGCCGCGGCTAGGAGGCCGACGACGGCTGCGTTTATGCCAGTCAGGGCTGCGCGGAAGTTGGCGCTGGTCCTGAGACGGTCCCAGAAAGGGAATACCCCGATGAGGATGAGGAACGAGGGCAGAAAGATCGCCCCGAGGGCGAAAAGGCCGATTGTCCAGTCGCCGGGGGGCTCGCCCATGACCGTGCCGAGATATGCCGAGAAGGTGAACAGCGGACCCGGTATCGCCTGCGCCGCGCCGTATCCGGCGATGAACTGTTCGTTCGTGACCCAGCCCGGCGTAACGACCTCGGACTGGAGCAGCGGCAGCACCACGTGACCGCCGCCGAAGACCATCGACCCGCCCCGGTAGAACCCGTCGAAGATGTCCAGCCAGTCGTTTTGCCACGCCTGCCGGAGAATCGGCAGCCCCACGAGCAGTATGAAAAACAGCGCGAGTGCCGTGATCGCCAAGTAACGGCTGAATGGCGCGGGCCCGGGCGACGGGTCTTCGGAGTCTTCGTTCTGGCGTAGGAAGAACCATCCGACGATTCCGGCCGCGGCGATGATTACAACGTATCCAAACGGGCTCTGCCACAGGAGGAGCGCGACGGCGGTTGCGAAGGCGATTGTCGCTCTCTGCCGGTCGGGTGCCAGGTTCCCGGCCATCTCCCAGACCGCCAGCGCCACGACAGCTACGGCGACGATCTTGAGCCCGCGTAGCCAGTCGGCGTCTACGAAGTCGCCGTATTCGCCCACGCCGTAAGCGAAGAGGATGAGAATGGCCGCCGAGGGCAGCGTGAAGCCGAGCCATGCCGCGACTCCGCCGAGCAGCCCGCCACGGGAAATGCCGATGGCGATGCCGACCTGGCTGCTGGTTGGGCCGGGCAGGAACTGGCAGAGCGCCACGAGGTCGGCGTACGTGCGTTCGTCGAGCCACTTGCGGGAGGCGACGTATTCCTGCCGGAAGTAACCCAGGTGCGCGACCGGCCCTCCGAAGGAGGTGAGGCCGAGCCTGAGGGCTACGAGCAGTATTTCGAACGATCTGGCGAGCATGTACGGTGGGCCGGGTCTCGAGGGATTTTGGCCTACCCGCTTTAAATATAGGTCAGCAGCGACGGTGGGAGTTTAAGCAAGAGTGAGGGCCACGCGGGGGTCTGGAGCCACGTCACGCCCGCTTCAAGTGCGGGGCTGGATCTGGGACTTGGCGGGGAATTCAACCGGAAATGAGGCTGAAATGAGTTGGAAATGAAACTGGAAATTTGTACTATTCTGAGAACGAATAATGGAAATAAACCTGAAATGAACCGGAAATCAACGCGAAATGACAACTGACAACGTCAGCCGCTACGTCGTCCCTCGGCACTGGCTGCGCTACAACCGCTCGGCTATCGCCGGCCTGCTGGTGGAGGCCAAGACCGCGGCCGGTGTCCTGAACAGACTACCGTACCTGCCGCAGTGGATTGAACAGGCCCTCGAGGAGCAACTGCGGCTAGAGGCGGTGGGTACCACGCGCATCGAGGGCGCCGAGTTCACCCCTCGTGAACGGGATGAAGCCCTCGCCGCTGACGCGGGAACGCGGACCGGACTCACACATTCACAACGCCAGTTGAGGGCAGCTAATGTCACGTACCGTTGGTTGCGCGAGCAACCGGCCGAACGGCCGGTGACGACAGAACTGGTCTTGGACATACACCGGCGCATCGTCACGGGCTGCGACGATGACCATTGCGAGCCTGGCGCACTGAGGCGGGCCGGGTCAAACGTTACCTTTGGCAGTCCGGTCTGCCGGGGCGCGGAAGGTGGCCCACAGCTCGCCGATGTGTTCGGCGCCCTTTGCCAGGCCATCACCGGGGAGTTCCGGGGCCACGACCGCATCATCCAGGCGATGGCCGCGCATTACCACATCGGCGCCATGCACCCATTCGACGACGGTAATGGCCGCACGGCTCGGGCGCTTGAGGCGTTCATGCTTCGACGGGCTGGCGTCAACGACATGGTCATGGTCAGCCTGTCCAACTACTACTACGAGCATCAGCAGGAATACCTGGCGGCGTTGTACGAGTCCCGCGTGAGCGGGAACGATCTTACGCCGTTTCTGACGTTCGCCCTGCCGGCCGTGGCGGAGAGGTGCAACGCGCTCGCCGAGGAGATCGAGACGCACAGCAAGCGGCTGCTCTACCGCGAGTTCGCCATTTCGCTGTTTGGGCGGCTGCGCAGTCCCCGTCGCCGGGCGCTGGCGGAGAGGCAACTACGACTTATCGACATCCTTTTGGATACCGATCCAATGAACCCATTTGAACTGACTGATCGGGCCTTGATGCACTATTCCAGTCTCAAGTTTCCCGAACGCGCCCTCTTTCGGGATCTCGGAGGATTGCTCTTCATGTCCGCCTTGTCGTTAAACGACGGCCGAGTCACCGTCAACCTGGACTGGCCGCGAACAGTTTCGGAATCTGATTTGCTGGAGATGTACGAACGGATGCCGTCTGCAGCGTCAGCTAGTCACCCGGCCATGTCGGAACTCTCACGGCTGCTTGGCCGACGGGGCTGAACAGCAGCGCGCCGAGCATCCATGAAAATCACGGTGATCATCCCCGCCTTTAACGAAGTGGCCTACCTGGGGGCTACCCTAGACTCGATCAGGTCCGCTGCGTCTTACTTGCGCACTCGATCGGATGTCGAAGTGGACGTGATCGTTGTCGACAACAATAGCGACGACGGGACCGCGGCTGTTGCACGTGACATGGGAGCGACGTTGGTCCGAGAGCCGGAGCAGGGTGTTGCCAGGGCCCGGAATACCGGCGCGCGTCATGCGGAGGGGGACTTGTTCGTCTTCATCGACGCGGATGTGATCGTGCCGCCGGTGTTGCTCGACGACATCCGCGAAGCGATGAGTGACCCTGATTGCGTCGGCGGCGCGGTGGATGTCGATTACCGACCGCGAAGTTTCTTGATGCGGTTATACCTGCGTGCGTGGCGGTTGCTGGCGCGCCTCACGGGGATGGCGCAGGGCGCGACGCAGTTTTGTCGACGGGATGTCTTCGAGCAGGTTGGCGGTTATGACGAAGGGGCGTGGATCGGCGAGGACGTCGACTTCTACTGGAGTCTCAGGAAGTTCGCCAAGGCAAGAAGCAGCACCGTCAGGCTCATTCGTCACACACGGGTGCGGCCGTCCGCTCGCCGTTTCGACGAGTGGCCGATCTGGAAGACGCTGATTTTGACGAACCCCTTGTTCATCGCGATGTTCCGCAGGCGGAAGCGATTCTGGGGCGGCTGGTATTCACGCCCGGTGCGGTAGGTGGCCGGGGCAGGAGACATCGACGCCTAGTCGTTATTCCCTCCGGTCTCGCGATAGCGCACCAGTGCCTCCACGCTCTCGATAATCAGAGGCGCTCCGACGTGTGGATTACGGGCGTTTACCGTGATCTGGACGCGATTCCACCCCTGCTGCAGTAGCTCCCTAACGTCGAATTCGAGCCAGCAGTCGTTGTACAGCAGCCTCCGGCGGACAAGGGCGTCGTCGAGCGGGCTGTCGTTTAACGCGAACTCGACCTCGTCCAGTGAGCTGAGGTTCACGATCATCAAGCGAAGCGTCGCTTCGGCGAGCGAGCCATCGGCCACCCCGGCCTGGGGGTCGTCAGCGATGTCGATTGGGACCTCGGTCGAATCTCCTGGTTTGACGAGAGCGATGGGCAGGGGCCCCTGTGGGATCGAGGGCGCGCCAAGCTCTTCGGTCATTACGTCCCAGTCGAACGGGTTGTCCACCAGGTAATGCTTGTTCAGACTCGCAATCGCCCCCGGGTCGCCGATCTCCCTCCACGGCTGGCGGTCGTAATCGCTGTCGCGGAAGAACTCGATGACGTGGTTGTTCCAGAGGTATAGGCCATCGACCCCGGCCTGCCAGTAGGTGGCGGCGGATGCCCGGCACATTTCGGTCGAGAAGTAGTCCGGCTCGTGGTAGATCACCCGTGCCGACGGCGGCCGCCCTTCCCACAGGGTGCCGAGGTTCTGCACGATTACCCTGACGTTGGTGTCTTTCGCGGCCGCAACGAACTCCTCCACCGGTACACGGTGCATGTTGCGGTGGACCACTCCGGCTATCAGGATGTCGATCAGCCCTTCGTCCATCCAGGTCTTTACGTCCATGCCGAAGGCGCGTGCGAGTTCGAAGCCCGGTGGCACCCGGACCGACATCAACAGCCTTCTGCCGACGGTGCGCGACTTCTCATCGAGCGAGGCCCTGATTTTTCGCATCAGGTCCGTCAGCAGATCGGCGCTCTGTTCTGCCTGTCCTGCCGGGAAGAAGCGCGGGAAGCGGCAGAAGTCCCAGTCGAGCCCATCGAGGTCGTAGTTCGCTATCGTTTCGTTGACCATCGCCAGCTTGTAGTCACGTACATCCGGCAGTGCGAAGTTGTAGGCGAACCGTGAGAGGCCGCGATACCGGTGGGGTGTCGTAGCGTCCTCGACCGCCCCGAGCAGCCATTCGCGGTGTTCCTTTTTGTTAGGGGACAGGAGCGCCGGCGCGTCGCCCTTGAGTTGACCGTCGTGAATGTCGTTCACGCGCATCGACAGGAAGACCTTCAGCCCGGCGCGGTGGCCGTGTTCGATCACGACTGCGGGCGGGTCGGTCCCTTCCTCGATGAGTTGCCTTGTGTTTTCGTAGATGCGCCAGTCCCCGGAGGAGTCAAACGTCTTGCGGTCGGCTCCCCAGAGCGGCGCGACCTCGGTCCGGTGTGAGTAGACATCCGAGTAGCGGTTAGTGGGGGTGCTCATGCCCAGGTCCGTGCCGAGCTGCCAGTAGAACGTGTCGACCATGGTGCCCATGAGCGGCCCTATGGCAATACGCGCTAGGCCCTCTGCGCCGATAGGCGCTTCTACGGCCTGTCCGAGCAGAGAGCCGCCGTCGTCGCACAGGATGAGCCGGTACCCGTCGCCTTTATCGGTCATGTTGCCCCCTGTTCGTGTCCGACCGGCCTATTGAGACGCCTGGCGCAGTCTTGGGTCGAAGTAGTCACGGAGCCAGTCTCCAAGGAAGTTGAATCCCATGACGGTGAGGAAGATCATCAGCCCCGGGAAGAACGAGATCCACCACGCGGTGGAGATGTAACCGCGGCCGTCTGAGACCATCGCTCCCCATGCCGGGGTTGGAGGCGGGATTCCCAGTCCCAGGAAACTGAGTATGGCTTCCGCCAGAATGAGCTGCCCCACTCTCAACGTGGCCATCACAATGATGGTATTGATCAGTCCGGGCAGAATGTGCCGCGTCATGATGTACCGTGACGTCCCGCCTGCTACGCGCGCCTGGGCGACGTAATCACGCTCCTTCAGAGAAAGCGATTCTCCCCGGGCCTGGCGGGCGAACGCTCCCCAGCTAAAGGCGATCAACAGGACGATGATGATGTCCATGCCCTGGCCAAGGACGATCGCAACGACGAGCGCCACGAGTATGAACGGCATGGCGAACGTGAGGTCGACCAGGCGCATGAGAACTTCGTCGACGAGGCCGCCGAAGAAGCCGGACATGATCCCCAGCGCAGTGCCGAGAATGGCGCCGACGCTCAGGACTATCCCTGCTATCAGCAGTGAGATCCGGGTGCCATAGACGATCCGACTCCAGATGTCTCGGCCTTGCTGATCGGTCCCGAGCAGATGTTCTCTGCTGCCGCCCTCCTGCCAAACGGTGGGCACAGTCCTGACCCGCAAGTTGCCTTTTTCCGGGTCTTGATTCGCGAGCAGCGGCGCAAAAACCGCAAACGTGGCGAGCAGAGCGAGGATAAAAATAGGTATAACCGGCCACGACCTGATCAACTGCCAGACGCGCGCTGTCGGACGCCGGTTGGGCGCAATACCTGGGATCGACGCAGTCGCCTGTTCTACGGACGCCATGTTCAGCTATACCGAATCCGGGGATCGACGTACGCGTAGAGGATGTCCACGAGGAAATTTGCCGTTACAAAGATAGCGGCAAAGATCATTACCACGCCGGTCATGACGGGAAAATCGTTGTTGAGTACCGCCTTTACGGCGAGACTTCCCAGCCCCGGCCATGCAAAGACCGTCTCCACTACCACTGCCCCCGTCAGAAACGCGCCCATCAGCACCCCCGCGAACGTCAGGGGTGGAATGAGTGAATTTCGCAGCGCATGTTTCCAGATGACTTTGTCCAGGTTTACGCCTTTTGCCCGGGCGAACTTGACGTACTCCGAGTCGAGGACCTCCAACATTGCCGAACGGACAAGCCGCAGGAAACTTGCTGAGGCCACCCAACCGAGTGTGATGGAAGGCAGCACGTAGTGCGACCAATCCCCTCGCCGGCTGGTGGGCAGCAGGTCGAATTGCACTGCAAAGATCAGGGCGAGCAATATTCCCAATCCGAAGGGCGGAAGCGCCTGTCCAAATAACGCAAATATCCTGCCCGCGTAGTCCCAGAAGGTCCCGCGTTTGACGGCGGACAGCACGCCGAGCGGGACACCGGTGATCAAGGCGAAAACGATTGCCCCGGCGGTCAGCTCGAGGGTTGCCGGAATTCGCTCCCTGATCACGTTTATGGCAGACGTTCTGGCAGAGAGAGAGACTCCGAAGTCGCCGCGCGCTGCGTTCGCCATCCAGAGCCCGTATTGGACGATGAACGGCTTGTCCAGGCCAAGCTGTCTTCCCAGTTCTTCGAAGGAGTCGGCGGTGGTGTACCCGTCCGTATAAAGAAGGCGCGGGTCTCCGGCCAAACGCGACATCGAGAACACGAGGAAACTCACCAGGACGATGACTACGATCCCGGCGATCAGTCTTCTGATCAGGAATCGTTGCATGTCAAAGTTCCTCTGTAGCGCAAGGTGAAATTGGCCCGATGCCGTTCAGGGTCTACTCGATTCCCGGCCCGTCGTCAGGGCAGATTATGCCAGCGCACATGCCAGGTGGCGGCGGTTTCATCGGCCTGCGTGCGATTGTTTTTGCTGGGCCAAACAGCCATCTAAACCAAGCCCGCCGGCCGTCCAGGGACGCCCGGCGGGCCTGGCTTTAGTAATCCGTTGTCTCCGTGACTACTTTCTGATGATGGTCTGCGGGTTGCTGAAGTACGACAGGTTGCCCGTGTACGGGGTCCACTGCGTGATTTCAGGGCTGACCCCCCAGACGGGAATCATCTCAACGAACACCGGCTGGAGGACTTGGGTCGTGATGAAGTCCACGATCTGCTTGTTGAGCGCCCGCTTCTTGACCGGATCGCTCTCCTCGTTGACCGCGGTGTGAAGCATCCCGATCTCATCGGGCAGTTCCCATCCGATGTTAAACGCACCGGAGATGGGCACGCTGGTGAGGGCCGCGTTTCCAAAGTCCAAAGCGGCGGCGCCCCATAGCTTGGTTACGTCTCGGGCAACCAGCGACGGCCGCCACGCCGAGTACACCTGTCTCTCGACCTGCACATTTATGCCGAAGTCGTTCCAGGCCTGGGCGAGCGCCTCCTGGTGCTCCACGTTATTTGCGGCTTGCAAGTCCGGGATGATCAGGTACGGCAGGTCAAAGCCGTCCGGGTAGCCGGCCTCGTTAAGCAGTTCCTGAGCTCTCTCCAGGTCGTGCTCAATCTTCCACGACTCCTCGAACCCCGGCTTATCCTCAGACCAGCCGAAGTAGGCGTAGGCAGGTTTGCCAAGGCCGCCGAAGATAGCTTCATTCAACAGGTCCCGGTCCGGAATCATCGCCAGGGCGGTCCGGACCTTAAGGGCCTGCTCCATCGACTCCGCGTTGCCCCACTCGCCGATCCAGGGTTTGCTTGGGTCATAACCGGGCCGGTTTGTAACGTCTTCTCCCTCGGCAGTTCGGCCAAGGTAATCGGTTGTCGCCCAGTAGTTTCCACCCATGGCGACGCCCTGGCTGAAGCCAGGCCCGATCACCTGGGTCCATCCGCCGACAGCGTTTACTGCCTTAGAAAGCAAGATCGGCGCCAAATTGGCGAAGTGAATTTCCCCGGCTTCGAAGGCTGCCGCTCGAATGGCCTCCTCCGGCATCGCCACATACTTGATCTCATCCAGGAACGGCGTGTGCCGCCAGTGCGGCACCACTGCCTCTGCGACGATCTCCTCGTCAGCCACCCACTTGGTGGGCATGAACGGCCCGGTCGCGTTGCCAAGCGCCCTGTTCGACGCGTCTTCGCCCAACTCGTCGTAGGCGTCCTTGCTGCTGATCGCGACCATCTCCGTGTTCAGGTTGGAGTGGGTGATCATCCAGTTCTTCTGGCACCCAACTTCCGGCTTGCAGTTCACCCTGACGGTCCGCTCATCGACGACGTCGACGGAGTCGATCCAGACCACCAACTGTCCGACCCGGTTGAACGTTGAGCCGGGCGCCACCGCTTCATCGAAGCTGAACTTCACGTCTTCCGCGTCCACGTTGCCCCAGCGCGGGTCCTGGAAGGGGATGTTGTCCTTGAGGACCCATGTCAACGTGTTCGCTTCTGAGTCGAGCTCCCACGACTGCAACATGCTCTTCGCCGGTTCTTCCACCATGGACTGCACAGGCGGATCAAGATGCTGCACCCAGGTCAGGCCCTCCATGAAGCCCCACATCGGTATCCGTTCGTAACAGGCGCCCGTGATGAACTTCATGTTCATGGTTATGGGGCAGATGGAGGCCGAACCGACTGTGACCGTGCCGCCGCGACCGCCCATTGCAGGCATGGCGTCACTGGGGGTGGGCGTCGCTACCACGACCTTCTCCACCACCACCGTCTCGACCACTTTCTCTGTGCGTGTTACCTCTTTTTCGACGACGACGGTCTCGACCACCTTCTCGGTGCGTGTTACCGGCTTCTCCACCACGACCGTCTCGATGACCGTTACGGTCTTGCCTTCGACCGTCTTTTCGACGACGACGGTCTCAATCACCTTTTCGATTTCGGTGACCTGCTTTTCGACGACGACGGTCTCGATCACCTTTTGTACTTCGGTGACCTGCTTTTCGACGACGACTGTCTCAATCACCGTTTCGACCTGGGGGACCGGTTTTTCGACCACAACGGTCTGGATCTCAGTGACCGTCTCCGTCTCTCCGCCACAGGCAATTCCCGCGGCTAACGCGCCCGACAGGGCGAGGCTAATCAGGATTGTCCAAAGGAGCCGCGTGCTCTTCATTTCAAATACCTCCGTGAATGCTCCTGCCAGGAAAGTGCGGCGTCGCATACGGTGCGTCCCAAGTGCGAATTCGTTCTGCCCGGTTGAACCGGTCCGGCACATCCACGTCTCTTCCCTGGGAGGGACTCGGCTGGGCGGTAGATTATCGTAACCGAACTGGGCAGTCAAAGCAGGACATGGTTGCTTTAGCCTACAGAACTGCGAATGTCGGCAACGTCAGGCTTGCAGGCCGGAGAAATCGAATTACGCTGGGGGCCAAGACAGCCTGCAGTCCGGCGATAGTTTGAACACGGAGACGGAAGATCAAAAGGGGGCGTACGGTTCGAAGACGCCTTTGACGCCGTTTTCAGCCGCTTACGCGTCAGGTTTACTCAACAGTCTTTTGCCGGGCCATACACGTCACCGTAGTACCGCTACGCCCACTATGTTGGACGGGTGTCGCGAAATGCGACGGGTAGTCTGTGTCTTGCCATGAATTTGCCGTATTGCGGGCGAGTTGAGCGCCGCGTCTTCCTCGCGCACTCGGAGCCAGGCTTGGCGCTGAGGGGCAGTCAGGGAGAATAGGGCTGCCCGGCGGATGGGGTGATTGAACTATTTTTTCGCTGATGCCATACGTAATGATCGGGTATCTGCACTTCCGGCGCAGGCTCGTTCGCCGCGCCAACCTCGTTATCCAGGCGTTGACGGTGCTGCTGTTCGCCTACGGCCTGGCATTCGTATGGCGAACGCTTTATGAGAATGAGATCGTGCAGCCGGAAGTGGCGATCGGCCACATGGTCACCTACGCCATCCTGGGCGCGGTCCTACGGATGTCGTGGGAATCCGGAAACGTTTACGACGTCAATTGGCGTATCAGAAGCGGCGAGGTAATCGGCGAACTTACCAAGCCCATCAATTGGCAACTTTCGACAACGGCCGAGTTGCTGGGCGACACCGCGGCACAGCTACTCATACTCACCGTCGTCGTCCTGGTACCCGCGGGGTTCCTGTTCGGGCTCCAGGGGCCGGTCTCACCAATCGCCGGGATTGTCTTCCTCATCAGCCTTTTGCTGGGCCTCCTGATCTATTCCGGCATCACGTTTCTCCTGGTACTGCTTGCGTTCAGGGTGGTCCATATCCACGGTTACCAACTGGCCATGTTCAACATCTCTGCGTACCTGGGCGGATCGTTCGTGCCCCTGTGGCTCTACCCGTCTTGGGCCGAGTCTGCACTCGACTACTTTCCCTTCGCGCTCATCTACTACGCTCCACTATCGATCTATATCGGTCGGGCGGAGTCATCTGAGTGGGCGTCGATCCTCCTCAGGCAAGCGATCTGGGTAGTCTTGATAGTCGCTGCCGGCGTCATGGCGCAACGACGAGTCTTCGCACGACTGACCATTCTCGGCGGTTAAACGTGAGCGCAATCGCACTGTTTCTTCACTACCAGCGTCTGAACTTCCTCGTCGAATGGCAGGACAAGACGAACATCGCCGCCACTCTCTTCGGCATCGTGCTTGGCGGGTTTCTGCAGTTCCTGATGGTCGTGATACTGATCGACCGGTTCGGGGACGCGAAGGGCTGGGACCTGGGGCAGATTGCGTTCATATTCGGTCTGTGGCGCGTCCAATACGCATTGGTCTTACTGTTCTACGGCTCGACTCTGCACGTCAATCAACTCGTGCTTCATGGGATGTTCGACCGCTGGCTGACGCGGCCCCGCAGCCTGCTCGTGCAGTTCGCCGGACTTAGTTTCAGCGTTTCCATGGCCGGCCAATTCATAGTGGCCATTGGCTTGATAGCGTTTGGACTGCTCCAGTCGCCGCTGCCCTGGAGTTGGTGGCTGCTTCCCTGGCTCCTGCTCTCGACCTTCTCAGGCATCGTCATATTTCTGAGTGTGACGTTCCTGATAGCTTCGTCGAGCCTGTTCCGGGTCGACACGGAGTCGGCCGGCTACGCGATACACAACACGGTCGGCCTTTGGATGAACCTGTTCCCGCATTCTGTCTACGCCCTGGCGGTCCAGTTCATCCTTGCCTTCATAGTCCCGTGGGCTTTCATGTCCTTTTTCCCGTCCCACCTGATTTACGGCCGAGGTTCCGCGCTCACATTTGGCTCCCCGTTCATGTTTCTCGGCCCGGTCGCCGCCGTTGTCGTGGCGGCTCTGGCGACGTTCGTGTGGAGACGCGGGCTCAGGTACTACCAGGGCGCCGGAGGTTGATGCGGGATGGATACCGACAGGACATTGGTGACATCCGACAGGCTCGTCCGCCACTACCGCGTGCAGAAGGACGCCCTGCGGTTTGGCCGGTTCGGCCTGGGGTGGCTCAGGCGGGAATTCGAGACCGTCAAGGCGATTGACGAAATCTCCTTTTCGATCAACAGAGCGTCCTCGGTAGGTCTCATCGGCCTGAACGGCGCCGGGAAGTCGACGCTAGTCAAGCTCATAACCGGCGTTCTCGCTCCCACCGACGGTGTGATTACCGTCAACGGGCTGGCGCCGCACCGCAGCCGCATGGAAGTGACCCGCCAGGTTGGAGTCGTGTTTGGCCACCGGACCCAGATGTGGTGGGAATTGCCGCTGATGGAGACTTACCGGGTACTGCGACGCATCTACGACATCCCGCGTGGCGAGTTCGACGAGCGGGTCGAGAAACTGGCGACGCTCCTGGAGGTCAAGGACATGCTGAGCCGCGCTCCCCGGCAGTTGAGCCTTGGCCAGCGCATGCGGGCGGAGATCATGGCGAGCTTGTTGCACGGGCCCAAATTGCTCTTGCTCGACGAACCCACGGTAGGTATCGATTTCGTTGCGAAGTCCAGAATCCGTGCGCTCATCAGGTCATTGGTGTCACAGGAAAATGTCACGGTCGTCCTGGCCAGCCATGAACTGACGGACATCCAGGAGATTTGCGACGACGCAATGCTTCTGCACCGGGGCAAAATCGTCTTCCACGGTCCACTCAGGTCCCTCATGAGCCAGACCGAGGGCTACACGACACTCGATATCGACCTGGAGCCGGACGGCGGGGCGGGCAGCCGCGCGCAGCGCGTTAGCGTCTCGGTCCTGGAGGATCAGATCAACGAGAAGATTGCCGAGGTCTCTCAGCAGGGCCGTATCGTAAACATCTCGACGAGAAGCCAATCTCTCGAGGCCGTATTGACGAAGTTCTTCCCGGAAGGGGACTGAACGGCCGACCCTTTGAGGATTGCGGGCGAACATGGGGCAAACGACCTGCGATTCGACTTATGATGGCGGGGCAGATAGCAGCCGACCAGCAGGCCCAAGGAGCGAACTATGGCCGAGTACATACCGTCACCCGCAGCGTGGGTGCGCGACCAGGTGGAACTTTACGAGGGCAGTGGGGGCACCGAGGGGACCACGCTGCGCGAGACCGGGCTGCCGGTCATCATCGTGACGAACAGGGGGAACCGGACGGGCGCGATTCGGAAGACGCCCCTGATGCGCGTGATGGACGGGGACAAGTATGTGCTGGTGGCATCGAAGGGCGGCGCGCCGAAGAACCCGGTGTGGGTGTATAACCTGCGGGCAGACGCCAACGTGGTGATACAGGACGAGACCGACGTTTACGACATGCGGGTCCGGGAGGTCGAAGAGGGCGAGGAACGGTCGCGGTTGTGGGACCTGTCGGTTGCGGCGTTTCCACCCTACGCGGAGTACCAGGCCAAGACTTCACGGCTGATCCCGGTGTTCGTCGCGGAGCCTGCGTAGCGACCACCGCAACCTCTGGCGCAGCGGGCTACTTGTAATACAGCGCAATGTAGGCGTGGAAGAGGCCAAGGATTACGGTGAACGCGGCCAACGCCACGTGGATGACCCCCCAGGAGACGGTGTAGTAGCGGTTGTTGAACTTTATGCCAAGGGGACTCGCCGCGCCTACCAGCATGTTGCCCAGGAAGACCCAACTCAATGCGGCCAGGTAGCCGTAGCCTATCTCCACGCTGTGAACGTAGAAGAGTAATGGGACCAGCGCGCCGGTCCGTTGATGCCAGGCCAGCAGTCGACGCAAGTTCCGCCGCCTGAGGCGTGAATAAAAGAGCCACCACTGCCATCCGACGTAAGACAACAGTCCCGCGCCGGTCACGTATTTGAATGCATCTACCGCCTGGAGTTGGGCCAGCCATTCCCAACGCAGGCCAAGGGCGTCCTGCCCGACGTAGAGCAGCACACCGGTAATGCCGGCTATTCGCCATCGCCACGCGGCTATGGGCAACGCGAAGGGTCTTCCCAGGCGAGCGGGGGCGCGATTATTGATGTGGTCTTCGCCGCGCCTCTGTACGGCCTCCATCAAAGTCCGTCCTTCCGGGTGGTCGAACGATCTACCACGTCACTGATTCTCACCGCGGATCGCCAGTAGTGACCTGAGCGTGTCGGCTGAGGCCCTGTTTTCCGCTTCAGCCATGAATACGTCGGCCGACGGGAGGAAATAGCCGCCGGCCGGCCACTGATCGCCCACCGGCGGAGGGTCTGCAAACGTGGCGACCTTTTCCAGGTAGTTTTCGTAGACCTCACGGATAGACCGCCGCAAGGCATGCACCAGCCCCAACGCCTCCGCCATGCTGATCTCGCCCTCAGGATAGGACCAAGTGGTGGCGCCCATGATGTCTCCCACTACCCAGTCAGACTTGGGCGAGTCCGGTTCGGCGTTATGGCAGACCACGCACGCCTCGGCCGAGGCGATATCGAAAAACATTGCGGTACGGAAGCCGATCTCGGGATCGAGGAAGAACTGGGGCTCGCCTGTGCGCCTCATTTGTGCGAATCGCTCCGCCTGCAGTCCGGTGAACTTGTTAGCGTCGTTGATGGGGAAGTCGGAGCCGAGGAAAAGGTAGATTGGCGCTGGACTCCGCCTCAGGTTCTCGGCCGTTTCTCGCAGAAACAGGGCAGGGAGCGGCCCGGCGTCAAGTCCCTCTTCGTGCCAGTCCTCGTCGAATAACAGGCCCTGTTCCTGGCCCGCTCCCACTATGTCCTCGGCCCACAACCGGCGCACCGAGTCATTCTCCGCTTCCAATACCGCAAACACCGCGGCGATGGGCACAGGCGGTCCGCCGTCACTTGCGACGCCGTCCGGAGGGGGCGCATTAACGACGACTACGGCAACCAGGACTGCGGCCACGGCAACAACTACGGCGACCAACCTCACGGCTCACTCTCCTTCCTGGTCCTGGACGGCTCCACGATCTTTTCATCGCCGTAAGGCGAGGGTCCCCCTTTGAAGTACCTCCAAATCTCCTCTTCCGGCACGCCTTCATCGATGCTCAGCGGCGTGGTCCAGACATGGTTGCCGTGAAAATCGTGGCACTGCAGACAGGTGTTCCAGGACGCCTGGCGAACCAACTCTTCGTGAGTTGGCGAGATGGGGTCTTCTTCGAGGGCAGTGTCCTGGTGGCAGTGGGTGCAGTAGCCGATGGTGGCCAGCGTTACCCGCACCCCGTGGTGCTCCGTGTGGCAGGAGACGCACGCGTGGGCCTTGATGTGCTGTCGTTCCTCTGCGAAACGCGGCTCCAGGAACCTGGAGATGGGATGCCGGTCCTCCGGCCGTTCGTGGCAGTCGAGGCAAGTTGCGCTCGCTACGTCTTCGGAACCGAAGCCGATGGTGGAATTCCGCAGGCCAATCCAGTGGTAGACGTTGGCGCTAACCTGCTGTGCCGCCGTGCCGCGGACTGGCAGATGGCAGTCCTGGCAGGCCAGCGCCTCGTGGCCGGTGTTCATCGGCCCCTTCGCCACCACCCGATTTCTTTCCGGAAGGGTTAGAAACACCACAGCGAGCAGGCCCACTACGATCCCGGCGCCAAGCCCGACGTATCTCCAATTCATGAAGAATGTCCTGAGAGTAGACACTTTCCTGGGCATTCTCGCAAAAACACTCTTTTGCTATATGTCCCGGCCCTCGCATGAAACGCACGGCACGATTCTCCGGGACCCGGCTGAACAGCGCCCTCGTACGCTCCACATACGAGTATCGCCGTTATTCCGGCGCGCTTCCAGGGAGCTTCCGGCTTGTTGGCGCTGTCCCAGGTCGTCTGCCTTGGTATGCTGCCACACCGCGTTGGTGACCAAGGTCGCCAAGGGTTCGTCACTCCATGCACTCAAGTCGCCGGGAGGCGGTATGGCCACCAAGACTTCACCAGGGCAGAAGCTGCGCGACCTGATTGCGACGGGCGAGACGATACTCTTGCCCGGCGCGCATGATCCCCTCATGGGTCGTATCGTCCAGCGGCTCGGCTTCAAGGCGTGCATATGCGCCGGGTGGATGACGGGCGCACACCTGGCCACTCCCGAGCCGGTCATGACCATGACCGAGCAGGTTGACGCTGCGGGACGCGTGGCGAGGGCCGTGGACATTCCGGTGAAGTCGGACGCGGGCGCGGGCTACGGCGATCCGATACACGTGATGCGTGCGGTGCAGGAGTTCGAAAGGGCGGGTATCGCCGCCATCCAGATCGAGGACCAGGTGTTCCCGAAGCGGGCCTCGTACCATCGCGGGCTCGAGCACGTGACCGACCTGGACGAATTCCTGCGCAAGATCGAGTTCGCCATGAAGGCGCGCGAGGACGACATCGTCATATTCGCTCGCACCGACGCGGGCAACGCGGTTGGAGGCTCCTGGAAGGAGGCAGCGCGGCGCGTCAGGGCCCTCAAGGAGATGGGCGTGGACGCGGTGCTGCCGATGACCCGCACGAGGGAGAACATGGAGCGGTTCCGCCAGGAGTATCCAGACGATGACATCGTGATGGAGGGCTCGGCCTACTTCAACGGGATGCACCCGGACGAAATGAGGCGGTACGGGTTCCAGTTAATTTCTTTTCCACTGGCCACCATCGTGGCCTCGGTCGCCGGAGTTACTGACATGCTCAAGGGTGTCATCGAGACCGGTGTCGCAGCCTACGATCCGGACAAGGCCAGGGCGGTGCGTGAAGAGGTGGAAGACGCGATTGGCCTTCCTGAGTTCTGGGAGATTGAAAGGGAGACGGTCGAGGCCGCGCACCGCGATTGGCAAGGCCGCCACATCGCCGGGCACGAGGGCGCCGACGAGACAAGGTAGCCGCATCGGCGGTACGGCAGGACGAGGACTCCTTCTCGATGGAAACGCGGGAGATCGGCGCCACCGGACTTCGCGTAACAGCGCTTGGTTTTGGGGGCGCGCCGGTCGGAAACGACATAGCCGACGGCGATGAGGACCTCGCCATCGCCACGGTCCAGCTGAGCTACGAGTCCGGGATCCGGTACTTCGACACAGCCCCTATCTACGGGTTCGGCAGATCCGAACGGCGAATCGGGCGCGCCCTGGCGGGGGTGTCCAGAGACCATTTCGTGATTTCCACCAAGGTTGGGCGGCTGCTCGAACCGCGCGACGGCCCACGGTCTGGTGAGGTCGAGGTCGTATTCGACTGGACCCGGGACGGCGTGATGAGGTCGCTTGAGGAAAGCCTGAAACGCCTGCGTATGGACCGTGTGGACATCGCACTGTTGCACGGGCCGCACGATCATTACGAGGAGGCGATCAGGGAAGCCTATCCCGTGCTCGCCGAACTTCGATCACAGGGTGTGGTCACTGCGATCGGGGCAGGGATGAACGAGTGGGAGATGTCGGCGCGCTTCGCGAGGGAGGCCGACCCGGACTGCATCCTCCTGGCAGGGCGGTACACGTTGCTCGACCAGTCGGCGCTTGCCGAGTTCCTGCCGTTGTGCGAGGAGAAGGGGATCAGCGTAATACTGGGTGGACCCTACAACAGCGGAATACTCGCATCCGACCTGTCGGACGAGGCGACGTACCAGTATGTGAAGGCTCCTCCTGAGATCCTCGACCGCGCTCGACGTATCGGAAATGTCTGCGACCGGCAAGGTGTCCCGCTGAACGCCGCCGCGCTCCAGTTCGGACTTGCCCATCCGGCCGTTGTATCGACGATTCCCGGCGTGCGCGGTCCGACGGAGGCTGAGGATAACGCGCGGGCGGTGTCCTTTCCGGTACCTGGCGCCCTTTGGGAAGAACTGAAGGGCCAAGGGTTGTTGGACGAGAACGCGCCGGTGCCGGTGAGTGGTTCGTGACCGTTGGCGATACCCAGTCAATTTCCCGGACACGAAGGAGTGACTAAGCCCTGATTCGCTCGCTCTTAGGGTCGTAGGGTGGGGTGAGACGTACTTTGGCCGGGTAGCGCTCCGTGGCGAGTTCGATTTCGTAGGCGCCTGAGCGAATCCAGCCGGGAGTGGCGCCCTCTTCGTTTTCGAGGTACCCCATGGCCACGGACCGTCCGAGTGCGTGGCCGTAGTTTGCGGATGTGGTGCAGCCGACCATTACGCCGTCCCGGTAAATGGGCTCGTCGCCGTGGAGCAGGGGTTCCGGGGCTTCGAGCACGAAGACGGCCATGCGCTTCTTCACACCGTCGTCTCTCTGGCGCAGCAGGGCGTCCTTCCCGATGAAATCGACGCCCTTGTCGAAGGCCACCGCGAACCGTAGTCCGGCCTCCAGCGGCGTGTCCACGTTGCAGATGTCGTGGCCCCAGCTTCGGTATGCCTTTTCCAGCCGCAGCGATTCCAACGCGTGGTAGCCGGCGTGCATCAGCCCGAATTCGCCGCCCGCCTGGACTATCGACTCGTACACGGTTGGGGCAAATTCGGTGGGAATGTAAAGCTCCCAGCCCAGTTCACCGACGTAGGTGATCCGCGAGGCCCGCACCGGCGCGTAGCCGAGATAGATCCCCTGCGAAGTAAGGAACGGAAAAGCCTCGTTCGACAGGTCAGCGCCGGTGAGGCGGGAAAGCAGGTCACGGGAGCGGGGACCCATGACGCTAAGCACGACGTATGACGACGAGACGTCGGTGAGCGTCGCTCTCGCATCATCCGAAATGTGCCTCTCGATCCAGGCGTAGTCCCGGTTTGCAGACGCGGCGGAGGTGACGATCATGTAGGCGTCTTCCGCCAGGCGGTTCACCGTCAGGTCCGCCACAATTCCGCCCCGCTCGTTCAGCATGGCCGTGTACACCAGGCTGCCGGGTTCTAACGCGACGTCGTTGGCCATCAGGCGTTGCAGGACGGACTCGGAGTCGGCGCCTTGCAGCAGGAATTTGGCGAACGACGTCTGGTCGAACAGGCCCACTGCCTCCCTGACGGCCATGTGCTCCTGCGCGGAGTATGAAAACCAGTTCTGTCGCCCCCACGAGTATTCGTAAACGGGTTCCACACCCTCAGGGGCGTACCAGTTCGGCCGCTCCCATCCTGCGACCACCCCGAAGCACGCGCCCTGCGAAACGAGGTGCTGGTGCAGGGGGGACTGGCGCACGTTTCGAGCCGTTTCCGGCTGCCTGTTGGGCCAGTGTTTTGCGTAGAGCAGGCCGAGGGTCTCAACGGTGCGGTCCCGCAGGAACATGGGGTTGTTGGACCAGCCCTGGAACCTGGCGACGTCCACCTCTGCGAGGTCCATCGTCATGTCCCCCTCCGTGATCCACTCCGCTATGGCCTTGCCCGACCCGGCAGCGGATGCCACGCCGCTGGAGTTCAGTCCGGCGGCCACGAAGAAGTTCCGCAGGTTGGGCGCCTCTCCCATTATGTAGCCGTTGTCGGGTGTAAAGCTCTCCGGGCCGACGAGTTTGAATTTGACACCCGTCTCCTTCACGGCGGGGATGCGTTCCCAGGCGCTTTCCATGAGGATGTCGTAGTGGCTCCAGTCCTGGTCCCGCAGGTGGAGGTTGAAGTCTTCCGGGATGCCGTCCATCCCCCACGGCTTCGACACCGGCTCGAAGCCCCCGATGAGCAATCCGCCGCCTTCATAGGGGTATCGCCGGGCGTAGATGTATCCGTCGTGGTCGCGCAGGGATGGCATGTCCTCCGTGACGTCCGGCATCGGTTTCGTGACGAAGTAGGCGTGCTCGGCGGCGTGGAGCGGGATGGTGACGCCGCACATCAGGCCGATCTCCCGCGCCCACATGCCGCCGCAGTTGAGCACCACGTCGCACGCGATGTCGCCGCGTGACGTGGAGACGCCGGTCACCGCGCCGCCGCTGGTCAGGATGCCGGTCACGCGGGTGTTTTCGATGATCTTCACGCCCCGGCTTGTGGCCCCGGCGGCCAGGGCTTTGGTGGTGTTGTCCGGCTGGGTTTCTCCGTCCTTCGGCAGGTGGACCGCTCCAACAAGCCCTCCGGTGTTCAACATGGGCCAGAGCCGTTTTGCCTCGTCGAGGCTGATCTCGTTCATCTCCACGCCGAATCCCTTGGCCATGGAGATCGTGTGGCGAAGCTCGTCCATGCGGCCCTGGGTGCGGGCTACGGTTATGCTTCCGGTCTGTCGAAAGCCGGTGTCGAGTCCGGTCTCGGCCTTGAGTTCCTCGTAAAGCTGGACTCCGTAGCGGGAGATATCCGTCAACGCGCGGGTATGTCGCAGTTGGGTCACCAGTCCCGCCGAGTGGTCGGTGGTGCCGCTGCCGATGGTGCTTCCTTCGAGCACGACGACGTCCTTCCAACCCATCTTTGCAAGGTGATATGCGGAACTGCATCCGACGATGCCGGCCCCGATGACGACGACCTGGGCGTGTTGTGGAAAGTTCTTGGTCATGACTTGGCTGAGTAAGCTAGCACCGCGCTATGGGGCGGTCAATCTGGGTTGGGGGTTTGGGTGTGGCCGCAGGCGGGTTTGAAACCCGCCCTACGGGGGGTTAGGCCAGTGTCGGGATGTGGTTGTGTCACAGGTAGGTTGGGGGTAGCCGCGCCGCCCCAGGGCCGTTCACGAACGGCCCCTACGGGGGTGGTAGGCCGGCGTGCCGGGGTGTGGCACGACTCCGTATTTAGTACGGGGAAGGCTACCCCTGGCGGGAGTGGGGTGGTAGTGGTTTGGGTGTGGCTCCGCCCCCAGCGCCCCACCATGGGTACCGGATCGGAGTCCGGCAAGACGGGGTAGTGGCGACGGGGGGTTATGTGGATGGCTAGTGTGGTTGTGGGATGGCCGGGAGGTCCTTCGCTTCGCTCAAGGATGACATTTGGGCGGCTCGGGATTGACCCTGTGTCGAGCACGGGGCAGGCTACCCCTGGCGGGAGTGGCGTGGTTGTGGGATGGGTGTGGCCCCGCTCCGCCGCCCGTCCGCCATGGGTACCGGATCGGAGTCCGGCACGACGGTTTCGTTTTTGGCGCGTTGAAGCAACTCCGGGGGGTTCCCGGAGTTGCCTCGGTTGACAGTGTCTCTGTGGTCTTTCCCACGCCCGGCCGGAACCGTGAGGCGTTGTTGGGAAGTATGTTTCCTCGGTCTTCTCCGCACAGTCCAACAACCAACGGTAGTGGCGGCAATTTGCTCGCTCACGCGTCGGCGGTCGAACCGGGGCCGAAGACGGTTGCGGCTCTACAGCCGCGCCCGGCTTGTGGGGCGCTTATGGGCGTCTGAGGGAAAGACGCATTCGCTATCGGACCTTCGGCTTGATCTCTGGGACGTACATCCGATAACTCCCCAGGCATCTCTCTCAGACTTAGCCTGCGGGCCCCGAGCCGCCATAGTCGGGGTCTAAAGCTGCCACGCCTTCGTAGACAGCGTTATGTGCGAGTCGTTCCGGTGACCCTAACCGGCTTTGCAGCCGTGGGGCCCTGGAATCCACGCATAGCCCATGTCTGCTTCCCAGGAGAGCATGTACTTTCTCGTTCCGCAACGGGCTTTAACACGGAGGGAGGAACTTTTACCCCCGATGCCTGCAGGAGTTGTTCCCGTTGCTGTTCGATCAGAATGGCTGTGCTGAACGCGTCGTAATGCACGACTCGATATTGATATTAGAACACATGTTCGTGCATGTCAAATGTTTTGTGGGGTGGATTTGGGGGGGTACGCGTGTTGGCCGAGGGCCGTTCGCGAACGGCCCCTACGGGGGTGGTTGGCCGGTGTGGGGGTGTGGTTGTGTAGGGCGTTTGTGGGGGTAGCCGCGCCCCCCTGGGTCCCCGATCTTCGTCGGGGAAGACGGTTTGGAGGGATGCCGGGTGTGAGTAAGGGGTGGCAGGTTGGTGGGGATGGCCGCGTTTCCCGTGCCCCACCGTGGGTACCGGCCCCGCATCAAGTGCGGGGCGACGATGGAAGGCTCGACGGGAGGGAGGGCGCTCGGATTGCTTCATGTTTCGGCGGGGGGACTTGGGGCGTCTTGCATTGTCATGGTCCGGACCTCGCGCCTGGAGACGGCCGCCAGGCAGAGGAGGGCCAGGATGGCGCCTGCGCCCACGAATACCCATTCGAGGCTCAGCTTCAGGAGCGCGCCGGAGACGGCGTGTGAAAGTGGCGCGAGGCCGACGGCGGAGATCATCAGGAGGCTCATCACGCGCCCCATCAGTTTCTGCGGCGTGCGTATCTGCAGCCATGTCATGAACATGATGCCCGCGTATCCCTCAGATATGCCGATCACCACGGACAAGGCGGCGGCAATCCACATCGAAGAAAGAAAGCCGAAGGGCATGAGCAGGAGGCCCGACAATCCAAATAATGCGACGAGGATGGGCCCGAACCGGCGTTTGGGGGCCGGCAAGGTTCCCGCGAGAATCGACCCGAGCAGGGACCCTCCGGCATATGCCGACAGGACGACCCCGAGGGCGAGCGCGCCTTCGGCAAACCTGGTATTCGCCAAGACCGGCAGTCCGACAATCACTGGCCCTTCCACCATCAGTTCGATTCCTACGATCAGCAGGAACATCGTGAATATCGCTGCGTCTGCCCGGACGAACCTGATGCCTTCGCCAATAGATTTGAATATGCCGGCATCTTTCGATTGCTGGTCGGCCGAATCGCGGCCTTGCCGCTCCAGGCGTACCAGGGCGAGCAGCACCGACGAAACGAAGATGACCAGTCCCACAGTCGCAAACGCCAGACCGACTCCTGTCAGGTCCGCGCCGGCAGCCTCCCGTTGGCCGAGGAGGGACCCAAGTGAGGGCGCGGCCAGACCCTCGCCGGTCCCAAGGAACGCGATCAACGCGCCCGCGAACATGGGACCAACGAAGCCGCCCAAGTCAACGGTGGTCTGGATAATTGCGTTCGACTGGCGAAGCCGTTCGGAAGGTACGACGTCCGGCACTATGGCCAATTGCGCGGGGTAATAGAGCGAGTCTGATATCCCCTTGAGCAGGGCGAAGAGGTAGATCAGCCACAACTCAGCGAGCCCCGCCAGGATCAGAGTCGCAAGACCCGCGCTCAGCGCGATGCGCATGGCGTTGCTCACCTGCATGATGGCGCGCGGGGAGAACCGGTCCGCCAACGAACCGCCCAACAGCATGAAGACGACGGTCGGGATGCCCCCGACCGCAATGACAGCGCCGACCGCCAGGGGGTCCCCGGTGATCAGCAATACGAGCCACGGGAACGCGATCAGGTCGAACTGGTCGCCAATCGCGGACAGCGCGCCCGCCCCCCAGAGCAGGCGGAAGTTGCGGATTCGAAGCAGTTGTCTGAATGCACCCTTCTGCTTCGGGACCGGCTCGGTTGGATTACGCATTCGCCTCCCTGGAGGCAGTTCGTGGCCGATTAAGGGCTTCCAATTTTTCGCGCAGTTTTGTAACGCTCATCTCGATGCCCCGTCCCGCCGTATCTATTACGACGTCGGCCTCCCAGGGTCCGTACTCGCGGTCGCAGACCTCCTGCCACGTGGGTAACAGGTGTCCGGCGATGTCGGCTGTGCGCGTCTCCACCCTGCGACGGTGTTCGATGGGGTCGGAACAGACGATCTCGATTTCGATGTAACGCGTACCGGTCCGCCGGGCAACGTCCCGCCAGGCGGCTCGGGTTATTTCTATCGGGTTCACCGAGTCGGCTACTACGGTGCGGCCCAGCTTGAGGTTGTCCTCGGCAATCGCGTAAGCGACCTCGTACCCCTCGGGCCCCGATACCGTGATGCCGGAGTTGCGCATCGCCTGTTCAATGGAGTCGATGCGGAGGTGGACGCATTTCAGGTCGCGCGCAAGCCTGGCTGCAATCGCTGTCTTGCCCGCGCCGGGCAGGCCTCCGAAGATCAGCAACATCGGTCCGTGATTTCCAGGTTAATGCCAGCCAGCCCGGTCACTCGATCCAGAAATGGGGACGTCGGGTCGAGTCGGCCTCGCCGCGCCCCGAGATTGATTGTGGATGACGGATTCGGCCCCTGACCGTTGCCTGTTTGATTGTCTCGCAGAGCGTCGTTTTCGCAAACCAAGCCAAGCGATACCAACCAACAGCCCCACGACAGTTACATCGGGTGTGTGGGGCGACGGGCCACAGCCGCCACCCGTTTGGTTATTGGAGACATCAGGCGTAGGTGCGATGGTGTCCGGGGCGGGTGCCTGTCCTGGGCCCAGCACGGCGAGATCCTCCGCGGCTCTCCACAGCGGACGTGTACGGCTGCAAAGGCCGACCGTCGAATCTTCGAAGGCGTAAACGACATATTCTCCGCCCTCGATGAAAGTGAATCCGCAGCTAACCTCGCTACTAGCTGTCGTGAGGAACACCGTCTGGGAGATGGATCCTTTCCAGACATTCGTGACGTTAAACTCGACCGTCGTGGGGTCCGTACTGCTCCAAATGCCGTCGTCTCTCTCGAATTCGCGTATCGAGACGACTTTGCCCCTAAAGACCGCGTCTGAATACGTCAAGGCCTCGGAAGGAGAGCCTGGTGGACCGCAAGAACACGCGTAAGCCCGCTCAGGTTTCACGAAAAGCCATAGAACGGTCGCCAAGACGATCAGAGCCAAGCATATGGCTACGGAATGCAGGTTGGAGGTCATAGCAGTCCTATTCAATCACCCAGACCTCGAGGATCAGTGCAGGCAAGTCACATTTCTTTGGAAGAACCCGTTACGAAAGCGCCCGGTCACTCGATCCAGAAGTGGGGGTTCCAGGCGATTTCCCACAGGTAGCCTTCGGGGTCGGCGAAGTAGCCGGAGTATCCGCCCCAGAACGTGTCTTCGGCCGGTTTCATCAGGGTGGCTCCGGCCGCGACGGCCTGGTCCAGCAGGTCGTCCACCTCCTCACGTGTGCGGACGTTGTGGGCCAGCGTAACGCCGGAAAAGCCGCTGCCCTTGGCGTCGATACCCACGTCTTCGGCAAGCGCCTCCCGAGGATACAAGGCCAGCCAGGTGCCGCGGTTCTGGAAAAAGGCGATCGACTCGGTATTTTCGTCGTAGAGGGGCAGTCCCAGTCCGTCACGGTAGAACTTCACCGCGCGCGGCAGGTCGGTTACTCCCAGGGTGATGATGCTGATGCGCGGTTCCATGGAATTCCTTTCTCAAAAGCGATGGGACGCCCAACTCATCTGTTGGATTGTTCCAGGAATGTCGTGGCCGGATTGTCAGGGTGGGGCCAGATTTCGAAGGACTTCTCGAATAATGGAATCGCCTCGTTCTGTCGTCCCTGGTGCCATCGCACCCTTCCCATGTTGCTATATAACACCGCTTCGGCCCCTTTTGAGGTGGGAACGCTGTCGAGCGATTCCGCCTTCTCCAGCCACTCCATTGCCAGGTCCAAATGCGCGGCATTGCCGGGCCTTATCAGCGCACTAGCCATGCCGTTCAGTCCGTAGTAATTCTGCGTCGCAAGCTCGCGCAGAGGGGCGGTGTGTTCCACCAGCACCGGATTGCCGCTGATGAACGCGAGCCCCAGGTACCTGGCGTATTCGTGGATTCGGTGGTTTTGTGAGGCATACTCCCAGCCGTGGCGGTATTCCCGCTCGAACAGACCGGTGAAGTACTCCTCGGCCGCCGGGTGCGCAGCGATCTGTAATGTGCCGGTGTATTCAGTGTTGAGGACCTCCCGCAGGAAGCCGTATTCCCTGAGCGGTCTCCCGTGCCTCTCCCGTGACAAGTCGACCTGGAAAAAGGGCCGGTCGGTCCTGCCGATGAAATCTCGCAGCGCCTCATTCTGCATCTCGGGAGTGACTAAAAGCCATGAGGGATAGAGGTTGCCGGGAAGGAGGAACCCGCTCTCATTCGCCAGGCGAATGTCCGGCCGCCGTCCTTCAAGGTGGTGGTAGTAAGCCAACGGCAATATTATTTCGTCTCCAGTGGTCAGCAGGACGGCGTCCGGCGGGAGGACATCGAACACCATGTCTGCGTACCGCCTGGCGAAATCGGTGCCGACGCGGTTATTGGCGTCCCAATGCGAGGACACCGACCAGCCGACCATGGCCAAGCCGGCCGCAGACGCGATCCCCAACACCAGTCCCGGCCGGCGGAAAATGGGCCATGTAACACGGTGTCCGGCCAGGGACGATGCGTATTGCAGCCCCAACGCCAGCCAGATTCCCAGTAGGCCGTAGCAGACCACGGAATAGGGACGGAAAACCAGCACGTGGAAGAAATCGAAGTCGAAGTCCAGTAGCCACAACAGCACCAGGCTCTGACCTGCGAATGCCACCGGGCCGGCGCACCGTCCGACCCAGTCGAGCAGATCGTCCATTCGGACGGGGCGCGGAAGTCTCCACGGTGCGCGTTCCAGCAGCATGACCAGTCCCAGGAGCGCGAGCAGGAAGCCGGGCAGCGTCAGTTGCCACACGAACTCACCTCCCAGCCAATGGACGAACTCAAACTTGTCGAACCACCCTGCGGAGACGCTTGTGTCAACATTTGATGAAAAAGCTCGCCGCGACAGGTGCCCAACGATGTCGTCAAGGGTTCGCAGCGGTCCCGAGAAGCTGAACATCGGTTCCTGCAACGAACGCCACACCATCCACGCGTAGGGCGGCACGACGCCGAGCAGGAACGCCCCAGCCAGCCGCGGCCATCTGACGAGCAGGTCCCGCCACACGGGGAAGACGGCGAGGACTAAGCCTGGGGTCGCCAGCAGCATCAGCGGCAAGTGGTTGGCGAGGCTCAAGCCGTAGAGGAACGCCGCGGCGATCCACGCCCGTACGTCCCCGGGACTGCGCCGCAGGTACAGGAGGAGGGCGAATATGCTGAAGAAAAACAGTGCGTTGAGGGTGTAGACCTCGGTGATGATGGCCTGGGCCCAGAAGTGCTCCGAGACCGCAAAGAGCCAGGCGCCAATGAGCGCAAACGCGGCTGCAGCGCCCAGCAACCTCGCGCAGATGTAGACCGCCCCGCACGCTAGGGCGCCGAATATGGCGCTGAGCATGTGTCCCAGAAAGGGAGTAGACCCGAACGGCAGCTTCAGGAAGAGATTCGAGATCAGCGTGTGGATCGGAAAGCCGGGCTGGTGTCCGACGCCCAGGAACTTGCCGATTAAAAGGAACCACCCGTCATCCTCCAGCACAACGGTGCGGGGCATCGTAAAAGCGTAGAGAAGGAGGGGCCCGGCAACAGCAGCGGCGACAGCAAGCGCGTCGGTGTAACCAAGTAGATTGAATCTACTGCCGGACGCGGCAGAAAGGCCTGGAGACCCGGCATCGAATGCGGAGGAAGCGGTGGCCATCGGCCTTGGTCGGCCACCGCGGTTTCTATTTCTTCTTTTGGCCCTCCGGCTCGCTCGCGTCATTACCGCAACTGTCCAGCCTGTGTAACCGGGACTTGGCTAGCCTCGCAGGGTCTTTGTGCTAACGGTTTAGTGTGGCCCAAACACACAGCAACCCGGTCCTTCGGAAATGATGGGTTTGCCCTCCGAGGATTTGAGTGCGGCGCATGCCTTTAGATAAGAGCGCCTGCCATCTGTGCGAGGGTGCCAAGTCTGCCTACCCGCCTTCCATTTCGTCCCTCATGCGTTCTTCTTGCTCCCTTTGTTCAGGCGTCATTACCTCGGCGAAGTCTTCGGCCTCGTAGAGGGGACGGATTTCGATCTCGCTTGGGCCGGGCATCGGGTTGGGGCAGCGCATTGCCCACTCCATGGCCTCTTCCATGTCTTTCACTTCCCATATCCAGAATCCGGCCACCAACTCGCCGATTTCCGCAAATGGGCCGTCGATGACCTTGCGGCTGTCGCCGTCGATGGCCACGCGTTTTCCTTGCGACGAAGGTTTGAGACCTTCACCGGCACGCATCAGGCCGGAGTTGATCAGTTCCTCGTTGAAGTTGCCCATTGCCTCCAGGAGTTCGGTGGACGGCATCGCCCCCGCTTCGCTGTCCTCCGTGGCCTTTATCAGTACCGCGACGCGCATTTCTCTTTTTCCTTCGCCTCTGGTTGACCGGCTGATCGTGATTCATGGTCGGAACGCCGTTGTGCGGTCCCGACCCGCCTAAAGTATCAGGCTGATGGATGCGCTTGCGATGCCGAGGAAGAGCAGGAATCCGAACACGTCCGTCGCCGTGGTGACGAGGACGGCCGAAGCGACAGCCGGGTCCTGGCCGATCCTGCGGAGGAACAATGGCACAGCCGCGCCGATCGTTCCGGCGATGATCATGTTGCCGAACATCGCCACTCCCAGTACGAGCCCCAGGCCGACGTTCTGTTTCCACAGTATCGCTATGACCGCTACGAGGACCCCGAGAACTGCGCCGTGAAGGATGCCGAGAAGGGCCTCCCGCACCAGGAGCCGTTGGGCCTGGACGCCGACGAGTTCACCGAGCGCGATGGCCCTTACGATGAGAGTCAGGGTCTGCGTCCCGCCTATTCCGCCCTGGCCGGCGACCACCGGCAGGAACGCAGCCAGTACGACCACCTGGGTCAAGGTCGATTCGAAGAGGGCGACGGTTGCCGCGGCGAGAAACGTGGTGGCCAGGTTGACCGTAAGCCAGGGAAGTCGCGTCTGTACCGACCTGGACAGAGGCCCGTCGACGGTCTCACCGGCAACGTTGGCCACCTGTTGCATCTGGCGCGTGTCGTGCTCGACCGTGGCTCCCAGGAGGGACTCCGCCAGGATCACGCCTATCAGCCTGTCGCCGTCGACCACCGGTAGCTGCGTGAGGTTGTAGTGGCGGCGTAGTCGTGCGCACTCCTCGGCGGGGGTGTCTACGGTAACCGTGGCCACGATGGGCGAGGCAATGTCCCTCACGGGCGCGCCGCCCTGGGCCAGCGCAAGGTCGACCATGCCGATCTGACCCGCCAGGACGTCGCCATCTCCCACCACGAACACGTGCGTCAGCTTGTGAGCGATGTTCTGGAGGGCCCGCAGCTTGTCCCGAGCCGCGCTGGCTGTGCCGTCGATGGCGACTGTCGGAAGTTCCGCGACCATGAGGGCGCCCGCGGTGTCCGGTTCGTGGGCGAGAAGCTCCTGATCCGGCAGGGGTTCGTCCAGCGAATCGGCGACCTCATGTACGCGCGGGATGGGAAGTCGCCTCAGTATCGCCATAGCCTGGTCGGGATGGACCTGGCCGATAACGGTCGTTAGAAGTCGGGAGCCGAGTCTTGTCCCTACTCGACCGGCTTCGACCGGGTTCATCTGCCTAAGCATCCAGGCGACCATTTGCGGAGACATCACGCGGACCAATGCGCCCCGGCTGGTGCGAGGCAACCCCGCCACGATGCTCCCCATGTCCGCCGGGTGCAGGTTCCGGATCAGCTCCCACGCTGACTGCGTTCTTCCCTTGCTGATCAGGTCCTGGACCTGGCGAGCGATCTCCGCCACCCTTTCCTGGGAGATGGCTCGCGGCTGCTCCAGACCATCGGCAATACTCTGCGGGCCGGTGATGTCACTCGGGTGCATGGTCATGGGCTGTCTCCTCACCGTTGGGTTGGTTATTGGGCTGTGAACCAGTGTTTTGTGACCAAGAATAGTCCGAGGTAACACGCGTATTAGGATGTCTATATTGACGCAGGAACGCCTTCATGGAGCGGAACGCGTCCGGCTACTATTTCATAACAAGTCATCATTGCCGGGTGGTTGAGCGTTCAACTTGCCGAGCGAACCCACCGCAGCGCCCCACCGTGGGTACCGGGTTACCCCGGCACGACGAGGGAGGGTGTGATCTCCCTGGCGGGCTATTTTCATAGCAATGACAAAGAACGGGGTCGGAATTGCACGTTGGGGGTTACGGATGATATTTGGAGTAGGTCGATGGGAGTTATTTTCTGAGGGATCATAATGAGCCATAACGTGCGACCTAGTCAGCGGCCGGGAGTTGAGACTGCGCCGTCTGAAGGGTCTTCGTCACTCGCGTATCACCCGGAACGCATCCCACTCGGTGACGATCCGTGGCGGCCTGCGTACCACTACCAGCCGCCGTCTAAGTGGATGAACGACCCGAACGGCACGATCTACTGGAAAGGGCGCTACCACCTCTTCTACCAGTACAACCCGGACGGGCCGTGGCACGGGAACATCCACTGGGGCCACGCATCGAGCGAAGACCTCGTCCACTGGACCGATCACCCCATCGCGCTGTCCCCAGGTCCCGGCGGTCCGGACCGACTCCAATGTTATAGCGGCACCGCGTTCGTCAACGCCGACGGTTTGCCGACCTTCATCTACCACGGGGTGCCCGACGGCATCTGCCTGGCGACCAGCACGGATGACATGCTCATCAACTGGGAGAAGCACCCGGCCAATCCGGTCATCCCAGACCCGGGGCCCGGAGCGGAGTTCGTCGTTACCGGCGCGCCGTGCGCCTGGATGGAAGACGGCGTGTACTACGCGATCACGGGCAATAGCCACCAGTCGCCGGACACCGCCTACCTGTTCAGTTCGACCGACATGGCCAACTGGGAGTACCGGGGGCCGTTCTATGAGGGCGGCAAGTTTACCCACCCGGGCGAGGACTGTGCCGTTCCGGACTTCTTCATGCTGGACGGCAAGGGGGTGCTGTCTTTCGCCAGTCACCTGCGCGGGGCGCAGTTCTACGTCGGCAGGTACGCCGACCAGCGTTTCACGCCCGAGCGGCACAAACGCCTGGCATTCGCCGAGAGCCGCAGGACCGGGGCGTACTGCGAGGGGCAGACGTTGCTGGACGACCGCGGCCGCCGCATCCTTTTCGCCCGATTTTCCGAGGCCCGCTTCAAGTACGCGCTGATCGAATCCGGATGGGCAGGCATCTGCGCCCTGCCGCTAGTGCTGTCGCTCGCCGAAGACGATGAACTGCTGCTCGACCCGGCGCCGGAGTTGGAAACGCTTCGTTCCGATCACCTGTCCCTGCGCGATGTGCAGGTACCGGCCAATAGTGAGGTGCCCCTCGACATCTCCGGTGACGCCCTTGAATTGAGGACGGTGTTCGAGTGGGACGACGCTGAGGAGGTCGGTCTGAAGGTCCGGTGCTCTCCGGACGGCGAAGAAGAGACGTTGGTGCGTTTCAACGTCAATCCGGGCAGGACCCACGTGCCGCCCGACCAGGTGGTACCGATGCGGGAGCTGATCCTGGAAGTCTCCCGCTCGAGTTTGAGTCCGGACGTGAGTAACCGGGAATCCCAGCGCGCCGCGTTCGAGGTTCCTTACGGAAACGCCGTAGAGTTGCGCATCTTCGTCGACCGCAGTGTCGTCGAGGTCATAGCCGATCGCAGGCACTACGTCGGCAAACGCATCTACCCGGCACGGGCAGACAGCGTGGGGGTACGCGCCTACGCCCGCGGCGGTCGTGCGTCGCTGCGTTCGTTCGATGCTTGGCGCATGAGCGCGATCTGGCCGTAGGGGTTCGCCCGGGCCTAAGGGCGTGTCTAAAAAGTCCCTAACCGATCACGAAATGGCATCCCGTAAGTTGCCGCGCCCCACCCCCACGGGCGCCCACAAGAGCCGCCCCTACGAGTGGTCGTCTGAGAGCGTGTCTGGGGGATGTTGCGCGGGCCAGCGCCTCCCAACGCCTTGTTAGACACCCTCTAAGCGTCGCCCTTGACCACGGGCCGCATGGCCATGATGTGCTCGGGGCCCGTGGCGCAGCAGCCACCGATTATCTGCGCGCCCATCTCCTTCCACTGTCCGGCGAACTCCGCCAGTCGCGAGGGTGGGTAGTGGGCTGTCTGCAGAATGTCCGGTCCGGTACTTGGGCGCTGGTTCGTGAGTCTGGGCCTGTTGACTATCGGTCCGGTCGGGTTGTAGCCGATGTTCGGGTAGACGCCTATCGGGCCCTCGAATGCATCTCTCAATATCGGAAGACCCGTCGACGCGGCCTCGGGGTCGGTGCACATGATCAGGACAGCGTCGACCGGGAGGCCATTGAGGGCCGCGGCGAGGTCTTCAAGGCGCTCGTCGTACTGCATCCTGCCATCCGCCTGGATGTGCCTGACGCCGAGGAAGACCGGTGCCCCGGCTTCCGCGCAGGCGTCCACGGCCGCCACGCAGTCATCTAAATAGCCGACGTACTCAGCCAGGACCACGTCCGCCCCGGCATCGGCAAGCAACTGCGCGTGTTCTGTCCACTCTTCGCGATACGCGGCGGCGCCCATTTGCGCGACGTCGGAGGCTGTGCTGTCCGACCGGGCCTGCAGCGAGGGCGCGGCGATTCCGCCCGCAACGTAGGCGTCCGGGTTCCCGGCGGCTCTCGCCATAGTCGTGTTATCGGCCGCGGCGCCGGCGTACTCCTTCCAACGGTCGCGCAGCCCGATCCGGTCCATCGCCGATGGGGTGGTCCAGAAATTGTTGCTGATGATTATGTCCGCGCCAACGCGGAGGTAGTCCCTGTGGACCTGCTGCACCACGTCGGCGTTATCGATGTTGGCCGTCGCCGACCAGGCCTTCAGCCGGTCTTCTGCGCCCTTCAGCACGTTCACGCCGCGGCGTTGAAGCTCCGAGCCGGTGCCGCCGTCCATGAGCAGCACGTCTCCGGACTTGAGCCTGTCCACGATGTTTGGTCGATTCGCCATATCACTCTCCGTGCAGGAACCTGGCAGGCATGCTTAATCGACTTTGATCGAGGGCGTACCGGCCACGCGGCGGATCAGATTTCATGGCCCTTGGCGGCTGCAACGACCATTCCCGATGGATCTCCAATCAACGCAAGATCAACACCGTGCATCGGCCAAGGGATTCAAAATCGTTTTTGAATGACTGATCATCCTTGATGACGCGGTCAGGATCATATACGACGAACAGAATGTGACTTTGCTGAGGGTATTTTGTTATATCTGCAGCGATCCCATCAGAAACCTTACTCAGAGACGTAGCACCTCGCGCGTACTTGGCTTCGACTAGCACATCGGCGTCATCGCCGCCATGATCGGGCACTGTATGGCCTCCCGCAAATGAAACCGCGGGATGTTCCTGGCGCAATTCGATCTCGTGTGAGCCCAATAGGGTCCCAATTTTAGTGTTCAGATCCGGTTCGTCTTTAGGAGGATTTGTGCCAAACAACTTTCCGATAGACGGTTTGAGCAACTCGCAAAGCCTTTCCACAAGAAGAGATACCGGGTCCTTCAGATACTCGCGGTCAGAGATCAGCCCGAGAAGTGAGTCTCGGGCGACGGCAGAGTACAAGTCATCGTGCGAGTCTCTCATTCGCATCATTGCAAGGGCCACTTGGTCGCCGTGCCGTTTACACAAGTCCCTGATCAGTTCAATCCGTTCGAATTCGCTCCCACCAATTGGAAGGTAATCTACGACATCGGAGAGTTCAACCGCCAACTCACCAAAAAAGTGGTCTGCGTTCCAAGTGCTGAAATTCTTCGCCTGACGGACGTAATCCACGACTGTTGTTTTGACCTCCCTGTCTGAGATAGAGGTGGATATTATGTCGTCGGCATAGATACCTGAATCGTCAATATCCTCGACTTTGGCCGCGTAGGCTCCGAATCGACGATCTATGCATTGTGAACACCCTCCACAATGTGAGGCCTGTCCAAGATATTGGAACGTCTTGCTGCACGACACTGCGCTTGAAATCAACTCGGGATGTTGACTGTCCCTCAATAGAGCCAGTGCATCCGTTTTGGTCTTCCAAAAGACTGGAAGTTGAATTTCGAAATCGCATCCGCCAAGTAGTGAGAAGAACTGTTTTAGGAGGTATATGGTTCTGGGGTGGGTGGTACGGCTGGCTCTGGCTACAGCGAGGTCGGCCCGGCGCGAAAAGTTGATACTTGTAATCCCGTTTTCGTACACGTTGAAGCTGTCTTTCCTATAGGCTTGAGCTATGGCGAATGCGATACTCGTGTAGAGAAATGCCCTCGAACGTTGGCTCTCCTCCGCCGCGCGAATGCCCTTAAGATGACACTCAAACTTGTAGTGGGAAACTCTCCCAGGGTGGTGGGCTTTGAGTGCCGCGACCAATTGCCTTTGAGTCTTTATCGTGCCCGGCTGGGACTGGTGACTGACGAGGCAGACGTGGTCGCTAGTAGTTTCAAGGAGGTGAAGAACGCCTCCCAGTGAGTCGAGGCCCCCTGAGAACAGCGCCACGTTGAGGTTCTGAGAGCTCTCCACTCGAAATTGCTCATCGTCGAATAAATTCGTTTTTGGAGTCGAATGCCCGGGTTGAAATGAGAAACTGTACTCTCGATCTCCAGTCATAAACTCCAACGCCTGCGGCAAGGACGCTGACACATCTTCTCGCCGCCAGAAGTCGTAGTCACGGACTTTGGCCACGAAATGGAACGATCTGGACCAGGAGTGGTATTCAACGGCGTTTTTCGATCCACGGTTTCTCATCCTGTCGGCACAATAGACATATGCTGCAATTTCAAGCAGATCGAGTGTCCGATCCGGCAAGTGGTACACATCTGACACAAAACTCGGAAGCCCGATCCTCACTTTGGCCAGATTGTTTGTCTTGTCCACATAGTCAAGGACGATGGTGCGCGGACCACTAGAAACGTCATCAGGCGAGGAAGCCCCGTTACATAGGACCGTCACGGGGGCACCGCTACTCACGAGCGTCGGCCTCCCGCCTCAACTCCTCCCGCATCTTGCCGAAAGCGACGCCAAGAAAACCTCTTGACTCATCCTTGGACGGGTATCTGTCGCGAGCATGGTTGTTGAACCAACCGGCGGCAAATGACTGGGTTATGCGGGAAGTCTCGAACGCGAATCTCGAAACGCCATCGACGTGATTTCTAAGTTGAGAAGCGAGTTGATCCCGATCTGATGCACTCGACATCGAGGCCGAAGCCTCTCGCTCCATGAAATAGTTAAGGTATCTCTCCGTGAACTTGGAAAAGAAGATCCTTGCTACCTCGCAGAATCCTGCACCAGTGTGGGCACGACGCCAGATTTCTCTTGGATCGCTTGAATCGGAGAATAAACTTGCTTGCGCGCTTTGCTGTGCGGACCAGAGGGTGATGGCGTCAGCGGATGCTTTTGCTGCGATGTCGGCATACTCTCTAGAACCTCCTTGGGCTACTACCCATGTGCGAAGCTGCCCAACGAGCCTGAGAATGGAAGGACTCCCCTCTAGGTCGATCCTTGGTGAGAAAGAGGTTTCTCCGTGATCAGCTAGAGATGCGCTCTTGGTCAGGGCCACCAGGAACTGGAAGGCGGCAACGACACCGTCGTCCGAATGGATTTTTCTGAACTGTGATCTAACGTTCTGAAGGATGGCATTCGCAATGGCCGCTGCGTCCTCCTCAGAGCCAGAGGATTCTGCCATCTGCGCGACTACATCCTGCCACTTTTTGGTGTGGGGAAGAGCACCGACACGCTCATGGCCCATGTCTTAGAACCTCGTTCTGGCTGACGACCACCGTTAGACGTCCCTCAAGTCAACAGAAATGAATGATTCGGACCGACTTTGTCAATGATTTAGGTTACTTCAGCGGGCATGACGAATTTGTTCGTCGGTTCCGGTCTTGGGTCCAGGGATTCTTGTGCCCGCCAAGTATTTGGCTAGTCCATCCTTCATTATCGAGATTCTGACGATCAAATTACAAGCAAATGGCAGGGGAGCCCAAGGTTTCGGGGATTGACCGGCGATTGACGAAGCCGCTAGCACCGTATTCGTCACCCCACTGGTCAGTGTGAACCTGATTGTGGCGATGTCATTTGGCCAAATGTATTGTCGATTCGGACAGACCGGCCACGCGGCGGATCAGATTTCATGGCCCTGGGCGGCGGCGACGACCATTTCAAGGACTTCATGGCTGGAAATGGAGCCGACGAACTTACCGGACTCCTTGTCCACAACTGGGAGCACCGTCAGCGAGTTCTGCGTCATCCGCTCCAGCGCGTCCTCTACAAACTCGTCCAGGTGGGCTCGTGGGGTGTTTTGTCGAATCACCCTGGACAGCGGCGTGGTCTCCCACTCGCTGCGGGGGAGGTAGCGCAGCATGTTGAGCGACACTACGCCGGCGAATTTGCCGTCGTCCACAACCACGTAATCATGTTGCTCGGAGATCAGCCATGTCTCCGCAAAGTCCTTGACCGTGATTGACTGGTCCGGATAGATACGGGAACGGTCCAGGATCTCCTCCACTGTGACGTCGTCTAAAGCAAAGCGGTCCATTGACGGAGGCGCCTCTTCAGTCGGAATCGCTTCTTCAGAGCGCTTGAGTCTCTTGAGCGCGAAGCTGATGCCCATGGGGGTAAGCAGGAGGTAGCCAAGCATGACCAGCACCATTAACGAGAAAACTCCCTCGCCAATCGCTCCGGTTTGAAACAGCAACAGCAGGAGCGCTATTTCCGCCACTCCCTTTGCCATCAGGCCCATCGCTGTCTCCAGGGGCGCTTCCAACCGTAAGAGGTATGCGCCGGCGATCGATGCGGCAAATTTTCCGACTAATGGCACCAGGACCAACGCCAGTATGGTGAGTGGCGCCAGGTCCAGGAATGCAAGGCTCAGGTGCAGCCCGGCGGACGCGAAAAAGAGCGGGACGAAGAATCCCTCTGCTGTGCCCCTCATGCCGGGCATGATGTCCCGGCGTACCTGGTACGGGAGCAGGGACAGGGCGGCGCCGAACAGCAATGCTCCAAGGGACCCGTGGAGGCCTACGAATTCAGCGCCAACTACCACGAGGAAGAGCCCGCCAAGCAACAACCCGAATGAAAGCTGTGGGACCCGCAAGAAGTGATGCAGCGCAACAATAATCCTTGGGAGTATCTTGATGGAAACGAACCACGTTACGATCGCGAAACCGACTATTTGACCAATTACGGTTAAAACGCTGATGGCGTCTAAAGTGTGCTCATGCCCACTCGAATAGAAGTGTTCACTTATGGCGAATCCAACAACGAACAAGGCGATGATTTCGGCGATAACGACGGCCGTGAAAATCTGTATGCCCACAGGTTCCTTCAGGCGTCCTTCGTCGATCAGCACTTTGGCTACCAGGCCGAGGCTGGAGAGCGACAGCACGCCGGCCAGGCCAAGGGCGTGTGTGAAGCTGAGGCCCAGTCCCAGATCGAAGAAGACGTCTGTGGTGACTGCCAGGGACACCAGTAGGGACAGGGTTACGGACAGCGTCGCGGCGACGAAGAGGCGGCCTCGCACCGCTCGTACGAAGCCCTGGATGTCGAGTTCTTCGAGGCCGATCAGGAAGAAGAATATGAAAATGCCGATGCCGAGGATGGCGTTGACTTCGGGTCCCGTTTTTATCAAGTCCGTGGCGGGACCCAGAACCACGCCTGCGGCTGCGTAGGCGATTATCGAATTAAGCCCGAACCGTTTGAATATGCCTTCGAAAAGTTTGGCGACGACAACGAGCAGGCCGATTGTGAGCAGGACTTCGTGGAGTTCCAAACCTAGGAACCCCTTCGATCGATTGTGGAGTCAGCCGGCATATGAAATAGTCGAATACCTGGGAGAAATTTTTGCCCACAGGTATGGGGTATGCGCCCGGTGCATCCTGTTCCGAATTGATTCACGCGCTTCGGTCGCACGTGTTACGAAAACCGTCGCAAAGACCGGGGCATTATGCGGCGCGGCCCAATACGTGTCAAGAAAACCTGGTCTGAGGGCCTATGCAGGGCAGGGGATGAGGTCAGTCTGCAACAACTGTACCGACTGGTTGAAGTAGCGGGTCGCCAGACGGGGCTGTAGCGCCAGATCCCCGGTGAGGCGCCGGGTTAGGACGCTCGCATCGAAGGAAGCCGTCATCGCCGGTCGGATGCCCTCGCCCGCCGCGTCTGGCGGAGTACCTCGTCCCATGCCGTACCCCGCTTGGCCGCCGGTACGCTCACCGAGCCTGCGAGCAGAATGAGGTCCGGGCTGCGCGCGATCGTCGCCCGCCGGCCCCTCGACCCTGAAGAGGACATCGTCGCCCTCCTGAATAGAGAGGGCCTCACGGACCGCACGGGGGATCGTTATTTGGCCGTCAGAATTCACTCGGACTGAAACGTGCATGTGTGCCTACTTTAAGAAGCAGTGAATCAACTAAGAGGGTGTCCAATAAGTCCCTAATCGATCACGAAATGGAGTCGCGTCAGTTGCCGTACTCCGCCCCCACGGGCGCCCACAAGAGACGCCCCTACGAGAGGTCGTCTGAGAGCGTGTCTGGGGGATTTTGCGCGGGCCAGCGCATCCCAATACCTTTTTATACACCCCCTAAGGATACTTCAGTGACCGACTACCTTCGGCCCGGGCTATGCGTGCCCGTGATCGCGCGCTGCGCCTGTTAGCTGCGTTGCTACCAGTTGTGCGTACAGGCCGCCGCGGGCGAGTAGGTGCTCGTGGGTGCCTTGTTCGACTACTTGGCCCTCGTCGAGCACGAGGATGTTGTCTGCGTCGCGGATGGTAGACAGGCGGTGGGCGATTACGACGGTGGTCCTGCCCTCCATGAGACGGTCGAGCGCCTCACGGACCGTCGCCTCGCTGATGGCGTCAAGGTGCGACGTGGCCTCATCGAGGATCAGGACCGGGGCGTTCTTGAGAATGGCGCGGGCGATGGCGATCCTCTGCCGCTGGCCGCCCGAAAGCTGCATCCCCCGTTCCCCGACGGGCGTGTCGTAACCGTCCGGGAAGGACTCTATGAACTCCGCCGCGTTCGCCTGCCTTGCGGCCTCCTCCACCTCGGCGTCGGTTGCGTCCTGCCTGCCGAGCCGGATGTTCTCGCGCACCGTGTCGTTGAAGAGGTACGTGTCCTGGGCGACGAGCGCCATCCGGCCGCGCAGGTCATCCAGCCGGAACCCGTCGATGCGCTGGCGTTCCATCAGGATATCGCCGCGGTCCGGGTCCCAGAAGCGCAGCATCAGGTAGGCGATGGTGGTCTTGCCCGCGCCCGAACGGCCCACGATGGCCACAGTCTGGCTCGATCCCAGCCCGAACGAAACGTCGGCGAGGGCCTGGGGATCGCCTTCTGCGTACGTGAAGGCGACGTTTTCGAAATCGATCGATGGCGTCGCAGAGGGCTTGCCGTCGACGTCTTGCATAGCCGCGGGGCCGTCCTGCACCGGGACGGTCTCATCGTGAACCGCGAGTATGCGGCGTGATGCGGCAAGCGTCTCCATCATCTGCTTCATGGTGCGGGCAAGCTCGGTGACCGGGTTGAAAGACGCCAACGCAAGTACGCTGACGAGCGGGAGCAGCGTCCGTTCGATCTGGCCGTCGAGCACCATCCAGACGCCCACCGCCAGCACCGCCAAGCCGCCGATCCCCATCATGGCCTCCATGAAGCCGATCTGGAACGCCTGGGACTTCTGGAACCTGACCAGGTGACCGGCGTATGCCCAGCCCTTCTCGGTCAACTCCTTGTTTCGGTCGGCCCCGCGCCCGAAGGCGGAGATCTCCCGCATGCCCTGGATGCTGTCGACCATGTAGGCGTGAATGTCTCCCATGCGGCCGCGAATCTCTGCGCCGAGGCGCTCGATGCGCGTGTTTGCGAAGAACGGGCTGACGGCAACCGCGATCAGGAACGGCGCAAGCGTAGCGGCGATGGGCCAGGCGATGATGGCCAGCGCGGAGAGCAGTCCGACCGGTATCAGGAACGCCACGATCATCGGCGAGATGGCGTGGGCGAAGAAGTATTCGACCGTCTCGACGTCGCCCCCGACGACGCTGACAAAGTCGCCCGAGCGGCGACGGACCATGTAGGCAGGCGCCAGCGGTTCCAATTTTTCGTAGAGATCGATTCGCATTCGGGCCAATAGCCTGAATGCCATGTCGTGCGCCTGCCAGTTTTCCAGGTAGAACAGCAACGACGAAAGCGGGGCGAAGACCAACACGAGGACCAGCAGGGTCGTCAACGGTTCGTCGCGGAAAACTGCCCCGACCAGCAGCGCGCTGAGCGCGCCGAGCACGATGACGGAGCCGTGGTGCAACAGGCCGAGCGCGAGGGTGCCCAGGAACTGCCACCTCACCGGCCGGACCAGGCCGAACAGCCGTATCCAGATGGTCAGGGACCGGATATTGACCTCGGTCTGTACCTCCGCGGACCGCGAGGGCGGGGGATGATGGTGACCGTGGCCGGCATGCAGGTGCGGGAGTTCAGGTTCGTGGGCCGCGGCGACTACTGGCTGGGCCGGTACCGGCGCGGCCGGCGCGTCGTCGTCGAGGCCCATCCGCGTCTGTTGCCGCATGAGGCCGGCGTATGTGCCGTCGGCGGCGATGAGTCCGGCGTGGGCACCGGTCTCCACGGCGCGGCCCTCGTCCAGCACCAGGATGCGGTCGGCGTTGATGACGCTTGAAAGACGGTGGGCGATGACCAGCGTCGTCCGGTTCTCCATCAACCTGTCGAGCGCGGCCTGGATGACGGACTCGTTCTCGGCGTCCACGCTGGACAGCGCCTCGTCCAGCAGCAGGATCGGCGCGTCCTTCAGGAGGGCCCTTGCGATGGCGAGCCGCTGGCGCTGGCCTCCCGACAACCGGACCGCGCGTTCACCGACCACCGTGTCGTAGCCGTGCGGCAGGTGCGAAATGAAGTCGTGCGCGTTGGCCGCGCGGGCCGCCGCTTCCAGTTCCGCGCGGGTGGCGTCCGGCTTTCCAAATAGGAGGTTCTCGGCCACCGTTCCGTGGAACAGGTACGTGTCCTGGGTAACGACCGATATGTTGTCCCTGATTACGCTCAGCGGGAGATCGCGCAGATCGTGTCCGCCGAGCTTGATCGAGCCTGCCTGGGGATCGTAGAACCGGTACATCAGCCAGACCAGCGTAGACTTGCCCGCCCCGCTCGCTCCGACCACGCCGAGTGTCTCGCCCTGGCGCAGGTCGAAGGACACGGCTTCGAGCGCCGGCCGGTGTCCGCCTTCGTAGCCAAACGTAACGCCGTCGAACGAGACCTCCGGCTTTAATTCCGGCGTCGGCTTGTTTCTGGCCTCTTCCGGTTCGCGAATGGATACCGGCTGGTCGATGATCCCGAACACGCTTTGTGCGGACGAGAGCACGGCCATGCCCTGGTGGTACAGGTTGGTCAGTTCACGCATTGGCCTGAACACCTCGACCCCGAGCATCAGTACGATCAGCAACGGCCGTAACTCCATGTCGCCGCCGCTGACGCGTACCGCGCCTACGGCCAGCGCCACGGCGGCCCCGGTCGCCATGAAGAAGATTGACGCTCCGCTCGTCGCACCGTTGGCGGCGACCACGCCCATCGTGCTGCGGTAGAGGTGGTGAGCGCGTTGCGCGAGGTCCCGGCCGCGTTGTTTGCTCTGCCCGAACGCCTTCAGCGTTGCGAGGCCCTGGACGCTGTCGAGGAAGTCCGCTCCCAGTCGGCCGTAAGAAACGCGGCGGTTTTGGCTGCTGTTGCGGTTCCACTTGTAGAAACCTGCCGGCACCGCAAGGGTGAGGAAGGCGAACGCAAGGAAGATGAGCGCGATGTAGACGTCGAGGGTCACCATGTACGCGAATATGGCGATCGGGGCGATCGCCGACACGATGATTTGTGACAGGTACTGGCCGAAGAAGGTCTCGAGGCGTTCGACGCCTTCCACCAGCGTCAGGACCACGTCTCCGGTCCGGTTGCGGTCGAAGTACCCGGGACCCAGTTTCAGCGCGTGGTCATAGACCTGGCGGCGCAACCTGATCTTGACGATGTTCGCCGTGTGGTGGCTGACCGAGTTCTGCCAGTACTGGAACAGGCTGCGAACGGCGATCAACGCGGCGATGGTCAGCAACGGCAACGCGAGCGTCGAGAAACTGGCCTGCCCGGCGAGGACCCGGTATATCACGACTCCGGAGATGGCAAGCCTGGAGACCCCGGCGCCCACCGCGATGAGGCCCAGGACGGCGGCGAACACTACGCGGAGCCTGACGCCGCGCGTCAGTCCGAATAGTCGCCAGTCGAAGTACATGCTCTAGTCCCAGGGCTTTTGCCGCACAGCAAACGGCAGCCGACATGCTAGAGGATTATCCGACGCCTGCGTTGAGGAATAAGGTCTATTGCCGATCAATCCCGAGTCTTGCCAAGCACCTGTCGGTGAGTTCCTGGACATCGAAATCAGCTACGTGCAATAGGATGAAATCGTGCCGCTTCACGATTTCGACCATCTTTACGTTGTAGACGAGCGTGCGCTCCAAAAACCTGTCCACCAGGTCTCGCTGAACTCGTGAATTGGAATCGTAACAGCTTGCCCGATAAATCCGTTCTCGAAAGACCTCCTCCCTGGCTGTGAGCCAAATTGCGGCGATTTCTTTGTTGTCCGTGGACGCTGCGAATCCGGGCCACAATGCCGAACCTTCTACGACGATTCTTTGCGTGGACGTGCTCTTCGAATAGGATGCGACGATTTCCTCGACTTTCGGCCATACGTTGGTTTTGTAGTGATGTAGCACGTCCTCGAACAGTTGGTCCGCCGGCTGGGAAAGGTAATGCTCCGCCACATGGCGAGGCACTGTGTCGGGAGGGCTTCTCCATGGTCGGCCAGGGTGACGGGCAAGTGAGTCCGTGGAGAATTGTGCCCAGCCCAACCTGGCTGCAAGCGACTTTGCCAAGGTCGACTTTCCGACGTGGGATGATCCGCCAATTAGGATCGCCCTGACGTTTGGATACCGGTTACTCATGGTCGTGGGTCTGAGCGGTTAGTGACCATACCGGATAATCGAAGACTGGCCGACGCTGCCTTCCGTTTACTTCGACACGTGCCGGTGATTGATAGCGACATTGAAGCTCGAACACAGGCTTCGCGCCGGTATTCTTCTACCGGAACGACTTAATCTATAGCTTCGAGTATTCAACTGATTCTGGCAGGGATACGGGGTAAACCTCGACAGAATGAATCAGCGTCGCCGCAGCCGGGGTGAATCGTGAGCAACAAATGGCCAATTCATGATGCCGAGTCCAGCTTCGACGAGCTTCTCGACGCCGCCCTTTCCGAAGGGCCGCAAGTCGTGACGAAGCAAGGCGAGGACGTTGCCGTGGTGGTTGAGATTCAGCAGTGGCGAAGGCTGGAGTTGACGGCGAGGCCGGACATGAAGGAATTGCTTCTCGCTCCGGAGGCGCGAACCGACCACCTGACACCGCCGCGCCGGAAGCGCAGCTATCGGATGTCGTTAGCCTTGGACTAGTCTGGTCCCGGTTCGGGTGAGGGAGAACTGCCAGAGGGGGCCTCAGCCCACCCTCACCACTTGCGGCCCTCTTCGGCGTAGACGTGTTCGGGCAGCCTGTAGCTGATTCCCGCCTCTTCGAGCACCATGGCTTCCAGAAGGGACGCGAACCTGGTGAAGGACGGGCTTTCAGTTTTCCGTGGGTTCAGCCTGGCCTGGAGGTCTTTGAACCGTTCCTGCATTCGAAAGACTGTCAGTACGCCGATCGTAGGGGTGGAAGGATATTTCAAACTGGTCCGCCAATTCGTTGCCGATCAACGCCCGCGAGACGGTGTAGACGTACTTGGCCAGGTCGCGTCTTTCCTTGGAGTCGTCGATGCCAACTACTATCGGGGCGGAATTGACAAGTGAATTGGCCAACGCTACGCACATGAAGTCCGGCGGAGGCTCGCACACGGTGCCAATTTGGAACATGCGGAGGGCGTCTTCTTCGTCGCGGAAGAGAATCGATTCCGGGATGCCCATCAGCAGCCCGGAATAGCGCCATACGGCCATGAAGCTCTCGCGTTCTTCATCGTTGTATGAGGCGCCCAGGCTTTTCATGTGCATCAGGAGCCTGGCCGAGAAAGCCGTGACCGCGTAGCCGACGTGTGCCGCGCTTATGGGCGTGCCCCACGCTTCGGTGTCCCAATCGTCGGACTGTTTCAGCAGCCGCCTCACCTGCGCGTGAATCAGCCTGATGCGGACCGACAACTTCCATCCGTCACCGTGTCTCGTCAAGCCGTCGGGCATGAAAATCTCGACCATGTGGCGGATGTTCTGTCGAAGACGTCTCACGCCCTGTTCCCGCAACCGACCGGTGATGAAGAAGCTCTTGCTGATGTTCGTGGCAAACCCCTCCACGAGGGTCCCGCCCACGAAGGCGCCAAGGATGAGCTTGGAGTTCCGGTGAAACATGCGGATGCCCGGGGTGAATGCGTCGAAATCGACCCAATCGGGGACCGTCTCCGCGTCATCCAGGAAAGCTCGAACCGAATCAGGGGTATTGGAGAGGACGCTCAAGTCGCGTTCCTGAAACAGCGCCTGGAACAGCAGATTTCGTTCCGCGCCGGGGAGTTCGGCGAGGTCGTCCAACATCGCGTCGGCGAACGGGTCGCCGATGACGGTGTGGGCGAGGTAGTTGGAGGTGATTTCCGGGTCTAGCGCTGCGGCCTTCTCATGGCCCTGCAGGTAGTCCGTTGGCATGTTCATCGGATGCCGAACCCCCGCTGTCGGTGAGTGCCCAGCGGGACGCGGTCTAAGTCGACTGGTCCCAGGCCCAGCCCGGACCCTGCTTGTCGGTTGACGAACATCTACCTCGGTGCGAATCTATCCAGCGAAATCACAAAGGCGATACCCGGATATAGGCGAAGGCTTTCCAATCGTTGTCAATAAGGCGCGTTTCGACCTATGGCGTCATCGCGTCACTTAGTAAACATACACTGGGCGTGTGAATCATGTAGACGAACGCGGTGACGGATTCACGCGCATCGCGCGGGTTCTGCTGATTCTGCAATTGGCCCCGTGGCGGCATTGCCAACCTGAGGATGGAGAGTTTTCGTAGACGGTGCGTCTCTTCGAGGGACGCCGGCAAGTGTCGATGCGCCCGCGACGCCCGGGAGTCTTACTCCTCCATGTTGATGACTATATTGTCCGGACCCCGGGCGAGGAATTGCTCTGACGGCACGTCGTAAGGGTTTTCCTCTATGTGCCACATGTGGGCCGGCACGAAGAGGTAGTCGCCGGGCCCCGCCTCCACCCATTCCTTGAAGTCCTCGCCGTAATAGACGCGTACGTGGCCGGAGATGATGTACGCGGCCGTCTCAGCCTCCCCGTGCATGTGGGGCGGACCCTTGTGGTTGGGCTCGGAGGTAACGGTGCCGAACCAGATCTTGCTGGCGCCGACCGCCGACGCGTCGATAGCGGGACGGCGGACCAGTCCGGGAGTTTGGGCCGTGTCGCTTGGCGGCCGGGTGCCGCGGACCACCTTCGGGACTTTGAGCTCAGTCTTCGTTGCCAAGTCTTGGCCTCCTTGATTGCGTACCGGCCGCGGCAGGACCGCGCCGGCGGACTCTCGTGCACACGACCGGCTGACTCAGGTACACCGCGATTCCACTTTGCCGGTTAGTTTACAGCTACTAGCCGCGCCGGTTGTAAGAAGTGTCTGTGTCTGTGCCGGTGACGGCGACTGATGGGCCGGCCAATCTGTTCCTGGCTATAGGCGATAGACCAGTTCACATGTCGTCCCCTGGGAATATAGCCTGCCTGCCCAGTTGCGGCCAAGCGGCGGGCGCGGCGGCCTTTTCGAGCCGCTGTTCTATGGGCAGGGTCTCGTCCCAGTAGTGGGCGATCAGGCGTATGCCGTTCGTCCCGTCCGACGCCTCGGATGAGAGCCACACCGCCGGCCCGTTCATCACCTCCGGCCGCATGAGTATTGCCCGGCCCACCGCGATGTCATCTGGAATGATGTGTGTGTCGGTCTGGCCGCCGGGTACGAGTACGTTGGCCGTGACCCCGGTCCCCTCCAGTTCGCGAGACATCAGCGCGACGAGGGCCTCGTGGCTAGCCTTGGACGGTCCGTATGGGCATAGACCCGGCCGGTACATGGTGTCGACGCTCGTCGTGACGCCGATTATCCGACCCCATCCCTGGTCGAGCATGTGGCCCACCGCCGCCCGGGCCATGAAGAAGGAACCGCTGGAATTGACGGCGATAATCCCTGCTCCACGTCTCGGGCGTGATGTCCCAGAACTTGGGCAAATTGCCGCCGGCCAGATCGGCAAGGTTTATCGTCCCGGCGTTGTTGATCAGGATGTGGAGCCCGCCGAGCCCGGAAATGGTCTTGCGGACAGACTCCTCGACGCTTGCTGGGTCTGAGATGTCACAGACCAGGTCCAGGACACAGTCATCACCGGCGGCCGCGCGGACCTCGGCGGCGGACTGCTCAAGCCACTCTTCGTTGACGTCCAGCATCGCGACGCGTGCGCCGGCCTTCACCAGGGCGAGCGTCATTGCGCGGCCCATGCCGATTGGGCTGCCGGCCCCGGTTACGATTGCGACTTTTCCATCGAGCGGTTTGTCTTGCATGTTTGCTTTCTCGGTTGACCAACTTGTGCCAAGGCTGGTTGGCGGTCAGCGATGTTCGGTGATAACTATCTGAAAGGGCCTCTGCATGTATTGGCGTTTGCCAGTGTACGAGGGTTGGGGACCTATCTGGACCGCAAGATCATAAGGAGAGTGAGCATGACCAAGAGGCAAGTGTCAGTCTGGCACGACGAGGAGGGGGACATGCTCGAGGTGCTATGGGCATTCCGGGAGGGGTATTTCATTCCCACCGATGACGAGCGCGTTCTCAAGCGCTTGGATGACGATGGAGAAGTTATCGGATTCCTCATCCACGAGATGAGCACGCTCAAAGGGACCAACCCCGTGGAGTTCGAGCTGGCGTCCGAGGTCCCCGACGGGCGTGGCGGGGCGGATGAATGCGCCCAGCGGTAGCTGACTTCGGCTCCCAATCATGGAACGGGACTGACAAACGAAGTTCGTGTTACCGAAGGACTGCTTTACCCTGCACGGGAAAAATGACGGCGGCAATTCGGAGAGACCAATATTGAATAGAACGATGACTGAAGCCCGCGAGCGCGGCGCCCCGTATCGGGTCGTCTATGGGGACGTGTCGAAGATCATCGACGCGGCCAGGGAGTCTGCCGCCCGGTCGGTGAACGCCTCCATGACCGCGGCTTACTGGCTGATTGGGCGTCGAATCGTGGAGTTCGAGCAGTCGGGTGAAGAGCGGGCCGAATACGGTGCCGCCCTTGTTGAGAGACTGGCGGCGGATTTGACAGGAGAATTCGGACGGGGCTTCTCCCGTCAGAACATCCAGAACATGCGCCTTTTCTATCTCTCGTACCAGCCCGGCCAGATTCGCCAGACACCGTCTGGCATTTTGGCTGCCGAGCCTGTAACAGCAATATGCCAGACGGTGTCTGGCGAATTCGAACAAAATTCCGTCGAAGCGGGTTTCGACGACCTGCGTAAGGCGTTTCCGTTGCCTTGGTCCGCCTATGTGCGGCTGCTGTCGGTCAAGAACGAGAGCGCCCGCGAGTTCTATGAAGCCGAAGCGCTGCTGGGTGGGTGGTCGGTCCGCCAACTCGACCGGCAAATCAGTTCACAGTTCTACGAGCGGACAGCCCTTTCGAAGAACAGGACTGCGATTCTGGCGACGGACGCGAAGACTATTTCGGAAGTCCCGGTGTGCAGCGAGGTGCAGATCAAAGACCCGTTCGTCCTGGAGTTCCTGGATCTCAAGGACGAATACTCGGAAAGTGACCTCGAGGAGGCGCTGATCCGTCACCTGGAGACCTTCCTCATGGAACTGGGAGATGACTTTTGTTTCATAGGCAGGCAAAGGCGGCTGCGGGTCGGCAACCAGTGGTATCCGTTGGACCTGCTGTTTTTTCACCGGGGCCTGCGTTGTCTTGTGGTGATAGACCTGAAGATCGGCAGCTTCAGCCACTCCGACGCCGGGCAGATGCACTTCTACCTCAACTATGTGGCAGACAACTGGGTCCGTGAGGGAGAGAACCCACCAATCGGACTGATTCTCTGTTCCGAGAAGGATGAGGCGCTCGCTCACTACTCGCTGGACGGGTTGCCGAACAAGGTCCTGGCCGCGGAGTACCGCATCGCCTTGCCCGACGAGAAGACCCTGGCAGCAGAGGTTGACCGAACCAGGAGGGCCATAGAGTTACGCGCCTCAATTAACATGGGCACTCTCACCGCATAAGCCACCGTGGAAATAAACGACCCGGGCGACTGCGAGACCTGTCGCTCCAGGAATTGCCCAATCCCGGTGGATCAACGTAGAGATATGCCATGAAAACCACTCCCAATCCGAAGACGGTAGTTATCATCGGCGCGCTGGACACCAAGGGCGCGGAGTTCGCCTTCGTGAAGCGCCTCATCGAGGCGGAGGGGGTGGACACGCTGGTGGTCGACTTCGGGACGATGGGCGCGCCCGACTTCGAGCCCGATGTGAGCAGGGAGGAGGTCGCGGCTGCGGCGGGCGGCGACATCTCTTACTTCGCCTCGGGCGACCACAAAGACGAGGCGATGGAGACGATGGCCAACGGCCTCGCAGTCGTCGTGCGTAGGTTATATGACGTGGGCAGGCTCGGCGGGATCATCGGCATGGGCGGCACCGGCGGCACGTCCATCGCCACCACCGGTATGCGCGTTCTGCCGGTCGGCGTGCCCAAGGTGATGGTGTCCACGGTGGCCGGCGGCGACGTCAGCGCCTACGCGGGCACGAGGGACATAGTCTTCATCCCGTCCATAGTCGACGTGGCCGGGATCAACAGCATCAGCCGCGCCATCTTCGCCAACGCGGCGGGAGCCATCGCCGGCATGGTCAAGATGGACCGGCCGCCTGCCGGCGAGGAGCGGCCCCTGGTCACCGCTTCCATGTTCGGCAACACGACGGAGTGCGTCGAAAGGGCCCGCGGGGTAGTGGAGAGCGGCGGCTACGAAGTGCTGGTCTTTCACGCCACCGGCATAGGGGGCAAGACCATGGAGAGCCTCATCGCTGACGGCTATATCGTGGGCTCACTGGACATCACGACCACCGAGATAGCCGATGAGGTGTGCGGGGGCGTCTTCAGCGCCGGGCCGGACCGTTGCGCAGCGGCGAGCATGGCGGGCGTACCGGCGGTCATCGTCCCGGGGTGCGTCGACATGGCAAATTTCGATTCGATCGAGACCGTTCCCGAGCGGTATGAAGGCCGGAACCTGTACCAGTGGAATCCCAACGTGACTCTGCTTCGCACGAACACCGAGGAGAACGTCCGTATTGGCGAGATCATCGCCGCCGCGGTCAACCAGGCCACTGCTGCGACCACCGTTCTGTTGCCGATGAAGGGCGTCTCGATGCTGGACAGCGAGGGTGAGAGGTTCTGGGACCCGGAGGCCGACCGGGCGTGTTTCGACGCCATCAGGAACGGCCTCCGGTCGGACATACCGGTCCACGAGATAGACCACAATATCAACGACCCCGAGTTTGCCGACATCGCAGCCCACACCTTGCTGGAGATGCTCGAAAACAAGGGCGTATAGGAGCGGTCCGGTGGCAGTGTCGCGCAGCGAAATCCTACGTCGAGTGCGGGCCGAAGTGGCCGCAGGCCGGCCTGTGGTCGGCTGCGGCGCGGGCGCCGGCATCTCAGCCAAGAGCGCCGAGGCGGGCGGGGCGGACCTCATCATCATCTACAACTCCGGCCGTTACCGCATGGCGGGCCGTGGCTCGCTCGCCGGTCTCATGCCCTACGGCGACGCCAACGGGATCGTCGTGGAGATGGCCGCCGAGGTGCTGCCGGTCGTGACGGACACGCCGGTCCTGGCCGGGGTGTGCGGCACCGACCCGTTCCGCCTGATGCCGGTATTCCTGAAGCAACTGAAGGAGATGGGCTTTTCGGGCATCCAGAATTTCCCGACCGTTGGGCTCATCGACGGCAATTTCCGCAGGGACCTGGAAGCCACCGGGATGGGCTACGACAAAGAGGTCGAGGTGGTCCGCGAGGCGCGCCGGATGGACCTGTTCACCGCACCTTATGTGTTCGACGAAGAGCAGGCGGTGATGATGGCCGAGGCCGGCGCCGACATGCTCGTGGCGCACGTCGGGCTGACCGCGTCCGGCACCATCGGCGCGACGGACGCCATGTCCCTGGATGCGGCCATCGAACGCGTGGAAGCAATCGCGGCGGCGGGCCACGGAGCCCGCGGCGACATCCTAGTCATCTGCCACGGCGGCCCCTTCGACGAGCCGGACAACGTCGGAAACGCGCTCTCGAGACTACCCGCTAGCGTCGGTTTCTTCGGCGCATCCAGCATTGAACGCCTGCCCACCGAGCGCGCCATCACCGAGCAGGTGAGGACGTTCAAGGGGCTGAAGCTGGGTTGAGGGTTGGGGCGGATGGACCCGACCTGCCCGACCTCAATCCGTGCGGTATAGGTACCTGACGTCCCAGAGTCCGTAGATGGTGGGCGTGGTGTTGCCGAAGATGTTGCGGACGGCGGTCAGCCGTTCGGAGAGGGTTGTGTAGATTACCGGCACGTTTTCGGCGGCGATCGCCTGGGCCTCGTGGTAGAGACCTACACGTTTTTCGTGGTCCAACTCCTGGCTGGCCATTACGTACAACTCGTCGATCCGGGCCTCCCACTCCGTCGCCGGTTCGGGCTGGTTGGGGTACCAGAGGTGCAGGCCCTCCCCGCTGTGCCAGAAACTGATTCCGCTGTACGGGTCCGTACCGCCCGTGAAGCCGATGATCATGGCTTCCCAGTCGTAAGAACTCGTTAGCTGCGTGACCAGGTCGCCGAACTCGATCAACTGGTAGTCCACCTTGAGGCCGACGTCCTCCATCCCCTGTTGGACCAATTCGCCCACTCTTCCACGCACGGTGTTGCCGGTGTTGGTAACCAGCGTGAACTCGATGTCGTTGCCTGCGTCGTCCTCCCGTATTCCGTCCCCATCGGTATCCGTCCAGCCGATGCCATCCAGGATCTCGTTCGCCTTGTCGAGGTCGTACTCATAGCGCCGCACGTCGGGGTTGTGGAAGTCGCCCGCGGCCGGGCTCACGGAAGCCCACTGCGGATAGCCGAGTCCATGCTGTACGTCCTGGATGATCGCGTCCTTGTCGATGACGTGCGCGACGGCCTGCCTGAAGTCCTTGTTCTGGAACCACGTCAGCTTTTCAGGCGCTACGTATGGCTCGCCGGTGTCCTCGTTGCTGCCGGGGTTCATGTTGAAACCCAGGAAGGTCGTCCCGAAATTCGGACCGCGCCGGTGAATCGTGAAGTTCCCCTCTTCCTGGAGCGCTTCCAGGCGTGCGTACTCCTCCCCGAGCACGCCGTGGACGTCCGACTCGCCTGCCAGGAATTCCTCCAGCTCCGTCTCCAGGTCCGGGACGATGACGTGGACGATTTCGTCGATGTAGGGGAGGGCGTTGCCGGCGTCATCGTAGAGCCAGTAGTCGGGATTGCGCTGCATGACGACGCGTTCGCCCGGCTCGTAACTCCCGATGGTGAACGGTCCGGTGCCGATTATCTCGGCCGGGTCCGTTCCGATGTCCCACCTGGCTGTGAACGTCCCGTCGTCCACGTACTCCTCGAGGATGTGCTTCGGGTAAATCGCCGTGCCCATCGATCGGAGGAATGGGGCGAACGGCCCTGGCAGGACGCATTCGACGGTGTAGTCGTCAACAACTGTCACCGTCATCGGCTCCTCCTGCCACTCGCCGGTGTCCTCGTCGAGGAATCGGAAGTGAAACGCCGGGCGGCTGCTGGCCGGGATGTCGTGGTTGTAGATGATGCGGTTGAAGGTGAAGTCCACGTCGTGGGCGGTGAACGGTTCGCCGTCGTGCCACTTCACGTCATTGCGGAGGTGGAACGTCCACGTGAGGCCGTCTTCCGAACTCTCCCAGGACTCGGCCAGTTCCGGCTCCACTTCGTTGGTCAGCCACGACGTCCGGGTCAGCCCCTCGAAGAGATAACCGAGGACGCCCGATGACGACGCGTCGTTGGAAATGGCAAGGTTGAACGTGAGGGGCTCGGAGATGGTGGCGGAAGTTACTGCGCCGCCGTGTTTTCCGATGGTGTACTCGAACTCCTCGGCGTTCTTCTTCAACTGGTCGACAGTCGAGAAACGATCATCCGTCGCCGGTGCGGACGTCGGAGAGGGCGCGGGGGCAGGAGTGGCCGTTGGCGCGGGCACGGGTGTTGAAGTTGGGGCGACGGTGGGCGAAGGGGCGACTGTCGGCGTGGGAAGGATCTCCGGTGTGGATGTCGGATTCACCACCGCTGTCGCCGCCGGGGTCGCCGTTGCTTCGGGCTCACTCGTGCACGCAACGAGGAAAGCGCCGACCACCAACATCGCTACGGCCAGGCACAAGAACTTTGTCACTTCGCACCCCCGGCGTAAATCAAATTGCGGCATGGCAGGAATACGGGAGTGACGAAGTTTCATGAGTGTTCCAATCTGAATTCCTGCGAGTTGGTTCGCAGTTTTGTCCAGAGTGTTCGTTTAGCGGGAGTGTGTTTTTAACTTTAAGCAACTGAGTATCGTTTTGGTACACCCGGCCACTCCGCGACCCGGAGCTATACCGGGCACGTGATCAAGGTCCGGGCGGAACTCTAGGGGGTGTCCAAGAAGTCCCTAAACCGATCACGAAATGACATCGCGTCAGTTGCCGCGCCCCACCTCCTCGGGCACCCACATCCCAACGCCCCTACGAGTGGTCGTCTGAGAGCGGGTTTGGGGAATTTTGCGCGTGCCGGGCAACCCAATGCCCGATTTAGCCACCCTCTGCGGGTTGGCGTTGCGCCGCGGTGCCTACCCGGCGACAACCGCCCGCAATTCCTCCCGCTCGGCCGGGCTCAGTTCCCATTCGGCCGCCGCGGCGTTCTCCTCCATCTCCTCCGGCCTGCGCGTACCCACCAGCGCGACCGAGACCGTGGGCTCCGAAGCGACCCACGCTAACGCGAGCTGCGCGACCGAAAATCCCTTGCCGGCTGCGATTTCCTTGAGCTTGTCCACCTTATGCAGGTTGTCGAGGAAGTGCTGGCCCTCGAAGATCGGCTGGCCAAACGCCTGCAGGCCCTTACGCCAGTCGTCTTCCTCGAAGGTCGTCTCGGGCGTCATCGTCCCGGTCAGGAGCCCGTGCGCCAGGGAGCCGTAGGCCATGATGCCCATGCCGTTTTCCTCGCAGAACGGGATGATCTCCGGCTCGGTCCTCACGTCGAACAGGTGGTACCCGACCTGGTTGGTGATGATGGGGAAAACTTCCAGGCACTCCGTCATCTGCTGCGGGCTGTGGTTGCTGACGCCGCCGTACCTGATCTTGCCCTGCTTGAGGAAATCGGCGAACGCCTCCATCGGCTCGGACATCGGTCGCGATTCATCAGGCCAGTGGATGAGAAGCAGGTCCAGGTAGTCTGTGCCCAGGCGGGCGAGGCTCTCGTCAAGCCCTTTCGCCAGCGACTCACGCGACGAGTTTCTACCGTGCGCTCCGCCGCGTTGTTCAAGCCCGGGTTCTTCCCAGATGATGCCTCCCTTACTGACCAGCACGATCTCGTCGCGCCTGCCTGCAATCGCCTGGCCGAGTAGTTTCTCTCCTTCGCCCCATCCGTATACGGGAGCGGTATCGAAGAGCGTTACGCCGAGGTCGATTGAACGGTGGATGGCGGCGATTACCTGCTGCTCGTCGAACGAACCGTAGTGACCGCTGCCCATCGGCCAGCCGCCGAAGCCAACAACCGACGTCTCAAGGTCGGAGTTTCCGAACTTCTTGTATCTCATGCCTGCCCCCTGCGGTCCGACGCCGGTGTACCAGTGATTGCAATTTGCGGCTTGTTCAGTCGTTAGCCCATTCGAGAGGCACACGTTAAACCACCACGGCGCGAGATTACAGACCCGATTTGCGGCGAGTGGCGTCCGGTTCTCCCTTTGAACGTAAGCCGGGCGACCCCACATCATCGTGCCAGCGAAAGCTGGTACCCATGGTGGGGCGCAAGAGGGGGGACGTTCGACAACGGTCCGGCTGGATATGCGGGTGTGCCCTTCGCCACGACACCCCACCGCGGACACTGGCGTTCGCCAGTGAGACGAAATGAAGTAATACACGTCGCCCCACTTCAAGTGCGGGGCAGGCTCTGAGCGAAGCGAAAGGCCTGGGTAAGAGAGGCAAGGGCGCGGTGCGTGCCACGCCGGGAGATTCTTCGCTGCGCTCCAGAATGACAGAGTGGGCGCTCAGAGTTAAAAATGGGGTGTCACCCTGAGCACTTACCCACGTCACGCCGGCGATGACAAGGAGCGGATCTTTGCGCCTGCCAACATACTCGGACACCGTCGTGATTGGCGGCGGAACGGCCGGGGCCGCCGTGGCCGGTCTCCTGGCTGAACGCGGCGGCCAGTCGGTGCTGCTCCTCGAGGCCGGCCCCGACTACGGCAGCCTGGAGGAAGGGCGTTGGCCGGCCGATCTGCTGGAAGGCCGCGTCGTCGCACGCACGCACGACTGGTCCTATTCCAGTTCGGCGTCCGCAGGCAGGCCGGGCCACGCGCTCCAACGGGCCAGGGTGATCGGCGGCTGCTCATCGCACAACGGCTGCATCGCCCTCTGGGGCAGCCGCGCCGACTACGATGGCTGGGCCAACGCGGGCAACGACGGCTGGTCGACCGATGAGGTCCTTCCCCACTTTCACAGGGCGGCGGAAAGGCTGTGCGTTCGCGACTTCGAGCCTGAGGAGATTACCCCGTTCCACAGAGCGTGTCTCGATGCGATGGTCGATTTCGGAATCCCTCCGTCGGCCGACCTGAACGACCTCGACGAGGACGTTGGCGCGGCGATGGCGCCGGTCAACATAAGGAACGGGATTCGGTGGAGCACACCGTTCGCATACCTCGATCCGGTACGCGACTCAGGCGTCCTGACCGTGGTGGGCGATGCCCTGGTTGACAAGATCAACCTGGACCGCTCCAGGGCGGTATCGGTCGACGTAGTCCGGGCGGGGGAGAGGGTGACAATTGCTGCTGGGCGGATCGTCCTGTGTGCCGGCGCCTACGGTTCTCCCGCCATCCTGCTCCGCTCCGGCATCGGCCCAGCCGATGAACTGGCTCAACTGGGGACCGCAACGCGGATAGACCTGCCGGGGGTTGGACGCAACCTGCACGACCATCCCGGTGTCAGCATGAAGCACCACGGCACCCAGCGCTTCGACAGGTTGATGGAAGACTTCATGGCGGAAGGCAGGACCGTCTTTACGGAACAGAGCCTGGCCAAGGCACGCAGCAGCCATTGCGATGAGGCCTTCGACCTGCATATAGCGCCCACCACCTCGGCCGGTCCCGACCTGGAAGGACGCTGGGAGTGCGGGATGTACGTTGCGTTGGTTGCGCCACTGTCTCGCGGCCGGCTGACGCTGAGCGACAACGACCCACAGAGCAGCCCGGTCATCGACACCGGATACTTCACCGATCCCGACGATCAGGACCTCTTCGCGTTGATGGATGGCGTCGCCATTACCAGGGAGATTGCGCGGCGGCAGCCGCTGGTCGAGTTGATTGGGGCGGAGCTTGAGGAGACGGCCGGCATGGTCACGGCCGAGGACCTGCGCCGCGACAGCCTTCACTACTTCCACCCGGTCGGCACTTGTAAGATGGGCCCCGACTCCGACCCCGCGGCCGTCGTCGACCCAATGGGCAGGGTCCACGGCGCGGAGGGCCTATTCGTCGCCGACACCTCGATCATGCCCGTCGTACCGAGGGCCAACACCAACCTGCCCGCGCTCATGGTGGCCGAGCGGACCGTAGCCGCGCTCGACTAGGGCCCTGACTGGCCGGCGCGAGACGCCAGCAAGTCTGCGACCTTGTTTGCGGCGCGTTGCCCGCTTGCCAGCGCGCCGTTGACCGACGGCACGGCCATGTAGTCGCCTGCCAGGAACAGGTTGTCTATGCTGCCCGCAAGCTGCGCCGGGACCTTGGCCATGGCGGCGAGCATCCCCGGCGTCCCCATGCACAGCGCCTCCTCCCAGCGGTACACGCGGTAGAACAGGCCCTCGTCATCGCCGGGAAGAGCGGAGCCCGCGGGCGCGTTTCGGCGAGCGGCGCCCAACAACTCTTGCTTGATCTCATCGTCGTCGAGCGGGATGAGTTCCTTCGCGCGGTCACGCCCGATGAGCAGGTCGAGGATGCTCTTGCCCGCGGGCGCGCACGCGGGCAGGTAAACAGTGCGGCTCAGCAGGAGCGGCGTGTCGTCGTTTTCCGGGTAGAGCGCGCCATGCCACCCGGGAGGCAGCGGGGAGTGGTCGAGGCCGATGACAACGCGGCAACCGCTCGAATAGCTGACGGCCCCCAGCGCGCGGCGGACCGGCGGCGGCAGGTCGGGGAGGAGGCCCGGTACCTTCGTGCCGGGGACGGCACAGATGACCGCGTCCGCCTCTATAGTCTCGCCGTCCACAACTACGCCGGTCGCCCTCCCGCCTTCCACGACGACCCGCCTGGCCAGGGTAGATACGCGGACCACGTCTGAGCAGGCGGTCGCGAGGGCTTCGCTGAGGGAACCGATGCCCCGCTCGGGCATGTAGACCCTGCCGGAGTGCAGCATCGTTTCTCCAATGTAGGCCCGCATCAACGCCTGGCCTGCGGGCATCGGATCGCCCAGTATCATGTCGAGGGGCGCTCTGAGCGTCACCCGTAACTTGTCAGGCACGTCGAGCCGGTCAAGGTAATCGCCGAAGGACTCGTCGTCGTCGATCTCGGCCAAAGGGCTGTCGCCGCCGAAACTCATGTATTCCGCCTGGCGATGAATCTGCCGCATCACCTTGAATCCGGACATCATGCCTGAGGGGGACAGGAAGCCCATGGTGTAGGCCGCACGCAGGTGCCGTATGAAATTCCAGGGCGACTGTTCCGGCGTCGTGGTGACCCACCGCCCACCGCGGTAGTGGCCGAACTTCATCGTAGAAGGGACCAGCGGCAGTCCCAACTCCTCACAAAGGCGAAATGCCGTGTCGTAGGTGGAGGTGAATACGAACGCGCCCCTGTCCAGTGAGAACCCGTCCACTTTCTCGCCGATGCCGCGTCCGCCGGCCCGCTCCTCGGCTTCGAGCAGGATAGGGGTGATTCCCCGCTTCGTCAGCGTGTAGGCGGCGTTGAGTCCGGCGAAGCCCCCGCCAACTATGACGACGCGGTCGGTGCTCATATGCGCGATTTCCTTCTCGCCTCCCGCCGTCTATAGTACGGCCCTGAGGGGCCTGTCCCGGAAGTCTCTCGTGGATACCCTACCTGCTTTTCCAGCGGAGACATTTGCGAAGCTTCAGGCAACGAAATTCTAAGCGCTCCCTTTTGTCATCCTTGAGCGAAGCGAAGGATCTCCCGGCGTGATACGCACCACACCCGTGCCCCTCTTACCCAGGCCCTTCGCTTCGCTCAAAGCCTGCCCCGCACTTGATGCGGGGGGCGACATGTGTGGGTGCACGAGGGTGACGTGTCATAAGAGTGCATTAGTGAGACCGCACAGGGCGACGGGCATTGCGCCATTCTTGAGGGGCAGCCGAAGAACCTCCCGGGGCGACGGGCACCGCGCCTCTGCCCGCGTGGTGGGCCATGGCGTACCGATTTGCGAACTTTTTGCTGGGAGGTTTCGATATAAGGCGTCCAAGGCATCAGTCCCCCAACGCCTTCAGCAAGGCTTCCCTAACGTCTGCGTAGTAGAGGATGCTTAGCTTAGTCGCCATGTCGTCGGAGAGGTCGTTCAGTTGCCTCCTGGAGGAGATTGGGATCAACAATTCAGTCGCGCCTCTCTCGACCGCGAGCTCGGCGACCCCCACGGCGTTGTGCACGGGGTCCAACGTTCCCCCAAGGTTTAGCCCTCCAACTGTCGCGAGCCCCCCCTTGAGACTCTTGCCCAATAGGCCACTGCATAATGCCAATAGTGCCGGGAGACCGAGAAACGATCCGCTCCGTGAGTTGTCGAAGGCGCGGAGTTGAACCGTGAATTCGTGGGATCGCGGGTCTCGGTCCCCGACCAAGTCCTTTGAGCGCGTGGACAGATTCCCTTGCGCGTATCTGACGCTTTCACGGAACGGACCGGGAGCAGGGACGTTGATGATCTTCACGCCCGAGCCGGGTCCGACATTCACCTCGATCCGGTAGAGGCCCGCGTTGTCCTCCAATCCCCCAGGGCTAACGGCCCAGACTTGCCCAGGGGGAAGAGGATCTGAGCCTATTGCGTCGTCACTTTGTAGTTCAGGAGTAGCAACGAACCTTTCGATCCCATCCTCACCCATCGTGTAGCTGAAGTGGGTATTTCTAAACTCGGCGCTGCCGATCCGCTTCTGCTGCTCCTTGACTCGTCGCCGGCACTCAAGGGCTAATCGAACCGCCCACTCAATGTCATCGTCGAAAATTTCGGCGTCACGATCTGGGTAAAGGAGTTTCAGTAGGCCTTCAAATGTCCGGTGCACCGCGGTTGAATCTCTCCCGCTAAGCGCGCCGCCAAATTGGACTCGCCCCTGAATGGTGGACAGCCTGTTTTCAGACCGCAATTGAGACCAGCAGTCAGATAGAAAGTCGTTCACTAAGCCAAAATGGTCTGTGAAGTATGAACGGTCCAACTTTGGCACGTCCCAGCCTGGCAGGTAGGCATGAATTCGATCCATGAAAGCGGTGTCATGCCGCATCTCAGGTGGCAAGGGTCCCAGGAGGTGCCCAATTCGTTGCTGGTGTTCGACGTCGACTTCAAAGTTGCCCACGAACACCAAGCTGCCGTTTGCCCGTATGCTCTCCCGGCCTCTACTGAACTCACCGGACTCCATGTAGCCCTTCATGATGTTGACGCCATCTTTCTGATCGAAGGAGACGCCCGAGATTTCGTCGAAGCAAATTACATCGTATTGGGCAACCAAGCCGCGCTGGCCTGTTGCGTTGTTTACGAACAAACGGGCAACAGTTGCCTTGCCACCGGAGATCAAATGGGATGAGGGGGATATCTGTTGGAACAGGTGCGACTTACCTGTACCACGGGGCCCTAACTCGACCATGTTGTAGTTGCGGTCTACGAACGGAATCATCCGCAATAGAAGGATGTCTTGGGCCCGTTGGTTGAGCGCGCAAGGCTCGAAGCCAACACTTCTGAGCAACAAGTGCTTCCATTGCTCGGTGGTGAAAGTCTTCCGACCGGCGGCAAGGTCATCAAGCATCCCACGCTTGGAAAGTTGGATTGGGCGTAAGGTCTCGACCCCGAATGGTCTTCCGCCCCTCTCCTCTGCCACGGTGGCGTCGTAGGTTAGTTGAATCTCCGCATAGAAGCCGCCCGTCAACATGCGTTCATGGGCTGACACCAGTCCGGGAGAGATGCGAACGTCACTCAGGCGCAGGCTTGGCAGGTTAGCCATGTAGGAATCGGATCGAGCGTCGAGCCGAGCTGTGATGATGTCTATGAGCTTGACGGAGCCGAGTTCGCGGGCACGGGACTTAAAAAGTTCCTCCTCGCCAGCGCGGACGGTTCGGTTTTGCATCTGCAATTCGACGATATTCAGGCCTTCGTTTATCTCTGCTTCGTCGGTGCTAGCGCAGTACCTGCCCAACAGGAACTCTGCTACGTATTCCGGAACCGGATATCTGCCTTTGAAAGACCGGGCGAGGTCTTTGCGGACGACGTAACCATCGAAGCTGTTTGCTGCCAGCTGATCCAGCTCGTCCATGACAAATGTTGTCAACTACGGACCTCCGATGATCGTGCTCGTTTGAGCTAGGACGGTGCCATCGATTCCAACCACCACGACCAGTGCCGCCTCATGCTCGCGATCAACATCTTCGACTAATAGAAACACTTCACCTTCGGCACCAATCTCCTTCCCACCCGCCGTCAACGTGGTAGATGCGTCGCTTCCCTTGGTGCGGATGTCTACGTGTGCGTCAGTTGCCAACCCCTCAATCGTGATGTTGCATCGAAGCCGGCGCCACCGTACTTCTCTAATGGTCACTGTGGCACGGGTTACACGTCCTGTGGCAGTCAGAATCGGCACAACACACTCCTGTGGGCTGAGTCCGCCGTGCTCGTATTCCTTACCAGCTTCATAGCAGTGGATACCCGGCGCTACTGCAATTCGAACCGAGGGGTCCCAGTGCCAGGAAAGAACCTGTTGGTCGGTCTGAGATCCTTCCTTTAACCGTGCGCAGCGACCCTTCCGTATCTCGGCAAGGTGCTCGGGCAACTCCGCTTTGGGTAGGCCGCCGGGCATTAGTACCCACCCATGATCAGTAATGACAACCACTTTCTGCCATCCATGCTCCAGGAGACTCTCAACCCTTTCGGCAAGCCCTCGAAGCTCCGCAACGGCGTGATGGGCGATCCTCCACCCATGCGCGTGGCCATACTCGTCGATGCTCCCCGACTCCAGCCAGGCGCGCCCAACAATATTCCCATGCTCTTCAGCCCCTAGGACTTGAAAGCCTCCATCGCCTAACACCTTACGCAGGTGTCGAGCGGTGACCTTCGATCCGCTCGCCTTGACAACGGTTTCGAATCCTTCTCCCCCTTCTAACTTGGAGGCCACAGGGGAGATTGCAGGCTTAGCTGTAGCGGTTACAGATGGCAGAGCCGTCAGACGCGGCTCCACTTTTGTCTCTATCCCTTTCTGCTCCAACATGGTTCCAAGGCGATGTGCCAGATCAAACCGAAGGCCATCGACGAATAGCAGGCACGTTCCGTCCACAACCTCCAGCGGAGACGCCGCTTGGTAACCGTCTGGCTCGGATGCGGCAACGGCGTCTTGAAATGCCTCCACTATCCTTTCCAGCCACGGGCGATACGCCGTATGCACTGCAGATCGCACGGCCCTCACATCTTCCAGTCTCTCGACGGAAGCGATTGCATCGAGGACAGCGAGGTCGGCAACCCATCCGTCATCGGCATAATTTTGCATAATCTCCGATGTCGATGATCCCCACACCGTGCGTTCGGTGACTCGCGCTAATGTGGCAAGATGCTCCATAGCCTCGGCGAGAGGTGCAGACCCCAGAGCTGCCCATACCCAAAGTCGCCGTGTGCCGTGGTTTTGCTCCAGTTCAAGTAGCTTGCGCCGAGCAGCATCGGGGTCCAGGCTCGATAAGCCGACTAAGGCTTCTCTAAGATCTACCTCTGCTGCTTCGTTGTTCTGTGGCCACGATTCGAAAGGTTCGAGCAGCGGCAAAGTCATTTGGGGTTTGGCTTCACGCAGCTTGTCGGGGATGGCTCCGTAAGATGCGGGAGCTTCCGCGAAGCGACGCCACACCATATTCCAATTTCCGTATTGCTGTCCCAACTTCTCCGCAGCTGTCACCGGGCTGTCTTTGTCTGGGTGGAAGTCGTAATGACTGTTGCACAGTGCCACGAATGCCGCCCACTCTTTGTCGGAACACTCATCCCTGTACGCTTTCGAGTCATTCAGCCACCGCAACACGTTTTTTACGTTGTCAGGGTGGATTAATCCGTCCAAATAAAAGGCACGCAGTGGAGCGGCCGAACGGATTGCTTCGACAGGCTCCTCCGCAATCTTGACGAGAGAACGCTGGAGCGCTTCTCTGGTGCCCCGGTCCCCTTGTACCCTAATTCCGAGCCCACCGTCCCTGCTTTGCAGGAATGCTTTGACAGTCCAGTCTCGGCCGTTCTTCTGGCCCCAAAGCACACCCCGGTACTGCAACTCAGCCAGTGGTTTCAAATCGGCTCTTAGGCTGTCTTCCGGTTCTTTGAATCGCTGTCTGGAGAGGCCAGGCAGGTAGAGTACGGGCACCTTTTCGTGCGGAAGGCCTAATTGAGGAATCGTCCTGGCGATGATGCACCTCAACCAATAGGCAGGGCCAGTGCGTTCGTCAGGGGCGTAATTGCCCAGGACAAAGAGAGGCAGCCGTTGCTTGAGTAGCGGCAAGAGGTCTTCCCATTGCCGGGCCTCGTCTGTCCAAAGGACGGCGGCAGGCGGTACTTGGTCCTGCCTATTGTGCGAACTCGCGCCCTCGACCGCGTCGACCAGAGCGTCGAGGAAGGATCTAGCACGGGAGACTGTGGTCATCTTGTCTCCACCATCTTGGCACCGCGCTTCAGCTCCACCGTAAGGTGTACGTCGTTCAACCGCTCCGAGCCGTCGGGATCCCGACCACGGTCCTTCTTCCAACTCACGTTTACTCGGCTGCGGAGAACACCTGCGGTAACGAATGGCCTGATGTTCAGCCTAACACCGTCATTGAGGTCAGGATTCCAGCCGACTGGTTGTTCGCATATAGTCTTCCAACGGACGTATATGTCGTAGGGCGGCTCCCCGTCACGTATTTGTTCTAGCTTCCTCTGCAACTCCAAGGCTGCTACCAACCGAGCGCTAGCCCCCGGTGTGCCGGACTCCTCGGCGACTCGCTGTGTGCGAATCCACTCCCCCAGGTAGGTATAGATGAGTTTGTCTAGGTTCGCGGCGTCCAGCTTGTGGTAGTTCGCCAGAACCGAAAATCCGTCTCTTCTACCATCCCAGATGTGCCAGATGAATGGACGCTGGCGGAACAGCTTGCAGTGCTGATCGAAGAAGCCATCGCGGAGCCAGTCGCCGATTCCCTCAGTCCCAAAGCCGACCTCGCGTAGCAATTGTGCTTGTCGCTCAGCCGTCCAGTCCTCCCCATAGGCTTCAGACAAGACGCGGCGGAGCTGTTCGGACGAAGGCTCTTGGCCCGCGACTGAGGCGAGAGGGAGGATTCCGTCCCGCAAGGCCAGATAAGAAAGCCCGTCTGCGTGTTGCTGAGGCCATTGATATCCTAAGAGCCGGGCAACAGCTACTTGGAGGGGATCTGTGCTATTCGATGGATCACCTTTGAACAGCCATTGGGACGGGTCGTCTGAGTCTGGTTCGGGTAGACCGCCAGGCCAGCGCTTTTCAGCAACAGCCTGCCAGCGCTTCAAGTTGAACGGAACTTTGACCAGTGTCGCGTTGGTCACGCTCACCTTCGGGTCAATGTGGCGTACAAACGTATTGAATTCGGCCGAAGAGCAGAACGCCCAGATAGCTGGAAGATGCTTAGAGTTTTTGGGTACGATTACCGCTGTATTGTTATCGAAATAATCGCCACGGTACAGCGTGCATGGCAATGTGCGCATCTGAGACACAGCCACTCCACTCTTATGGAGGGCTTCCAATCCCTGTATGCGAGCCTGTGGACTCCTGGCAAGCTCCCCCGACCCACGTTGCCACAAAAGGATATGCTCTCGCCCGCCATGTGGAACTGTCGTTCTAACGGTGCTCTGCTGAAATTCCCATTCACCTGGGATTTCCGAAAGCTCCCAAAAGCACCGTCCGTAACGTGCGTAATCCGCGGTCGCAATTCCTTGGTATGAGTGCGCATACCTTTCAAGCCACTCGGTACTTCTGTCCGTCCCTAAAGAGATTCTGGCATCCGGATTGTCCAATTGCCCCCTCTGTTCAATTGAAATCATGATGCAAGTCTGAAGCAGGGACTCCTTGCTGCTCGCAGTGCGAGGCTCCGAGACATCACAAGCACTCATTTCGCGCCGAACAGCAGGCAATACATTTTGCACAATCAGCAATGCGACGAATGCCCCTGCGGCAGCACTGCTCTCAAACGCTCCCTCTCCGAGTCTTGCAAATACAAACCAAGTCTGCTCCCGCAGCATCCGCTCGCGAAATCTGCGATACGAGCTGAGGAACATCCAGTTCTGTGGTGTGACCACAGCATAGGCCCCGCTCGGATGGCAAAACGAGCGGCACCGCTCCACAAATGCGGTGGCCAAGTCAGCCCTGGCTTCTCCATGACGCAGCCCAATGAAGTCTCTGAGCATGTCCCCCTGCTTGCCGCGCGTGAGATACGGCACGTTGGTTGCCACCAGGGTGTACTTATGCGCCAGCAGTTCGGCAGCTCTGGCAACACCTAGGGCGGCATTGCCAAAAACTGCTGCGACAGGATCATCAGCACTCTCTTTCGACAGCGCATCTTTCAGGAGGGGCGCAACCTTCTCAAAGTCAGGCGTGAACATCCGCTCGTGGACGGGCACGTCTGTCGGGTTGATCAAGCTGCCCAGGTCTGAAGCGTTTACGAATAATCCGTGCAGTCTCTCTAGGGTCTGACGCATGTTGGCATCGTCACCCGCTAGCCTTGTCCACACTTCAAGCTGTCCCCGGACCGCTATGCCTGAACAGGCGACATTCAACGCAGGCAGTTCGCGGTAGCCTCCAACCTTCCATGCAGCGAGCGCGAGGGCAAAGGCGGCGATCTGAACGCACCGGGGGTCTATCTCCAGCCCGAACAGATTGTCGCGAAGCACTGCGTCAGCCGCCTCAGCCTCGCTAAGTCCCTCCTCCTCCACCCGCATCCGGCGAAGCATTTCGAACGCAACCACCAAGAAATGGCCCGATCCACAGCAGGGGTCCATCACCGTCACCTCTGCGGCTCGGCCCGGCCATCCCTGAAACGCCCCTGCCGCTGGCGTTCCGTCTTCCCGGAACCGAAGATACTTGAAACCCCGTACCAATCGACTATCAGGATGTCGCGCGGCCCACCATGCCCCCAGCGAGTTCTCCAGCAGGAACCGCACCATGTAGTCTTCGGTGAAGAGTTGTGAGTAGGCAGCCAATTCGAGCTTTTCGATCTTTCGCCCGCTGCCGCTGACCTCCTTCTTCTTTTTCGACTGCCAGAACTGGTATACCCAACCTAGGCCGTCGTTGGATGTGAAGACTGGAATGGGAATGGTGCTGAGGGTGACTTCAAGCGCTGCGCGGCCTTCAGGAGCGAGAGTGACCTGTCCACTGGGGTCGTCGGCGGGAAAGATGCCCGGCATCATGTTTCCTGCGTATCGGGCCGCCGTTGCCCACGGGTCCGCATCACCCTCACCTGCAGCCAGCTCCTCGCATTCTTCCAAGGTTACTGCTACCCCGGCAGGGTGCATAAGTAGGTCGTTTTCGGCCAAGAACCGGGCGAACAGCCTCCGATGCCACTGCACGTAAGCGACCTCTTCTACGAGCAGGGCGAACCCGGAGGACTGGCTGCCGGAACCAAGTTGGCGTGCCTTTGCCCGCAGCGCATTACGAATTGCCCTCTGCTCACTCGTGAGCGTCTCGAATGCCCTTTGTTGAGTGACGCCCAGAACGTCCAGAGCGGCGCGCGCCGCATCCTCGGCTTCCTCGCGTGCCGCGATGACAGCCTTTTCCAAGGCAGACCTCAGAGCGGAGTCGAGCGATGCCATCTTCGAGTTCTTACCTCTAGGGGATAATCACGGGGTGCTCATCTACCTGGGCCAACAGCCGTTCTCTCAATTTTTGAACGTAGGCTTCTACGTCTTCACGGCTATTCAGGGTTGCCGGAGTTGGTCGGACTGTGACCGCCTTTGGCGCCAGCAGACGGGCGGCCTCCTCCCTCGCCCGGTCTATTCGCGGCTTAATGGCCAAGAGTCGGTCATCCCAGTCCTGTAAGCCGGTGTCTTCAAGACAGTCCATAAGCGCCTGATCTGTACCAATGGAGAGATCTGGAATCGGGTTTAGACCGTTCGAACTCAGAATCCGCGCTCCGTCCGCAGGGTCCAACTCGAGCCAATCGTCCGAATTCTCCAGTTCGGTCACCTCCCGGTCGCGCTCCTTGCGTAGACGCCCGTGTGCTTTGGAAACCGTCTTTCGCAGGGCAGTTGTTACCTCGCTGAGAAGCGGTGGGAGGGGGTTGGGATCAGTCAGCAGGGACCGTTGGGACCGAATCGCTTCCATCTGAAGGTTCAGTTCCGCAGCGACGTGCAATGTCCGAGCATGGTGCAGAAGTCTCTCCATGCGGCACCACTCCGGCAGGCGTTCTTGTGCAGCCATGCCGGCCGCCGACCAATCCCTATGGTGGCTTATGAGGATATCCGCCTTATCTGCCACTCCGACAATCTGGCTGTTTCCAGCCAATTCCCGTAACTCCCTGACTATCGCGGTATCCGGCTGCGCGGGGAGGGGAGCTTCCCCACCGGCAGCTTGGGCTTCGTACTGGATGCGCTCCAAGATCACCGGAACAGCCTCTGCTTCCTCTCCGCTCTTTACTCGAAGGCCCATCTCCGACGCTAGCTTGCGAACCTCTATCCGTTGGGCAGCAGACACGATGACCCCCTCGCTGAAGAAGTCGGTAACTCCTATCTGTTGCTGGTTCAGGTCCCTGGCAGTCGTTGGCTGCCCGCTGCGAGTGGCCCTCAAGAACCCCCCAGCAAGCAGTGCCAAGAGAGCGCCGTCGACGGCGTCGCGCGACCAGCCGAAAGGTGGATCCGAAAAGTGGCGGCGTACGTCGGACCCCTTCTTTCCCGCGCCCCCGACAAAGCTCCGTATCTCTTGGCACACAGGATGATTCTCTATGGCGGACGAGTACCCGAGGGCTGAAAAGGCGTCTGCAGCCCCCTGCAACGCCCTGGTCACTACCTTGTTCCAGCCGCTCTGGTCCGCATCTGAAAACCTGGGGTACAGTCTGGTGAGGGCCGCTTCGACGGCCTGTCTGATCCTTTCCGTGAAGGACTCGGCAAGGATCTCGTTGCCCCCTCCTTGGTGGACCAGCGCGTTTCGAATGAGATTGTCTACGAGTTCACCGACGCGTCTTCCTTCTACATCGATGCGGGACTGCATCGCTCCCCGTGCCTCAATGCCTGCTCTCGTTTGGGGAACAGCACGAGTGTTCACAGTCTCCTCAGCCGCTCGTAGCCGACCGATGGTCTGACGCAGCTCGTCAGCTTCCAATCTCGGTACGAATACGAACACGGTGGGACTGTCGACGCCCGCCTGCCGTGCTTCTTCGCGCAAGGATCCTAGGGACGCTGACCACTCATCTTGTACCCATACAGGAACGCTGCTTCCGTCCGTCGCCGGCCTTTCGGAACCCAAGTGCGTCTTATAGTCGCGAGGGGTTTTAGTCTCCCCCTGCAGGAAATTCAGGTTCTTCCGGACTGAGGCGAGGGCTTGCCTCAAGACCGTATCGCGCTCGGTAGACATACGCGCACCATCGCCGAGAATTCGCGAAAGGCGGCCCCGATAATCTGTATCCCACTCCATGCTCTCCGGAGTCTGCAGCCGGTACTCGCCGTCGAATAAGATCAAATTGCCCTTGTCTACGAGGCCTTGAAGAACGATGGGCACACTCTGTCGGAGAGGTGCACTTCCCGTATTAACGTCATCGACCACAAGGTCGGCCAGAACATCCGAGGTTGCTCGCACGCCGGTCGCTAATGGGCCTGAGTCTCGTTCAAGTTTGCTTATCATGAATATAAGCGCGCAAAGGCGGGATCTAAGTTTGCCGTCCTCAGTCCCGTCGTCCAACTCCCGTATCTGGTTCGCCACGTCACGAGGAAGGATGGCGCTCTGAAGCATCTCGGTCTCGACCTGCCAATAGATCGCATCTGCCGGAGCAACCGTGCCCAGTGGTTTTTCCGCAACCTCGCGGGCGGTGTCATGGACGATGCGTAGCTGGGTCCTCAGTTGCCCGGCAGTCCCCGCACTATCGACTGACCGCAACATCCGTTCCCACAGACGCCGCCTTACTGGAAGAATTGGGTAGTCCGCAACGCGGTCCTGGACATCAATGGGCTGGGGGCCGATTCTCGTACCCGCCAAGTGCCGATCGATCTCGCCACTGGCCGAATCGAGGACGCTTTTCACGGAAGCAACCTTGTCTGGGGTTTTTCTCAGAACCACCTCTCGAACCACCTTTTCGACGTCGACGTCAGAGAGGGTCACACGTATCGAGAATCGGCCTTGGAGCTTCGAGAGTTCCGTATTGGCTTGGAGTGCCGACTGCCCGGTGCCAACGAACAGTAGATGGCTCCCGAACTGAGTGGCGCACGCCTCGACAACGTTCTGTACATGGAGGGTTCGCTGTGGGTCGTTTCCTATGAACTGCTGGAGCTCGTCGAAGACCAAGAGAGTAAGGGGCGCCTTGTCAGACGCAGTGGACTGAAGCGAGAGAACGTCGGCAATCGCGCCGTGCAGATCTGAATCGGATATGTCTGAGACATTCGGGTACTGCTCCCGAAGCAGAGTGCGGACATCGGGTGGGGTGGAAGCCAGGTCGGGGATCACTTCCAGCAAGGATTCGGCTAGCACCGGCGAGACATACATGTTGCGGAGTTCGCGATTGAGCGTCTTGCCTCGTTCTTCAACTGCGGCGGTCACGACGTCGTACCAGCCGTTTTGCTTGAGCCATATGACCAACCGGGCCGCCGGGTATTGCTCGGGTAAGTCGGCACTCTTAAATAGCACGGCCAGCAATGCCAGTCTGACTGTCCCTGCACCTGCTCCCAGAGTGCCTGCCGCGGACCATAGACCCCCTTCTTGCCTACCCAGTCGCGACAGCTCGATGAGGTTGGCGTCGATGTCAGATGGCAACGTGACCAGAGAACGAGCCTTGGCGCCGTCAGGGAACTCCACATCACGCCAGAGGTATTCGAGGACTCTGACGAGATGGCTCTTCCCGCTACCGTAGAAACCGCTTACCCAGACGGCCTGTTGCTGGGGCTGTGAGATGTTCGTGAGAAACGCCGAGAGCATCCGGTCCAAACCCTGTCGGTACTCACCTTCACAGACGAATGATTCAAGCTCGTACTTGAGTACGTTCCATTCACTCGCCGACTGGGGCTTGATGACCTTCGTTACGCCGTCGTTGGGGATGACGGCCGTAACGGGGTCTCTGGAGAGAACCTCCCGTATCTTCATATCTGGCATCAGTTACCCCCCTCAATCGGCACAGCGTGGTAATTCCAGCCGTCACGGGCATTGAGCAGTCGCCAATTGGAGCCGTCCCGTTGTCCTGGGAAGAACGCGAGCAGTCGGCCTTTAATCTCGGAATCGACTTTTGCGATTAGTTCAGCGACTCGTATGAGACCGAACAGCGATGCCAAACCAAGCAGGGCCACTACGGTGTTCTCATCAGCGTGTGGCTGTTTCAATACCTGGCGCACTCGTTCCGCCACGAAATCTGAGAAATCAGCGAGCGCCAGTTCCAAGTCTTCGGGTCGCTCAAAGTACGCGTCCTTATATTCGTGGTTTGTCATCCACTCTGCGAAAGAATCGGTGAGGTCTACCAGGCGCCACATATGGCCGGCGTCGGTTGTCGCAGTCTGAAACTCTCCTATGCGTAGCCGTAGGCGACGCTCATGGGCGGGGTCGTATCTGGCGAACCACACCTTCTGCGGCCCAGCGAGATATTGGTCCCAGGGTAGGCTTACGTGACGTTCGTACTGGCTCAGGAGAGACTCAATCTCGCTCACGATGCGGGGTCCCATTGGTCACGCATAAGATGCCGGAAACTCACTTCCACTACGTCTCCGGCTGCTCTGTACTCGATCCAGCCCTGACGAGAAGCCACGACCGCCAGTTCCTTGAGTTCGTGCATGGGAGTGTCAAGTATGTTGGCCCACATCGAGGTGAATAGAGCCTGACCGCGCTTGCCACACAGATCTCCCAACAGGAGAGCATAAGCAAGTGAAGTTGGACGAGCACGTGCTCTGGCTCTCTTCTTGGTTTGTTGCCCTGACAATAGCCCTGCCTTCTCCCAAGAAGACGACACATTCCGTCCGAGGCGCTCGCGAGAAGTCGCCACGAACTTTCCGGGGAACTGATGCTCGGCCTCCGTCGCAAATTCGTGGGGTGTGACCGTTGCGCCAATGGGAAGGCGAAGGACGAACGGAGTCATCGCCCGGAGGATTGGGTCTCGCGCGGTCGAACATAGAAGGGCGATCATAGGCTGTGCGCTGCCATCGGCATCCCACAAGTCTTTGAGAGCTCTGAAGACCAGCATGTTGGGGTCCAGCCCATACAGTTCGCGAAGCCGCTCGAAGGTGATGCGACAGGCAGAGGCCGTTGGCTTGACGAGAGCGTTTTGGTCTATAACGGCCGCCTTGTAATCGACCTCCTTGGCAGATTCCGGCAGTCCGGTCAGGAGTGCACGCAGTTCGTCGAGTTTCAGGGTGCTGCTCAGATGGGTCCCGGTCGGCTTGATTCGCAAGCCATAAGCCGCGGCAGACCTCGGAACGTTACTGTCGCCATCCATCACGTGTCTCGAACCTCATGAAACTGCCTCAACAAAGGTACCAAGTCAGATTTTGTAGTGAGGGTACCAATCCTTAAGGGATATCGATAATGTTGCAGGAGAAGTCAAGAAGGTACTCTCCTGCAAATGAGGTGGCGTATGGAAGTTCGACATGTCCTTAGCTTCGGAGGCGGCGTAAACAGCGTAGCCCTGATGATCATCCTAGCGCGAGAAGGACTACCCTTCGATGAGGCGGTGTTTGCCGACACGGGCGGGGAGGTCCCTGAGACATACGAGTACTTAGAGATTGCGAAAGGCTATCTGGCAGAGCGCGAAGTTCCCCTGACAGTTGTTTCCAAACGCGGCCGAACACTCTACGACACCGCATGGGATAGGCAGGTGTTCCCGTCGGCAATTTGGCGTTGGTCAACCAGGGATTTCAAGGTCACGCCGATCCAACGGCATTACAGGACCCTGAATGTCCACATAAATCAGTACCTGGCAATCGCATGGGATGAGGTCCAGAGAATGAAGGACAGCCGGGTCGACTACGTCACTAACCTGTATCCGCTGATTGACCGACGGCTCACAAGGGCCGACTGCGTTGACATCATCCAGGGGGCTGGACTGCCCATCCCGCAGAGGAGTTCGTGTTTTTTCTGCCCGTTCAATTCCGTTGATCGGTGGCGATGGCTTCATGAGACTCATCCGGATCTCTTCGATAAGGCCATGGCCCTGGAAGAACACTCAAAGCATTTCCCTTCTCAGCGACTCACAGACCAGGCCTTTCGCGAGAGAACCGATATCTCTCTTCGTTCCCTCGCTGAGGTATTCGCTGACGGGCGTCCAGTGCCGGCTCAGCCAGCCGTCGAGCAACAGCCATGTGGGGCCGAGTGCGGGACATGAGTGAGGACAGCCGGGGAGAAGCGGAGGCCATTTGGACGAATGCTGGCGAGCGGTTGGTGCCAAGGCCCTTAGTCGAATTCCCTCTGGACGGAGAAATGCCGTCACGCAAGTCGCGTCGACCTGCCCTCATTTGTGGGCGCTCCCGGCCTCGTGTGGAGAAACCTCAGTTAGCACTCATACATTGACGAATAGCCGATCTCCCTCGCAAGTCGGTCCTACTCGATCAATCGTATGGCATGTCTACTCTGAGGGTTGGGATCCAGCCGCGGTGAACGCGCGTACGTCCTCTAAGTCGAGTACTCCGCTTTGTAGTCCTCGCATCAGGACATACGGTTGCATCAACGGATTGGAAAATCTGAATCTGTATTGATGAGGCCTTCCTTGCCGTTCGAGAACATCGCCCCTTTCCGCTCCACTCAGACCGTGAAGATGACGCGCATAACTCGGAATCTCCATGTCCCGGTCCATGATGTGCGAGTATGGTTCGCGGACATCGGCCGCCCTGAAGTAGCCGAGATCGTCCGTCAGTGTGAGTGAACAGGCCAGTAGTACCTGAAAATAGAAGTTCTCCCTGCGCGGGCTGGCAGTTGCGAGGTCGAACTGGCGAAGTATCGACTGTTGAGACTCGCTCAGAAGCACATCCATGGCGTTGTCCACGTCGCGTGGTTCCACTCCGGTTCTCCTGTCATCGATGGCCGCTCTCCCTGATGCGAGCCCCAGGGCATGGGCATAGTGCGGCAGCCCCATCGACACGGTACAAATGCTGGAAACTGCTTCGTCCGAAGCCTCCATTCCCGCCGAGCCAACTCCGGACCTGACGATTTCCATCATTTCCTCGAAGGGCATCCTGGGCAGGTGAATCTGAACGAGACAGCGGTCCACTGACTCGTGCTCCGTGATCAGGTCATCGACGTCATCGGCTACACCAACAAGGACCAACGTTGTGTCTAGGTCGAAGTCTGACAAGGCTTTGATGGTGTCGGCGAACAGGGCGTCGATGTCCGGGTCCTCGACACGGTCGAATTCGTCGATGATGAGTATCAGCTTTCTCGAGTCCTCTTGCCGGAGAGCATCGAACACGTCATCGATGGTCAGGTTTTCGAACGGGTTCTTGTTTACGGGAGTCCCGATTTCCCGAAACATGGACCTCCAGATCTGGGTGTAGGAAGTCTCCCTGGAACAGTTGACTCGCGCGCTAAGGATTTGCTCGGAGGTAAATGGTGCCAGGAATTCCGACAGAACGTTGGCCATCGAAGTTTTGCCGACTCCTCGCTCCCCGTAAATGATCGCGTGTTGGCCCGCCTGACTTGCGGTATCGATCAGGCGCCTGATGATGGCTTGGCGGCCGTGAAACAGGTCTCTGCGGCTGATCGCGGTAGCGGGACTGAAGGCTTGACTCAGCTTGACGTCAAGTTCATCCCACCTGAAAAGTTCCTCCACCATGCAAGTGATTGTGCACTAGCCCCCAAATAACTGCAAATCACCGCGCGTACGCTTGTACTATGTCTTGAGTATTTCGCAGTCGGCACCCTTCGTTGGCAGTAAGTACAAGTTATCAGCGAAAAACTACAAGTCTTGGTGCAGACGCTTGCCATACGCTCCTGTCGAGTCGAAGAGAAGCGCCAACGCCTCCAGATTTAGGGTACGACGGCCAAATCAGCCTGCACATTTGATGAAGGGAGCCGACCTGCATCGTCCGGGTTCACTCCCAACCCCGTTCGAACTACATTTGCCTCAATCAAAAAGTACAAGTCACAGACGAAAAACTACAAGTCTTGGTGCAGACGCCCACCATACGCCCCTTTCGAGTCCCAGGAAATTGACGCCACGGCCAAGCCTTGGGGCTAATAAACAGCAGGGCAGTAACCTACCTGAACTCCAGCCGCGACAGGTTTTCCTCGATCACCGCGTCCAGCCATCAAGCCTCGGCCTGTTGCTCGCGCCATTGCTTGCTGAGGCGGGCCATCTTCGCCTCAAACGGTTCCCCAGCGCCCCGATCCGCCACTTGCATTAATGCAAATTCCGCTCGGATGCGAAGGCACCGACCCTCACCTCAAAGTGCTCGCAACCACGGCTTTGACTTGCACCTTTCCAGCCCCTTTCACGCAGACGAGAGGCCCCTTTTGAAACAAAATAAATGAGCCCCATACATGACCAGCCAAGAGGGGGCACCGCTTCAACAGCGATGCCCTCCTCCTTTTCCATTGCGGTCTAGCGTCCCGCGCCGACCGTCTCCCTCTCCTGTTCCATCGCCCACTCGAACATGGACATGGAGGCGGGCTGGGGCTTCCCGTTGCGGCGCTTCGGCTTGACCGGCTCGGCCATGAATTCCGCCCAGGAGAACGCCGACTGCAGCGGCTCCGGGTCCTTGCCGCGGTGGCCGTCGACGCCGTTCCCGTTGGCCCGCACATGCCCGTTGCCGGGAACAAGCTCGACCGTCGGCCCGATGCCGTCGTGATGGCCGTTGCCATTGCCGTTGCCGTTGGCGTTGACACCGACGGCCTCCGGCTCGATCTCGACGGCCTTCCAGCCGTCGTCCACCAGCAGCTCATCCGCGCTGGCCTCGGCCTCCCTGGCCCGTGCGAACGCGTCCTCCACCGTTTCGGCATCGGAGTCCTCGTCGCCGCTGACGACCCTGCGGGCCAGCGCCATCATCAGGTCGTCGCCGTCGTCTCCGTAGGCGGCGAGCCCGTCCTCCGGCAGTTCCCCCTCGACGGCGAGGGAGCTCTGCAGCTTCTTCGCCACCAGCTTCAGCGCGTCGGCCTGGAGTGTGTTCCTGTAGGACATGAACACCACCTTCACCGGGCGGGTCTGCCCGATGCGCCACGACCGGCGGGACGCCTGCCGCATCACGTAGACCGAGTAATCGGTCTCGTACCAGCAGATCGTCGGGAAGTCGATAAGGTCGAGGCCGGTCTGCACGAGCCGCGGGTGGCAGATCAGGACGTCTATGCCCCGTTCGACCCTGTCGGCCACCCACGCCTCCCTCTTCTCGGGTTTGACCGCGTCGGCCTTCATCACCGCGACCCTGAACCCGTGCCGGGTGAGGATGTCGTCCATCCGCCCGGTGATGTCACGCGTCCCCGTGTGGGTGGCGTAGACCAGCACCCGTCGTCCCTCCATCCGTTCGGCGGCCACGAGGTCCACCAGGGCCTTCTCCTTCGGGTAGAGCCTGTCCTCCGACAGGGGTGGGACCTGGACGATGATGTTCTCGCTGCCGGGATCGAAGACCGTCTCGCCCTTCGTGCAGCCGTCGGGGTAGGCCAGAAGGGTCTGCAGGTACGTCGCCAGCAACCTCTTGGAGCCCCTCTTGAGGGCCGCCGCCAGGTGCTTGCGCAATTCCTCGAACAGGGCGTTGTAGGCGCTGCGCTGGGAGAACCCGGTCGAGTCCTCCTCCGGGTCCATCGGGGAGACCAGGATCTGCTCGTCGTAGTCGGGCAGTCCCGAGGCCACGTCCGCCAGCTTGAGGAAGACGGTGTTGCCGATGATGTGGAAGAGGGCAGACGGGACGAGTCCCGGCCTCTCCCTCGTCACCGTGCGGTACTTGCGCCGCCTGCTGTTGCGTCCGTCCTCGATGGCGTCGTCGTCGGGCTTGCCGACGGTGACCTCCTCGAAGCCGTAGCGTGTGATCCAGCGGCGTTCCTCGGACCGCCCGAACTCCGTCCTGATCTCCGGCGAGAACCTGTAGAGCAGATGGAAGAGCGTGCTCGAATACCCTCCCATCAGGGTCCCACTCAGGGAGAGGGACTTGCCGCAGGCATCGGCGAGGACCCCGGCTGCGATTCCCTGCGCCGAGCCGCGGCCCTTGTACTCGTGGACCTCGTCCCCGATCAGCAGGTCGAAGAAGCCCTTCATCCGGTGCTTGACGTAGTCCGAGAGCGGGTATCTCCGCAGGCTGGAGCAGTCGGCCTGCCATAGGGGCGTACCGCAGACCGCGCAGGTGCGTTTTCTGCGGCTGAGGTCCCGGTCCGTCAGGGGCACCCCGTCCCGGTCCACGATCTGCGCGTTGCAGTCGGGGCAGCAGGGGACCCTGAACGGCTCACCGGTCTCCTCGTCCCGCAGCAGCCATCCCCCGGACGTCGCTAACCGCAGAACGACGGCGGGTTTCCAGCGGTACGAGAGCTTCGCTCTTTCCCGGCTCATCACGACGAAGAGGGGGCCGGCGCCCGTGAAGAGGCGCAGGTTTTCGAGGTCGGTGATGGACTTGACGACGACGGCGCGTGCGCCGGGCACCGTCTCCTCCACCTCGCGCTTCCATTTCTTCGTCAGGTGCGGCGGGCAGAGGACGAGGACCCTGCGGAAGCCCGCCATGTATGCCGCCGCCGCGCCGATGAATGTCTTGCCCGTTCCCATCTCTCCCACCACGGTGGTTCCCCGGTGGGCTTCGAGTGAGAGGGCTGCGCCCCTGATGGCGTCGGCCTGCGCCCCGAGCGGGGTGCGGAGCAGGCGAGGGAGCCTGCGGCCGTTCTCAGAGGGCCGGTAGAGCGGCGGGTAGGACTCGACCACCCTCTGCGCTATCGGTAGGGTAGGCCGCCGGCGAGTTACCCCGCGTTAGCGGAGCACTTTTCCGTCGGCCCCCCTCCGAACCGGACGTGCGGCTTTCACCGCATCCGGCTCTCCAGTGTCGTTGTGGGTAGTGTCAGCAAAAGCAAATGCCGCGCCGGGTGGCGCGGCATTAGTGGTTGTGGGCCGCTAGGCGGTTAACAGGTGGTGCCGCTTGTGGGCGGGTCTATGCGGTATGAGATGGTTCCCTTGGCTTTGCCGGGGTAGTCTTCGTAGTTGGAGACTACCAGTAGACCGTAGCCCTCTTCCCAGGTCGTAATGGTTCCCGAGAGTTCGACTTTTGTTCCCTCTTCCCATGCGTCCACTTCCCATACTGGGTGGGTTCCTGGTGGGGCTTCTGAGGCAGGGCTAGCGTATTCATAGCTAACCACCACGGGTACGGAGGCGGTCACCTGGAAAGTCACTTGAGCGCACTGCTCGACGTAGAAGTCTACGTAGTCGCTTGCCATCTCCCCTTCTATCGAGAAGTTGTGCGTGGTGTCCCATTCCGTTGCCCCCGTTGCGTTAGTGTCTTCGGGGGCGCTGGTCGCACCAGGGGTGCTGGTGCTGGACGAGCCGCCACAGGCGGTCAGGGCCAAGGCTAGCGTAGCCACGCCTAGCAGCAGGACGACTACGGGCCAATTGCGGCCCTGAGCCTGCTGCGGGGGACGTGATCTATTCGTGTGCTCGGAGTCAGAGGCCATGCTTTGTCCTCCCTGTGCAGGGGTTAGCTGGTATTTTACCAGAATACGGCGGGGTTTTCAGTACTTTTGCCGTGTATCACGGCGTAACTGTTAGTTCCCGTACCGTGTATGTGACCTGCTAGGGGAGTTTGGTGCTGGAGTCTCAAGCATCCGAGTCGTGACACTACCGACTGTTGCTTGCGCGGATTACTTGCGCCCGTGGTGGATGTCCATGTGACACGTCCGGCAGACCACGAGGGTCTTGCGCCGCCGCGTCGCCATGATCTGAGCCCACTTGGGCTTTTCCCGTTGGCCTTTCACGTTCAGGTCGCGAAGGGCGCGGATGTGGTGGACGTTGATGTCCTCCGTTGAGTCGCACATCTCGCATTTGTCCGCTAGAAGCCGTTTGACCAGCTCGTTACGGTCAGTCCTGTATCGCTGAGGCTGTTGGTCTGTGAGAACTGCCTGCCGTTGCCGTTTCAGGGGTATGCCACCGAAGTACGTCACTAGGGGACGTTTGCCGTTGTCCTGCTGCTTGATGACCTTGAGGCAGGCACGCGGCCCGTGCTCAGTTTCCACGACGCTCTTGTATTTGCGACGTATCTTCCGGGCGCTGGTTTTGTGCTTTGCCGCCAGGGTGCGGGCCAGTGACATCTCCATGACCCTGTGTAGCTGTGCAAGGTGATGCACGTTGAAGGCCGGGAGGTAGTACTGGACGACGCCTCGGTATTCCGACTGGTACCTATCCACGATAGAGTAATCCTCGTCGTGGAGAAGGACGCTGCGGTGGGCCGGTTTGCCGTTACGCATGTAGGCTTGGCAATGTTGCTCGATGACGTTGGCGGGAACCCGCAGTCCGATTCGGCCATTGACCCGGCGCCGACCTGTAGAGTCGAACTGGTCGTTGGCCTGTTGGTTCACGAGTTCGTAGCCTAGAAACCTCGCCGCCTGGCTGGTGGCGTGGGTGATGAGAGTTTTCTCCTTGGATAGCTCCAGCTTGAGCGAATCGCGCAGGAATGTCTCCAAGGACTCTTTTACCTGTTGGGCTTCGACCTTTGGCCCGATGAAACCCAGCACGAAGTCGTCTGCGTAGCGGACGTATCGCAGTCGCCGGTAATCGGGGTCGTAGGGGTCAACCGAAGGCAGTTGCTGCATCTGACGACGCAGTTGCTTGGCCTGCGTGTGATTCCCTAGTTTCCGCTGACGTACCATGCGCATTCTCAACGCCGCCCATTGACGGTTGCCCCTTCGGGCTGTGCCACGGGTGTGGGCTGGGGTGAGCACGTTTTCGACAAACTTGTCCAACCGGTCTAGGTAAACGTTGGCGAGGATGGGACTGACTATTCCGCCTTGCGGTGTACCGCTCAGCGTGTGGTCGTATTTCCAATCCTCCATGTAGCCTGCTTTCAGTAGGTACCTCAGCAGGCGTAGGAATCGGTTGTCGTGGAGCGTCTCGCCGAGCAGCGACAACAGAACCTCGTGGTCGATGTTGTCGAAGCACCCTTTGATGTCGCCCTCAACGAACCAGCGGACACCGGTCCAGTTGAGCACCACATCGCTCAGGGCGGTGTGGCACCCTCGGTCGGGCCGAAAGCCGTGTGAGCGGTCGGAAAACTGCGGCTCGTAGTAGGCTTCCAGAATCATCCGGATGACCTCTTGCAGCAGCTTGTCCGTCCACGTTGGTATGCCCAAGGCGCGGGTCTTGCCATCAGGCTTGGGAATGTTGACCCGTCGCACCGGCGTCCACCTGAACCGCTCGTAGCGCAAGGCTTCGATGATGCGGTTGATTTTTGCCAGTGACATACCGTCCACGGTCTCCGCGGTGGTTCCCTTGGTCGTAGCTCCCTGGTTTGAGTAGATGCGACCGTAGGCCCGCAGGTAAAGGTTCCGGTTGTAAAGCAGCCGATAGATGTTTTCCAGCGGCAATCCTCGTTCTCCGCGTTCGCGTATGACGTTCAGTACAGTTTCGGCTTGTTGCATTATGCATACCTCCCTGGTTTAGTCCGTCGTTGACACCTGTCCTCCTTCGCCATGTGCCGGGCTTTTCCCGGCTCGGACTACTACGAGGACTCCGTGACCATAGGGGTCTCCCCCCGTAGGCCATCCCGCGTTCCGTTGACATAGGACGTTCTAGTGCGACTGTAGGTGCCCCGTTCGTTCCCTTGAATAGACCACATCGGCCATCGTCTACTCACCGGAGTTGCACCGGCAAAGAAGCCATACCAGTGCAGTGAGCAGCGCCGGGTTACAAGCGTTCTACCGGCGGGGGAGTTCAGGCCCCGACTGGGAACTGGGGTTCAGGCAGTTTAGCTTTCACCATATCGCGCGGGTCTTGCGGAACCAGCCCTACAACGCTTTTGGACTGTAGCCGCTTTACCGACATGCTACTTTCCCCCTAAGCTTTTCGCTTCGAGGTAGGTCGGTTGACCCAAGAACTTTCTCCGAGTTCTTCCTAGCTGAGCTAGGTATCCTATGCCGCGTGACGCGGCGCACCGTCCTTGAACTTGTCTATGAACTCTCCGAGGTTCAACGTGGGTTCTCCTTCCTTATTGATTGGTTGATTGCAGTGAGCGATGACGGAGCCCTGGCGCGCGTCTTCCCGATCGATGCCCCGGGTGGGGATCGATGGGAGGCGGATCGCGACGCCACCAGCGCGGGTGGCATTGGTTCGGCATCGCCTGCCGGCAGCGATCTCGATGCGCGAGGCCCCTGTAGAGTGAGACCTCGCGTTGCGGCCCGGTCTGAGCCGTCTAGGCGGCTTCCGCCTGCGTCAGCATGGAGGAATACCCCATCTCGACGACGTGCTCCACCGACACGCGGCCCCGGCCGTCGTACCCGGTGCGGAACGCGTACTCCACCTCTGCGCCCCAGGGCACGTGGCCACCGGCCCGAACGCTGCCGCCCGGTCCGCCTGCGCCGCGCACGACGAGCCCGTGCCGTCTCCCCTTCCGCCAGCCCATCACCCTCACCTCGGCGGGCACGACGCGTTCCCGCTCCGATCGACGGAACAGGACCCCGTGCAACCTCCGCATCACCTTCGGAGACGGGGTGGACCTTCCCGCCATGATGTTGGAGAGGTGGGCCGGGCTGACGCCGGCCCGCCGGGCGGCTTCGTTCTGGCTGAGGCCGTGAGCGTCCATCCTGTCCCAGACGGCCTTCCGGTCAATTGCGGCGAGCTTCGCGGGCGCGACCTTCGCCGGAGCCCCGAGCGCCACCTCGACCCGCGCCTCGACCTTCACTCCCATAGTCCTGCGGCCGCGCGACACCTCGGTCAGGTAGCCCGGGGTCACGCCCACGCGCTCCGCGAGGTCCCGCATGCTCATGCCCATCGCGCGGGCGCGTTCCCTTATGTAGGAACTCTCCCCGCTCGCCGGAGGGCGTCGCCTGTAGACGAAGCCCCGTTCGGGCGTCTCTTCGAGCGCCGCTTCGACCTTTTCGCGCATCCTGGCGGTCCACTGCCTGCGTCCACTGGCGATACCCGACAGGTACCCCGGGGTGACGCCCACCCTGGCCGCAAACTCCTTCATGGTGAGCCCGCGACGCCTCGCCGCGGTCTTCAGATCAATCCCGGGTCCGGCAGTCCCGGCCGGTGTCTCCGGAGTATTCCCCGCGCCGCGTGCGGGGTTTCCGCGTTCTTCGGAACTCTTCGCAGGACGCGAGAGGACCCCGGTCCGGGCAATGCTTGCAGTCGTCATCTCGTTTTTTCTCCAAAAGAAAAGCGGGGCCGGCCCCGAAGGGACGGCCCCGCTCTGATTGATTTCTTGTTGTTGCCGGTGGCCTAAGCGGCCTGTGCTTTCAGCATCGGTCGAGATGTCGCGACCGCTTTCTCCGTGGCACGCGGGCTCCGGCGCCGTCGGGAAGCGCGTGCTCTCTCCAGCGGCCTGAGTCCCCGCAGGCTGCGCCGGGACAAGACCCTGCCCGGCCGCCATCTCATGCCGATTACGGAAAGAACCTCAAGCGTGCCGTCATCGCAGGGAGCAAGCGCGGCGGCCCGTCCCGTTGCTTGGCTGTAGACCAGCGCGTCAAGGCCGCCGAAGCGCCGCTTCACGAGACCGAGCCACTCGGCGAAGGCCCAGCAGGCCTCGTCATCCGTGGCCGCCGAGGCGTCCAGTTCTGCGAACGACGCAAGCGCGCCTTCGACATCGCCCGACCGGCGCAGTCGCCTGGCGTCGTGGACGGTCCGCGCGACGGACTTAGCCGTGCTCGCCTGATCCGGGAACAGGGCCTCGATCACGCGGTCGACCAGCTCTTCGAGGCTGCGCCCGGGCCGCGTTTCCTGTGTGGTGTTTCCATGTGCAACAAGTGGTGCCGTTGTCATCGTCAAGTTCTCCTGGCCGCGCTGGCATCCGTTGCGCGGGTCTCGGTCGTGTGGTCGTTTTGCGTTGGACGCGCATCCACGTCGGCCGGACGCCTGGGACGGGGGTGGAAGCGCGGGGTTGGCGTCGGGACATCCGGCGGATGGAACGCACGAAGGCCCTGACGAAGGGAGACGCAGCTAGCCCAGGGTCAATTCGTTCGAAAAGGACTCAGGCGAACTGCGTGGTTGCGCGGCCATCCCCCGGACGTGGTCTCGGAAGGGCTCGCGTCGAGGCTGCGGCGGCGGCCACCCGAGCCGTGCAGCAGGCGTGTTCAACCGGCCGGATCGCGGGGCGCGCTCCGACGGTGTCATTCCGGCTTTCGAAGCGGTCTCCGGGAGAGCAGAACTCGATCCCTTGACCATCTCTCGCAGCGGCAGGCGATGTATCCCTGTTGGGTCGAGCCGTCCGGAGAGCAGAGCTCAATCCTTCCGGTCCGACCCCTGGGCGGCTGTTCGGAGAGCAATGCTCGATCCTTTGCAGCCGGTCCCGGATTCGTGGGACTCGAATCCTCCAGGTTTCTAGGCATGAAAATCTGGAAAAAGCCAGAAACTGACTCGATTATGACCCGAACAGACGGGCGGATGTGAGGTCCGGGACGTGCAATTGGGCCAACTCAACGTAAATCGCTCGCAATGGCGCAGCGCCCATTTTGCTGCGCTTTAGCAGCCCCTCGAAAACCGGCCCCGTAGAGCTGTCTCCAGGGCCTATTTCCGCCACAGCCACAGGGTGAGGACCGTTCGCACCCGGCGCAGTATCCTCCGCTTCCGCAACCTCACCCTCGTGCCGGCCAGGGCCTTCCAGCGATGGGTGGTCTGGCCGTCGCGTCCGAAGCCCCTGAGCGGCTGCTTCTCGGGCGGCAGCGTCAGCCCGTGCTCCTCCAGCATGGCCAGTTCCAGCACCAGCAGCCGCTCCTCGTTCTCCAGCCACGACAGGGTTCTCCCCTGGACCGGATGCCCTTCCCTCAGCCTCCGCCACTCCTCGACCAGGGGCCATGCTTCGCCGTAGACTTCGTGGTCGTCGTCGGCAGGCTCCACGGTCACGATCTCAGGGTCCAGGGGACGCAGCGTGTCGGGATTCACGGCGCGCAACCGCACCATCCGAGGGGCGGCCCCGGTCTCCGACCGGCCCGCTCCTTCGCCAGGCTTCTCGCCCTCCGGCTGAACCTCCGCGTCCTTCTCATGTTGCGCCCGGGTGTCCGCCTTATCCCCACCGCCGGTCTCCGCACGACCGCTCTCGCCCGCGCCTTGACCGTCCGCCTCAGCAGCATCCGGCATCACGGGGCCGCACTCCAGCTTCGCCACCCGCGCCTCCAGCGCACCGACAGTCTCCCGCAGCCGTGAGACCTCAGCGTCGTCAGCCCTCCTCAGCAGCAGCTCGATTGCATCGCTCATACGCCCCGTGATCTCTCCCGACTCCTCGGCCCGCGTCAGGGTCTTGTGGTTGACCCCCAGCAGTTCGGCAGCCTCCATCTTGCCCTCCTGCCGGACCAGGTCCCGCAGGAACTCCTTCATCCGAAGTCGCCGGAACCTCTCCCGATCCATCCCACCGTTGCCGCCACCGCTATCGTCAGCCTGTGTCCCGTCCATCTGCGTCTCGTTCATGGTTCGGCCTCCTCTCCGTCATGTCCTGTAAAGGGCTGTCCCGTAGGGGTATGAACACACTCGATTCGAGTCTTGCCACCGGATTGCTCGCTCCGGTTTAGCACCCGACCCCACTTCCCATTTGGGAACCGCACTCCGATTCTTCGGACCTCACTCTTTCGCAAAAGTGCTCGCAGGACCGCGTCCGCTTCCCTCGTTTCCCGCCTGTTTCAGCTTCCACAGCGCCTCGAATTCCCTTTCGGGAACTGACGCAAATCCCTGTACACGGGTATGACACCACATCCGGCCCGTTCCTTCCCATGCCCTAAAAGGGAGGACGCGCGAGTCCTCCCCTAAAAGGCATGGTGTCCCACTCCCGGCTTCCCAGACTCGATGGCAGGCAAGAGATCCCATCGACGAGGAGGCGACGACATGGGAGCGCAAACGACCGTTAGACGGACCCTTGGCGGGGCCGGGAGGTTCATTCTCGTGGCCGCCGCACTGCTCCTTTCGGCGCTGGTGGCGGTCCCCGCAAGCAACGTCGCCCTGGCACAGTCCCCGCCCGGCGACGAGATCGTCCTGGTCAACGCCGACCGGGACTTCGTCGAGCGCAAGAAGAAGGGTGAGTTCGTCGCCCGTCCCGTCTTCGACCGCCAGATAGCGAACCTCTTCTACGCAGTCCGCGACGCCGACACCGGCGACTGGATCAGCGCCATGTACGGGGTGCGGGGCGGAGAGAAGAAGCACAGCGACGGCTGGGAGTACTCGTGGGAGTACCCCAGGCTGGATGAGCAGCCCCGCCTCGACCCCGACCGCTCCTACCTGCTGGTGATGCTGGCAGAAGCCCAGGACGGCAGGCGCGGCGACTTCTACGCCGTCGTCCCCATCCACCAGTCGGGGAGCATCTGGGACAAGATTCTGGCCGCCCTCAACCCGGCGCGCTGGGCGAGGGCCTTCGCCGGCTGGGTCATCGAGGGCGTCCACGGAACCCTTTGCGGGGTGGTGGAGCGGGCGTCCGGCGAGGACGCCGATAACTGCGGGGGCGGGTAGCCGATGGGCGACATCATCACCGGCACCCCTCCCAATCTCACCTACGGACACGACCTCGTGCAGCAGGCGTGGGCGGTCGTCTGGGCCGTCACCTCCGCCGCCCTGGTGGTCTTCCTGGGCTGGATGGGCATATCGCTCATCATCTCCGAGCACGCGGGCCGCTCCCAGGCCGGATGGCGGGAGATGGTCCCTCGCCTCGTGCTCGGCCTGGTGGCCGCCGCATCGTCCCTGTGGTGGTGCGCCCTGGTCATCGACGTGGCCGACGCCGTGTCGGGCTTCATCGCGGCATCGCTCGGAGTCGCCGCCGGGGACATGCTGCGTTCCACCCTCCACACCCTGCTGACGGCGGTGGGGGCGGGGAGCGTGGGCATGGCGCTGCTGCTGGCGGCGCTCTACCTGGTCTACGGCTTCTTCGTCCTCTACGTGATCGCGCAGATGGTGCTGCGTCTGGCCCTCATCAACATCCTGTTGGCGTTGGCGCCCATCGCCCTGGGGCTGTGGATTCTGCCCCACACGGCGGGCTGGGGCCGCCACTGGCTGCGGCTCTTCATGACGACGGTGTTCCAGCAGGCCATCCAGCTCATCGCGCTGGCCCTGGGCTTCGGCTTCCTCAACGAGTTCGCGGCGATAGCCGCATTCGAGCCGGTGCAGGACCTGATCTGGAAGCTGCTTATGTCGCTGGCCTTCGTCTACATGGCGACCCGGGTGCCCTCAATGCTGGGCAACGCCGGGACCGTCGATAGCTGGCTTTCGATGCTCTATTTCGGCTTGAACCTGCCCGCCTCGATGGTGCGCTCGGCGAAGACCATCGGGTTGATCGCGGGCGGGGCCGCAGGGGGGGCGGGAGGCGTGGCCGTCGGAGGGATGGCGTCCGGAGCCGGCCTGTCGGCGGCGGCCTCCGGCATCAGCTCAGCGGCTTCGATTGCGACGCCGTCGGGCGGCGGAGACGCGGAGGGAGGCGCCCCGAGGAGCGCCGACGAGTAACGACGACGAATGACGACCCAACGGGGGGTGGACTGCGCCAACCGCGAAGACAAGGAGGTGGGAGCGACGTGCAGCCAGGCGAGCGCACACGAACGGAACCGATAGTGACGATCAAGCGGCTCCGTAGAGGAGTCCGAGAGGAGAAAAAAAATGGCAGACCTTACACAAACGATAAGCAACCTGGTGGGCATCCTGCTGGGCATCGTCGGGGTAGTGGGCGTGGGCTTCTTCATCTACGGCGCCTACCTGTACCTCACGGCGTCGGGAGCGCCCCACCAGATGGAGCGGGGCAAGAGCGCCATGATGACCGCGCTGGCGGGCATCGTCCTGGCGATGGTGGCCTACGGCGTCGTCGAGCTGGTGATGAACGCGGTCGTCGGATCGCCGGTCGACGTCACCATTCCCGACCCCACGCCTGCGCCCACCCCGGACGGCGGATAGGCGGAAGGGAAGGAGCGAGACCATGAGAGAACACGAGGTTCCGACCCACGTGCAAACCGAGGACAGGGTGCTGCTGTGGTTCACCTTCCCTCAGATCGTGGCGATCACGGCGGTGTGTGCCCTGTCTTACGGCGCATACCGCTACGCCCCCGTTGGGCCGTCCGAGGTGAGGATGGCGATAGCCGTCCTGTTCGGCCTGGCGGGGATCGCCGCCGTGGTCGGGAAGATAGGCGGCCGGAGGCTGCCCCTGGTGGCCGCCGACCTTCTGAAGTACCGGATCGGGGCGCGGCTCTACTCAGGGCCTGCCTCCGGACTGGTGCGAAGCGAGCCGCCCGCGCCGGTCCAGCCGGTGAAGAGCGGCCCCGGCCCACTGCGGCTGATGGCGAAGCGTGCGGGCAAGACCGTGCGAAAGCTCAGCCGGAGGCGCAAGGGCCGGGAGAAGGCGGACGGGCGGATGCCCTTCCGTCCCCACCGCTGGTTCGGCAAACCCAGGCGGGTGGAAGCCGACAAAGACACTATCAACGGAACCGGCAACGAGAACGAGGGGCGCAGGGCCAAGCGCCGGAAGCTCCCGCGATTCTGGTCGGCAGCCGTAGCCGCCGTCGCACTGGCGGCGGCCACGGTCGTCCCCCAGGACGTCCTCGCCGACGACCACGAGTCGTGGCGGGACGAGATCGCCTTCGAGATCAACGAACCAAACCCGGGACGAAGGATATTCGTCGAGGGCCTGACCGTCTCCAACGATCGGGCCGCCGTGACCCTGCGTGCAGCCACCGACATCGAACTGCGAGCGAGGGCATACGGCGGCCCGGAGGGGACGTGGCTCCGCTTCTGGGTTTCCGCATCCCTGGAAGAGGGGGAGAGCGTCAGGTACTCGATGCCCCTGCACGGCCCCGTGCCGTCCTTCACCTTCTCGTGGGAGGACGGCCTGGGCCAAGCGGGGGCGTTCACAGTCGAACACGACTGGATACCGCATCCGCTGCCGGAGGTCGAGGGGGAAATGTGCGACCTGCGCATGACCTCCTTCGGCTGGAGTCCGGGGGCAGTCAGCGGCGCGGTCGAGTCCGAGTGCGTCTCCACCATCGAGCACCCGGTGGAGCTTGAGACGGTGGCCGGACACGAGAGTGTCACTGAGACCGCGCTCATGGACGCCGGCGTGACGGCCGTCACGGGGACGGTCTCGGCATCGACCGGAGCGTCCACAGCCAGCGTCGCCTTCGTCGCGGGCGGCGAGACGAGCTTTCGGCTCGGCGTGCCCATCGGCGAGGCGGTCCATGCCCTCAGGATGGATGTGAGCCTTGAGGCAAGCCTGAGCATCCCCCTTCCTCCGCTGACCGTTCTCACGCACCACCCGGCGCGGGTCGAACAGGTCACCAGGACCGTGCATCTCCATCGTCCGGGGGCCAGCGACTACGACAGCGAGACGGTCACCGTCACCCACGACGACGGCTCCACCTCGTCCGCCACCGCGACGGCCCACGCCCACGTCCCCAGCGCCACCATCTCGAGGGACGTGACGGTGGACGTCCAGCACCCGGAGCACGTCAAGGCCGAGGTGGTCGAGCGTTCGCCAGTCAATCAGACCAAGCAGGAGCCCCTGGCCCTGGCGTCCGGCGTCGGGGCCGACGACCCCTTCGAGATCCTGGTCGTGCCGGAACCCGAGCCGGAGGACCCGCCCGCCGAACAGACGCCGGGCGGCGATCTGAGCGACTGGTTCCGGCGGCTGGGATGGGAGTGGCCGTGGTGAGGCGATTGCCGACGGCAATCCTCCTCGTCGGGGTCGCGCTGGCCACCACCGGCGCGGCCCCGCCTGAGAAACAGGCCATGCTGGACGCCTTCGACAAGGTGCTCACCGCGATGGCCTACGCCGCATCCGGCCTTTGCCTCTTCGCCATCGTCTGGGCGGGCTTCGTCCTGATGGCCGAGGGCGCGGATGAACGGGGCGGCGGCAGGGCCAAGGCCGCCGTGGTTATGGCCGTCGCCGGCCTCGTGCTGGTCCTCCTGGCCAAGGCGGTCGCCGCCCTCCTGAGAAGCGGCCTCGGCCCATTCCCCACCCCATAGCGCAATGGAGACAACGAGTTGAACAAGTTGATCGAACTATTCAAGAGAGACGGAGCGGAGGGGCCGCCGGACGGCGCGGCCGCCCCGCAGAATCAAGAACCGACCGAACCCCAGGTCCCGGCCCCCAAGCCGCCACCCGAGCTGCCCCTGTTCTTCATGGTCTCCCATGTCGAGGAGGACGGACCCGTCCGGCTGGACGGGGTGAAGCTGGGCGTGTGCGAGGTGATGGGCCTGGAGCTTGACGAGCCGAAGCTGGGGACCTTCGCCGGGGCGCTCAACGCCTGTGACTTCCCCGTGCAGTTCCTCGTCCGGCAGCATCCGCCGCGCCTGGACAGGCTGCGGGAGAAGCTGACGGAGGCGCAGCCGGAGAACCTGCCGCCTCAGACGAAGGCGGCAGCCGACTCGCTGGGACGTCTGCTCACCGAGCTTGAGACAAGGGACGGCATCCTGGACCGGCGCTTCTACGCCGTCACCGAGCACGCCCGTTTCGACGAGTTGCGTGGCCTGCTGGCGAGGGCGGGGCTGTCCGTCCATCCCTTCAGCGGCAGGCGGCTGCGTATGTTCCTGGTGTCGGCCGCCCTCGGCGGCGCCCCCGCAGAGTACGACGGGGAGACGCCGGTGGAGGTTCAAATTGGCCGACGCGAGGTGCGCGTGGGAGACCGCCTGGTCCGCTCCCTCCACCTCGGCAAGTGGCCCCGGTCGCTTGCCCCCGGCTTCCTTCAGAGCCTGATGGCGGCGGGAGCGCCGATGGACCTGTCCATCCACCTGGGACCGATCCCAGCAGAGCAGGCGGCCAGGACGCTTGAGTGGCAGAAGGTGCGCTTCGAGTCGGCCCAGTCGCTCTCCTTCAAGCGCGGACGCACCATGTCGCCCGAGGCGGAGATCGCCCTGGAGGACGTGACCCGGCTCAGGGACGAGGTGCAGCGCGGGCGGGAGCGCCTCTTCCACTCCTCCCTGTCCGTCACCCTGCACGCCAGGGACGAGAACGCGCTGAAGGAGATGACCCAGCGTGCGAAGGCGCACTTCGCAGCCACGTTGGGCAAGATGGACAACCTGGCATTCAGACAGCGCGAGGGCATCCTCTCAACCCTGCCCCTGGGCCTGAACGCAGTCGCCGAGTGGCGGACGCTGGACACGTCGTCGCTGGCGCGGCTGTTCCCCTTCTCTCCCCCCGACCTGGACACGCGCCGTGGAACCCTCTACGGCATCGACATGCGGGCCTGCTCCCCTGTGGTCTACGACTCATGGGACGGAACGCACCTCAACGCCAACACCGCCGTCCTCGCGCGCTCCGGCTCGGGCAAGAGCTTCGCAACCAAGCTGGGAGTTCTCAGGGGCCTCTGCCGGGGCGTGACCGCCTACGTCATCGACCCGGAGGGGGAGTACGCGGACATGGCGAGGGCGGCGGGCGGCAGGGTGCTCTCCCCCGGCGTGCCGGGCCAGGGCATGAACCCCTTCGTCATCGACACCGGTGACTCCGAGGAGCTGTTGCAGCGCATCGGAAGCCTGCGGCGTTTGATCGAGGTGATGGTCGGGGAGCGCCTCTCCGCCGAGCGGCGGGCCGCTCTCGATCACGCCCTGGCGGGCTACTACGCCCAGGCCGGGGAGCGCACCGGCTTCCGTGATTTCTACCAATACCTCGAAGGAGAGGCGCAGGACCTGTCGCGGCTGCTGAGGCCCTTCGCCACCGGCAGCCTGCGCAACCTACTCTCCGACGAGGGTGACGACCTGCTGGGCAACGAGGCCCTGGTGACGGTCTTCGACCTGCGCCTCCTCGAACCGGAACTGCGCCCCGCAGCCGCAATGGTCTGCACCGAGACGGTGTGGGCGGCGGCGGCCCGGGACCCCAAGCCCCGCCTGCTGGTGGTCGACGAGGTGTGGTCGATCATGCAACACCCCGAGGGCGCAGCCTTCATGGTCAGCATGGCGAAGCGCGCCCGCAAGCACCGGCTGGGGTTGCAGTTCATCACCCAGGACGTTCAGGACCTTCTCTCCGAGGACTCCTCCCGCGCCATCACCGGCCATTCGGGAAGGGCGCTTCTCCAGAACGCCGCATTCAAGCTCCTGCTCCAGCAGGACGCGGCTGCCATAGGCGCCGTTGGGGACGCCTTCGATCTGCCCGAAGACCTCCAACGCTGGCTGCTGTCCTGCCCGCGAGGGGACGGCCTGCTCCTGTCGAAGGGACACCGCTTCCCCGTCCGCATCGAGGCCACGCCTGAGGAGACGGAGGTGATCGAGTGGAGACCGGGCAAACACTAGCGGAGCGAAGGGAGAACGAGACGAATGGACGGATACCGGCGCGACTGCGAAGCGACGGGCGGCCCCAGTGGAGAAAGGAAGAGAACGATGAATCTGAACCCGATGCGCCGGCTGATGAGCGACGCGGACAAGAAGCCCCCTGTGCTGCTCGCGGTAACGCCGCCCAGGACGGGGGAGCGAACCCTCCTCGGAGTCGAGAATATGCTCGGCTCCATCGCCGTCCCGGAACCCTTCTCCCTGGAGCTTGCCGGGGACGCGGACGGCGTGATCCTGCTGGCCCGCTGCCTGGACGCCCGGGTGGTGCGGGGCCAGATCGCCGCCCGCTACCCTCAAGCGCAGATACAGGAGATACCCGCCGGGGACGACCCCCTGCGCATGGATGAGGGCGAGCGGGCGTGGTCGATGACGCTCAGGGCGGACGGCCCCGAGTACGTCCCGCTCAGGGTCTTCCGGGACGACGACCTGCTCGATCCCGGCTCCGACCCTCTCATCGCCCTCATGGGCGCTCTCTCCAACCTGAGCGACAAAGAGCGCGTCGTGGCGCGGCTGATGCTGCGGTCCCTGGGCCCCGACTGGTCGCAGGGCCACCTGGAAAAGGCCCACACGCGGGCAGTGGACGACCGTCCCGCCCCCTCCAGCGCCCACCAGGCCAGGCCCCTCCAGATCGACGGCGTAACGATGGCCGTCCTGGGAGTGGGGGCGCTGGCCGCCCTGCGAGGCTACATGTGGGTGCAGGCCGGGGAGGCCTGGAAGGCCGCGGTCCTGGGAATCGGCGTCGGGGCCGCCCTCGCCGCCGCCGGCTGGCTGTGGCACCGTTTCAAGAAGGCAGGAAAGCGGGTCTTCGATCCGCTGCTCATCAGGGAGAAGGTCTCCCGCGTCGCCTTCGACGCCGAGATACAGGTGACCGCGGTGCTGCCCGCCAACACCCGGATCGACCGGGCGAGGGAGATCCTGGAGCCGGTGGCGGCGGCCTACCGCCATTACGACAACCCCGCCGGGGCGCACCTGAAGGCGAGCCGCATCCGGCCCGCCGTGCCCGACCCGGAGATGCTGCACCACGCAGGTCCCGGACTCTTTGGCAGGCGCAGCGTCATGGGCGTCCGCGAGGCGGCCTGCCTCTGGCACCCTCCGGGAGCGCGGGACGAGACGCCCCTGGTCGCCCGCGCCGGGGCGAAGATGCTGCTTCCCACCGCCCGAAGCGTCAGCGGGGGCGCCCACGTCGGCGACACCACCACCGGGACCCCCAGGAAGATTCACTTCCCGGCCGACCTGCTCAGGCGCCACCACCTCTACGTGGCCCGCACCCGCATGGGCAAGTCCACCCTGATGCAGCACATCGTCCGGCACAAGATGGCGGAGAAGGCCGCGGGCGGGGACGGCGACGCCATCGTCGTGGTCGATCCCCACGCCGACCTGGTGGGCGACCTGCTGCGGCACGTCCCGGAGTCCCTGATAGACCAGGTGCGCCTCATCGACCTGGGCGATGAGCGGGGAGCGCCCGGCGTCAACATCCTGGACACCCGGATCTTCTCCGACCGCGACCGCACCGCCGATTCCGTCGTGCGCATCGCAAAGGGGCTGTGGGACCAGTGGGGGCCGAGGATGCAGTCCATCCTCGAGCAGACCGTCAAGACCCTCCACGAGGCCAACGAGAGCAGGGACGCCGGAGAGCAGTACACCATCCTCGACGGGCTGCGCATCCTGGCCGACGAGGACTTCAAGGCCGACGTGCTGGCCAATGTGAACGACCCCTACCTGGTGGAGTGGTGGGGCAGGGACTTCTTCGGCTGGCGGCGGGAGACCCGCGCCGACGCCCTGGCCCCGGTGCAGACCCGCCTCTCCTACTACGCATCCTCCAAGCGGGCAAGGGCCATCCTGGGCCAGTCCCGATCCACCATCGACCTTCGACGTGTCATCCGTGAGGGCGGCATCCTCTTCGTTTCCACCGCCCAGGGCAAGGCCGGCAGGGACGTGGCCGCCCTGGTGGGCGCGTCCCTCCTCAACCTCGTTGACGCGGTGATACGCGAGCAGGGAAACCTGCCGGCGGACCAGCGGCGGGGCGCGCTGGTAGTCGTGGACGAGATGCAGTCGATGCCCGGCGTGGACTACGAGTCGATGCTCAGCGAGCTTGGGAAGTTCGGGGCCAGCTTCGTGCTGGCCACCCAGAGCCTCGCCAAGCTGGACGACCTCTCCCGCACCATGCGGGACACCATCCTCGCCAACGTGGGCTGCCTCGCCGTCTTCCAGGTGGCGGGCAGCGACGCAAGGCAGCTCGTGTGGGAACTGGGCAAGGAACGGGTGACCGAGGACGACATCACGTCGCTCCCCGTCCACCAGTGCTACGTCCGCGCCACCGTGGGAACCGACCGCATGGACGCCTTCTCGATGATGGTCACTAAACCGGAGCAGGGAGACGCCGCCGTCGCCGAGCGCATCCGCGCCGGGTCCGAGAGGTACGTCACGGCGGCCAGGGACCTGGCCGAGAGGGAGGCGGGGCTGAAAGCGCTGGTGGACAGGTACCGGGAGGACTTGGAGAAGCTCAGGAAGACCCAGCGGTCCCAGGGTTCCCAGGAGGGCGAGAGCGGCAGCGATCAACAGCCCCGTGGATCGTCCCGGCGCAGGCGGCAGCGAAGCAAGCGCCTCCCGAAACCCGGGAACGACGTCGCGAAGACGACGGTGAGGACGGACGACGGGGAGGTTGAGGAATGAAGCGGCTCACCGGTGGCCGGCGGGAACTGCTGGGACGGCTCGCCGCCATGCCCTTCCTCGACCGCGTGGAGATGGCCGCCGTCTCCGGCCTGTCCCGGAGCGCGGTCTACGCGGCCGGCCGTCGACTGGAGAACGAGGGGCTGATCTACTCCGTCCCCCACGGGACTGACCTGGTTCCCCCGACCCGCAGGTTCCACCTCACCGCCGACGGCCTGCGCCGTCTCGCCCAGAACGAGGACCTTCCGGTCGAGGCCATGCTTCGCACATATCCCCTGGCCGCCCGGTGGCGGCGCGTCCTCCTGGAGCGTCTCGACGCCGTGGCCGTCATCTACCGCCTGGCCTCCGCCGTCGCCAACGTCCAACATCCCATCCGGTTTCGCTGGTTCCGCGCCATGCCGATGGACGCCGCCATCATTCTCCCCGACGGGCGCACACTGGCCGTCGTCCGGCAGGGACCGACCGCCGACAGGACCGGATTTGCCAAGCGCCTGGGGCGGCTCAGGGACGGGCCGAGGCCCGGAGCCGTCCTGCTCATCGCGCCCGACGAGGTGCGGCTCAGGCACTCCCGCAGGACCCTGGGCCGAAGGTCCGCTCCGGCGTTCCACGCCCTTGAGCGAGACGCGGCGGCCGCCGACGCCGACGAACCCGCGTGGCGGCTCTCCACGGTCGAGGCATCAGTCAGCCTGCGGGACGCCATCGACCGGATCGAACGCCGGGGGAACCTCCCCGTGGAACGGCCCCTGGCGCGCGGCGCCTTCATGCCCGAGGACATCGACGGGCGGGGAGTCGGAGGGAGCGTCCCAGAGCACATGCTGCCCGCCCTGCTGAGGCCCGCTGAAAAGCGCGCCCTCGACCTGCTCTCCGACTGGCCCTGGCTCACCCGGAGCGACCTGGCCGGACTGCTGGGCGTTACGGAACAGCGGGCCTCCCAGATCACCACTGCCCTGGACGGATTCGGACTGGCCGCGAGCGTCGCCACCGGAGAGCGACGCCTGGTCCTCACCGACGCGGCGCTGACCCTTCTGGCCCGCAGGGACAGGACCGCCGTGGGCGGAGCGAAGAAGCGTTGGAGCGCAGCGCCGGCGTACTCCGGAGACTGGCGCGGCGTCCCCGGCAGGCGCAGCAGGCAACTCCTGCGCGACCTGGAGCACACCGCATCCGTCCACGGCTTCGCGGTGGCCCTCGCGAGACAGGCGCCCGGCCTGGGCTGGGAGATCGCCCAGCTCGACCCGCCCATGAGGGCCTCCCGCTATTTCCGCTACTTCGGCGGCAGGCGTTCCGTCCATCCCGACGCCTTCGTGACGCTCAGGCGCGGCAGAGACCTCCGGCCCTTCTTCCTGGAGTGGGAGCGGAGGGCCGTGCGCCCGGTGACGATGGCGGCGCGGCTGGCCCCCTACCTGCGCTACTACTCCTCCCACCGCCCCATCGACGACCACGGCGCTCCCCCGGTCCTGCTCATCGTCTTCGACGAAGAAATCGCACAGACCCACTTCCTGAGAGTGGCCCGGGAGGAGATGGACCGGCTCAGGACGACCGTGCCCCTGCTGGCCTCCCACCGGGGCCTGCTGGAGCGGGAGGGGCCGCTGGGACGGGCCTGGCTCGTCCCGGGCGGGAACCTGGAGCCTGTCAGCCCGCTTCCAACGCCGTGAACCCCTATTCAAGACTGGAGAACCAAGGCCATGAGAATCTACTACATCGACGAGTCCGAGGGTCCCGCTTCTACGTCCGATCCGCCCTGGGCGTCGACGCCGAGCGGTGGAACGATCTGCACGGACGCATCCTCGACTGGCGCACGGCGATGGAGGCCGACTACCACGTCCCCCGCAACCGGGAGCTTCACGCCTGCGACCTGCTGGCAGGCCGGGGCAAGCTGGCCCGCGTGGGCGACGTCGACCGGAGGCTCGCACCGGAGCAGGGCGCCGAAATCTTCATGAACGGCCTGCACATAATCGAGAGCGCCGCCAGATGGCCCAGAGGAGTCGAGGTGGTCAACGTCTGCCTGCGCAAGTCCGACTTCAAGGGCTACGACCGGGTCAGCCTCGATCGGCTGCTCAACCGCATCAACTCGTCCGTCGCGACGGACGGACGCTACGCCCACCTCATCTTCGACGAGGGAGGCGAGCGGATGGTCAAGAGGCTCTACGGCAGGCTGAGGAGCCGCAATCCCGTGCCCAGCAGGTACGAGACGTGGGAGGACGGCGAACGGACGAAAGACATCCCGATAGAGAGAATCATAGGCGGCCCCTCATTCCGAAGCTCCCAGGATGACGACCTGCTCCAGATGGCCGACCTCATCGCCCACGCCCTCCTCAAGCAGGAGGAGGAGCCCTCCCCAAGGGTGAGGGAGCTGAGCCTGCACCTGGCCTTCGGGATCCTGGACCGCGCCCTCAACCGCAATGCGTCGAGGCGAGACCCCCAGGGAGTGGTCAGGCGGTAAGGACGGCGGCGGGTCGTCTGAGGCGTTCCCGGTTCCTCGCCCTAACCTTTGGCTTCGCCTTCATGATGGGCGTGACCGTGGAGTAGCAGCTCGAAGCCGCCGGGCACGCCCCGCGACAACTCGAACATGGCCCAAACGTTGCCCCCGGTGGGCTCCACTCCGTTGAGCCACCTTCCCACGGTGCCCTCCGATACCCCCAGGCGTTCGGCAAGGTCCCTTCTCGAAAGGCCGGCCATCTCCATGAAGCGTTCCAGCCGCTCCCCGAAATCCTCCGGCCAAAGAGCGAAGCCACGCTCTTCAGCGCTCCCCGCACGTCCTTCGACAACCATGTCGCTTACCTCCTCGGTCTCCATCGTAGATCCACCCTATTGCAGGCCCGCCATGCGGCACTTCCGGGCATTCTACTGGCAGCGCTCGGTTATCCAGGAAATTATGGCAGTACGCGCCCTTCCTGGCGCTATCTGTCTCGAATCTTCTCCGGCATCGTAAAGTGAAGCCTGGGACTCCAGGTCCATTCCCTAACCAGTGGTCTCTCAGCTAAGTCAGCAATGTCCCGATGGGCAAAGATGTATCCATAGCGCGAGTGCCGACAGTCAAAAAGTCCTACGCGAACTCTACTAGGGAAGTACACGGCACACTGACCGGCAAACTCCGTCTGTCCAGACTCGCTCCAGTGATGAAAGACGCAGACTTAAGTTCTCGACCAGGATTTACCGACCTCGGAATCTTATCTGGATTCAAAGACCCGGATTTCATTGTCTTCCGGGGGAGGCGAGCGGATGGGCAGGGGGCTCTACGGCAGGCTGAGTAGCCGCAACCCCGTGCCCAGCAGGTACGAGACGCGGGAGGATGGCGAACGGACGAATGACATACCGAACGAGAGTATCATCGGCGGCCCCTCATTCCGAAGCTCCCAGGACGACGACCTACTCCAGATGGCCGGTCTCATCGCCGACGCCCTCCTCAAGCAGGGGGAAGAGCCCTCTCAAAGGGTGAAGGAACTGAGAGCCTGCACCTGGTCTTCGGGATCCTCAACCGCAATGCGTCGAGGCGAGAACCCATAGGGAGTGGTCAGGCGGTGAGGCGAGTGAGAATCTGCGCATCGGAATAAAGGCGGAAACTCCACTTGGTCCGACTACAATGAGAACTGGAACAACCAACAACCGATTTGGAACCCGACGTGAGAGTAGCTTCGCATGGACAAACGGCTGGCATTGAACTGTCAAACTTGGAGATAGGAGTTAGGCGTGAATATCTGGGGCGAGAGGTTCGCGGAATTAGGACAATTCATAGGGTATTGCAGAGATCTAAACGTCGAAACCGACCAACGAGAGTTGGAACACTACGAAGATATTGGGGCCATGCTCCCCGTTGCCAGGGTGGTGTATCCGGGTGAATTCATCATCCGGAGGGACCAAAGCAGCCGGAACGGTGACGAGGATTGGGACGGAACTGACCAATGGCCCGCAATCGGGCGGTTATCGGAGAGGATTGGACCGTTTCCATTTGGCTACGATGGCCTGACTGACAAGGAACTCGTCCACTGCTTTGATCGTGAAATGGAAGCAGGTTGCAACCCCTACTTGATCCGGCCCGGCACAGTCGAATTCCGACCCTGGACCGACTACAGGGTGGTAGTCCCTGATGGGCAAGGGGTGAGATCAAGAGACCCACCGCGGAGCACTTCTATTCTTATTGGCAAGTCCATCAACTGTCTTTGATTCAGCAATACCCGGACCTGTACAAGAACGCTTGGCTGATTGAGCGCATACCACAGGAGGACTCAGCGAGGAAATCCTTGCCGCGCGCACCGAAGACAGACCATCTCGTCGATTGCCAAGGGATGCGCTCCAACTTCGATGCGCTTTCGTTCTGGGTCACGGTCTGTGGCCGCGAGCGCGGACGTACCTTCGCCGGAATCTACGAGACAAACGGCGTCAGAATACTCGACGATGCTCAGGCCGAAGCCCACAGAAAGAAGCGGGCCTCCCTCGCAGGCACGGTCACGAATCGCTTCCAGTTGACCCCCAAGGACTTGTATGACTTTCTTCGCAAGCTCATCGGACTCCTGGAAGCCTACGAGCGAAGGGAACGATACAGGCTCTCCGAGTCCGTGAGGAGGGACATCTTCGCTTGGGAAGATCTCCTCATGCTGACCACCGGCGAGACGCGGGATGAGGTAGCCAAACAGCTTGGACAGGCAAGCAAATACGACATGCAAACGTTCCGTCAGCTGGATACTCCAACCAAGGAGCGCGACTACGCCCTTAAAATCCTCGATCGGGTCTCAGAAGGCTGTAGTCGCGATCTCGCGAGCTTGGGAGACTCTCAGTGGTCGTTTACGGAGGCCAACTCCAATGACCTTTTGGACTACTGCGGCAAGCGGGCCTTGGTCTCTTCATGACGGCGTTGAGCGGCATGGTGGCGATAGGCGATGAGGAGTATCGACGGAATTTCAGGCGGGTACAGATGTACACCAACCTGAAGAATGTCCTCAACTCATACGAGTACCTGCTTAAGGCTATCGCACCACAAGCTGGAATCACCCTCGGCAAGGAGACTCTTGTTCCGCTCGTTGGCAGGTTCATGTCCAAGGAGTCCTGGTACCAGCTATTCGATTCCAGGAGGAAGCAAGGACTAGTCAACGGGAGCAGCACCCAGGAATTTCTGACGAAGTTGAATCAACTGCGGGCTGACAAACAGTTGAATGCATCACCAAGTGGCTATTGGGCGCAGAAGTTTCTTGTCATGTGTCTCGCCAGGAATATGACTACGCATACGTATCCAAGCGACGACGGCTACTATGGCGACTGGTTCGGCCCGATGTTGGACGCGGCGGTCATTACCACGTTCTACACATGGCAGCTTGCCAAGGCGAAGAAATGGACATAGCTGCGGTCTCGCACTTGAGAGGCGGAACCTCCTGGTAGTCGTCAGGCGGCGAGGATGGAATGAATGGGACCGACAAGAGACCAAATGAGAGGGCCGGTCGCCCATACCGTTCGCCGTCAACCCTTGCCCCCGTCGGCCTCCGCACTCTCGACAGCCGTCGGCTCGCCCACCGAAGGCAGCAGGTGGTGCAGCATCCCCATCCCCGCCGCCAGATCGAACAGGTTGACCAGGTGGCCGGAGCCAGGCTTGGCCCCCGCCCTCCAGCGTCGCACCAGACGGGCGTTGACCTTCAGACGGCGGGCCAACTCCCGCCACGACAGCCCTGCCGCCTGCCGGTAACGGTCCAGCCGCTCAGGAAAGTCCCGCGGGAACTCTTCGCGCTTCGCGTGGTAGACCAACCCCTGCCGCCGGCCCATCGTTCTGCTATTCCTCCGTCCCTTGATCGTTCATCATCAGGTCGAAACCGCCGGGAATCTCCCGGGCCAGCTTGATGATGGCCCAGAAGTAAGCCCCCGAAGGAGGCCCTCCGTTGCGCCACTTCGCCAGGCCGCGTTGCGTCACGTTGAGACGTTCGGCGAACTCGCCCCACGACAATCCCGACAACTCCTTCAACCTTTCCAGCCGCTCTCCGAAGTCCTCGGGAAAGGACGGGGGCCGGTTGTTCAAATTCCGTTTCCGTTCACCAATGGTCACAGCCCTACCTCCTTGGCTTGAAGATCACGATTACGTCCTCGTCCAGAAGCTCACCCAACCCCTCCGGCGACCGGATGGCCAGGCGCACCAGGGACAGCATCGCCCCGCCGTTGGGAGCGCTCCCCTTGATGCGCCAGCGCAGGAGCTGGCGCGGGTCGACACCCATCGCCACTGCCATCTCCTCCCAGTTGAGATCGAACAGGTTCCTCACGGCATCCAGCCGTTCGGGGAAGTCCTCCGGCATCAGGGCGACGCCGGGCGGAATGGACGGGCGAACTGAGGTGTCGGGGCGCTCGCTACGCATCGTCCCCCTCAAGGTAGAAGAGGTCGTCGAAGTCGTTGACGCCCAGGGCGTCCATCATCCGCTTGCGGAAGCCCGCCGAGGGACGGCGCTTTCCGGACATGAGCTGGGAGAGGTAGCTCGACGAGGTGTCGAGCAGTCGCGCCAACTCGTTTTGTGTCATGTTGAGCCGGTCGAGCATCGCCCACACCCTCCGGGGATCGAGCCTGACACGCGATGGATGCCTGCGCGTCACGCCGACCCCTCCTCACGGGAGGACTCCACGCGGTCGGCACGCCGTCCGTTGGACGGGGCGGAGCCGTTGCGGTACAGGTGTGGGTTGGCGACGTAGTGGCGCCCGATGATGCGGGCCAGTATCCGAAGTCCCCCCATCCGCTGCCGTTCCTGCTTGGCCGTAAGCCCTCGTTTCCTACTCACGCGTTCCGTCATTCTCCCGGGGTCCGGCGCTGCCATCGAGGTGTGGCATTCTGAAGCGCCGGTGATGTATATTGAGGCTAGATTTAGAATATGCGTTCTGTCCGCATAACAGTATCAATAGAAAGTACGTAGAGCAATGCTGATATGACACAATCAGGGTCTTTACGGGCAATTCGTTGACAATTGCTAGCTGTGTTGTAACAATTGCTTAGCAAGACTTTAGCCAAAATTGTCGCAGTTAGACCGTTCGCGTAACCGTTCGCATCCACGGACGTAAGGGAGACACGACATGGATGAGCGCGAAGACGACCGGGACCTGAGGGGTCGCCGTGAGATCGAGAGCGACGACGCCATAGGCCCCCTGCTCAGACGTCTAAGGGGAGACCTCAGCCTGCGGGACGTGACCAAGCGCGTCGGCGTTTCAAGCTCCTACCTCTCTGAGATAGAGCGGGGAAGCCGCAGGCCCGGCGTCAACATCATCCGCAAGCTGGCCAACCTCTACAACGTGGACGCCGAGGAGCTCATGAAGCGGGCCGGTCGCGACCCCCACATCGACCCCTTCAGCGACGAGGCGATGGAGGTCGAGCGGGCCTACCAGTACGTCCTGGCCGACCCCGTGTTCCGCGTCGGAACCCGGCCGGACGGCCCCATCACCCTGAAGACCAAGCGGTTCATAGTCGAGATGTACGAACGATTCGCCAACAAGAGGCTGCTGGAATGAGCATGAACAGGACGAGAGAGGACTTCTGCCGCACCCTGCTGGACGACCACCCCCACAATACCCTGGATCCCGAGATCCTCGCTGCACGCTTCGTACGCTACTTCGACGTGCCCGCCCGCCCCTCGATGGAGCAGCTGAAGGCCCTGCTCAAGCGAACCGGATTCGGCGAGGTCTCGGGCAGCAGGCACATGGACACGAAGGGCATCCACTACAGCTCGCCCAACGGCGGCTACGACATCCACTACCGCGAGGACCTGTGGGCGGGTACGCAGGACTACTCGGTGATTCATGAGACCTACGAGATCATCTACGAGACCCTGTGCGACATGGAGTCCGGCTCTCCGCCCGACCGGAAGGTGTGCACCCAAGCCGAGCGATTCGCGGCGGCTGTACTGATGCAGCCCAGGGCCTTCGAACCGCTGGCACTGGAGTGTGGATTGGACGTGCTGAGGTTGCAGCAGGCGTTCCGCTGCTCATACGCCGCCGTGTCCATCCGGCTGGCCGAGGTGCTGAGGAACCCGCCCCTCATGGTGGTCCTGTACGCGATAGATGATGCAAAAAACTCTTACGAGCGACCCGATTCGCCTGACCTGCGGGTAAAGGTAGCCCGGCGGACGCGGGGATTCGGGACGCCAAGCGGCTTCCCCATCTGCGGAGAGCGGGGCGGCGTTCCCCGTTGGGGCAAGCCGTTGCCCCCCGGCTCCCTGGCGGAGCAGGTCGTCCGCTATGGCACGGCGCGATACGCCCAATACGGCGGCTGCGCCGCCCTAGCCCGGCCCGTCATCAGGATGGGGAGGCTGGCGAGGGTGGTCGTCGTCGCCGTGCCCGAAGACGCCGCCGCCGTCCTCGACCCTCAGATGGTCGCCTCCGACATGCCGGGGCGCAGGCCCAAGCCGGTGGCCGCAGTGGCTGCGGCCGGTCCTTGGTAGAACTTTAAGGCTGGTGCAGTGATAGTGTATAGTAAGACATAGCACTAAACATGAGGCAAAAAAGAGAGCATGACCAACCCCAGGCGTTCCAAGACCATCACCTTCTCTCTGCCACCGGAGATGGAGGCGCAGGTGAGGCGGGTGATGAAGGAGGACGACCTCTCCGTGAGCGAGCTGCTCAGGCAGGCCATCCGCCTGTTCATGGAGGAGCGGGAGTGGCGCAGACGGGAGCGGCTGGAGTGGCTGCGCTCCCGCCGGACCGACCGAGAATGATTTAGGGGTAGAGACTGATGAACGACCGACTCGATATGACACCCGCGGCCCTATACGCCAGGGTCTCCAGCGACCGTCAGGACGTGGATCTGTCAGTGGCCAGCCAGCTTAGGGCGCTGAAGGACTACGCCGAGAAGAACGGCTACGTGGTCGCCCGAGAATACGTGGACGAGGCCGAAAGCGGACGCATCGCCGACCGGCCCCAGTTCCAGAGGATGCTGAACGAGGCCGGCAAGCCGGAGGCCCCCTTCAAGGAGATACTGGTCTGGAAGTTTTCAAGGTTCACCCGCAAGCGGGAACACGCCGTCGCCTTCAAGTCCATGCTGAGGCGCAGGGGCGTCAGGGTCGTCTCCATCACCGAGCAGGCTGAGGACAACGCCACCGGCAGGCTTCTCGAAGCCATCATCGAGTCCGTTGATGAATTCTACTCGGAGAACCTAGCGCAGGAGGTCTCGCGTGGGATGCGCGAGGCAGCGTCCCGCGGCTTCTGGATGTCGGCCTACGCACCCTACGGATACAGGCGGGTCCACGTCCAGGACGGGCCGAAGAAGCGCCCGAAGCTGGAGCTCGACCCGCCCGCCGACGCCGTGGTGCGCCGCATCTTCGACATGGCCCTCCAGGGCAGGAGTATCCTCGACATCACCAAGACCCTCAACGCCGAGGGCATTTCCACCGTAAACGGCAAGAGGTGGCTCAAGACCACCGTCCACTCGATGCTGGACAACGAAACCTACACGGGAGCCGTAGTCTGGGGAATAACCGCCAAGGACGGTCAGCCGCCCGTGCGGGTGGAGCACGCGCACCCCGCCATCATCAGCGAGGGAGAGTTCCGAAAGGTCAAGAGGCTGCTCGGCTCCCGCGCACCGAAGCAGGCGAACCCCAGGCGGGCGTCCAGCCCCTACCTGCTCAGCGGCATTCTCAAGTGCGAGGCCTGCGGCAGGGCCATGTCCGCCTCCGAGGCCAAAAGCGGCAAGTACACCTACTACGTCTGCCAGTCCCTGATGAAGAGGGGAAGCGGCACGTGCAAGACCCCTCGGCTCAACGCCAAGAAGATCGAGAATATCATCGTCGATGAACTTCGAGCCAACATCCTCACCGAGTCCAACATCAGGGACCTGGTGAAGCTGCTGGACGAGGAGATGGACGGAGCGGCCCGGGAGCACCGTCAGAAGCTGGAGAGCCTCGAGGCGGAACTTGAGGAGGTGAAGAAGCAGTTGGGCCGAGTCTGGCACTTCATATCGAAGAGCGACAGCATCGACGTGGCCGCAGCCTCCGATCACATCGCGGACCTGCGGGAGCGCAAGGAGAACCTGGAGAGCGCCGCAGACGAGGCGAGGGCGGTGCTGGCCGAGCGGCGGCAATATCTCGACAGCGCCGACACCATCGCCACCTTCGCCGAGGAGATGAACGAGTTCCTCGCAACCAGCGAGCTGACCGAAACCAAACCCTTCGTCCACTCCTTCGTCAAGGAGATCCAGGTCAAGCCCGGCAGGGCCGCGATCGTCTACTCCCTACCCACGCCGGAGGACAGCCCTATAGGAGGAGCGAACTACGCTGAGGTCGCCTTGAACGGCGGAGTTCGCAAATCGGTACGCCATGGTGGGCGGTGGAGGACTCGAACCTCCGACCTCAGCGATGTCAACGCTGCGCTCTAGCCAGCTGAGCTAACCGCCCGATAGGCATGCCGGACCGGCCTTTCGGCCGGTGGCGAGGACTCTATATTATGGCCCCGCTGTGCGTGCGGGGGCAATTCATCGCCGGTCCCGGTGTCCGTTCAGTTCCTGTGGGACGAATTGCGGGTCGCATCAGGGCCGTTCGCGAACGGCCCCTACGCGGTGGGTTGCCGGGCACGCGCCTCCCGTGCGCCCACGGGCGTGGGCCGGGAGAAGCGCGATGCCCGTGCGGTCCTATTTCGATTCGGAGTCGGCCTTGTCGGTCGTCTCTGCGGCCGGTGACGCCTGCGAGTCTTCCATGGCGGCCGATCCGTCGCCGCTCGTGGAACCGAGCAACGCCTCGGCGGCTAGCCTGGCTTCTTCGTCGCCGATATTGGTAGCGGACGGCTGGTTTTGGCCGATCAGGGCAGACGCCGCGGCCCTGGGCACACCCAAGTCCGGGCTTGGGCCCTGGCCCCGCGCGCCGAAGTTCACAGGTGTCCGCGCACCGTTGCCGCCGTGGGCCTGCAGACCGCCGCCACCGACGCCGGCTCCCACCAGTTCCGCGCCGCCGATCGCGGCGAGCGCCTCTTCGAACGTGGCGGGCGCTTGCGTGAATCCCGTCAGTTGTCCGGCGGCCCGGTCGCCCAGTTCGCCGATGCCGAGTTTGTCTCGTCCCTCTCCGGAAGTGTCCAGGCGGGCGGGGATGAGGCGTCCGATTATCACGTTCTCCTTGAGGCCGGTCAGCTTGTCCACGCTTCCGTTCACCGCAGCCCCGGTCAGGACCTTGGCGGTCTCCTGGAACGAGGCCGCGGCAAGGAAGCTGTCCGTGTTGAGCGACGCCCGGGTCACGCCCAGGAGGACGGAGCTGGCCGTAGCGGGCTCTCCGCCGTTCGCCAGGGTCTCGTTGTTGACGCGTTCGTACTCGTGCCGGTGTACGAGATCGCCGGGAAGGAGTTCCGTGTCGCCCGGCGCCTCGACGCGCACCTTGCGCATCATCTGCCGGATGATCGTCTCGATGTGCTTGTCGTGGATCGCAACACCCTGGGAGCGGTAGACGGCCTGCACCTCATTGACCATGTAACGCTGTACGGCGGCCTGGCCCTCGATGCGGAGCATCTCGTGTGGGTTCTTTGGCCCTCCGGTCAGCGCCTGCCCGGGCAATACCTCCTGGCCGTCTTCTACGAGGATGTTGGAAGCGGCCGGGATGAGGTACTCGCGCTCGTCTTCCTCGTTCCACGTGATGGAGACGCGGCCGCGCGCCACTTTGACCGTGCCGGCGACCGGCGAGCTTATTTCGTCCGGGTGCGCCAGTACGATGCCCTGCTTTGCGGCCTTGGTCTGGACGGTCTTCTTCACCCCTATGATGGGTTGTCCGGCGTCCACCCAGTCTCCGGACTTGACGAGTTGCTTGTGCGTGGACGGGATTTCCAGGTCTTCCCGGAACTCTTCCGTGCTGACGATCTTGATTACCCGTCCCTCCGGCAATTCGACGAGTTCGGCGTTGCCGGCGATCTCCGAGAGAATTGCCTGGCCGCGAGGCGCACGGGCTTCGAACAGTTCGATCACCCTGGGCAGACCGTGCGTGATGTCCGCCGCGCTGGCGATGCCGCCGGTGTGGAACGTGCGCATCGTCAACTGCGTTCCGGGCTCGCCGATCGACTGCGCCGCGATGATGCCTACGGCCTCTCCGTTGAGGGCCTCCTCGCCGGTGGCGAGGGTCACGCCGTAGCACCTCTGGCAGAGACCGCGGGGGGCTTCACACGTGATGGGCGACCTGATCCATATGCTGGTCAGACCGGCCTCCTCGATGGCTTCGGCGATCTCGGCGTCGATCGGTTGGCCGAGACCGGCGATGACCTCGCCGGTCGTTGGGTTCACTATGGGTTCGGACGGGAACCTGCTCAGGATGCTGTGCTCGACGGTGGTGTCCAACTGGTCCCGCGGCATGTCCACTTCCAGGCCGCTCCTGGTGCCGCAGTCCTCCATTAGGATGATCACGTCCTGCGCCACGTCCGCCAGCCGCCGCGTGAGGTAGCCGGAGTCGGCGGTCCGCAGGGCGGTGTCGGCCAGACCCTTGCGGGCGCCGTGCGTGGAGATGAAGTACTCCATGACGGACAGGCCCTCGGCGAAGCTGGAACGGATGGGAAGCTCGATGATGCGGCCCTTGGGGTCTGACATGAGGCCGCGCATTCCGGCCATCTGCTTGATCTGGGCAAGGTTACCCTTGGCGCCGGAGTCCGCCATGGCGTAGATGCCGCCGTAGTTGGGCAGCATGTCTTCCACGGCGACGGTCATCTTGTCCGACACGCCGGTCCAGATGTCGACCGCAGCCTGGTACCGCTCCTCGGCGGTGATGAGACCGGCGAGGTACTGGTCTTCCAGCCTGGCGATCTTGGAGTCTGCGGCGGACAGCAGCGACTGCTTCTGCGGCGGCGTGATGACGTCCTTGATTGCGATCGTCGTGCCGGACCGGGTCGCGTAATGAAAACCGAGGTCCTTCAGGCTGTCCAGCACCTGTGCGGTGTGTTCATGGCCGAAGCGCGCGAAGCACTCGCTCACCAGGTCCTTGACGTCGCCGCGGTCCACCGTGTTGTTGGCGAAGGGCAGGTCGTCTGGCAGGGCCTGGTTGAATACGATCCTGCCGACCGTCGTGTCCAGCCACCCGCTGTCGGTGGAGTCGTCCTTGACGCGCACGGGTTCCCTGAGACCGACGAGGCCGATCTCATGTGCGAGGCGTGCGTCGTCGAAGTCTGCGAACCTTGCCGACTCGAAGCCGTCGGGCATATCGTCCATGCCGGTCAGGTAGTACACGCCCAGGACCATGTCCAGCGTGGGCGCGACTATTGGGTCACCGGAGCTTGGGGCCAGCATGTTGAACGTGCTGAGCATGATCCGCTGGGCCTCCAGGACCGCCTCGCGCGACAACGGCACGTGTACTGCCATCTGGTCGCCGTCGAAGTCGGCGTTGAAAGCGGCGCAGACGAGGGGGTGGATCTGGATCGCGCTTCCCTCTACGAGGACGGGCTGGAACGCCTGTATGCCGAGGCGGTGCAGGGTGGGAGCGCGGTTGAGCAGCACCGGGTGGTTCTGGATCACCTCTTCCAGGATGTCCCAGATTTCCGGCCGCGCGCGCTCCGCCATGCGCTTTGCGCTCTTGATGTTGTGGGCGTAGCCTTTCACCACGAGCGCGTTCATGACGAACGGCTTGAACAACTCCAGCGCCATGCGCTTGGGCAGGCCGCACTCGTGCATTTTGAGTTCCGGCCCGGCGATGATGACGGAACGTCCGCTGTAGTCGACTCGCTTGCCGAGCAGGTTCTGCCGGAACCTGCCCTGCTTTCCTCGCAGCAGGTCTGTCAGGGACTTCAGCTTGTGGTTGTGGCTGCCCTGGATTGCGCGACCGCGCCGGCCGTTGTCGATCAATGCGTCGACGGCCTCCTGGAGCATCCGCTTTTCGTTTCGAACGATGATGTCCGGCGCCTGCAGGTCCATGAGGTGCTTCAACCGGTTGTTGCGGTTGATAACCCGGCGGTACAGGTCGTTCAGGTCGCTGGTGGCGAACCGGCCGCCGTCGAGTTGGACCATCGGGTGTAGTTCCGGCGGCAGGACCGGCAGCATGGTGAGGATCATCCACTCCTGCTTGTTGCCGCTCTTGCGGAACGCCTCGACTACCTGCAGTCGTTTGATAGCCTTCTTGCGCCTCTGGCCTGAGGTGTTCTTGACCTGGTCGGCCAGGTCGTCCCGCAGGTCATCCAGGGAGACCTTCTTGAGAATCTCCAGGACCGACTCCGCGCCCATGCCTGCCCGGAAGGACTCGCCGAACTGGTCACGCAGTTCCCGGTAGCGGGCCTCGGTAAGGAGGTCCATCGGGGTGATGGCGTCCAGTTCCGCTATCTTCGCTTCGATCGTGTTGTCGATCTCGGCGATTTGTTCTTCCTTCTGGCGCCGGAACTCGGCGAGAGCGTCCTGCTTCTCCGCGTCGGCATCTCCGGCCTCTTCCTGGCCGTCCTCTTCGGGCTCGTCCGCGCCGTCGGACTCCGCGGCCTCGACGGTTTCCGTCTGGAGGACGACCGGGCCGTCTTCCAATTCCTGGGTCAGGCGCTTGACCTCCCCGTCGCGATAGTTGACGAGACTTTCACGGGCCTGTGTCCGGGCGTCTTCGTCGACCTCGATCACGATGTACTGGGCGAAGTAGAGGATCCGTTCCAGGTTTCGGGGCGAGAGGTCCAGCAGCAGCCCGAGCCGTGACGGCGTGCCCTTGGAGAACCAGATGTGGGCGATCGGGGCTGCCAGCTTGATGTGTCCCATCCGCTCACGCCGGACTTTCGACCGGGCGACCTCGACCCCGCAACGGTCGCAGATCACGCCCTTGTAGCGGATCTTCTTGTACTTACCGCAGTAGCATTCCCAGTCCTTCGTCGGGCCGAAGATGCGTTCGCAGAACAGGCCGTCTTTTTCAGGCCTGAGCGTGCGGTAGTTGATGGTCTCGGGCTTGGTCACTTCGCCGTAAGACCATGCCCTGATCTGCTCCGGCGATGCCAGGGAGATTCTTATTGCGTTGAAGTCTGCGCCAGATTGCTGCATTCTGCTCGTGGTCCCCTCGCCGTGCCCCTACGGGCAGGGCGTCCAGGTTGCGTTGGGAGGTCCGGCAAGGTTTGTGCCGCCGGCCCCGTGGCGATTGATCAGTCGGTATTCGTTCTCCTCTGGAGCGACCTTGCGTCGCTCCGGCCTCGATTGAATTCGGCTGGACGGGATTGACGCCTAGTTGTTCTCCAGGTCGGCGTCGTTTTCTTCGTCCAGTTCTTCACTTTCAGATTCGGCAAGGGCCTGAAGCGACTCCTCGCGCGGCTTATCGGACTTGGATTCTTCTTCGTTATCGTCGGATGCAACAGTCTCCGGCTCGTTATCTTCACCAAAGTCGTCTTCGCTGAAGATGAGCCCGCCGGCGAGGTCGAAGTCGAGCGCCATCGATTCTGCGGAGTCGGTCCAACTGGTGGGCGCTGTCAGAGCGGCCGCGGCCAGGGCGGCTTCCTCGTCTCCGGGCAACGTGGCGTATTGGGCCAGTTCCTGGTTGAGCAATTCCACGGAGAGCCCAAGCCCCTGCAGCTCTTTCATGAGCACGTGGAAGGACTCGGGCACGCCCGGCTGAATTACCTCTTCGCCTTTGACGATGGCCTCGTAGGTCTTCACCCGGCCTACGACGTCGTCGGACTTGATCGTCAGCATTTCCTGCAGGGTGTACGCGGCGGAGTAGGCCTCCAGGGCCCACACCTCCATTTCGCCGAACCGCTGGCCTCCGAACTGCGCCTTGCCCCCCAGGGGTTGCTGCGTAATCAGCGAGTAGGGACCGGTCGAACGGGCGTGGATCTTGTCTTCCACCAGGTGAATCAACTTCAGCATGTAGATGTTGCCGACTGCGACCGGCTGGTCGAACGGCTCTCCGGTTCGCCCGTCATAGAGGACCGTCTTCCCGAATATGGGCGCTGAGAGTTGCTTGTCTCCCGCCTGTCGAATGGCTTCGGAGAAGAGTTCAGTCGGCTTGAGGTCGGAGACGTCGGCGCCGGCATATTCCTGCAGCCAGATGCGCAGGCACGCGTCTCTCGCCTGCCCGCGCTTCGTAACGGCGTCGGTCCAGAGCTTGCTCCGCTCGTAACCGCGTTGCGTCAGCCAGTCGTCCACCCGGTCCCAGTCGATTACCGGTTTATCGAGGTCCCGGCGGTCTATCGCGCCCGACTCTTCGACGAACCAGGCCCTGGCGAGCTGGTCTTCGATGACGGTGTCCTTCGCGCCGTCGAATACCGGAGTCCTTGCGTGGAACCCCAGCCGTTCGGCAGCCCAGCCGAGGTGGGTTTCCAGGACCTGTCCCAGGTTCATCCGTGACGGCACGCCGATTGGGTTCAGAATGATGTCCAGCGGCCGGCCGTCCGGCAGGAACGGCAGGTCTTCCTGAGGCAGGATCTTGGCGATGACGCCCTTGTTGCCGTGGCGGCCCGCCATCTTGTCGCCCTCGGTTATCTTGCGGGTCTGGGCGACCCACACGCGCACCATGGTTATGACGCCGGGCGGCAGTTCGTCACCCTGCTCCTTCACCAGGACGCGCACGTCAATGACCTTGCCGTGCTGGCCGTGCGGGACCCTGAGCGAGGTGTCCTTCACGTCCCTGGCTTTCTCTCCGAATATCGCCCGGAGCAACTTCTCCTCGGCGGTCAACTCGGTCTCGCCCTTTGGCGTTATCTTGCCCACCAGGATGTCGCCGGGGTCTACCCACGCGCCGATGCGGATGATGCCCAGTTCATCGAGGTCGCTGAGGCTCTCCTCGCCGACATTCGGTATGTCGCGCGTGACCTCTTCCGGCCCCAGCTTCGTCTCTCGCGCCTCGACCTCGTGCTTTTCGATGTGGATCGAAGTGAAACGGTCGTCCTTGACCAGGGACTCGCTGATGATGATGGCGTCCTCGTAGTTGTAGCCTTCCCAGCTCATGAAGCCCACGAGGAGGTTTTGCCCCAGTGCCAGTTGGCCTTTTTCGGTCGACGAACTGTCGGCCAGGGCGTCGCCTTTCCTGACAACGTCTCCCTTGCGGACGATCGGGTGCTGGTTGATGCAGGTGCCCTGGTTTGGAACGGACGAACTTGATCAGTGGGAAGTCATGCACCACTTCGTCCTTGTCCATCACGCGCACGCTCGAGCCGGTGGCGGCCACGACTATGCCGTCCACGGTGGAAGCGACCACCTGGCCGCTGTCGCTTGCGACCCGGGCCTCCATCCCCGTGCCCACGAGCGGCGCTTGCGGGCGGATCAACGGGACAGCCTGGCGTTTGCATGTTGGAGCCCATTAGGGCGCGGTTTGCGTCGTCATGTTCCAGGAACGGGATCAGGGCGGTCGAGACGCTGGCGATCTGCATGGGAGAGACGTCCATGAACTCCACCGAGCCAGCCGGCTCGTAGGAGAAGTTCTCTCCCTGTCGCACCTCCACGAGGGACGCGTTGATCTGTCCCTTGGAGTCCATCGGCGTCGTGGCCTGGCCGATCATGTGCAACTCTTCATCGTCCGCAGAGAGGTAGACGATGTCTTCCGGGTTCGTGGACACGTACGGCTGGACCTGCACAGTTCTCTTTCTGAGTTGGTTGACCTTCTCGGCGACGCGGCGCGTGATGGACTTGCCGGCAGGCGCGATCACGTTGCCGTCTTTGTCCCTTATATCCTCCGCCGGAGTGCGCCCGGCAACGTCAGGGTCCTTTGAACTGATCTCGCTCAGCACGCGGCGGTATGGGGTCTCGATGAACCCGAACTCGTTTATGCGCGCGTAGGTCGACAGGGAGCCGAGGAGGCCGATGTTCGGCCCTTCCGGCGTTTCGATGGGGCAGATGCGGCCGTAGTGAGAGTGGTGCACGTCCCGCACGTCGAACCCGGCGCGTTCCCGTGAAAGACCGCCCGGTCCAAGCGCGGACAACCTCCGCTTGTGGGTCAGTTCCGCCAGCGGATTGGTCTGGTCCATGAACTGGGACAACTGCGATCCGCCGAAGAACTCCCGCACCGCGGCTAC
>CBDCPN010000004.1:0-132592 GCA_965220275.1 Dehalococcoidia bacterium | reverse complement strand
AAGCGCGCCGCATGGGCCTGGTCACAGCGGTTGTGTCACCTGGCGACCTGGAGTCGGAGGTCCACGGGCTGGCAAAGGAAATCGCCGCGGGCGCGCCGACGTCTCACGAAGACCACAAGACCATGATCCGCCGCATCGCGGCTGAGCCGGGAATCGAGACGCTCACTGACGATGAACGGTCGTTGCAGTTCCGGGTGTTCGATACGGAGGATTTCAACGAAGGCAGGCGCGCGTTCGTCGCCAAACGCGCGCCTGATTTCAAGGGCCGCTAGGTTCGCCCGGCCGTGATGGGCCGCTGCCGGTGAGCGTTATGGGCGCTATCCGGTCCGAGCCTGACTGACCTTGTCGAGCATTGCCGGCGGCAGCGGGAAGACCCAGCCGCGGTTGGCGATGATGTCACGCGCCAGCGCTTCCGGAATTGCCACGATTATTTCGGGCTCGAGGGAGAAACGCCCGGTAAATCCGCCGATCGCGCTCCTCGTGTGAACACCCGCGTATCCGCCCGCATCTTCGCCATCGTCGGCGAAGTCGCCGAGTCCGCCGCCGAACACCGACTGCCACCGCAGCGAGAAGCCGTTGACCACCGCCGGGCCGGAGTTGAACTCGACGTCGGTCGAGACGACCATGCCCAGTGCCTTGACGGTGTAGAGGATGTCATTGAGGTCGCCGCCCTCGCCGCCGCAGGTAATCGCCCAGTGCAGTCGCTGGATCATGCTGTCGGCGATGTCCTGCGCCGCCTGCTGGCCGTGCTTGACGCGGTCGGGGTCGTCGTTCATCGGGCGTTCGCCGCCCCCGGCGCCTGACAGGTAGACGATACCGGTGCTGTGAAAGACGATGCCGGCAATGTTGGCGCCCTTCAGTGACGTCACGTTGTCCTCGAACGTCCCCAGGTCGATGCCGAGTTTCTCGATGCGATCGTAGACGTCGTAGTTGCGTCTCAGCGAGTCCGGTATTGCAGCTTCGTTGTAGTACTTGCCCAATTGAGCCCTCCAGGGGGACAGGTTCATGCCCCTCACATTTGATGTCGTCTAAGCATATTCCTCAGGAACGAGGTTGCGAGCGGGACGGCCGTCTCTTCGTCAAGATCGTCCTGGCCCTCGTAAACGACCGACATCCAGCCGTTGAACCCGTTTCGCTTTAAAATGCGCATGATCCGGTCGTAGTCAAGCCACTCTTCCTCCCCGGACCGGATGCGGTAGATCTTCGCCCGCACGTGGACCGCCCTCGGCGCGGACGTTTCGATCGAACCGTAGAAGTCCTCCGCCGGGTCGACAACTCCTCGCTCGCCGAATGATGCGCCGGGCGAGCCGCGGTACTGCCCGGTGTCGAGAATGTGCGCGTAGTAGGGGTCGTCGATCTCGTCCAGCAACCTGAGTACCTGCCTGCCGGTGGCGGGTATGCATCCGTGATTGTGGTTGTGCAGACCGAGCACGATCCCCCGTGAACTGGCATATTCAGTTACTTCCCGGGTGGCGTCGATCAGCCGCGGCCAGACCGACTCCTCCTCTTCGTCATCGGGCACCCAGCCGCCGAACACGCGCACCATGGGCACGCCCATTTCCCGGGCGACATCGACCCACGACTTCACCTTCTCGACCTGTTCCCTCAATTCGGCGCCCTGCATGCCGAAGTTGTTCGATGCGCCGATGTAGCACATGTGCAGGCCGCCGCGAAGGCAGGCGCGTTTGATCTCTTCAAGATAGCCCGGCTCGGTCGATTCGAACTGGCCGCCGTGCAAGTCGATCCCGTCGAGCCGCAGTTCAACGGCGCGGGCGATGATGCCGAGCAAGTCGAGCTTGCCCGCAAGTGCGGTGTCCCTGTACGAAAGCGACTGAAGGCTTAGTTTGATCAAGTCAGATACCCGTTGCCAGGCGGCACAGCCCCTTTAGTAGACCCCAGCAAATCCCCCTCTCCTGGGGGGAGAGGGTTGGGGTGAGGGCGAAACGTACTAAATCGCAAGCGACCGCGTACTGGCCACACCGTCCTGAAACCCGGCCTTTGCCAGACCGCCGTAATCACGCAAAAAACTCCTTTAAGTAACGCGAGCCAGAATGTACCACGGAGCCGGATAACACCCCGCAAAACCGTTAGGATGCTCTCGCCCCTCCCCTCGTCTTGCCGACCCCGATCCGGCACCCATGGTGGGGAGCGGAGGATGACGCGGCAACCTACGAAACAACTGTTCATACAGCCGTCTCGTACTTCACACCCTCGCCCATGTCATCCTTGAGCGAAGCGAGGGATCTCCCGCCAATCCCACAACCACCCTCGCCTCCGCGACTAACATCCGACACCCCACCCCGTCTTGCCGGACCCCGATCCGGTACCCATGGCGTGGTGCGCGGCTACCACCCAAACGCAAGTACCCAACAAGCCCGAACGCATCCGAACACCCTTCGTAGGGGTGGGTTTCAAACCCACCTGGGGAAATGCGGTGCGCGGCTATCACCCCAACTCACGAATCCGACGTAAAACGGCTGGGAGTTACGCCTATCGGGAACACATCGCCGCTGGCTGCTCCGTGGCGCGCCCATCGGCGATTCGCTTGACTGTTGACCCTGCGCGGGACGGCCTTCCAGACCGCGCGTCGCCCTGCCGCCCGCGTCCCGTGTCGCTGGAGGCTCTCCTAAGGGACGTTCGTCACCCTGATCTCGACTGCCGCCGTGTCCACCCCGCCCTGGCTGGGCCCGGCGCTTGCGCCAGACCCCACGCCAGGAACGCGACAAGGCTGATAGCCAGTGCAAGGCCAAACACAGCAACCAGCCTTGTCGCAATCGCCCTAACGGCTTGGTTTCCCACACTAAGGCCTCTTGTGCCGTAACCGGACCGATGAACAACGAGGCCCCGCATTGCTGTACCAGGCTGTACGTACACCATACCGTCGTGACGGCGGGCTGTGACATTCTAACACATAAATATTATGTATATGGGGTGTTCATACAGATGATAATACATCATCAACTGTTGGACCCGCGCCTGGCCCGCGATCAGCAGGTCAACCGATGCCCATCTCCCCGCCCGACATGCGCTGTGGCCCCGCTGACCGTGATTTCACCGGAGAGCCGGCGCGCTCTTGAAATGTGAGACCGAAGACTCGCCACAACCGGCGAATAGAGATAACCTCCCGATGCAATAGGCGTAGTCGCCGCCCGCAGAGGTGGTCGCACAGGTGGAAGTCACCATGTCACAGTCAGCAGCCATAAAACGTATGACAGAAGCAAGCCGGGCCTTCCTGGAATCCCTTGAGCCGGAACAGGCAGCGAAAGCGACATTCCCGTTCGAGGGCGACGAGCGGTACGTCTGGAACTACACGCCGGTAGACCGGAACGGCTTGTTATTGACCGAGATGAACGACACCCAGCGCGGACGAGCCCTGGCGTTGATGGAGACTGCGCTCAGCGAACGCGGCACGGTGCAGGCGAACGAGATCATCGAGCTGGAGGTCTTGCTCGGTGAGTGGGAGGCGATCCAGGACGACGTGTCCACCTGGATGAGGGACCCCAGGCGCTACTGGTTCAGCGTGTTTGGTGAGCCGGGTGGTGACGAGCCGTGGGGCTGGCGGGCCGGAGGGCACCACATCGGCATCCATGCAACGGTGGTCAAGGGAGAATTGGTTTCGGCACTACCTTTCTTCTTCGGGGCCAACCCGGCCGAAGTCAAGCACGGGCCCGAAAAGGGCAAGCGCGTGCTGGAGATCGAAGAGGAACTCCCGCGCGAACTTGTTCGTTCGATGAACGCAGAGCAGACGAAGATTGCGGTGGTGGACGAAATTGCGCCCGCGGACATACTCACGAAGACCTACCGTGCTGTCGAGCCCGGGACTGCTCCGGCCGGACTTGCCTACACCGCGATGAACGGTGAACAACGGGGGCAGCTAGTCAAGTTGATTCGTCATTACGTCGACCGCATGGCCGACGACCTTTCGGCCGAGTACTGGAAGCGGGTCGAATCGGCCGGTTTGGACACTATCTCCTTCGCATGGGCGGGCCCGCTGGAGCGGTGGCAGGGTCATTACTACTCGATATCGGCCCCCGAGTTCCTGATCGAGTACGACAACACCCAGAATGGCGCCAACCACATCCACTCGGTCCTGAGGGACTACCAACACGACTGGGGAGAGGACCTGCTCGCAGCACACTACGCCGCTGCGCATTCATAAGGGCACTGGATTGACCCGTAGTAACGCTGCTTCTAGTATCTTTTCGACTTGTCCCAATCCGTTACACAGCCGCGCCCAGAAAGAAAGGCCGTATAGATGACTCAAACTGCAGTCCTACCGCAGACCGGCAAGGAATTCAGGGAGGCCGTTCGCTCCCGCCGGTTCACCCACCAGACATCAGGTGTGGCGCCCGGCTATGTCCAGACGAACGTGGCGATCCTGCCCAAGAAGGACGCGTTCGATTTCCTGCTCTTCTGCCAGCGAAACCCCAAGCCATGCCCTCTGGTCGAAGTAATGGAGCCCGGCCAGACAGAGGCCGTAATCTCGGCGCCGGGCTCGGACATTCGTACCGATGTCCCTCTCTACCGCGTGTACAGGAACGGGGAGATGGTCGACGAACCGTCAGACCTTCTTTCGATCTGGCGCGACGACCTCGTTACGTTCCTGCTCGGGTGCAGCTTTACGTTCGAGCATTCGCTGTTGGCGAACGGCATACCCTTGCCACACTTCGGCTCGGACAAGGGCGTAGCGATGTTCGTCACCAACATCGACACGAACCCGGCAGGCCCGTTCCACGGTCCGATGGTCGTCTCCCAGCGATGGGTCCCCAGCGACAAGGTGGTCCGTGCCGTGCAGGCGACCTCCCGCTTCCCGGCGGTCCACGGCGCGCCGGTCCACGTTGGAGACCCGTCCACGATCGGCATTTCCGATGTCCACACGCCGGACTTTGGAGACGGATGGTCGCCCGCGTCGCCGGACGACGTTCCCGTGTTCTGGGCTTGCGGCGTGACGCCCCAGGTGGTCGCGATGCAGTCCAAGCCGGAGTTGATGATCACCCACTCGCCGGGGCACATGTTCGTCACCGATTTGAGTGACGAAGACCTGGCGGTGATCTAGGAGATAACCGCCGCCCGATAAGTCCGGCAGCGCGTAAGGCTCTAGCCGACGACCGAACTTCACGAGAGGGACTTCTCTCTCCCAGCAATGACGGAAATCTGAACATGACCAGTCGAACCATCGAAGACATCATCCTCCAGAACGACACGCGCAACATGACGTCGTTGAGGCCGCACCTTCCGGCCAATTTTGCGACCGAAGCGGCCGAGTTGATCCTCGAACACCCCAACAAGGTGCTCATCATCACGGGGTTTTACATCCTGGCTGCGGGCGCGCCTGAGACGGACGGACCGCCCGGTGCGGCCGGAATCGGCGAGGCCCTTTCTGAACTCGGGTACGAAGTCGCCTACGTCACGGACCAATACTCGAAGGAGGCCATGGAGTCGGTCGCCTGCGGCAAGGAAGTGATCGAATTTCCACTGGGCACGCACAACGAGTCGTCCCGCTTTGCCAACGAGTTGATCCAGAATTGGGCGCCAACCTGCCTGGTGTCCATTGAACGGGCGAGCCTGGTCGGAGACGGGACGTACCGCAACTGGAAGGGAGTCGACTTTTCCCCCTTCAATGCAAAGATCGACCACCTGTTCGATCAACACCCGTATTCGGTCGGCATCGGCGACGGCGGTAACGAGATAGGCATGGGTAACCTCCGGCACATCATTCCCGACCAGGAAGGCCTGCCGGACGATCCTTCCGTCACGACGACGACCAAGCTCATGATCGCAAGCTGCTCCAACTGGGGCGGGTACGGGCTGGCTGCGGCCCTTTCGTTGATCAAGGGCAAGAACCTGCTGCCGTCGGTCGAACTGGGCCACCAGTGGGTGAAGGACACAGTCGCCGCCGGCGCGGTCGAGGGTATGTCCGCCGAGCCGAGGGACTGGGTCGACGGCCGCTCACCGGAAGAAGACTCGGTGTGCCTGCGGGACCTGCACGGACTGCTTGCGGCGAAGGGCCTGTAGCAGCCGGTCGGCAGCCTATAGGGCGTTAGAAGGTGCCTAAAAAGGCGTTGGGATGCGCTGCCTCGCGCAACTTATCCCATACACGCTCTCTGACGACCACTCGTAGGGGCGTTAGGATGTGGGCGCCCGAGGGAGTTGGGCGCGGAAACTGACGCGATGCAATTTCGTGATCGGCTAGGGACCTTTTGGACATCACGGAAGTAGACAGCAGCGCCGGTGGTGCCGGTATCGCTGTGTTGAATGTCCCCGGTCGAACGATCTGGCCGCGCCAAGTCTGTTGTCGCCCGGTGCTTCGCGGCGAACCCGCGCGGCCGTGGCGCTCGTATCAATAAGCATGAATGACCGGACGGCAAAACTGAGTCGCGCGATTGCGATCCCGGCGGTCCTGTGCGCCGTGACGATTATCGCGGCGCTGGCCTGCACCAGGGATCCAGCCGAACAGGCCACGCCGACGCAACGCTCCGGACAAGCGCTGCAGACCGCTACTCCGACTGCCCGCACAGTTCCCCCCACGGCACCTCCCGCCGCGACGGCTGGCGTGTCTGCCACAGCCGCTCCCACCGCCAAAACGCCCGCAGCGCCTGCGGATTCACCTACGCCGGCCCCGACCCCCACCCAGACCGAACAGGCCGAAAGCATCATGTGGTCGATGTTCGAGCAGAACGGTCGAGTTAACGAATCGGCGATAATCGTTGCCGGGGTCAATGGTCACCCGGGGCTAGTTCCAGTCCTAATTGAGGCCGCATCGGTGACGTTCGATACCGAAGTGGCGTTGACGATTGCGGACGCCCTCGAAAAGATCACTGGCGAACGCATCGGCGGGGACTTTGTGCTCGTGGCGCCGTGGTTCGAGTGGATGGGTCAGCAGGAAGAATTCCCTGAACTTCCCGGTTTCGGCGGCTGGAAAGGGGCGCTTTACAGCCGCATCGACCCATCGTTCAGGGACTTCTTCTATGCAGGGGTCCCCCACACCATCCCCCTTTGGTCGCCGATGTGGGGCGGCGTCCGCAAGGACGGTATTCCACCGCTCGAAAACCCGAAGGTGATCCCTGCGTCCGAGGCCGCATACCTGGCGCCGGATGAGCCGGTATTCGGGGTGGTGGTCAATGGCGAGGCCCGGGCGTACCCGTGGCGCATCATGGCGTGGCACGAGTTGTCGAACGACGTGGTGGGGGGCAAGCACATATCCGTTGTGTTCTGAACTCTCTGCGGTCTGGGCATCGTGTACGACGCCGAATTCGACGACAAGACCTGGGAGTTTGGTACGTCGGGCTGGCTCTGGCAGAGCAATAAGCTGATGTACGACCGGTTCACGAACACCATGTGGCATTCGTTGACCGGCGAGCCGGTGATCGGCGAACTGGTGGGTTCCGGGCTGAAGGCGCCAACCCTGCCCGTGACGGTGTTGTCCTGGGAGCAGTGGCTCGAAGAGTACCCCGACTCGACCGTCCTTTCGCTGGACACGGGTCACCGCCGCAACTACTTCAAGCCGGGGGTGCCGGGGTCCGCCTACTACGAGTACTTCAGGGACCCGGGCAAGATGTTCCCGACGTTCGAAGACGACGAGCGCATGGAGATCAAGGACCGGGTGCTGGGCCTTTCATTTGACGGTCAGGAACGGGCCTATCCTCTTGGGCTGGTCACCGAACACCGGGCAATAAATGACCAGGTTGGAAATCAGTCCGTCGTAATCGTGGGTATCCCCGAAGCCAGCGCCGTTCGGGCATACGACCCGCAGGGCAACGTGTTCGCCCCCGGCGACAATCTTGACGAGGTTGTCGATCAGGACGGGGGTGTCTGGCAGGTACGGGAAGACGGCCTTTTCAATGAGGCCACCGGAGAATCCCTGCCCCGGGTCCAAAGCCGCGAACTGTTCTGGTTCGCATGGACCGCGTTTTACCCTAACACCGAACTGTACGAGTGAGCTTGGGTCGGACGGGTTTGAGAGGGTGCCTAATGTGCATTGGGATGAGCTGTCCCGTCCAACATCTTCCGATCACGCCGTCAGACGATTACTCGTAGGGGCGTCTCTTGTGGGCGCCCGATGGGGAGGGGCACGGGAACACCCGCCCGCCGTAAGGGCGCCAACCATACCTCGGTGTTTGGTCTAATTGATGACCGGCAGTACCAGGCGGGAAGGGTATGACGCATTGTGCAAGACCGTCTGGTGTGCCACGTCGAGGACCGACTCCCGCCAGTCTTCGCCGCCCGTGTTGTGGTTGCGGTCGAAGTTCGGGAAGTCGCTGCTCGTTACGTCCAACCGAATACGGTGCCCCGGCTTGAACAATACGCTGGTCGGCAGCATGTCGATTTCGAATTTTGTCGGCGTACCGGGCGATAGCAACTCGGCACTTTCGAAGCCGTTTCGCCAACGCGCCCGGACGATGCCGTAGCACAGGTTCTGCGCGAACCCATCCGGGTGTACGTCGATCAGTCTGACGATGAAGTCGGTGTCCACTGCCGATGAGGCGGCCCAAAGCGTCACTCTCGGGTAGCCGCACACTTCTAGTTCATTCTCCAGCGGGTCTGTCTGGTAAACGAGAACGTCTTGGCGGCGCTTCAGCATCCGGTGGTCGCGCGGCGCGTCGTGTCCGTTCGCGTCGTACAGCGTCATCACCGGGTCCCGCGGATCGTAGGTGTAGCCATCGCTCGGTTCTTCCGACGGGTGGACTTGAGAAAGCGAGCCGTCGCCGGCCGGGGTATTTGCAGATCCGCCGCTGTGGAAAAAGAACTCCGTGTCGGACGCGTCGGCGGGCGGCCATTCGTCCGCGGTCCGCCACCTGTCGGCGCCAATGACGTAGAGGCGGGCAGGTGGCAGGTCCATTGCCTCATTCTTCTCGCCCTTCAGCCAGTGATCGAACCACTCGATTACCAGGTCGATGTGAGGCACTTCGGCGTTGGGCCCAAAGTCGACATCCCCCAGGGTGCGGGTGTTGTCCGTCGCGTGACCCCACGGTCCGACGATCATCCGCTGCGCCGCGCGCGTGTCTTCAGTTCGGCCGGACGATCTCAGTCCGGCGAACATCGCGACGGTCCCAACCAGCCGGTCGTACCATCCCGTCCGGTGGAACACTGGCACGTCGATTTCGCTGAAATCCGGTCGAAAGTCGAAGATCAACTTGTGATGGTTAGCCAACCAGGCGTTAAGTTGCGGCCCAAGATCGCCGACGGCCTCCGTCGGAAGTTCCTCCCACGGCAGGAACCATAGCCACTTGAAACGGTTTTCCACGTGGTGCCGGTCCCACTCTTCAACGGTCTCCGGCCCCGCCGGTGGGTCGAGGCGGCGTTGCGTGTCGGGTCCGATGGTGCCGGTCAGCCAGTGCAGGGCGCGTCCCGGCCGGAAAACGCCGCCAACTTCCCAGTCGTGGTGGGTCGGACCCATCCCGGACGCCCACATCGCCACCAGGTGTGGCGGCCGGGTCGGCGCCAGCCTCCACTGCGTCCATGCGTTGTAGGAGTTGCCCAGCGTGCCCACTTTGCCGTTGGACCAAGGCTGAGCCGCGGCCCACTCGACGCTTTCATACCCGTCCTCGGCCTCAAAGGTGACGGGCATGAATTGCGGAATGAACTCACCATCCGACTCAAACCGTCCCCGGATGTCTTGTAGAACGACCGAGTAGCCGTTGCGCGCCAGGATTTCGGCCTCTTCGATGAGGATGTCCCGGCTCTTGTTGTAGGGTGTCCTTACGAGAATCGTGGGATTGGACCCTGACCCGTCGGGTCGGTACACGTCGGCCCGCAATGTCGTTCCGTCCCGCATCGTCGCTTCGGCGTTTCTATCAATCTTCAAGCCTGTCGCCATTGCGCAGGTCCTCCAGGGTTGTTTCCGTCCGGCAATAGGTGAATTGTAATGGCCGCGGTCCCACGGCCCGACCGGTGACTTAGTAGTCGACCGGACTGCAGCGTCCCCTGCAGAGTCTTCCTGACACGGTCTCCTACAACCACTCGTAGGGGCGTTGGGATGTGGGCGCCCGATGGGGACGGGCGCGGAAACTGACGCGACGCCATTTCGTAATCGGTCAGGGACTTATTCGACAACCTCTCTGACGCAGTAGCCCGCAAAACGTGTACTTCCTCGACCGTAAATCCGCCCGCCGCCCTTCTAAAATGGATGGTATGGACAAGTCCCTCATACGCAATTTCTGCATCATCGCCCACATCGACCACGGTAAGTCGACCCTGGCCGACAGACTGATGCAGGTAACCGGGGCAGTCGAGTCGCGCCAATTGACGGAGCAGCATCTCGACACGATGGACCTCGAGCGCGAGCGCGGGATAACCATAAAAGCGCAGGCCGTCAGGCTTTCCTACGATGCCAGGGACGGCAACGAGTATGAACTGAACCTCATCGACACCCCCGGGCACGTGGACTTCACCTACGAGGTCTCTCGATCACTCGCAGCTTGCGAAGGCGCGCTGTTGCTGGTCGATGCGGCGCAGGGTATCCAGGCCCAGACGATGGCCAACGTGTACCTGGCGATGGAACACGATCTGACCATCATCCCGGTCATCAACAAGTTAGACCTTCCTGCGGCCGAACCCGAACGCGTTACCACCGAGATCGAGCAGTCGTTCGGGTTCAAGGAGAGCGAAATCTACCGCATATCGGCCAAGACCGGCGAAGGGGTGGAGGACCTCCTGGAGGCCATCGTCACCGAGGTCGGACCGCCGCGGGGCGATCCTGAAGCCGCACTCCGCGCGCTGATCTTCGACTCCCGTTACGACCCCTACAAGGGCGTCGTGGCGTACGTGCGCGTGGTGGACGGACAACTGAAGTCAGACGAACCGGCGCAACTGATGGGCACGGGAGTGACGGCGGACATCCTTGAAACGGGTTACTTCGCTCCGACTCCGCAGAAGTCCAGGGGGTTGTCGACGGGACAGGTCGGATACACGGCCACAGGGCTCAAGAACGTACGCGACTGCCGTGTCGGGGACACCCTGACGGCGCGACGCCGTCCCGCCATGGAGCCACTCGGCGGATACCGGCCGTTGAAGTCGATGGTCTTCTCCGGAATCTACCCGTCCGACGGGGAATCGTACCCAGAGTTGCGGGATGCGTTGGAGAAGCTGCAAATAAACGATCCCGCGCTGGTCTTCGAGCCCGAGTCGTCGGCAGCGCTTGGGTTCGGCTTCAGGTGCGGTTTCCTTGGCCTGCTGCACATGGACGTGATCCAGGAACGGCTCGAACGTGAGTACGGGCAGAACCTGATCGCAACGGCGCCCAGCGTGAATTACCAGGTGATTCTGACTGACGACACGGAACTGGAAGTGGACAACCCCTCCCGCATGCCCCCTGCGCAGAACATCTCGGAGGTGCTGGAGCCGTGGGTGGACGTGTCGATAATCGCCCCGTCGCGATATATCGGTCCGATCATGGAGTTGGTGACCGGCAGGCGCGGGGAATTCCGCAACATGGAGTACCTGCAGGCGGACACCTACGCCGGCGCCGAAGCGAGGGGCTCAAGCGATCAACAGGCGCGGGACGCAAGGGTCCACCTGCAGTACGACGCGCCGCTTTCCGAAATTCTCGTCGACTTCCACGACCAGTTGAAGGCCCGCACGCAGGGCTACGCGTCGATGGACTACTCGCTGATCGGCTATAGATCTGCCGACCTCGTGAAGCTGGACGTGTTGGTGAACCAGGCCCCGGTCGACGCGCTGTCGCTAATCACCCACAAGGGAGAAGCTTTGCCGCAAGGCCGCAAGCTGGCGCGCAAGCTCAAGGAGTTGATCCCGCGACAGCTATTCGAAGTGCCAATCCAGGCTGCAATCGGCAACAGAGTCATAGCGCGAGAGACCGTAAGGGCCCTGCGCAAGAACGTCATCGCCAAGTGTTACGGCGGCGACGTGACCCGAAAAAGGAAGTTGCTCGAGCAGCAGGCGGAAGGAAAGAAGCGACTCAAGAAGATCGGCCGCGTCGAAGTGCCGCAGGAAGCATTCATGGCCGTGCTAAAGCTCGACAGGGAATAGCCCGCCAGTGAGACGGCGGGTGGCCCTCATGTCATGCTTGCCCCCCTCTCCTGTCGTCCTTGACCCCCTCATCTGTCGTCCTTGAGCGGAGCGAAGGACCTCCCGGTGTGACGCGCGCCCCGCCCGTACCCCTCCTACCCAGACCCTTCGCTTCGCTCAAGGGTGACGCGAGCGGCGCTCCGGTGTGACGTGGGTGAGCGGGCGGGCCCTTCCCCGCGACGCCCCACCGTGGACACTGGCATTCGCCAATGAGACGAAGAGGGCGTGGGGCCCCACAACTTCGTCTTGCCGGACTCCGATCCGGCACCCACGGTGGGGCGCGGGACGGGCGCGGCAACACCACCAACGCTCTCACGCAACCACTCGTAGGGGCGTCTCTTGTGGGCGCCCGATGGGGTAGGGCGCGGCTCCCACCAAAACCCGCGAAACCACCAGACACCCTCTCAGTGAAGCGCCCGATGTATTTCACCGGATAGCCACGATTACCGCTCGGACCCAACTTGGTGCACCGGATACCGAGCGGGTTACTCTTGCCAGATGGATGAACCGACCCGTCGACGGCCCGCGGGTTTACCCAGGGTCATGGCAAGAGTTGCTAATCCGTTCGGCCCTTTGTCGAATCCGGCGTACCGCACGCTTTGGGTCGGCGCCAGCCTCATCGCATTTGGCACCTGGGCCTCGCGGATCGCCGTCGGCTGGCTCGTGCTGGTCGAGACCGACTCGATTCTCCTGTCGGCGGCCACGTTTGCGATCGGGAGCGCTCCCGGCTTAATCGCCGCGCCCATCGGCGGGGCAGTGGCCGACAGGTACCCGCGTAACAGGGTGTTGCCGATCGCGGCGGCGATAAAGGCTGCGGCGTTCCTGGCCATGGGCCTCGTGGCGATAGACGGTATTGCCAGCCCGTGGCCAATCTTCCTGCTCGTCGCGTTGGGCGGCGTGGTCCATTCGTTTGAATTACCTGCGACCCAGGGTCTGATTACCGACATCGTTCCGCGGCATGCGCGCATGAACGCCATTTCGGTCCAGTCATTCGGGACCAGGTCGTTGGGGGCGCTCGGAGCGCTCGCCGCCGGTGGGATAGCTGAGGTATGGGGCATCCCCGCTGCGCTGATGTCGGCGGCTGCTTCGATCCTCTTTGGCGGGTTGGTGGTCATCTTCGTTCCAGCCGTGGGGACTGCGATCAGCCGTGCTCGGGGGCCGGTTACCAGGGTTTTCCGTGACGCCACTGTCGGCGTCCGGTCCATGATTTCGATGCCGGCCGTTTCGATTCTCCTGGGGATGGCCGTGGTCGTCGAGATCTTCGGGTTCGCTTACGAGGCGGTCATGCCGGCGATGGCCAGGGACGAGTTGGGCGTCGCCGAGGTGGGGCTGGGCACGCTGAGATTCGCCGCGGGAGCCGGGGCGGTTGCCGGCACTATCGTGCTCACTTTTCTCGGAGAATTCAGACGAAAAGGGCCGCTGCTGCTCGGTATTGCGGCGGGTTACGGGCTTGGACTGCTCGGACTCTCCATCAGCCCGACCTTCCCCGTTGCCGTGGTACTCGTGACGATGGTGGGAGCGATGGCGGCGATGTTCGATGCGATGGAGTGGACCCTGCTTCAGGCGAATGTGCCGGACAACATGCGGGGCCGCGTGATCGGAGGATGGGTGTTCGCGATCGGATTCGGCTGGCTTGGCCACATGGCGATGGGCGTAGTCGGGGAGGCCGTAGGCGTGAGGTGGGCCATCGGAGGAGCCGGAGTGGTGGTCATTACGGCCAGCATCGCGGCGCTCGCATTCGCGCCGGTCCTTCGAAGAGCCTAGTCACACCCCTCGCGTTACCAGCCCGCGACGGCCTCCAGGACCGCTGCCTTCAGTTCCGGGTCTGATCGTGCAGCATTCAACGCGGCCATCAGCAGGCCTTTTGGCTCCCCTGCATCGCAATGGTCGCCCTCGAATTCACAGGCGAACACGTCTTCATCGCCCACTGTCGCCTGGATGGCATCCGTCAACTGGATTTCACCACCCGCGCCTGCCGAGCCGGTGGCAAGGTGGTCGAACACCGACGGGCTGAGGACGTACCTGCCGATGATCGACAGGTTCCCCGGCGCTTCCGCCAGCGGGGGTTTTTCCACGAGACCCCGTACACGGTAAACGCGGTCTCCCAGTGGCTCGGCGTCGACGATGCCCTTCGTGGGTACCACGGCGTCCGGGACCGCCCGCGCCGCCAGCACGCTGCCTCCCCGCTCGTCGTGCACCGCCAACAGCTGTGCAAGGGCTGACACGCGACCGGTGATGAAATCGTCCGGAAGAATGACGGCGAAGTACTCGGCGCCTACTGCCTGTCGCGCCAGGTTGACGGCGTGACCAAGGCCCAGCGGTTCGTGCTGGGTCACCATCACCACGTCGGCCATCCGGCTTATATGCCGTTGCTGCTCGAGCAACGCGTCGCGTCCGCTGGCTTCCAGCGCCGCCGCAAGGTCCGGCCGCTCGTCGAAGTACCCGCCCACGGTTTCCATGCCAGGCGAAATGACAAGGATGACCGTTTCGACGCCGCATCCGGCCGCCTCGGCCACGGCGTGGTGGATGAGCGGAGTCCCGAGGACTGGCAGCAGCGCCTTCGGAACGGACCGGGTCACGGGCAGGAACCTGGTCCCAAGCCCGGCAACCGGGATCACGGCTTTCAGCACTTTTTCTGAGTCAGCGGACATATTTCTAGGTTACATCGGCCGGTTTTGGAAGTCGCCCGGTTAAACCACTTCCTCTCCTGGGGGAGAGGATTGAGGTGAGGGCGCCACGTCGGTCAAACGGAATCGTCGTATTAATTGAATGACATACCATTTCACGCTATGCCCCTCACCCCCGTATCGAGTACGGGGCAGGATCTACATACTTTCCGGACAACAACCGCAGCGACCGCGCCGGACAATCGTCAGACCGCGACACGCGTCTCCTGACGTTGTAGGATTTAAGTGGTCGTGCTAGGCGGGGAGCTAGCGGTGCCCTATGCCCGCAATCCGCTTTAGCGGGGCTTAATTCCCCCCGGAGGAAATGTCACCAGGGTCACTGTAAGCCGTCGAGCGGCGTTGAGAATCTGGTCCCGCGCGGCGAGAACTCACGAACCCCGTCAGGTCCGGAAGGAAGCAGCGGTAAGGGAGCCACCTCGGGTGCCGCGGGTCAGCCTGGTTCGAGCTGATCCGGCCGTTCAAATCCTGGTGCATAGCCGAAACGGGGGTGCACGGCCATTTCTAATCGATCAACGCAGGGACCGGGAACGATGAAACGTCGGGGTCCAATGCCGCCATTAGTACGGCAACTCAAACGCCACGCATGGCGTTTGCCTGACGGACCGGCCGCGACCGCGAGAACGCCTGTCTCAGCCGCCCACTCGGCGCCTACTATGTGATGCCGCCCCGAAGACTCGGTCAGCACTTCCTGGTGGACGACGCCGTCGTTGACCGGATCGTCAACGCGGTGGGCATAACCAACGGTGAGGTTGTTGTAGAGATTGGCCCGGGACGCGGCGCCCTTACCGAGGGCCTCGTGGGACGGGCCGAGCGGTTGACTCTCATCGAGTTGGACCGGAATCTGGCGGCCGGCCTCGACCGTCGCTACGGTTCGTTCGACGGCGTTTCCGTTCTACATGGAGATGCACGGTACATCGAAACCGGGGATATACCCGGCGTCTCCGGGCATCCCTACGCGGTGGTAGGAAATCTCCCGTACTATGCGGCGTCGCCGATAATCCGGAACTTCATTGAGGCCGAGAGCCCGCCCGACAGGATGGTTACGATGGTGCAGCGGGAGATAGCCCAAAAGATGTGCGCCCCGGCCGGTCGGAAGAGCCTCCTGTCGGTGGCGGTGCAACTGTACGCCGATGTCGACATGTTGTTCGACGTCGCGCCGGATTCGTTTCGTCCGCCGCCCCAGGTCACGTCAACGGTGATCGAACTCCAGCCGCTCGGTGGAACGCGCGTGCCACTCGAGTCAGTCGATGGGTTTTTCCAGATTGTGAAGGGGGGATTCAGCCAGCCGCGAAAGAAGTTGCGCAACTCGCTGTCCAATGGACTTGGGGTGGCCGCCGCGGCCCTGGACGAATTGTGGGAACGGGCCGATATCGATCCGGCCCGGCGGCCGGCCACGCTGACCCTGGATGAGTGGGCAACTTTGTACAGAGCCGGACGTGGAATGCCCATCGGCGAGACGAAAATTCCCTGATGGTCAACCCAAACGATCAAAGCGCGATACGTGACGAGGCGCACGCCAAGATCAACCTGACGCTGGAGGTGATAGGCAAACGCGGCGACGGGTACCACAACCTCGTCTCAATCATCCAGACGATCGACATGCACGACGTCGTGACGGTAGAGAACGCGTCGGAACTGTCGGTTTCGTGTGACGATCCGTCAGTGCCCGATGACGTAAATCTCGCCTTGTCAGCCGCAAAGGCGTTGCGCAGGTACGTCGGCGAACGCCGCGGCGCGCACATCCACGTATCGAAGAAAATCCCCGTGGCGGCCGGGCTCGGCGGGGGATCGGCCGACGCGGCTGCGGCGCTGCGAGCCCTGAACCGCCTCTGGCAAACCGGGCTCAGCGACGCCCAACTCCAGGAAGTCGCAGCCGAAGTCGGGTCGGACGTTCCGGTCCTGATCTACGGCGGTACGGCGCTCGTGCAGGGCAGGGGAGAGGACGTGAAGCCGCTGCCCAACGCCAACCTGGACTGGCTGCTGCTGGCGTCGCCTGCCAGCACGATCGAAGGCAAAACGGCGGTGATGTTCTCCCACATGGACCCGTCGATGTACACGCGGGGCGTCTTGTCCCACAAGCTCGCCGGTCGAATAATCGGCGGCAAGGACGTCCCGGAAGAATTCCTGTTCAACGTATTCCGCCCCATAGTCCGCGACGTGTTCCCGGGTTGGTCAGATACCCACGACCAGCTAGCTTCACTGGGGGCCAGGGAGATATTCGTCAGCGGCGCCGGTCCCACCATGTTCGCCATCCCGCCCAGCAGGGAGATCGGCGTGGCGTGGCAGTTGTTACTCGAGCAGCGTGGGACCAGGGCTTTTCTGGTCAAGCCCTGGTGGCCGGACCCGACCTCTTCGCAGGGATCCGGTGCCTGAACCGCTCACTCTGGCGGCCGGCGCCATAGTCGGCGCCATCATGGGGCTCGTTTTCGTTACGCACGCCGCATTACTTCTTGTCTGGGACCCACCGCCCAATCTCGCCCAGCGCGCCAGTACGTCGGGGACCGGCGGCCTGCTGATGATTGCCAGTTTCGTCGCATTCGTCGCATGGCAGATCATCGGCATCGCCGCGGCGGCCTTTTTCGAGTTTTTGTACGAGCAGAGTCCGAACCCGATATTGGCCGTTCCGAGCGTCGCCTACTTACTTGCAGTGCTGCTTTTCTCCGCGGTGCTTGCGATACCGGCCTTAGTCTGGATGCAGGGCCGCGCGAAGCACGTCGCCTTCGAGTGCGTTATGTTTGTCGGCTTAATCGGGTTCTTGATTCCTTTCCTGGTCCGGTCTTCGCAATGAGCATGCGAGAAGTTACGGCAGGTCCGGAATCATGGAACAATGCGGCTGACAATGACACGCATTAATAGTGGTCAGGACTGAGAATCGACATGCGACTCGAAGGAAAAGTGGCCGTGATCACCGGCGCGGCCGTGGGCATCAAGGGCCAGTTGATGAACTTTGGCGGGCGCGCCGGTTGGCTATTCACCCAGGAGGGCGCCCGCGTCGTGCTGACGGACGTCAACGATGAGCAGGGCGAGGCGACGGCCGCCCAGATCAGGGAAGCCGGCGGTGACGCCATCTACGTGCACCACGACGTTTCCAGCGAGTCGGACTGGGACCGCGTTATCGAGGCGACGCTGTCCCGCCACGGCAAGCTGGACGTGTTGATAAACAACGCGGGCGGTGGCGGGGGTGGACAGGAGATCACCTCCAATTCACCGGTCGACGTCTTCAGGCGGTGGATGGATGTCAACTCCACCGGAACGTTCCTGGGCATTCGCGCAGCGATCGACCCCATGAAGGCCGGGGGCGGCGGATCGATCATCAACATGTCTTCGATCTACGGCCTAATCGGCGGACCGTCACCGGCTTCGTACCTGGCGTCCAAGGGAGCGATACGCAACCTGACGAAGGGAACGGCCGTTCAATTGGCGAAATACGGAATCCGCGTTAATTCGATACACCCGGGTTTTGCGTTCACCGCAGGCACCGCCGCAAAATTTTCAATTGAAGACGAGGCAGCCGTACGACTCGCCCGGGTACCGATGGGACGGTGGGGCACGGTGGACGAGATCGTCTACGCGTTCGTCTACCTCGCCTCGGACGAGTCGGCTTGGGTTACCGGCGCCGAGTTGGTGATAGATGGCGGACTGACCGCCGCGTAGACGCAGCGTCCCCGCGGCGTATCGTGATTTCGGATTCCTAGTAAGCAGATTGGCTGGAGACCAGGACATGGGAAGATTCGACGGAAAGGTGCTGCTGCTGACGGGCTCGGCGGCCTCCGTGAAGGGTGAGCAGTTGGGCTTCGGCGGCGAGACGGCGTGGCGGTTCCTGGAGGAAGGCGGGCACGGCGTGATGCTCACCGACGTCCAGGACGACAAGGGCGAACGGGCCGCAGCCCAGATGCGTGAAGAGGGGTACAACGCCGCATATATGCACCTGGACGTCACGAACGAGGAAGAATGGGCGTCAGTAGTCTCGGAGACCGTCACCCAATTCGGCGGGCTGAACGGCCTTGTGAACATCGCCGGCACGATAGACCGCGGCACCATCGGAGAGACTACGGCGGACCACTGGCAACGCGTCATAGACGTGTCGCTTCGCCAGGTGTTTCTTGGCACAAGGGCTTCGATCGAGCCGATGCGCCAAGCCGGCGGCGGGTCCATCGTAAACATCGCCTCCATGGTGGCACGGGCCTCATCGCTCTACGCAGCCGGTTACTCGACCTCTCGCGCCGGCATGATCCAGTTCGCGAAGGCGGCAGCCATCCAGTTGGGTAAGTACAACATCAGGGTCAACGCCATTCTCCCCGGCTGGACGAGGACTCCCTTCACCGAGTCGATCTACCTGGACGACGCTCAGCGCCACATGCGTGACGTACGCGTACCGCTAGGACGGTGGGCGGAACCGCGTGAGATCGCCGCGGCGATCCTGTTTCTGCTGTCGGACGACGCCAGCTACGTGTCAGGCGCCGACCTGCTGGTCGACGGCGGGACCACGTCCGGCATGGCGGACCTGGGCCTCACGGCAGACCACCTCAACGTCTGAGCGTAACTCGGTCTCGCGAAGGCGGAAATCGGAGGATCGAGCCGTCCTCTTAGAGCAGTTGTGTGGGTTGGTTATGGCCCGTGGTATGCTGCGGCCCACTTGGGGGGTCCGGCAGGGCGGGCGCGTGGCCTGATCGCCTGCGCGGGCGATTTTCAAGGAGGTGCACATGACAACTGGACAGATGGGGTATCCCCTTTCGTACAACGTTGAGTTTCCGGAAGGTGAATTGAGCAGGCTCGGCGCGCTGTTTCGAATCATCCTGGTGATCCCAGCATTCGTGATCTCCGTCTTGCTGTCGGGGGTGACCACCCTTCCCCTGGTGCTTATGATCCTGTTCCGGCTGAAGTACCCGCGCTGGTGGTTCGACTTCAATCTCGAACGTACGCGGTTCGCCGCTCGGGTCAACGTGTACTTCCACCTGATGACCGACCTGTATCCGTCGACCGACGAGGCCCAATCTGTGTCGCTCGATATGGAGTATCCGGATGCAAACGGGCTCAACCGCTTCCTACCGTTGATCAAGTGGCTGTTGGCCTTACCGCACTACGTGGTCCTCTACATACTTTCGATCATTTCGTTCATTTTGCTGCTGATCGCCTGGATTGCGATCATCTTCACGGGAAGGTACCCGCGCGGCCTGTTCGATTTCCAGGTTGGCTATCAGCGATGGGGCGCTAGAGTCAACGCGTACGCGTTCCTGCTCATAACCGACCGCTACCCGCCGTTCAGCATGTCCTGAGTAGACACGCGCCGGCAGCGCCTAACCTGAACGAAGGGAACTGGGACCCCATTCAAGAGGAAGTCTGAAAAGTCAATCGGGTGCGCTGACCTGCGCAACATCCGCCAGAGACTCTCTCAGACGACCACTCGTAGGGGCGTCTCTTGTGGGCGCCCGAGGGGGTGGGGCGCGGCAACTGACTAGATACCATTTCGTGATCCGTTAGGGACCCTTTAGACACCCTCTAACCACGCGGCAGAGCGCGTGGAGACGCCAATTGCCGGTTTATCTCCGACCAATGCGCCGTCCTCTTGTGGGCGGCGCTGACGGTTTTCTGGCGAAGACCATGAACGCCGCGCCCAGCACCAGCACTACCATGAACGTGTTGAATGCCAGCACGTAACCTCCTGTGTTGTCGAACACCCACCCGGCGAAAATGGGACCGATGAACGTTACGGGCACCAGGCAAAACTGCACCAGGCCGTGAATCGTGGCATAACGCCGACGCCCAAAGTAGTCGCCGATGATCGCCATCGACACCGGTATCGTCGCTCCGTACCCAACTCCGTACACGACGGCAAACAGCCACACCTTGCCTGTCGTGTCGGCCATCGACAGCAGCCAGACCCCGAGCGCCTGGACCAGGAACCCTGCCGCCAGGGCGTAATTCTTCGGCACGAAGTCGCCCGCGAGGCCGAATATCAGCCGCCCGGCCATGCTGATCGTAACCACCATGCCCAGGATGCCGCTCGCCACGATGAGGGAGAAGTCGCGAACGTCCGTAAGGTACTTGACCTGGTGGATGATGATCGACGTCGACGCCACATTGCGCGCGGCAAAACCCAGGATCAACAGCCAGAAAGACGCTGCGAGCATCACCTGGCGGATCGTCATGTTGGGTTCCCTGGGCGGCAAGGCTGCACGGGCCGGGCGCGCCGGTCGAGCGGGCTCCTCTTTTGCCTCGGGATCGGCGCCGTCGGGCAGGTATCCGTAGTCTTCAGGTCGTCTGCGCAGGAACGCCGACAGCGGCACCGACAGCACAAGCACGCCGACTCCGGCGGCAAAGGCGGCCGTCCGCCACCCGTAGTCGTCCGCCAGCCAGCCCAGCAACGCCACAGTCCCTCCCGAAGCTCCTGCTCCGAGGGTGTACAGGGCGAACGCCCGGCCGCGCTTCGACACGAACCAGGCGTTTACCGCCGTGCTGCGGGAGGTGGAGCCGGAGCTGTAGCCGATCGACATCCAGCCGACGTAGAGGGCCAGGAACGCGGCGAACGCCGTTACGTGGAGAGGGCCGAGGTCGAAGCTGCCAAGCTGGGTCATCGCAAGGAACCCAAGTCCGACCATGGCTGCGCCGGACATGCCCATGAGGCGCGGCCCGAACCGGTCCACCATCGAGCCTATGACAGGCCCGAATATCCCGCCCTCAAGCCTCGACAATGAGACTACGAGCGCGCCGCCTGCGGCCGTCCACCCGTACTCGTCCAGCAGCGCGGCGTAGAAGATCGGGAAGCCGTAGAACCACACCCCCGATCCGTAGAAGTTCTGCGCGGCGGCAGCGGCGACAACCCACCAGCCGAAGAAGACCTTCGGCTTACGGATGGGGATGGCGGTTATGAAGCTTATTGGTACTCGCGCGCCTTATTTCATGCATGGGACGCGGGACCGCGCCCGCGTACCCGTGTAACGCCACAATACGGCCATTATTGAAGTCGCCCGGTCTGCCAAGTTGCGGGCGACAAAGTATTTGGCGGGCTAACCCAGCGCGGCTACCTGCGACTTGACCTCGTCGTACGGCGGCTCTACGGGCGGCGCCTCGGCGACCCAGGTCCAACGCACCGTGCCGCCCTTGTCGATCACGAACACTGAGCGAACGGCAGCGTCGTAGCCGTCCATGCCGGCGAAGTTCTCCATGACGACGTCGTAGTCTCGTATCGCCTGGCGGCTGTAGTCGCTCAGGACGGGGAACGTCAGGCCGTACTTCGACACGAACTCGCCAACGGACCAGCGCGGGTCCACGGATATGCCGATCACCTCGGCGTCAGCGTCGTTGAGTTCGGACAACGAGTCGCGGAAAGTGCACATCTCGGTGTCGCAAACGCCCGAGAACACGGCGGGGAAGAAGGCGACGATGACGTTCTTGCCGGAAAAGTCGGAGAGGCTCACCTCGTCGCCCCCTCCATTCAACAGCGTGAATCCCGGCGCCTGTTGGCCTACTGCTACAGCCATTAGATACTCCTTGTTCGTTCCAAGTGAACTCTTGTCTTCAGGGTTGCCAGCATTATGCCACCAGAATCGGGGTCGCGGGTTTCTTGCCGGCCGAATCCCGCCGTCCGTCAGCGTGGCTAGAATAGCGACAACCAAGTACTGAAAAGCCCGTGCAGGCCGCGATCAGGCAGTAGGACTATCCTGGCCTCGCGGCCACTATCGAAAGAGGACTCATCATGACAACAGGAACGGTGGTCGCCTGCTGTGCCAGGCAAGAACGGGGAATGCCCAAGTACCCGCGGGAAGAAATCGAGGTCGGCGCCTACGGAGTTGACGGTGATTACCACGCCGGCCCGATTTCCACGCACGGTTCCAGCGCGGGCAAGCCGAACGACCGGCAGGTGAGCATCGTGTCAAAAGAGGTCTACGACCTGCTGACGACCGCCCTGGACGTCGGGATCGAACCTGGCGCATTTGGCGAAAACATGCTCGTGGAGGGACTCGGCGACCTCTCGGAACTCGCGACTGGTGATGTCCTCAGGATCGGCGACCGCGTCGCCATCCGAGTCACCGAACAGAACAAGCCGTGCTCCAACCTCGATTACATCGACAAGAGTGTGCTGAAGGCTTGTGTGGGCAAGCGCGGTGTAGTGGGAACGGTGATTTCCACCGGCAAGGTGCGGCCGGGTGATGAGGTGTCGATAGAGCCCGGGGCGATGAGCGAAGTATGAGCAGGCGCATTTTGGTGGTCGGCGCCGGGGCCGTCGGCAGCTACATCTCCGGTTGGCTGTCCCATGAGGGCCACGAAGTGACCGTCCTGGACCCGTGGGCCGAACACGTGGCGGCCGTCAACGAACGCGGTCTGAGCGTCTCCGGCCCCCACGAGCCCTTCGTCGCCACGCCGGAGATGCTGAACATCCACGAGGCCCAGCGGTTGGCGCGCAGTCCAGCGTTCGAAATCGGCCTCATTTGCGTCAAGTCGTTCGATACGTCGTGGGCGGCGATGCTTGCAGCACGGTTCATCGGAAGCGACGGGTACCTGGTCTCCGCCCAGAATTGCTGGAACGACCCCGCCATTGCTGAAGTCGTCGGCCCAGAACGGTCGGTGGGGCTGGTGATGTCGTCGATACAGGTGGCCCTGTACGAACCCGGCATTGTTGCCCGGGGCGGCAAGGAACGTCGCCGCGACTCCGGCTACGACGTCTTTCGCGCCGGCGAGCACGACGGACGCATCTCGAAGCGGCTGCGCGAACTGGTCGACATGCTCGAAGTCATCGACGGCGCGCGGGTGACCGACAACCTGTGGGGGGAGCGGTGGGCCAAGCTGTGCCAGAACTGCATGGGCAACCCTGTCACCGCAGTTTCCGGTCTGGGTACGTCGGGCCTCGCTAACGAACCCCGTGGACGGGAGTTGCAAATCAGGCTGGCATCGGAGTCCGCCAGGGTCGGTCTCGCCCTTGGATATCGCGTACCGCCGTTCGGGGGATACGACGCCGAGGTGTGGGCAAACGCAAGTGACGGGCAGGTATACGAGGAGATCGACAACTCGATGGCCGCTAGAGCCGGCGGAGATAACTGGCGGCCCTCCATGGCACAGGACGCGCACAAGGGCCGCCCGACCGAAATCGACGAAATGAACGGATACGTCCTTGCGAGGGCAGGGGAAGCTGGGGAACGCGTGCCCGTCACGGCGGCGATCATTGACGCTGTCCAACGGTTCGAGCGAGGTGAAATCGACCAGGACCCGTCTCACCTGGACCAAATCCTCGGCGCGGCGGGCTACTGACAATTCCTCAGCGGCCGGAAATCTGTGAAAACAAGCCGGTCAGTTCCCATGTCGTCGTGCCGGGGAAACCCGGTACCCACGGCGGTGCATGGGCGGCGCGGCGACCCCCACCAACCCGCCGCCCCTTACCCACATCCGGCATTCCCCAAAACCGTCTTCCCCGACGAAGATCGGGGACCCAGCAACTGTCTTGATTGTCAAGCCTTAAGGCCGTGGCTTGCCTCCCATTTGGCGCCGTGCTTGAGCATGGCGTTGAGGATGGTCAGCAGCTTGCGCATACACGCCGTGAGAGCCACCTTCCGGGGCTTCCCTGCTTTCAGTAGCCGCTCGTAGAACTCTTTCAACACCGGATTGCGTTGGACGGCTACCAGCGTGGACATGTACAGGGCTGAGCGTACCTTCGCACGGCCTCCCCAACAGCTGCGTATCCCCCGGAGCTTCCCACTGTCTCGACTCAGCGGCGCTACACCAACGAGAGCCGCGACCGCTCTACGGTCGAGGGACCCCAGTTCCGGCAGATCGGCCAGCAGGTTGAAGGTGGTCACCGGGCCAACCCCAGGCACGCTCCTGAGAAGCTCCACGCGCTCCCGCCAAACCGGACTCTCACGCAGGCGGCGGCCCAGGTCATCGTCCACATCCCTCAACTGCTGATTGAGGAAGGCGATCACCTCTTCGATGCTCTGACGGACGGCGGGCAACGCAGTACGGCGACGCAATTGCTCAGCAGTACGCATCTGGATGATCTGGCGACGACGTGCAACCAGACACTCGAGCACCCGAGCCTCCTCAGAAACGAGGGGCTGGGCTTCCACACCGCTCACCTTCCCGAAAAGGGCGATAACAGCGGCGTCGAGACGGTCGGTCTTCGCAAGTAAGCCCTGGGAACGGGCAAAGTACCGGACATTGCGTGGGTTGACGACCGCAACGGGGACACCCGCCGCAGCAAGCGCAGTGGCGATCGGAACTTCATACCCGCCGGTGGCCTCCATGACGACCAGTTCCGGCGCCAGGTCCTTCAGCTGTTGGACAAGACCGTCCAATGCATCCTGGTCCAGATCCACCCGCCACTCATCCCCCGCCGGGTGCACCGCTACGTCCACCCAATCCTTCGAAACATCAATCCCTACAAACAACGATCACTCCTTTGGCCCATCCTTGCAGATACGGGCTCGCTGGCCCAGGCAACTGTTCGGGCTCTAAGATGAAACAGGCGGGGCGACCACGCTGGGTCACGGTCTGTGTAACCAAGGGGGGGACGGTCTGCCCCGCCAACTCCACAAAGTTATAGATACAAGGGGGGCGCGGCTACCCCCACCAACCTGGCACCCCGTCACACCCCGGCACACCGGCCAACCACATGCGTAGGTGTGCCTCTTGTGGGCGCCCGCCGGGGAGGAAGGGCGACGCGGCTACCCCCTCGGCACCCCTCCCCCGTCTTGCCCCCATTGTCACACCGCACTCCCATGCGGGGCCGGTACCCAATCTGGGGCGCGGGACGGGCGCGGCTACCCCCCACCAACCCGCTACACAACCACAACCCGACGCTGGCCAAACCCACTTGTAGGGGTGCCTCTTGTGGGCACCCGCCGGGGCGGACGGGCGGCGCGGCTACAACCCACACCCCCTTCTCCCGTCGTGCCGGGGAAACCCGGTACCCACGGTGGGGCGCGGGACGGGCGCGGCGCCTGCGAACCCCCATAACGCCATTCCGAACCCTCAATTTGTCATTCTGAGCGCAGCCGAGGAATCTGAACCAGTCATCCCCCAACAAAGCCAAAGTGACCCCAGCCCAATTCGCGCGCACTAACCGCCATCCTTCACAAAACCACGCGTGTCCTGCCGCAACTCCGATACAGTCTCTTGCATGGTCCCTAACAGCCAGGCGCAACTACTGCCGGACTCGCAAACATTCGTTTCCATTGACCTGGAGACCACCGGCCTCGATCCTCAAAAAGACAAGATCATCGAGGTCGGGGCCGTAAAGTTCAGGGGCGACCTGGAACTCGGCCGCTTCTCCAGCCTCGTCAACCCCGGGAGACGGCTCTCAGAGTTCATCATCTCCCTCACCGGCATAAACCAGGACGACGTCGACGCTGCGCCCAAGTGGAACAAGGTGTCGCCGGACCTGGCGCGGTTCCTCGGGGACTCGGCCGTCATAGCCCACAACGCCGGATTCGACACCGGCTTCCTGCGCGCCAACGGCGTCTATCCGAGAGGCCTGGTGGTCGACACGCTCGACCTCGCATGGGTGGTCCTGCCGTCTGAGCCTTCCTACGGGCTCGGCCGACTAGCAGAAAAGATCGCTGCGTCGCACGACACGCCGCACCGCGCGCTCTCCGACGCGCTGGTGACCCGGGATCTGTTCCTGCACCTGGCCCGGCGACTGGACGAAATGACATTGCCCGTGCTGGCGCAGTTGCAGCGGATGAGCGAGCAGAGCGGCTGGCCGGTGGGCGTCCTGGCGAGTATGGCCATCGCCGGAAAGCCGCAAGTACCGGGCGACGAAGCGATTATTCCGACCGGTCTGGACCCTCGCGATCTGATGGAAAGGCTCCAGGTCTCTAGGAGGCACCGCAAAGACGAGTTGGAGATTTGTCGCTCCGATTACCTGGGTTCGGTGGAGGAGTTCTTCGCGCCGGACGGCCCTTTGAAGTCGGCCCTTCCCGCATTTGAGGAACGCAGTGAACAGGTGACCATGGCCAAGTCGGTGGCCGAGGCGATTGCCGACGGCGAAAACCTCGTCGTAGAAGCGGGCACGGGCGTCGGGAAGTCCATCGCCTACCTGGCGGGCGCGGCGCTGCACGCGTCGCAGGGCGGACGGCCGGTCATCGTCTCCACCAACACAATCAATCTCCAGGCTCAACTCCTCCAGAAGGACGCGCCGGTCGTTGAGCAGACCCTGTCGACTGCCGGCCATCTTGATGAATCGGGGCTCGAGATAAGCGAACTGAAGGGCCGCGGCAATTATCTTTGCTACCGCCGCTGGGCGCACGCCATCCAGTCCGGGAGGTTGTCCGAGCAGGATACGAGCCTGCTTGGGAAGTGCCTCGTGTGGCTCCAGGGGACCGAGACAGGCGATCGCTCCGAACTGGGACTCGGCAGGCAGACGCCGGCGTTCGGGCGGATTTCCGCCCAGGGTGCTACGGAGTGTCCGCCCGGGCGTGGCCCTTGCTTTCTGCGGAAAGCACGAAACCGGGCATTTGGCGCCGACATTCTCATCATCAATCACTCGCTGCTGATGTCAAACGCCGCCATGGGGGGCGGACTCCTGCCTGCTCACGATGCCCTGATCGTGGATGAGGCCCAGCACCTGGTGAGCGCAGCCACGAATCATCTCGGCTTTAGCCTCTCTCAACAGCAGATCCAGGCCGAGTTGGGGCGGCTGACCGGCGAACGCGGCCTGATTGCCGAGTTGTCGAACGCGCTGCAGGCGGAGGGCGCGAACGTCGAGGCGTTGAACCCCGTACCGGTAGAGGCAGGAAACGCCAGTGAAGCGGCCAGCCGCGTATCCGCGCAGGCCACAGCGTTCTTCGAAGTCCTGCAGTCCGCCTACAAGGCATTCACTGGAGACGAACAGGGCCAACGCCTCCGGATCACCCCTGGCCTGCGGGCCCAGCCGGTCTGGGCAGGGCTGGAAGTCGCCTGGGAAAACTTCGACGTGACGCTTTCGGTGTTGATCGAACGGTTCTCCGGTCTTGCGCGACGAGGCAACGAGTCCTCGTCAGAAAGCGAAGACCTGTCCGCGATCATGCTCGATGTTACTGCCGCGTTGGACGAACTTCACGCGGCGCGAGACGGTTTGAGGCAGTGCATACCGCACCCCGACGACGGCATGGTCTACTGGATATCCTCCAACCGGCGGGATGAGTCCCTATTTCTCAACGGCGCACCGTTGGATGTCGGTCCGATACTCAGGGAGAAACTGTTCGAACATGAAAGGTCCGTGGTCCTGACGGGCGCAACCCTGGGATATGAGGGAAACGCCGACCGATTCCGGCAGATGGTGGGAATTGACGGCGGCAAGGACCTCTTCATGGGTTCACCGTTCGACTACAAACGCGCGGCGCTTGTGGCCGTCCCTGAAGACATGCCGGAGCCCGGCAGGCAGGGTTATGCGACCACGGTGGCGGAAGCCATCGAAGACATAGCGACCAAGCTGCGTGACCGCGTGCTCGTCCTTTTCACGTCCAATTCGGCCCTAGAGTCTGCGCGCCGCCTGCTCAGTTCCAGGTTGGAGGCTGCCGGCATCCGGTTAATTGCGCAGGGCGCAGACGGACCGCCTCATCGCATCATGCGTGAACTCGCCGCAGACAAGCAGGCCGTGGCCCTGGGAACTAGCAGTCTTTGGGAAGGTGTCGATCTCGAAGGAGCGTCGATCAAAGCGCTCGTGATGACACGATTGCCGTTTCCGGTCCCGACCGACCCGGTGGTAGAAGCGCGGTCCGAACTGTACGAGGACGGTTTCGGCGAATACATGGTGCCCGAAGCTGTCGTGCGTTTCCGGCAAGGTTTTGGAAGGCTGATTCGCTCTGGGACCGACCGGGGCGCGTTTGTCATCCTGGACCGCCGCGTCATCTCCCGGGGATACGGCAGGAAGTTCCAGAGAGCGCTGCCGCAGTGCACCGTTAGGAGAACGTCCATCTCACGAGTTGGAGATGTCGTTACCGATTGGAACTTGGGCAGGCCCGTATGACCCAGGCTGCGGCGAGACCCGCATACACGTTTGAGCCGCCTGGCGGCGCCGTCATAACAACCGCGGGCGCCCCGATCGCCCTTGCAGCAACACTCGACGGTGGGCAGGCCTTCCGCTGGTGGCAGGTGAATCCCGATGACGAGTCGGTGTTCCGGGGTGTGATCGGAGATCGGCTGCTGCGGCTATCGGAAGGCGATCAGGGCGTCGAAGTCATGCCGCTCGATGACGGCCCAACATCGGACGCGTTGGCGAAAGCGGCTGACTATCTGGGGGCGGGGGTGGACCTCGAAGAGTTCAGGCGGGTGTTCGTCGACGATCCTTGCATCGGCCCCGCGGTCCGCGGGTACGCCGGTCTTCGACTGCTGCGGCAGGACCCATGGGAGTGCCTGGTCTCATTCATATGCTCGGCGACATCCAATGTGCCTCGCATCAAGCTCAACGTCGGGGCAGTTGCGGCCGACATCGGGCGAAGACTTGGCCCATCGGACTGTGACTTCGAATTCCCTACCGCCCCGGCCGTTGCGGCGCTTGGAGAGCGGAGACTCCGCGAATTGGGCCTCGGATTCAGAGCAAAGTACGTCATCGTAGCCGCCGGACTGGTAGCCGGAGGAGACCTCGACCTCATGGCGCTAAGGAGACAGCCGTACGGCGACGCGAAGGAGCGCCTGATGAGCATTCACGGGGTAGGGGAGAAGATCGCCGACTGCGTGCTGGCGTTTTCGCTGGATAAGCCGGAGGCGTTTCCCATCGACCGCTGGACGCGGAGGGCGCTCGAAAAGTGGTACGGACTATCGCCAAAGCTGAACAACTCTGCGGCGGGAGAGTGGGCAAGGAATCACTTCGGGCAATACGGCGCGATAGCGCAGCAGTACATGTTCCACCGCGAACGCCTGGCGGGCCGCGCAGCCTCCTGGGGCGGCGCGCATAACGAGCGCGCCCTGCCGGAAGACGTCAGTTGTTGAGTAGGTGACGAGACGGCGACATCATCCGCCGGCCGACGAACTCAAGCTCTTCCTCTTTGGTGCTCACAATACCGTCCATGCGCGCCCGGAGCACTTCGCTCAGCATGAATCCGATTTCCGGCCCTTCCGGCACTCCCGCTGCAAGCAGGTCGTCACCGGTAACCTCGGGCCGGACGTGGCGGAGGGTCGTAAGGTATTGGTCAAGCCGCGCCTTTTGGTAACGGGAACCCGTGAGCGCTCGATGGGCCTCCAGGAGAGGAAGCGGGAATTCGCCCAGCACAGAGACCACTTCGCTGGGCGTCAGGTCTTCATTGCCCAGAATGCTTGACATTCCACGGTACCGGGGAGATGAAAAAATGACGTCCCGCCACTCCAGCGGCGGTTCCAGCCGGGCAACCAGCGAACGAGCCTCATTTTCGGTCAGAGAAGCGGTCGCCAGCGCCAGGTAGAACAGTACGTCCCGGCCGGGGTTCTCACGCATGGTCTGCAGCCCGGCGCGGCTCACCCTGAACGAAACGTCTATGCCGACCAATACGTCGTAATCTTCGGCGGCTGACAGGATGTCCGCCCGATGGGGGTCTTCGAGTATAAGTTCCAGTTCCTTCCTCACTCTGGCGGCGCTTATCCGGTCCACGCAGGACCAGTCGCGCTGCATGAGAGCCAGGGTGCCGGCATCCGGACGGAAGTCGAGGCGCTCCTGGTACCGGACGGCTCGGAAGATACGTGTTGGGTCGTCCCGGAAGCTATCCGAATGGAGTACCTGGATCCGGCGTCTCGCCGTGTCAGAGAATCCTCCATGCGGGTCGTACAACTCACCCCAATTCCTTGGGGAAAGGTCGATCGCCATGGCGTTGATGGTGAAATCTCGCCGCGCCAGGTCGTCATGTATCCCAGAGGCTTCGACGTTCGGCAGGGCCCCCGGCTCGTCATACGTTTCGGTCCGGGCGGTCGCAAGGTCAAACGTTCCTGCCTTCAGCACGACCCTGGCCGTACCGAACTGCGAAACGGATTTCACCAGGCCTCCGCCGTGGTGGGCCAGGGCTACCGCCAACCGCGGCGCGTCCCCTACGACGGAAAGGTCCAGATCGCCGGGCGTGAAGTCGAGCAGGATGTCGCGTACCGATCCACCTACGAGGTAGACCGCGTCCGCGTCACATTCCCCGTCGGCCGCGAGATTTCCGGCCAGTCGAAGCCATTCCAGCGCGCCGCTGGGCAGGCTTCGTTCCATGAGAGTTGCAAGGTTCGGCAAGGGAAATTCGCGATCACAGTGCTCTCACACGATTCTACGTGTGGCGGGTCCGGGATTACCGCCATACCCGGCGCGGCATGAGAGGTTTCTCGGTTGCATGCAGAATGTTCCAGTAAGTCATAGACTTATCGAAAGTCCAACCTGCGTTGATAGAGAGGGGTCCCATGGCTACCACTAAACCTCTGAGCTTCGATGTGTTCATCGATTACACCTGACCGTGGGTCCGCCAGGCGGCTGTTTGGCTGTCAAGAGTTAAGACGGAACTTGGGAACGACCTCACGATCAAATATCGCTCTTTTGCCCTGGAGCAGGCCAACTCGAAGAACGGCCCGGAGTGGAAGGCCTGGGAACAGGGTGAGGAATACGTCAGTCGAGGCCTGAATCCTTTGAGAGGCGGCGTGGCGGCAGCGAGGCAGGGCCACGACGCGCACCATGACTACGTGATGGAGATGCTCGACGCAAAGCACCTTCGCCGTGAAGATATCCGCAGCGTGGAAGCCGTAACGCAATGCGCTCGGAAAATCGGGCTGGACATCACCACGTTCAAGACCGACTTGGAGGACCCGTCCAGCCTCGCAGAAATCGGGCGGGACCATGAATTCGCTGTCGAGCATGGCGTGTTCGGTACGCCTACCTTCCTCTTCCAGGACGGTTCCTGGGCGTTTTTGAAGACGTTCACTCCTCCCGAATCGGAGACCATGAGCGCTTTCGACAACTTCATGGGGATGGCCAGCGGCGCAAGGTATTTCGGGGAGTTGAAGCGACCGCAGCCACCGTGGCCCCGCGGCGCAACCGATTAAATTTGCCTGTCGAACCACACGATGAGCGGGAACTGGAGTTGGTCCAACGACAGTTGGGTATCGAATTTCGAGACCAGCAACTGTTGGCGGTCGCACTGACGCACAAGTCCTTTCTCAACGAACACCCCGATGCCCCGGCCGAGTCCAACGAAAGATTGGAGTTCCTCGGCGACGGCGTCGTCAACTTCGTTGTCGCCAGGTCCATGTACGAACGAGCGAAGGAAGCGCCGGAGGGGGAACTTACGACGAGACGTTCGCACGCCGTCAGACGGGAGGCCCTGGCGAGCGCGGCAGTGCGCATGGGTCTGGGCGATTACCTCGTCATGGGACGGGGAGAGTTCGAGTCCGGCGGCCCGGACCGGCTGACCAACCTGGCCAACGCCTTCGAGGCTCTTGCGGGCGCGGTGTTTCTTGACCGCGGGTACGACGGTTGCGAGCGTATGCTGCTTGATCGGCTCGGTCCGGAGATCGACCTGGCCCTGAACGAAGAAAACCCCAAGGACCCTAAGTCAGTGCTCCAGGAGATCATGCAACGCCAGGGAGCGCCCTCACCTACCTACAGGATTGCGCCGAACGACACCGCCTCTCACGAATCGCGTTTCAACGTAGAGGTCTTGCTCGACGGCGAAGTGGCCGGCTCGGGCAGAGGCGAACGCAAGGTGGACGCGGAGCGGGCCGCAGCGGTCGAGGCCATGGACAGGATGAACCGGGACGCGACCGAGGATCTCAGCGCCTGACGACACATTCGCGGCGGATTGATTAGTACTTTGTTCGGGCTCGGCAGAAAACGGGAAAAGACCCTCAACACCACGGCTAAGACCGGCGCTGCATGGCGACGAGTCCTCGGCCAGGTGCTGGGCCGAAATACTGTCGGCCCCGAGGTGTGGGAAGAACTCGAGGAGGTCCTGATCACTTCGGACGTCGGGGTCAACACCTCCCTTGAGTTGATCGAACGCGTCAGGTCGCGCGCATCGATCGGTGAAGCCGGGTCTTCCCGTGCCATTGCGGAACAACTCAGAGCCGCCATGGTCGAGACGCTGTCATTAGCGCCTTCCGATGACCCGATACCGGCGACCGAGCCGGTTGTCGTGCTGGTGGTCGGGGTAAACGGCTCAGGAAAAACAACCAGCATCGCCAAGTTGGCACAGGCCGCTGTCCGGGACGGGCGGAAGGTGATGTTGGGCGCAGGCGATACTTTCCGCGCCGGGGCCATCGAGCAGTTGAGAGTGTGGGGCGACCGACTCAATCTCCCTGTCGTATATCAACAGGCGGGCAGCGATCCGGGCGCCGTGGCGTACGACACGCTGAGTTCCGCCCGTGCGCGCGGCGCCGACCTCGTGCTCATCGATACGGCAGGACGCCTCCACACCCGCCATAACCTCATGGAAGAGTTGAAAAAGGTGAGGTCGATCGTCGACAGGCAGGCCGACGGCTACGCTCAGCGCGTGCTGTTGGTGATCGACGGCACTTCAGGTCAAAACGCTGTGGTGCAGGCGCGGTCGTTCACCGAAGCGGTCCGCTGCGACGGCGTCATGATCACCAAGCTCGACGGCTCTGCCAAGGGAGGGATGGCGCTGGCCATCGCCGGCGACCTGGGATTGCCCATTTGGTTTATCGGCACGGGGGAAACCCTTGACGATCTCTCCGAGTTCGACCCCGAGGGATTCGCCGACGCCCTGGTACCCGAACCCAGCGTCGCCTGACCGTCATTTCGTATCTTTGCGCCAAGAGGCTGAGCCATGCTTGATGTCATCAGCTGGCTGATCGTGGCCGAGGCCGTGGGTCTCGCAGCCTTCCCGTTTGCCTACGCGGCATTCCCGAATCTGTCAGACCGCGCCTGGGGATTCGCAAAGCCGCTCGGCCTGATCGTAATCGGAACGGCGGTCTGGGGCCTGAGTCAACTCGGCGTCCTGTCCAACGCCCCATGGGCCTGGTGGCTTGCAATTGCGGTGTTGGCCCTCGTCGGTGCGATTTTCGCCTACCGTCGGCGCACCGAGATGCTTGCCTTCTTCCGCCGAAACTGGACGCTGATCGCAATCGGTGAGCTGGTCTTCATCGCGTTCTTCGTCGCATGGACATTGTTCCGGTTCTTCGACCCCCACATTTCGGGTACCGAAAAGCCGATGGACTTCATGTTCCTGAACGCATCTATCGTGACGCAGGCTGCCCCGCCCGAGGACCCCTGGCTGAGCGGCGAACCGGTCGCTTACTACTACTTCGGGTACTGGATGTTCGGAGGGCTTGCGACAGCCGCCAGCGTAGCCCCGGCGATCGCTTACAACCTCGCCTTGTCTCTCGCCGCCGCGATGGGCGCGGGGGCGATATTCACGCTCGTTACCGCACTCGTGCGCCGCGACGGGGGGGCCACACATATAGCCGTCTTGGCGGGAATTGCCGGTTCGGCGCTCATGCTGGTCGTTGCGAGCCTCGCCGGCTGGTGGGAAATGCTGGCCAACTTCGGCATCGGCACCGACGGCTTTTACGAATGGCTGGCAATCGACGGTCTCGAGCGTGATACGGACCCGGATTCGTGGCGTCCGACGAGTTTCTGGTGGTGGTGGAGGGCGTCGCGCGTCATAAACACGTTCAACGAGTCGGGAGTGGGACTGGACTTCACCATCCAGGAGTTCCCGTTATTCAGTTTCGTGCTCGGGGACCTTCATCCACACGTCATGTCGATCCCGTTCGTCCTTGTGGGACTGGGAGCGGCGTACAACATAGTCGCGTCCAGGGATGCCTGGGGATTCGAGTGGTTGCGCCGCAACCCCGCCGCGACGCTCAGCCTCGTAATCCTGATCGGGACCGCCGGGTTCATCAACGCCTGGGACGCAGCGTTCCTTGCGACGGCGTTGATCGCTGTTGTGACCTTCAAAACCTACCGCGAGCGGGACAGATCGGTCGCGATGGCAGTCGGGACCGGAGCTTGCCTGGCCATAGCAACCACCGTCGCGTTGGCCTGGTGGATCGCGCTCCCGGTCGTTGGGCTATACGCGATTGGCCTATTTGCGACGTACCGCGTCCGGCCCGTGTCGGTCGTGTGGTCCGCCGCAACCGCGGGGCTACCCCTGGCCGCGATTGCCGCCGTTGGCCTGCTGGTCTACTCGCCGTTTTACTTCGGCACCCTGGCAACCCAGGTGCAGACGCCGCCAATCGCACCCGCCGACTACGGCGCCAGGCCGGTTCACTTTCTAACTGTGTGGGGACTCTTCCTGCTCCTGGCCGCCGCCTTCCTGCTGTCGACCCTGTATTCGGACTTCAAGTACCGGATTACCCGGCCATGGTTGGCGCTGACAGGCAGACTGCAATGGTTCGGCAGACCCGAATTCGAAGCCTGGTTCCTGGGAATTGCCGGAGTGGTATTGCCGTACGTGGTCTGGGCGGCCGCACACCTCGAGTTCAACGAGGGCGCGCAGCCGGTTGACCTTCTGTGGCGCCTATCGACCGTAGCGCCGCTGGGCATCGCCGTTGTCCTGCTGTTCGTGGTGACCGCATCGCGCGCCAGGGCAGGGAAATTCGATGCCGTTCAGTTCGTAGTCATGCTGGTCCTCATCGCCATCTACCTTCTTTTCGGCGCTGAGCTGTTGCACGTAAACGACTTCTTCGGTAACCGGATGAACACCGTTTTCAAGTTCTACTATCAGTGCTGGATACTGCTCTCCGTCGTATGCGCGTTCGGGTTGTGGCGATGGCGGTCGCGCCACATAGAATTGTCAGGTTGGCGTCAGGCGGCCAGCGGCATCGGAGCAAGCATCGCAATCATTCTCCTTGCCGGCGCCGTGTACTACAGCGTGGCTGCCACGTATACGAAGGCGAAAGAAGGGGGAGCATCCACAATTAACGGCATCTCGTACATTGAAAAGACGGCGCCGTCCGAATTGGCGGCCATACGGTTCCTCAATAACGCCGCTGAACCTGGAGACCGGCTGGTCGAGGCAGTCGGGGGGTCGTATACGGAATTCGGGCGTATTTCGGGCTCGACCGGCGTTCCCACCGTACTCGGTTGGCCCGGTCACGAGCGGCAGTGGCGAGGTTCCAACGACCTCGTAGCCCCGCGGGAAGCCGACGTAAGGGAACTGTACGAGACCGAAGACCAAAAGACCGCGTCAACGTTGATATCCGCATATGGGCTGGATTTTGTTGTCGTCGGCCCGCGGGAACGCTCCCAATATCCGTTACTACACGAAGAGAAGTTCGGTACGCTTGGAAGTCGCGTCTTTGAGAACGATGATCTGGTGATCTACTGCGTTAAGGAAACCTGCCCCTGATGTCTCAAACCACTGCGGAGCCAGAAGCAGAAGCCGCCGGCCGCTGGGAAGACGGCCGGTGGGTCGAATCGGACCAATCTCCCGAACAGTCCGCCGACAGTCCGGTAACGGCGGAGACTGATGAGTCGGATGACACAATTCCGGTCGAGTCGTCCGAAGAGCCTGACGTATCTGCCGCACCTGCCGAGACAGGGGACACCGGCGGCAAAGACCTGATCCCCGTAGTTTGGGAGCGCGCAGCCTACGCGGCGCTATTCGTCGGCGCGCTCATCATGCGCCTGTGGGACCTTGGCGTACGCGCCGTCCACCACGACGAGAGCCTGCACGGCTTCTTCTCGTGGCAGATGGCCACCGGAAACACGTACGAACACAACCCGTTGATGCACGGCATGTTCCTGTTCCACAGCGTGGCTGGAGCATTCTTCCTCTTCGGGGACAATGACTTCACGCTTCGACTGCCGATGGCCCTTTTTGGCAGCGGGCTAGTCCTGATGCCCTTGCTGCTGAGATCGCGGCTGGGACAGGTGGGCGCACTGGCGGCGGCGGTGATGCTGACCTTCTCGCCGGCGATGCTCTACTTCAGCCGCTTCGCACGAAACGACATTTTCATGGCGGTGTTCGTCCTGGGCCTGTTCGCCATGATCTGGCGGTACATGGACGAACGCAAGAACCGGTACCTGTACCTGGCCGCGGCGTTTCTGGCCCTTGGATTCACGTCCAAGGAGACGATGTACCTGTCCGCCCTGATTCTTGTGGTCGGACTTCTCTTCCTTGCCCGGTCCCAGGTGGGCAACTGGTTGATGGGCAGGCTTTCTCTTAGGGAGTTCGGCCCCCCGGGCCGGTTGCTGATTCTCCTGTCCGCCCTGATCGCCCCTCTTGCCGGGGCAATGGTGGCATTCCTGCAGGAACCTCTGGGCATCACGCTGGCTGCCAAAGCCGGCAACGTCATGGGGGTCCCAGTCGGAGCGCCGGACGGCGGAGGCTGGGTGATTGCGATAGCGGTCACCGCGGTCCTGGTGGCCGTCGCGATGGCGGTCGGCCTGGTGTGGAATTGGCGAGTGTGGCTCGTTGCCTGGGTAATCTTCGCCGCGATATTCCTGACCATGTTCACGAACTTCTTCACCCATCCGGGCGGAGTGGGCAGCGGGATTTGGCAGTCGCTCGGCTACTGGCTGGCTCAGCACGAGGTGGCCCGGGCCGAACAGCCGATGTTCTACTACTTCATGATCCTGTTCGTGTATGAATTTCTCCCGTGGCTGATCGCGCTCGGCGCTGCGGGTTACTACCTGGTCAGGGGAGACCGGTTCACACGGTTCCTGGTTTTCTGGGCGACTGCAACGCTGCTGGCCTACACCTTCGCCGGGGAGAAGATGCCGTGGTTGCTGGTCAACATCACGCTCCCGCTGATCATCCTTGCAGGACGCGCCGTCAATGACATGGCTTCCACCATCCCATGGCGGACCCTTGCGCAAACAAAGCTGCCTTACCTGCTCATTGGCGTGCCCTTATTCGTAGTCCTGATATGGCGCCTTGCGTTCTTCGAGTTCGATAACGGCGTCTGGTCGTTCCTCGCGCTGTGGGGGCTGTTCGGGGCTGCCGGTGTCCTCGTCGTCGGTCTCACGTGGTTGGCGCGCCAGGTGACGTGGAAGACCGCCCTGTCCGCGTCGGCGTTGGTCATGTGCGGGGTACTAATGTTGTTGACGGTCCGGGCCGCCTGGGTGGCCACCTATGTTCACTCGGACGTGCCGAGGGATATGCTGGTCTACACGCAGACCGCTCCGGACCTCCACAATCTCGTGCGTGAAATAGAGGCAGCAGGCGAACTTACCGGCGACCGGAAGGAGATCCGGCTGTCCATCGACTCCACGGACGGCTTCACGTGGCCGTGGGCGTGGTACCTGCGGGATTACGACAACGTAACGTATCCGGACCATTCTGAGACCGTTTCTCCGCCAGGGGCGGAAACGGCCATCACAGTGATCAGCGCCAAGAACAACGACAAGCTCAAAGCCGAGCTGGCCGAAGAATTCTCCGAAGGCCGCAGGCTGGTGCACAGGTGGTGGTTCCCCGAAAACGAGACGTACAAGCACCCGTCGCTTAGCCTGTCCACGTTCTTCGAAGCCGTGATCGACCGCGATGTGTGGCGCACGTCTCTGGACTTTTTCCTGCATCGAAAGTTGGACTCGCAGATCGGGTCCGTCGATTCGTTTGTCTACTTTCAACGGGATATCCCGCTTGCGGCCATCGATTGAGCCCATCCTCCTGACCATGGCCCGCCTTCTGAAAGTCCTCGTTTGACAAGGCAACGCGCCTTTTGGCTCGGCTTGGCCGGGAGCGCCGGGTTCCTGGCAATTTTCCTGGTGTTCTTTGTGGACACCAGCACGATTGGCGACGTGCTGAGGGACGCCAACTACGCGTATGTAGCCCCGTCGTTGGTCTTCTACTTCATCGCCCTGTATTTCCGGGCAATTCGATGGAAATTTCTACTGCGCCCGATATTCGGCGAATCACGGAGGCCCATATTTCCCGTCGTGGTGGTCGGATACATGGCCAACAACCTCATACCGGTGAGGATCGGCGAGGTCGTGCGTTCCTACTACCTCAGCCTGCGGGAAGACATATCGACCGCCGGGGCGTTCGGCACCGTGGCGGTGGAGAGGGCGTCGGACGTACTCGCGCTTCTGTTCTTCGTAGCATTGGCGTGGACATTGGTCCCTGTGTCAGGGGCTTTTGGCGAAGTCGCGGACAACGTGCCTGGCGGAGCCGCAACCCTGGCGGCCGCGGCCCTGTTGCCGTTCCTGTTGGTGGCGGGAGTTGTGGTGGTCGTATCGGTCATGTCGAAGGCGAGAGCTATGGGGTTGGCAGCCCGGATCATGTCGCCGGTCCCGGAAAATTTACGAGACTCGGCCCTTGGGCTGGTGAGACACCTCATGGAGGGACTCACGGTCGCCTCCTCGCCGAAGGCGCTTCTCTACCTGTTCCTTCTTTCGTTGCCGATTTGGCTGATGGAAGCGGCGATGTACGGCACCATCGCCCTGGGTTTCAACCTGGACAACATGTTCGACGGCAACCTCGAGTTTGTTGCTGTCATCCTCCTGTTCACCGCCGCCGCAAACCTGGCCGGTATATTTCCATCGAGCGCGGGAAGTTGGGGGCCGTTCGACTTCTTCGGCGCCTTGGCGCTCGTGGCCCTTGGCGTTTCCGAAGGCTTGGCGTCCGGGTATGCCATAACGGTCCACGTTGCGTTGTGGGTCCCGCCGACTCTCCTGGGCGCAGTATTTCTCCTGGTGGACGGCAGCTCACTTGCCCGGCTCTACGGAGGCGCCGCCAAGGCACGGGCCGCCCACCGTGAGCCCAATACGTCAACGGAGATGAGTCCTTGAATATCGGGGTGATCGGCGCCGGAGCGGCGGGACTGGCAGCCGCATACGATCTTGCCAACGCAGGACACCGGGTAACCGTGTTCGAGGCGGCGCCGTTCGTAGGAGGGCAGGCATCGACCATCGAGGTCGGCGGCGGCAGGCTCGAACGCGGCTACCACCACCTGTTCACCAACGACCATGCCATTATCGAACTCATTGAAGAGATCGGGCTTGCCGACGAGTTGAAGTGGTTCCCCTCACGCGTGGGCACGTACGCCAGCGGTCGGATTTACAGGACCACGACACCACTCGACCTGCTGCGGTTCGGCGCGTTGCCGCTGTACGAGAGGATCAAGCTCGGCCTGTTCGCTCTGAGACTCCAGCGACTGGGAGACTGGCGTTCGCTCGAATCGTTCACGGCCGATGAGTGGCTGCGTGAAAAACTTGGCGGCAAGGCGTACGAAGTGGTGTGGAATCCCCTGTTACGCGGCAAATTCGGGGACTACTACAGCCAGGTCGGGATGCCGTGGTTCTGGTCGAAGATCCAGACGCGTTTCGCGTCCCGGCGGTCCGTCGGCGGCGAGCTACTCGGATACCCAATGGGCAGCTTCGATTCCGTATTCGAAGAGGTGTCCCGCAGGATTGGACAGGCCGGAGGCAAGGTCCTGATCGAGACGCCCGTCGAACGGGTAGATGTGAACGAAAATGGGGTCACCGGGCTGACGGTTAGGAGACAGGATGGGTCCACGCACTCCGAAGAGTTCGACGTGGTCTTGTCCACCGTGCCGTCGTACCACTTCCCGGATCTGGTGGACTTACCCGCTGGCTACAAGTCGAAGCTGGACGCGGTGCATTATCTTGCCGCCGTGGTGATCATCTTGGAAATGGACAGGCCGCTGACTGACACGTACTGGATGAACATCGCCGACCACGAGGTGCCGTTCCTGGGAATCATCGAGCACACGAACCTCATCCCCCGGGAACTTTACGGCGGCAGCTACGTCGTCTACCTGACCAACTACCTCGACCGCCGGGACGAGATGTTCGGTCTCAGCCCGGACGAACTCCTCGGCCGGTATTTGCCACACCTGGAAAAATTCAATCCGGAGTTCGAGCAAAGCTGGATCAAGCGCATGCACTACAACAGCGTCAGCGCCGCGCAGCCCATCATCGGGTCCAACTATTCGTCACGCATGCCGGACCACCGCACGCCGATCAGGCGCCTTTACCTGGCAAACACCACGCAGATATACCCCGAAGACCGCGGGACGAACTACAGTGTGCGGATGGGCCGGGAGATCGCGGGGATGATGATGAAAGACGAAAAGGAACGCTGGCGAAGATGGCCCGTCGGTCGCAACCCGTAACGCCGCCAATCACCCTCGCCCTCCTCTTCATCACCTCGTGTGGCCTTGACACGACCAACGTGTCATTCAGACCGAAGCGGAGGAATCTGAACCGCCCGTCTCACGATCACTCTTGCCGTCACGACCTTGGCCGCCCTCAACCCCGTCTTGCCGGACCCCGATCCGGTACCCATGGCGCAGGGTATGGGCGCCGACCGCAGCCGGCATGAAAGATCGTCGTGAAAATGGGAATCTATACGTCCGATTCTTCGGTGAGGGCCGATTTGTGAAACACCCTCTAGCCGCACCTTGACCGTATCCGCGAGCTACCTTGGGAGGCCGTTGTGAATCTTCAGCATCGGCCATTCTGAAAGGTCGCGGGGAGCAACCGATGCGAATATCTCCCTGTGGGGAATGGGCCGCGCCCGAAACCGGATTGATCGCAGGTTGGCGGTTAGGATGTGCCTCCAGGCAGATACTTGACTGCTAATACCGCCAGGGTAGCGACACCTATGAGGGCGCCCAAAAGCTGCCACCTCAGTTCCGCGAGGTCCGCCTTTGTTGCCAGGTGCCGAAGTTCGGTGCGGAATTCAGTTTCAAGTGTTGTCACCCGCTCCTCAATCGTCGCCATGGGTACCCTCCTCGTTCCAGATCCAGTCTAACTGAACAGCCCTTTGGAATTCAAAACCAGGTGTCACAGGACACTTCCGCGGCACACGATGGACAAACGGTCATCGTTCCAAACCAGCGGGGGCGCCGAACTTACCTGGAAAGCAGCGGGTGATAACGTGCAGGGGGCAAGCGTTGAAGCTCCAGGGTCAACGGTGTAGCAGACGGTCGGCCCCTGCTGTAACGTCTTTGTAGACGACTAATCTCACCCGAAAACAGACCACAACCACGGAGAAGGAAATACGAATGGGCAGGCTCGAAAACAAGATTGCGATCATCACCGGGGGAAGCAGCGGCATTGGGCGCGAAGCGGCCCTGTTGATGGCAGGGGAGGGCGCCACGGTCGTAGCCGTGGGACGGCGGCAGGGGCCGTTGGATGAAGTCGTCGCCGAGATCGCAGCCGCGGGCGGCAAATGCGTCGCGCGTTCGGTCGATCTGCTCGACGGGAATGCCGCGACCGAGTTGGGCGCATGGGCGGAGGCTGAGTTCGGACGGGTCGACATCCTCGTCAACAACGCCGGATATTCCAGCACGGTCCGGTCCATTCGCTACGTGCCGCCTGAAGAGTGGGGTGAGGTATTCACCATAAACGTGGACGCCGTTTACCGGCTGACCCAGTCGCTCCTCCAAGGCATGATCGACCGGGGCGAGGGCACCATCATCACGGTGAGCAGCATGGCGGCCCTGAATCCCGGCCCGCTGGGCGGAGCCCCGTACTCGGCGGCAAAGGCGGCCTCGCTGACGATCATGAAGTACATCAACACTGAACTCCGCAACACGGGTGTCAGGGCGAGCACAATCGTTCCTGCCGAGGTAGACACCCCGCTCATAGACAAGAGGGCGGTGAGTCCTCCGGCGGAAGAACGCGAGACGATGATGGGGCCGCGGGACGTTGCCGAGGCGATCCTGTTGTGCGCGACCCTGCCTCAGCGAACCGTCATCGAACAGATCGTCATGACACCGTCGCACATTCGCGACCAGTCCCACGACGTGGCGGCGCTGGCGCGAGTGGGGGCGCCGTAGCGCCCCCTGCAACTCGACGTTTGGGCGGTGAGGTTTAGCCCGCCGCCCTTGCGAATGCGCTTTCGAGCGTCCGGCCGGTGAACACCTTGGTCATCTCCGCCCGGTATTCCGCGGAGGCGTGTACGTCCTCGTTGAACTGGCCCTCAAGTTCAACGCCGCCTCGCCTCGCCGCCTGGCGGATCACCGAAGCGGTGGGTTCCTTGCCGACCAGTATGCGTTCGGCCCTTCGCGACCTAACCGGATGCGGACCCGCGCCCGTGATGCCGATGCGGGCGGCCGTGCAGACGCCGTCCTCGACAGTTACGGTCGCGGCCACGCCGACAAGCGCGTAGTGGGACGCCTTGTTCGCCAGCTTCGTATACGCCGACCCCGTGCCGTCGCCCTCGCCCGGGAACTCAATTTCAGTGAGGACCTCGTTGGGGCGGAGGGCCGTGGTCATGAAGTCCCGGAAGAAACGGTCGACTTCGATGGTGCGGGAAGCGCGTGCGGAGCGTGCGTGTATCTGGGCGCCTAGTGCGAGCACCACGGCCGGCAGGTCTCCGGCCGGGTCTGCGTGGGCAACGCTGCCGCCTATGGTGCCGGCATTTCGGACCGGGGTGTCGGCAACTTGAGCGGCGGCCTCGGCTAGCGCGGGCGCGCGTTCGGCCACGAGGTCGGACCGCGTAATGTCAGCGTAGGTGGTCATTGCCCCAACGGCGATACCGTCGCCGCTCTCGCGAATGCCGGAAAGGCCGTCGACGCGTCCCAGGTCGATGAGCGCCTCCGGAGTCGCAAGCCTGAGCTTCATAATCGGCAGCAGGCTGTGACCGCCCGCTAGGAGCCGGGCATTGCCTCTATACCGGCTCAGTAGTCGTGATGCCTCCTCGACGCTGCTGGGCGCGTGGTACGAAAAGGGCGCTGCGATGCTGGTAATCAATTGGTCGTCCTCCCGGCGGCGCGTGCCCGTCGGGCAGCCGTCTGGGCCGCCCGGGCGTCGCGGATGGTCCGCCACACTTTTTCAGGAGTCAGCGGCATGTCCATGTGCCTCACCCCCAGGTGGGACAGGGCGTCAACTGCCGCATTGACAATTGCTGGAGAGCAGGCGATGGTGCCGGTCTCGCCCGCGCCCTTCACCCCAAGGGGATTGACGTTCGTGGGCGTAACCGTGCGATCGGTGTCGAAGGTTGGAATGTCTTCTGCGGTCGGTACCGCGTAGTCGAGCATTGAACCGCTCAAAAGCTGGCCGTTGTCGCTGTACACGGCCTGTTCCTGCAACGCCTGTCCGATGCCCTGCGCGACACCGCCATGGACCATGCCGTCCACAATCATCGGGTTGATGACGTTGCCGACGTCGTCCACCGCAATGTACCGGAGCACCTCGGTTTCGCCCGTGTCGGGGTCTATCTCCACGACGGCGATGTGCGTGCCGAACGGCCAGGTGAAGTTCTGCGGGTCGAAGAACGTGACCGCCTCCAGGCCCGGCTCCATGCGCGGCGGCAGGTTCGTGGCCGCGTAGGCCTGCCCCACCACTTCGCCGAAACTCATCTGTCGTTCGCGTATGTCCTCAACGTAGAAGGTGCCGTTTTCGAAGCTGACTTGGCGATGCGGAACACCCATCTGGTGGGCCGCGATCCTCTTCGCCTTGTCGATGACCTTCTGCAGGCTCATGTAGAGAGCCGTTCCGCCCACCGCGACGCTGCGGCTGCCAAACGTTCCGGTCCCCATCTGCTGCTTGTCGGTATCGCCGTGGAAAACCTCGACGTCTTCGATCGGCACGCCAAGCTCGGAAGACGCAATCTGCATGAAGCTGGTCTGGTGGCCCTGCCCGTGCGGCGATGTGCCGGTGTAAACGGCGACCTTGCCGGTGGGGTGGACCCGGACCGTGCTCGACTCCCAGAGGCCTGCGCCTGCGCCAAGCGACGCGGCGACGGCCGACGGCGCGATGCCGCAGATCTCGATGTAGCTCGACAGGCCGACTCCGATCAGCTTGCCCTCCCTGCGGGCCTGTCGCTGCTCCGTACGGAAGCCGCGGTAGTCGAGCATCTCGAGAGCCCGATTCAAGCCGGCGCGGTAGTTGCCTGAGTCGTACGAGACGCCCGTCGACACCTCGTACCCGTTCCTGAACGGCGGTATGAAGTTCTTCCGCCTGACGGCGACGGGGTCTCGGCCAATTTCCTTGGCGAACAGGTCGACCAGCCGCTCGATGACGTAGGTGCATTCCGGTCTGCCGGCGCCCCTGTAAGCATCGACCGGCGTGGTGTTGGTGAAAACCCCGTACACCTTGCAGGCCACGTTGGGCATGCGGTAGGGCCCACCGAGCGTGAACCCGAACAGGACCGTTGGGATGCCGGGAGCAAACGTGGAAAGATAGGCGCCCAGGTTTGCGTACAGCGTGGCCTTGATGCCTGTCATGGTGCCGTCGCGGTTGCCGCAGATCTCCACGTCCGCGATGTGGTCACGTCCGTGCGTCGTGGCGACGTAGCCTTCCTGCCGCCCCGAGATCCACTTGACCGGCCGCGCCAGGATCTTCGACACGACCCCGCAGATGACCTCTTCGGCGTATATGTACAGCTTGCAGCCGAAACCGCCGCCGACCTCAGGAGCGATCACTCTCACCAGTTGCTCCGGATGGCCGGTTACGGCGGCGAACAGGAGCCTCACCAGGTGCGGAATCTGGGTTGATGTCCAGAGAGTTATCTGATTCGTCGCCGGGTTGTAGTCGGCGACTACCCCTCTTTCCTCAATAGGGTTGGGGATCAATCGCTGGTTGATCATCCGTTGCTTGACTACGACTTCGGCCTCGGCCGCCGCCGCTTCGTAGTCGCCGCCGCCGACTTCCCATTCGAAGGCAAGGTTGTCCGGCGCGTCTTCGTGTAGCTGGGGCGCGCCGGCCTTCGTAGCCATTTCAGCGTCTACGATGGCGTCCAGTTCGCCGTATTCCACTTCCACGCTGGAAACTGCGTCGGCCGCCGCCTGCGGTGAGTCCGCCACAACAACGGCGACGGCGTCTCCCACGTAGCGGACCCGCTCGAATGCGATCGGCGGGTGATTCGGCGCCTTCATGTCCGGCAGGACCCAGCCTGCCGGAAGCGAGCCGAGTTGTTCCTGGATATCCGCGCCGGTGAATGCGGCCACCACCCCGGGCATATTGGCCGCCGAGGTGACGTCCACATTCTCGATAGTGGCGTGTGCGTGGGGGCTGCGGACTATGGCGAGGTGCAACAGGCCGGGCGGCCTGACGTCGTCAACATAGGTCGCGTTGCCGGTGATTAGGCGCGGGTCTTCCCGTCGCCTGATCGATGATCCAATCGTCGATGTAGTCATTCCCGCCTCCCTTAACTGGCCATCTCGGCCGCTGCGGCCTGGACCGCCTTGACGATGTTGTGATAGCCGGTGCAGCGGCACAGGTTGCCGCGCAGACCGGTCCTGATCTCCGCCTCAGTCGGCTGAGGGTTGTTGCTGAGGATGTCGACGGCCGTGACCATCATTCCGGGTGTGCAGAACCCGCACTGCAGACCATGCTGCTCCCAGAAGGCCTTCTGGATCGGGTGATACCCGTCTTCCCCCGCCAGACCCTCGACCGTTGTAATCTCAGCGCCGTCCACTTGGACCGCCAGGACGTTGCAGGACTTGACGGCGCTGCCGTCGATCAGCACGGAGCACGCTCCGCAACTGGTGGTATCGCAACCAACGTGCGTTCCTGTAAGGTTCAATACGTCCCTGAGATACTGGGAAAGCAATAGTCTCGGTTCGACAGTGCTGGTGTGGCTGTGACCGTTCACTGTTACGTTGATTTCATGGCCCATTGGCTGTGCCTCCCGCGCCTATCGCGGCTACCATCATTCGTTGGACTTAGTTAACACTTGGTACGTCGCGACCGCAACCCCTGAGACCGCCCCGGAGAAGACCAGGAAGTGAAAATTACCGGCAATTTCAAACTGAACTTGGACCAACAGGAGACCTGGGACGCCCTTACCGACATCGACGTGCTCAAACAGGCCATACCGGGCGTCGATTCAATCGAGGAAATCGGCACAAACGAATACAAAGCCCGGATGAACGTCGGCATCGGCATTGTGCGCGGTCGGTTTTCAGGCCGGGTCAAGCTCTCTGACCTCGATGAGCCGAGTTCGTACCGCATGGCAGTAACAGGCGACGGGCCGGGCGGCTGGATAAAGGGCGACGGCGTGTTGAGCCTTGAAGAGGATGCGCCGGGAGTCACTAAAGTCTCCGTTGAAGGAGATACCCAGGTAGGCGGCCTGTTGGCGAGAGTCGGTCAGCGGATGATCGGCAACGCTTCCAACACTTTGATGAAGCAGTTCTTCTCGGGGATCGAAAAGGCGGCGGCTAAGCGCGCTTGAACCAAATCGGCCCGATGTGCCGATTTACACCGGTGCTGCGCGACGGTACGATTTCCGCATGGATATCGATATCGTCGGCAATCCCGACTACGGGCAATTACGGGTGCGGCTGCGCCCAGGGGAACGGTTCATCGCCGAGGGCGGGTCCATGGCATGGATGGACTCTGACATCAAGTCGAACGCCCGGCTTCTCGGAGGCTTCTTCAGCGCCCTGGTCCGCAAGTTCACGGGGGGCGAGTCGCTGTTTGTCGGCGAGTACACCACCGACCGCGGCGGCGAGGTCGCCTTCTCGCCTGCACAGCCCGGTACGGTCAGGCGAATGGCGCTGGCCGGCAATTCGATCATGCTCACCGCCGGATCGTTCATGGCATGCACCCCCGGAGTGGACCTGAGCACCAAATTCGGCGGCCTCCGCGCGATGTTCTCCGGCGAAGGTCTGTTCCTCATGCAGTGCAGTGGCACAGGGGAAGTTTTCTTCAACGCCTACGGGTCCATCATCGAAAAGCAGATCAACGGCTCCTTCATCGTGGACACGGGTCACGTGGTCGCCTGGGACCCCTCCTTGACCTACTCGATTCAGGGCATGGGCGGCATCAAGAGCACGTTGCTGTCCGGGGAGGGCCTGGTGATGAGGTTCTCGGGATCAGGCACGATCTATCTGCAGACCAGGACCATGCCGGCCATCGCCTCCTGGCTGACCCCATTCGTGGCATAGAAGGCGCACCGGCAATGGCAGGACATTCATAAAGATGCGCGTAGAGGTCGCCAACAACGGCGCATTCGGTTCGGCACTTGTACATCTGGAGCCGCGCGACGAATTTGTTTCCGAGTCCGGCGCGATGTACCGGGCGTCGAGCAACGTCGATATCGACGTGACGACGCGCAGCCGCAGTTCCGGCGGCATCATGTCGGGCGTCCGACGGATGATTTCCGGCGAGAGTTTCTTCTTTTCGAGATACAGGGTGACGGACCATCGCCCGGCCGAGGTCGGCCTGGCCCCCAACTTGCAGGGACAGGTGGCGCACATCGAGTGTGATGGCAGGACGCGCTGGGTCTGCGCAGGCGGCAGCTACCTCGGCTCCTCTCCCGCCCTCAACATCGACACGCAGTTCCAGGGCCTTCGCGGCGTGCTCTCCGGCGAGTCCCTGTCATTCATCACCGTCAAGGGGGTTGGGCCGCTCCTGGTAAACGCGTTCGGGACCATTACGGAAGTGGATGTCCGCGGCGCGCTCACCGTCGACACCGGCCACGTCGTGGCATTCGAGGAGTCCCTGGAATACTCGGTCGGCAAGGCGGGCGGAAGCTGGGTCTCGTCGTTCCTGACGAATGAAGGATTGGTCCTCGACTTTCGCGGACACGGAAGAATCTACGTTCAGAGCCACAACCCCGACGAGTTCGGCCGGACGCTCGGTCCGCTGCTGCCGGAAAAGTAGGAAGTAGTTATGGACTACGAAATTCACTCGCAGCCAAGCTACAGCCTCCTGGAGGTCACCCTCGGCCCCAGTGAGCAGTTGGTCACCGAGTCGGGCGCAATGGCCTGGATGACCCACAACATGAAGGCCGAGACGTCGACGCGGGGCGGCATCATGTCGGGCCTCAGCCGTTCGTTCCTCGGCGGCGAGAGCTTCTTTCAGAACACCTACGAGGCCGAAGGAGGTCAGGGGACTATCGGCCTGGCGCCCGGGCAGCCCGGCGACATCGTGGCGTACGACATGCGCAACGAGGAGCTGATGCTGGAACGCGGCGCGTACCTGGCGTCGACCACCGGAATCAAGACCAACTCGGACTTCCAGGGACTGCGCGGCCTCTTCAACGAGGGGATGTTCATACTGCGCGCCTCCGGGACCGGCACGCTGTTCTTCAACGCCTACGGGGACATAACCGAAATCAACGTCGACGGCCAGTACGTCGTGGACAACGGCCACGCAGTTGCGTGGGAACCCTCACTGGACTACCGGCTGACCCGTGCGAGGCGGATCCGGTCGTTCCTCTTCTCGGACCAGATCATCATGGAGTTCTCCGGCAGGGGCAGGCTCTGGGTCCAATCCAGGAACCCCCGGTCACTCGCCAACTGGGTCCACCCATTCCGTCGCACCAAGTCCACCCAGGGCAACGACTGACCCCCGACCCACCTAACCTGGCCGCGTGTAGCCCCATTCGTCCGCGACGCGATTGACCGGTTTGTGGCCGCCGGCGGTGACGATTTCTACCCGGTTGCCGTCCGGGTCCAGCACGAAGAAGCAACGCTGGCCATCGTGGCGTTCGCCCGGCCCGTCGATCTCTAGCCCCGCATCCCGTGCGGCCTTCAGGGCCGCGTCGAAGTCGTCAACCTCGAAGGCGTTGTGCGGCGCGGCCATGCGAACGTTGGTCGGCTCCACGATGTGGACCATCGTGCCGTCCGCCGCCTTCAGCCACGCAATGTTTTCGTTGTCCACCATGCTGGGGATCACTTCGAGGCCCAGCAGGTCGCGGTAGAAACTGAACGCGCTCTTCCGGTCTTTCACCGGCACGCCCACGTGGTTCACGGTCTTCACTTTGAATTTAGCCACGGTAAGCCGCCATCGAATTCAACGTTGCCTTGTTTTCGAAGTTCACTCGACCTCGACGACCAGTTCAACCTCGACCGAAATGCCCATCGGCAGGCTGCCCATACCCACAGCCGACCTGGCGTGCTTGCCGCGCTCTTCCCCGAAGACCTCGACTAGCAAGTCCGACGCGCCGTTTACGACGGCCGGCTGGTCTGTGAAGTCGGTTGTCCCGTTGACCATGCCCAGCAGCTTGACGACCCGCGTCACGCGGTCGAGGCTGCCGATTTCCGCCCTGAGCGCCGACAGCAGGCCGATGGCGACGAGACGCGCAGCCGCATACCCCTCTTCAATCGAGATGTCCCGGCCCAGCTTGCCGGTGACCATGCCGCCTTCCGGCTTCGACGGCCCCTGTCCCGACAGGAAAACCAGGTTCCCCGTCCTGACCGACGGCACGTAGTTGGCAATAGGCACGGGGACCTTCGAAAGGTCCAACCCCAGTTCGGCTACGCGTTTCTCAGCGCTCATATTCGTTGCTCCTCTATTTCTTTGCCGCCGCAGTGGATGCGGCGTGCCTAGCAAATGTTAGTCGAAAAACCCCCTCAGCCTGCAAACCCATCCAGGCGATCGTCGGTCGAAGGGGCTGGGGCAGGGCGGGACTGTGCGCCCCAACAGGGAGACCTTTGCATAACTCGCTGACCAGGCGGTATTCCACACTTCCATGTCATCCCGAGCGAAAGCCGAGGGATCTGAGACGGCCGCTGGCACTAACGGCTCTAGTCACGGCCACACCGCGCACCCCACCATGGGTACCGGCTTTCGCCGGCAAGACGAATAAGGGGATGACCGCCATAGATTCCTCGGCTGCGCTCGGAATTGTAGTTGTCAGAAATCGTCATCCCCCCGCCGAAATGTCACCGCCCGGCTCCGTCATGACCACCGGATCCAGGATTTGGTCCAACTCGTCTGACGACAGGTCGGTCTCCCGCATAGCCACCTGCTTGATCGTCTCGCCCGACTCCGCCGCCTGGTGAGCGATGGCCGCGGCCGCGTCGTACCCGATCCTGGGCGCCAGCGCCGTGCAAATGGCCAGTCCCTGTTCCACCATGGCCGGGCCGCGTGCAGTGGCGGTTATGCCCGTGACGCACTGGCGAGACAGGTTCCGGCACGACGCTGCCAGCAGATCGATCGACTCCAGCAGGCAGTAGGCCGCCACCGGCATCATCACGTTCAGTTCGAAGTTGCCGGACTGGCCCGCGATGTTGATCGTCACGTCGTTGCCCATGACCTTAGCGCAGGCCATCGTCGCCGACTCCGCGATCACCGGGTTGACCTTCCCTGGCATTATCGAGCTGCCCGGCTGCACTTCAGGCAGTTCGATTTCGCCGATACCCGCCCGCGGCCCCGACCCAAGCCACCGCAGGTCGTTGCATATCTTGAGCAGGCTCGCAGACACCGTCTTGAGCGAGCCGGAGGCCGCGACCACCCCGTCGATGGCGCTCTGGGACTGGAAGTGGTTCGCGGTTTCGCTGAGGCCCAACCCGGTCAGTTCACTTAGCCGTTCGATCATTCGCCCGGAAAATTCCGGATGCATGCCGATCCCGGTGCCCACGGCCGTGCCGCCAAGGGCCAACACGCACATCTCCGAGAGCGCGCCTTCCACCCGGACCCTGCCGTACGACATCTGCCCGGCGTATCCGAGGAACTCCTGCCCGAGCCGCACAGGAGTGGCGTCCTGCAGGTGCGTCCTGCCGGTCTTGATCACGCCCCAGAACTCGACCGACTTGTCCCTGAGCGCGTTCTCCAATTCGTCCATCGCCGGCAACAGGTTCTCGTGGATGGCACCGGCTGCCGCCAGGTGAATGCACGTCGGTATGACGTCGTTCGAAGACTGCCCCTTGTTGACATGGTCGTTCGGATGGACCGGCGACCGTGAGCCCAGCGGACTGCCCAGCGACCGGTTGGCTACGTTCGAGATCACCTCGTTGGCGTTCATGTTCGTCGAAGTGCCCGAGCCAGTCTGGAAGATGTCTACGACGAATGCGTCGTCGTGCCGTCCGTCGATGACCTCCTGGGCGGCGTCGACAATGGCGCGGGACAGGTCCGCGTCAAGCTGTCCCAGGTCCCTATTGACCACGGCCGCCGACTGCTTGACCTGGCCGATGGCGCGAATGAAGGCCCGGTTGAACCGCAGGTCGCTTATCGGGAAATTGAGTTCCGCCCGGCGAGTGTTGGCGCCGTAAAGCGCATCTGCCGGGACCTCCAGTTCTCCCATGGAGTCGCGTTCAACGCGCACGGCGCCTGTCATTCGATCATCTCCCGTTTTTCCTTTGCCGTATCAAGCCAATCGGCGGGTCAAGTGAGCGCGGCAATGATATCCAAGGTGCGCCGCGCCCGCCGCGGGTTTAGCCGTCCGATTCGGAAGCCTCACCGCCATGCCGTTCGTCGTACGCCTCAAACGCCTTCCCAGCCGCGTTCAGGGCGTTGACCGCCGCCGGATAGCCCCCGTAGAACAGCATCTGCGTAATCAGTTCGACGATCTGTTCCTTCGTCCAACCGTAATTGAGCGCGCCGGTAATGTGCCCCGGCAGTTGGTTGGGCCTGTCGAGCGCGACGAGCGCCGCGACCGTGCACAGGCTGCGGATGCGCGGCTCCAGGGCAGGGCGCTGGTAGATGTGCCCGAACAAAGTGGCGTTGATCAGCTCGAACGCGTCCTTCATCGGCTCGGCGGTCGGATTCAGACCCGGATCGCCGTCGTAGTACCACTCACGCCACTCGGCGGATGTCTTGGCTAGTTCCTCGTAGTTGTGCATGTTGCGTACTCCTTTGGCGGGCCAATACCGGCCAGGTCCTGTTCAGACCAGAGTGTACGCACCGGCACGTTCGGGTAGTGCAATCACGTCATTCTCAAGCGCAGCGAAGAACCTCCCGCGTGGCCCCGTGTCACCCCACCGTGGGTTCCGGCCCCGCATCGGAGTGCGGGGCGACGATGGAGGGCACGACGAAGGGGGTGGTGGGTACTGGCGTTCGCCGGTCTGGCGGTGTGTGGGCTGTGTGTTTTGAGTTCCGAATGGCAACCGGGGGTGGCCGGATGATGGGCGGGAGATTCTTCGCTGCGCTCTAGAATGACATGGGTGGCTCCAGAATGAGGTATGGGGTCGGACGAGTGACTATGGGGTTGGCTCACACCCCTACCCCGTCGTGTTGGACTCCGATCCAGTACCCACGGTGGGGCGTGGAAGAGGGCGCGGTCACCCCGAATAGACCACCACGCCGCTACCGACAGGCATCAACACTCACCATCGTCTTCCCCGACTCCGATCGGGGACCCAGGGGCAGCTAGGCGCGGCCACGCCCAAACCCCGATTGCACACAGACGATAGGCTACAACCCACTCGACCCGCGTCATTCTTGAGCGAAGCGAAGAATCTCCCGCGCGTCCACCCACGCGCCCCACCGTGGGTACCGGGTTTCCCCGGTAAGACCCCGTATCAAGTACGGGGCAGGCTACCCCCGGCGATAGTGGCGTGATCGCGGTTTGCGCGTGCCCCCGCTCCCCTGGATACCGGCCCCGCATCGGAGAGCCCGTCTCAATAGTCCCCTCTCCCGTTTCGCGGGAGAGGGTTAGGGTGAGGGCATGGGGTGAAATCGTAAGTCCCTCATTCGATACGACGATTTCGGTTGTCCGACGTCGCGCCCTCACCTCAATCCTCTCCCCCAGGAGAGGTGGCAAGCTAGCCCGGGAGACTTCTGAGACAGGCTGCGGAGTGCGGGGCGACGATGGAGGGCAAGACGAAGGGTGGACCGTAGGCACCGGCGTTCACCGGTAAGGTCGCACGAGGCGATGAAATTGGGACGACGCGATTGGCGCGGGTCCTCCTGTCGGAAATGACGTGATCGCGGTTTGCGCGTGCCCCCGCTCCCCTGGGTACCGGATCGGAGTCCGGCAAGACGAGTGAAAGTGTGACCACCCTGGCGGGCTATTTTCATTAGGAATGCGGCGTAGACGTAACGTTGCTACAAGGGGCCGCCTGTGTATCTCACCAAGTCGCGGAGGGGGATTCTTATTTCGTCGGGGTCCCTGTAGGGGCGCGGGTTGTCGTCCGGCGGGTCTTCTTCGTCGGGTGGGCCGAGGTGGATTATCCGGCGTGTCTTCTTGCGGGGCTTGGGGGGTTTTTCGCCGGGTTCGGTTGACGGGTGTTGAGGGTCGCGGGAGGGAGATTCTTCGCTGCGCTCAAGAATGACATTTGGGGGTTCGGGAATGATGTCGGGGTCATGGGAGGGTTTGAAACCCTCCCCTACAGAGGGACCGTCAGGTTGGCCGGGTGTGGTGGGAGATGGGGGTTTTGTTGGCGCGGGTGGTTGTTCGGCGGGTTCGTGTGTGACCCGCGGGGGAGGGTATGGGTTTTTTGGGGGGTTGGTTAGCAGGTGGCGGCTGCGTTCGAGGTATTGGAGGGTGTTGGGATCGAGTGACGCCGTGTCGGCCCCGGCTTTGAGGCTGCCGTCTTCGTTAATGAGGCGCCAGTATTTGTACTTGTAGTACTCCGCCACGGCTTTGGTGGCGACCCTGACGGTGTCGTTGTTGCCATAGGAGATGCGCAGGGCCCTGTAGCCGTAATGCCCTTTGCAGTAGGGGTCTTCCTCTGGGTTCTCGATCGGGGTCATATCGCGGTCTGGTCCGGGTCCTTCCGATAGCACCTTTCGCAGGTGCTTTTCCGCAACCCTGTCTGCGAGCCTCTCGGCGTCCGTTCCGCCGTAGATGTGCACAAGGGCTCGTTCGCCGCATCGATCTTTTTGGTATTCCTTGTAGTCGTAGTTGTCGAAGTCGAACGGGTCGTCATGGTCGTTCAAGATTTTTTCTTCGACATCATCATCGTCCCATTCCTCGTCGTCCCATTCCTCGTCGTCGCAGTCGTGATAGCAGTCGTCCAGCAGGTAATGGCGTAGTTCTTTGGCGGCTGCGATGCGGTGGTACAACTTGGCGTCTGCGACACGGTCCCGCACCACGTCCAGGAGGAAGCGGAGAACGTCTTTGCCGTTGTCGGTCTCGTTTCTTACGAATTCAATGAGTTCGTCTCTTGGGCAGGATGATGCGGCCGGGTCCGCAGCGTCATATTCCGTGGTGGGTCCGGCCGCTTCTTCGGCGGCTTCGATGATGAACTCAGGGACTTCGATGCCAAATGCGCGGAATTGCCGTACGGCTTCCATGCGGTACCAGAGCGTCGCGCCTTCCAGCTTTCCCTGCACGACGTCGGCGAGGAATTGGAGAACAATGCGGCCGTTGTCGGTCACCTCGAGGGCGACTTCGGCGAGGGTCTGGGTCTGTTCTTCGGTTATGGTCTGGCATTGGCATTCGTACATATGTTCTACAGTAAGGCCTGGAGGCGGATGGGGTCAACGGGGGGATGGCGGGTGTGGGGTGGGGCGATATCCTGCACCACCAACCCGTCCAATCGCACCCCAACCGTGTACTCACCACCCCGTCGTGCCGGACTCCGATCCGGTACCCATGGTGGGGCGCTGGGGGCGGGGCCACACCCATCTCACTACCACACCACTCTTGCCAGGGGTAGCCTGCCCCGTGCTTGACACGGGGTCGTGCCCCCCATCGTCACTCCGCACCCCGATGCGGGGCCGGTACCGACGGTCAGCCCCACTTCGTCTTGCCGGACTCCGATCCGGTACCCACGGCGGGGCGCGGAGGTGGGTACGCCTTACATGTACAACTCCCAACCGGCAGCCGCCACCCCTTTTTCATGTCGTCCTCGAGCGAAGCGAAGGACCTCCCTCTCCTCTCACAATCGCCCCCCATCACCACCAAACCACACCCGTTCCACAACCCCCCGCGGGATATCATCAACCCACCAATGCCCGGAACCAACACCAAACTCACCACCGCGGTCGAACAATACTTCAGCGACCTCCGCAGCATCCGCGCCTCGGGCGGCGGGGCGCTGAAGCCCAAGGTCTTTTGCGCCCCCCGTTATCACCCCACGTTAGATTATGACTTTCGCCGGTAAGACCAAGATGGAACCAGCAGGTTTGTTCTCTGAGGAAGGGCGATTAATTGATGCTTCCCCATGCGAGGAGGACGAGCCAAAGGCCTATTGAAGGCAGAGAAATCCAGAATGCCCAACGGACCTTTCGCATTTTGGTGCTAGCGATCTTCGAGACAATGTGAACTTGGCCAAGGAGTTGTTGTTCAATCTTCTGAGGGCTCAAGTCTTTGGACAGTTCTTCGAATTCCTTGTACTCCATCGCAGCAATGTCTTCGAAATAAATCAGAGAGCTGCCGGTTCGCGGGTTCTTTGGTATGTAAACGAGGGCAGTTAAGCACACCGCAATAATCAACAAAAGAATATATAGAGCCAGAAGCGAGATCAAAAATGCGCATTCAAGATACGAGGGCGATTTAGTGATTATATTCCAAAGAACATCAAACCGCGCAGCCAAAGTCCCAACCAAAGCGATGTGGAGACCAAGTACGGGCGCGGCTTTAGTGTCTGCCGTCTTTGTAAAGGCTATCGCTCTCGTAAGAGATTCGTAGTGTGAATTGAGACGGCTCTCCACAATTAACCTTCAGGTCTTCTACCACTGATTATGGCTTCGCAAAATTCTGCACCGTGAGTTTTGCACCACTGTGACTTTAATCTATGGAAATAGTCGAAATCTAACCCCATATTGCCCGGGGCTATCTCTTGATCCCATAAATTGGCTGTCTCGCCTTCCGGTGAATCCAATCCGTCACCTTCAACGTCGTAATCGCAACCGCAGGACCAAATTAGTGCCCGTCGCCGGATCTGGGACGCCTTTTGGTAAAGACCAAATACCCTATCGGGTACGACTAACTGATTGGAGTCGGCGACCGAACTCAACTTTGCAGCAACGTTAACGGGCTTGCCAGCCCAAACCTCATTCTGTTTAGTTCCTCGCAGGCCAAGGCGTCGAACTAAGAGGGTACCGCGATCGATTCCGATGCCCGCCGTGAGTTCCCAATCGGCCAAAGTGTCCTGCTTGAATCGCTCGGCGATGTGGCGCTCTACTTGCGTTTTCATCGTGATCGCGCAAGCTGCCGCCATAAACGTGGAATTCTGGCCGCTGAACAACCCAAAAATGCCATCGCCATGTATGTCAATGTATTTTGCTTCAAACCTTTCTAAGGTCACGGTCATCGCTCTAACGAAATATGTGTAAGCAAAAGCCGCATCACGCGGCCGTTCCGACGTGTTTAGTTCAGTTGAGCCTTTTATGTCAGCGAATATAGCCGTGACGTTAGGTATTTGAAGCCACAGCCCCTTGTTGGTGGGCCCAGAATCTGGAACTTCGTTGACCCGAGTAATCTGTACGCCAAGACTGGCCTGGCCGTCTAATTGAAAAGATACTTCTGATATGACTTCATCGAGTTTCAACGTGTACATCCCGAGGTCCAACGTACACATGAATGCTACTCAGTGCGGACTCGAGTGTCAAAGCGGAAAGTAGTCTCACTAAATGGCCTGGTTGGTGATCGCGTCGCGCTTGGTGCATGACGGCTACGTCCACGATCGCTGGTTGGATACGATGAGTTGTGAGGCAAGGAAGTTGCGGAGCCTGGTGTGGTTGGATAGGCTCAGGATTTGTGATTGGCCGCCGTCTAAGGAGCGGCGAGATGTGCGGGCGTGTGTGGCGATTTGCCCTGCCGCCTGTTCGAGCGCGTACCCGACGGCCCCGGCTGCCGCGACCACCCTGTCCACGCCTTCCAGTTCCAGTGGAAGGGTCCTCAACTGGTCGGCGAGGTCTGCGACGGACCCCTTCCGCACGGGCTGCCGTGCGGCGGTCTTTCCTCGGGAGCCGTGCAGCCACCACTGGAGGTCACCGGCGTTTTGGAGTTCGGCGCGGGTGTCCTCGGCGTCGCGGAGCCGTGCAGGGTAGAGGACGCCCATCATGCCGATGGCTTCGGGGAAGCTGGTGAGGCGGTCGTCGAGTTGGTTCTCGAGCAGGCCTAGGGAGCCGTCCCACTTGCATTCCAGGACGATGCGGTCGCCGGTCCTCAAATCGACGCGGACATCGGGGACGCCTTCTCGGCTGCGGCGCTCCGCCCGGGCCGAAACGCCGCGGTCGCGGAGGAGTTGGGCGAGGTGTACGTTGACGCCTTCTTCGCGAATGGTTTCAGGGTCGGTTTTTCTGGCGGGCACGGTTGAGTGTCGTTGTCGGGGTGTTTATGAGGTGGTTACGTTGATGTTATCGGGTGTTGGTGGTGATATTGGGTGGAGTGGCAGGTGGGTTCATGTGGTAGCCGCGCCCCGTTGCCCCACCGTAGGTACCGGGTTTCCCCGGTACGACGAAAGGGGAGAGGGTACCGGATCGGAGTCCGGCACGACGGGGTAGTGGCGCCGGGCGTTTGTCTGGGTGTTGAGGGTGGTATTGGGATTGGCGGGAGGTCCTTCGCTGCGCTCGAGGATGACAGTGGGGTGCGTGGGAAGGGTGGTTTTGGGTGTAGCCGCGCCTCTGGATTCCCCGAGGAGGGTTTGAAACCCTCCCCTACGACGGGTGTTGGGGTGCGAGGGTGTTTGGTGGTGTCGTGGGTTTGTGTGGTAGCCGCGCCCCGCCCCTGGGTACCGGATCAAGTCCGGCACGACGAAGTAAGAGTGTGAGCGCCATGGCGGTAGTGTCGTGGTGGTGGGTTGGGTGTGGGCCCGGCCGCCCGCGCCCCACCGTGGGTACCGGATCGGAGTCCGGCACGACGAAGTAAGGGTGCAAACGCCCTAGCGGTAGTGGTGTGGTGGTGGTTTGGGTTTGGTGGCGCCCCGGTACCCCTGGGTCCCCGATCGGAGTCGGGGAAGACGGGGTCGAGGTCGGCACGACGGGGCGGGGGTAGCCGCGCCGCCCGTCTGCCCCGGCGGGCGTCCACGAGAGACGCCCCTACATGACGTGGTGGTGGGTTGGCCGGGAAGTTCTTCGCTGCGCTCTGGAAAGACCCTGTATCGAGTACGGGGCAGGGTACCCCTGGCCGGTTTTGCGTGCTTGGTGGCCGCGCCCTCTTCCACGCCCCACCGTGGGTACCGGATCGGGGTCCGGCACGACGGCGTTGGGGTAGTCGCGCCGCCCGCCCACCGTGGGTCCCCGATCGGAGTCGGGGAAGACGGGGTCGAGGTCGGCACGACGGGGCGGGGGTAGCCGCGCCGCCCGTCTGCCCCGGCGGGCGTCCACGAGAGACGCCCCTACATGACGTGGTGGTGGGTTGGCCGGGAAGTTCTTCGCTGCGCTCTGGAAAGACCCTGTATCGAGTACGGGGCAGGGTACCCCTGGCCGGTTTTGCGTGCTTGGTGGCCGCGCCCTCTTCCACGCCCCACCGTGGGTACCGGATCGGGGTCCGGCACGACGGCGTTGGGGTAGTCGCGCCGCCCGCCCACCGTGGGTCCCCGATCGGAGTCGGGGAAGACGAGTAGAGCCTACCGCCCGTGCATGCGCTCCCAGTCTGGGTCGGGGTGGGCCGCTATGAAGTCGTGGTCCAGTTCGTAGCCGAGGCCGGGCCTGTCGGGCAGGATGAGGTGGCCGTCCTGGATTTCCAGCGGCTCGGTGAGGACGGAGTTGTAGGCGGGCACGGTGTTGTCGTTCATTTCGAGCCGGTAGAAGTTCGGCACGGTGATCATCACGTGCGCGCCGGAAATCACGTTGAAAGCGCCGCTGGCGTCGTGCGGCGAAATCGGGATGTAGAAGGACTCGGCGAGGATGGCCATCTTCTTCATCTCGGAGATGCCGCCGCTCCAGCAGATGTCCGGCATGATGAAATTGACCAGGCCCTCGGTGAGGAACGGCACGAAGTCCCAGCGGTTGTACTTCCGCTCGCCGATGCAGAGAGGCATGTCCGTGTTCGATTTCAGTTGCCTGTGAGCCTCGACGCTTTCCGGTTGCAGGGGCTCCTCGAACCACGTGATGTCGTACGGCATCATCTTGTTGCAGAGGTCGGTCGCAGTGGCGACGTCGAAATTCCCGTGGGCGTCGATCAGCAGCTCGATGTCGGGCCCGACCGCCTCTCGCAGCGCGGCCATCACGTCGAGCGCGTATGCACGGCCCTTTGCCGAGATCTTGCCATCGATGTAGCGGCGGTGATGCGCGGACATTTCCGAGGAAAACGGGTCGGTCTTCAGCGCCTTGTACCCGGCGGCGACCTGGCGCTTGGCGTCGGCGACGCATGCGTCTATGTCGTTCGGGTTGGCCGGGTGGCTGTAGAGCCGCACGTTCTCACGCACCGGCCCACCAAGCAGGTCGTAGACCGGTCTGCCGAGCGCCTTGCCCTTGATGTCCCACAGCGCCATGTCGAGACCGGCGCAGAGCGTGGTGGCGAAGCCGCGGCTGCCCAGCGTGCCGAACCGCCGGTAGACCTTGTTCCAGATCATCTCGATGTGGTTCGGGTCGTCCCCCATGATGCCGTCAGCGAAGTCGGCATAGTCGAGGTCCTCCCTGATCAACTCGTACCCGCGCCCGACCATGTGCGCGCCGCCGCCGCCGGAGTTGGTGGACTCGCCGACCCCCGTTATGCCCTCGTCGGTGTCGACCTCTACGAACACCCATGTCCTGTTTTCGTTTGCCCTGGTCAGATAGACGCGCAAGTCGGTGATCTTCATTTTCCTCAGTCCTCGGTGCTGGTGACGGGTCTTCGATTGATGCAATGGCGGAATCGTACACGCCGTTGGCGACGGTATAAACGCCCAATTCGGCTGCTACACTCCGATGCGCCGCGTCGCTACGCGGCGAGGAAAGCTGCGCGCAGGCGGGCGACTACACACCACAAGATACATCTGACCAAGGAAGCTCCACGTTATGAGGTACTGCTACGCGCACCGACGATTCACCCTGTATCCGGATAGCAGGGACACGTGGGAACTCTCCCCGGATGCCTACACGGACGAATTTCTCGGCCGGGTGCGGGACATGGGTTTCGACTCGCTTGAAGTCGGGTCAGACGTCATCGAAAGCTTTGGCCAGGACGAATCGGCGATCGCCGATTTCGGCAAACGGCTGTCGGATGCCGGCGTTCCGGTCGGCGCCATTCGCAGCGGGGGTTCGTTGACGCACGCCCGTTATGCGCACGCAAACCTGGAGCGGATGCTCAGGATGGTGCGGGCGGCCGACATCACCGGGGCCGAGGTGGTCAACGGGGCGCTCAGCACGCCGAACCGGTACCCGACCATCACACCGATGCACAACACCGGCCTGCGGCGGTCCCAGGACGCTTCGCGTGAAGGCACGATGAAGGAGTTCGAGACGTTGGCCGAGGCCCTGCAGGTGGGCTGCGATGCCGCTGCCGGCTCAGGGGTGACCGTCACCGTGGAGGTGCACCAGAACTCGCTGGTGGACAACTCGTGGTCGGCGCTGCTGACGCACCAGATGGTGGACCGGGAGAATTTCGGGATCAACCCGGACCTTGGGAACATCCTGTGGTGCTACGACGAGCCGGAAGAGACCATGGAGGACGCCATAGTGGCGCTGGCGCCGGTGTCGAAGTACTGGCACTGCAAGAACATGCACCGCGTGCATCACCCCGAGAACCACCGCGCCGTGTTCATCAGGACCAACATACCGGCGGGAGAGATCGACTACCGGTTCGCGATTTCGGCGATGGCGAAGGCCGGATATTCCGGGTACATGGCGATCGAAGGCGTGCAGGCGGGGGACCAGTTCCTGCACGACGGGCAGAGCCTCGATTACGCCAGGTCGATCTGGGCGGAGTTCGAGTAGGGGACGGGCCTGTCTGGGACGTTGGCTGCCTGTGACCTCGCTGTTCGCTCCACCTGTCGGGGGGCTTTCTCGACCACCCGCAGCCAGGTCCGTTTAGTCTGCGTTCAAGCCTGACCCATAAGACCCTGGAACAACGCCTGGAAATTGTCGCGCAGGTTCTGCCACCACCCCCGGTCGCGTCCGGTGGCCGGTATGAAATGGACCTCATATGTCCCGTCTTCCTCCACCTCGAGCCGTCCGGCCAGGGTCAATTGGTGGTCCGGTGGGATTGGCTTTAAGGATTTCGCAGGCACTCGGACGGTTACGCGCTGCACGTACTCTCCCCGGTCGATATCGACCAGCAACTCGTCGACATCCTGGTACACGACCTTGCCGCTGACCCTGACGCACTCGCCGTTCAATAGGCTGCCGGCCGCCGAAAGCAGCCCGGGTGACGGGAACACGGGTGAGTCGAGCGGACACGGTTTGGCCCGCGGCGAGACCACGTCGAGGCTGAACAGGACAGCCAATACCATGGCCCCTGCGGCCACCAACCAAACTACCCATTTCAGAAACCCGCAGAGCCGCCCGCCGCCCTGTTGGGCCTGAACCGGCCTGTCCGCCCTGTACCGGTCACGGTCGACCGACGAAGGCCTCGCGGCGGCCCTAGCCGCGTTTGCCGCGTCTTCCGACCGTCCGGACAGGCCCCAGTCCTGTGAGTTCATGAAGGAGTGGTAGGCGGCGTCCAGATCGGAGCCCCACAAGTAGGATTCCTTACCTGTGTAAAACCAGGGGGGCGCCGGGACCGAAACGTCAAGCCACGGATGGGCCGCATCCAGTGCGACGCCGTAGGACAGCATGGAGTCGTCTCGCCCCCTGGGACCGGACGGAACAGGCCCGGCGAGGGACTCTTTGAAACCGAGCCACTGTGCTATCTCGTGCGCTCCCGCCTGCGTCGGCCGCAGCATGCCCGTAGGTACCGGGGACGCCATCGCCAGGTAAACGAAGCCCGCCAACGCTCCAACGAGGGCGCTCGCCCACCACTGGGTAATCCACAGAGCCATCCAGAGCCCGGCGCCAACGCCCATCAAAACACCGGCCAACATGGCCCAGTCTGCCCCGTCACCGGAGTTGTCCCTCCTGGTCCGAACCGGGTTGTCACCAAAAAGGGCGCGTTGATGCAGGTAGTCCCCTATCTGGTCTCCGACGGCATCCTCGCGCTTGCTTATCGCTTCATGCAGCGCATCGACCGTCACGGGACGCGACGGCAGGCTGTCGCATATCGTTCGCTCCCACTCATACTGCACCCAACCCTGCTGAGTGAGCCGGTACAGGAAGCCGTCCTGTCTTTCGACGGCCTCGATTCGCAGCGTGCCGCGTTGACACATCTCGATGATGGCGGCCAGTAGCGTTGGCCCCCGAACCGTTCGACCTTCCAGGGTCGACACCGCCGCCGCAGGCATTGAACCGGGTGGCGGGACCGGGAAGGCTGGGCGGCGTCGCACCTCCGTCGCCTGCGGGGGCCGGTACTTGGGCCACAGCCACAGTACGATGATGAGCAACTGCGCTGTGACAAGGCCTACGGTGCGGAAGGCCCAGACCGCAAGCTGCTTCCAGTCCATCTCCCGTAAGCCGGGAGAGACACTTTCAGAGATGATTCCGCCAGGGTCGAGCGCGAATAGCAGGGGGATGGCGGCAAGGACCGCCAGCGCTATCAGGACACTCACCATAGCTTCACTTACTTCCCAGGCCCGTCTACCTTAACTGAACTGGCCACGACCGGACTCCCAACCACAAGCGAGTGGCATTCGCCAACCGGGCTATTAGGCCCACCTCAGGGCGCTGCCAACGGACGGTCAACCGACGCGTTCCCTGGCGGGCACCGACGTTGGCTATTCCCTAGGCCCGTCCACATCGTGGATTGGCATTCGGTCGGGGCGTTTCGTGGCCATAAGCGCCACGATGCCCAGCATGAAGATCCCTGCGATGATGGCGAACGGGGTGTCGTAGCTGCCCGTGGCGTCGAACAGCGCGCCGGTCAATAGCGGACCGCCGACCATCGAGGAGATCATGGCGAGGTTCACCATGCCCATGATGGCCCCAAATGCGTAGAGGCCGAAGGCTTCGCTGACCGACAGGACGATCATTGCGCCGAGGCCGCCGAATCCCAGCCCGAACACGAAAACGCCGACCCACAACACCGCGGCCCCGCCGGGCGCAATCATCAGGCCGACCCCGGCGGTCTGCAACGCCACGCAGATTACGGCGGCGAGTCGGGCGGAAATGGTCTCGCTGAGGCGGCCAAATCCGACCTTTGAGCCGATGCCCATGGCGGCGACCATGGTGAGGGCGGCAGCGGCGACGGCAGGGGAGAACCCCTCGTTTTCCAGGTGAGGGACGATCTGCGTGAGGATGCCCTGGTAAGTGAAGCTTGCGGCGGTCAGTCCAAGCGTTATGAGATAGAAGGACCGCGTCTTCAACGCCTGGCGCAGGCTGAGCCCGGTCCTCGCGGCGGCCCTCGCGGCGCCGGTGAGCATGTGTAGCCTGCCGGTGCGGCGCGCCTCTGCCTCCAGGTCTTCCTGCCGGTCCCGGACGATCAGCAGGGCGGCAAGAGCCACCAGCGCCATGATTATCCCGAAGGTGGTGTAGGCCCACTCCCAACCGGCGCTTGCGAGCACAAGAGCGCCCAGCGGGACCATCGTGAGGCCGCCGAAGTTGTTGCCCGCCGTGACGACGCCCATCATCCGGCCCCGCGAGGCCGGAAACCACATACCAACGACCTTGCCGCTGGCGAGTACCGTCGCTCCCGGCATGCCTGCGAATACGAGGGCGTGAAACAGGTACCAGTGCCAGAGTTCGCTGATGAGCGGTCGCAGCAGGAAACCGGCGGAGATCAGCACCACGGACGCAACGACTATGGGGCGGACGCCGTACCTGTCCATCAGGCGTCCGACAAAGGGAGAGAGCAGGCCGGAGATGAACCCGAATGACAGGGCGGCGTTGAATTCAGTTCGGGTCCAACCGAATTGCGACTCGATGGGTTCCGCAAACACCCCGAAGGAGTACTGCGTCATGCCAATCGTCAGTCCGCCCGACAGGAACACGATCCACGCGATGTGCCATCCCAGGTAGATGCGGTTGGGGCCAAAGAGCCGCGGCACCCGCGGACGCCGCATGAGAAGGCTTGTCTGCGCCATCAGGGTGCGAGGTTTTCTGCGGCGTTCGGCAAGGAAGTGGGGGACGGGGCGCGCCCTAGCCTACTGGGGGCTGCCGTCGTGCGAAGGGTGGGCAATTCATCAGGCCGCGACTGCAAGTGTGCCCCTGACGGCCTGCTGCCAGACATGTTGGTAGATATCTCCGGCAACCGCTTCCTTTTCCTCTGCGGTAAATGGTGGTGAGGGCAGGTTGGTGAAGACTTCATCGAGGATGAATACTTGCATTTCAGCCTTAGTCAGTTCCTTCTCCCAGAAACGGTCGAGTTCCGCGAGTCGCGCTTTGATTGCCGCAAGAAGGTCTCGACTTGACTGTTTGACCCTTTCGCGTTCCGCTTTACCCAAGTTGTCCTTTCGCAGCAGGTCGAACAGGGCTAGTTCGTCCTCGCTGAGCCCTTCTCCGACAGCGCGTGTTTGCTCCGCGTCCAAGTCATTCATCAGTTCGGTCAGCCGGTTGAAAGTCTCCTCGACGGTGACGCGGTCCTTCTCGCGGTTATAGTCTGCGACAATCGCCTCATACCTCTGTTGGTAATCCATTCGCAGTGGATTTTGCGCCAGCATCTCGGCCAGCTTCTGCTCCATGATCTCGCGGATGTCCTGAATTGCCGTCGCCTTGCGCCGTACGGTCCGGGAAAATTCATCCCGCAGTTTTTCCATGTCGATCTGGCTGAGGTCCAGTGTAAGATCGTCAGCCTGGTCATCCGCGGGCGTCTGCGTACGGATTGCCTCGTTGACGATCCGGTGTAACTCCTTAAGAAGGTCAGTCACATCCGCGGTGTCCCGCCGTTCGGTCAGCATCTTGTAGACCGCTTCTATGTTGTCATGCCGTTCGGCAAAGTCATGCGCCGACAGCTCCGTCAACAGCGCCTTAAAGCGTGCAAAGACCTGTCGAGCGAGGATTTCGAAACGCCGTTTCGTGTCGTCGCTGGTATAGACAACCTCTACTGCGTCTTTGAGTCCCTTGATACGGTCAAAACCGGTCGTTCCGATCAAGGCCAGAGGTTCGAAACCGAGACTACGAATGTGCGTTTCTGTTGCTTCGATGGCCTCGATAAGGGATTTCACACGATCTTCAATGGGCTCAACGATCTCTTCGCCGCCGGTTTCGCCGTCTCCGAGCGCGTATCGCGCCAAGGCTTGCCGCAGGCTCCTGAGCATTCCGTTGTAGTCGACGATCAGTCCGGAATCCTTGCCGGGATATACGCGGTTGGCACGCGCGATGGCCTGCATCAGCGTGTGTTCCTTCATCGGCTTGTCGATGTACATGGTGGACAGGCATTCCACGTCGAATCCGGTCATCCACATGGCGCACACGATGGCGACACGGAAGGGGTGTTCCGGGTCCTTGAAGGCGGTCTCGACATCGACGCGTTTGCCGTCCGATATCTCGAAGCCCTGTTTCATCCGGGCGCGGTGCGGGATGATGTCGAAGCCCCACTTCTTGAAGTCGGCGACTTCATTCTGACCTTCGCTGATGATGATCTCGATGATTGTCTCGTCGAGCCACTTGGCTTGTGCCTCGAGTTCTTCGGCTTTCTCGGCAAGCACGACACGGTCGGTCTCGTCCGTCGCCTTGTCCGCCTCTGTCCTCTTCGCTTCCGCCGCCGTGCGGACTGCAGCCGCCTTGGCCTGCCACTTTGGAACGATCAGTTTGAGCATCCGCGCGCAGGTGATTTTGTCGATGCAGACCATCATCGACTTACCGGATTGCCAGCGAGTTGCGCAGCGTTTAACGAAATCGCCGGCGATTTTCTCGAGCCGTTCGTCTGCGGTGATTACCTCGTAGTCCCTGGCCCAACATCCTTTCGAGGCGGGCCTCCCGGTCGGGGTCGAGTTCTGCCTCTTCGATCTTTTCGGCGATCCGTTCGTTCAGATCCAGCTTTGCCACATCCAGCTTTTCACCCCGCCCCTCGTAGACCAGCTTGACGGTCGCGCCGTCCTCCTCGGACCGCTTGAAGTCGTAGCGCGAGACGTAGTCGCCGAAGATCTGCTTTGTAATTTCATCGCGGGTGAACAAGGGAGTACCGGTGAAGCCGATGAATGACGCATTTGGGACCGCGTATCGCATATTGCGCGCCAACCTGCCGGCCTGGGTGCGGTGGGCCTCGTCCGAAATGACGATGATGTCATCGCGTTTGCTGTAGGGCTGCTTTGGATCGACATCCTTGTTGAACTTGTGGATCAAGCTGAACAGATAGCGGTGATTCTCTTTCAGTCGGCGCTCCAGATCGTCGCCCGATGCGGCCCGCGGCGTGTGGTCGCCGGCGATGCCTGAACCGGCGAATGTCCTGTATATCTGGCCGTCGAGGTCTTTCCGGTCGGTCATCAATAGGAATGTGAAATTGCCTTCCAGTTTCCGACGCACCTTCTCGGCGAAGAAGGCCATGGAGTAGGACTTTCCGCTGCCCTGCGTGTGCCAGAACACACCGAGCCGGCCGAGGTCGGGATGGGCGCGTTCTTCGATTTCGATCGGGTCTCGCTCGACGTAAGGTGGCGTGCTTTCGGCAGCCAACCACTGGGCGGGCGGATCCCCAGTGGAATCGCTGGTTACGGGCGGTAATTCCACGAGCCGGCTCGTCACGCGTCGCTCCGGCGGGTATTCCCGCTTGAGTTCTTCCTGGCGTACAACGGATGCCACCGCCCGGTTCACTCCGAGGACCTGGTGATTCTTTCCGATCACTTTTCGGGTGATTCCCGGCTTGCTGTCGTCGAACAGGATGAAGTTTTCGACGATGTCAAGCAACCGGTCGTGCGCCATCATGCCGTTCAGCAACACCCTGCCGCGCACATCGCCCTTGTCTGATTCGTCGAGCCGCTTCCACTGGGAGAAATGGTCCCACTCGCTGGTTATGGAGCCGTAGCGGGCGTCTTTGCCGTTCGAGACGATGAGAAACGCGTTGTGGTGAAAGGCGTGGGCGATGACGTTTACGTCCATGTAGTCGGAGAGGTTGTTTTCGAAGCCCTCGCGGATGTCCTTGTGGACCGCCTTCAGTTCTATGAAGACCAAGGGGAGTCCGTTGACGAAACACACCAGGTCGGCTCGGCGGTTGTAGTTGGGCGTGCGGATGCCGGTGAGCTTCAACTCGCGCACGGCCAGGAAACGATTGGCGCCAGGCGCGTTGTCGAAGTCGATTACGCGGGCGCGGGCAGACTTTTGGCGACCCTGGGCGTCACTGTAATGGACCAGCACACCGGCGCGGAGTAGATGGTAGAAGTCGCGGTTGTGCTGGACCATCGAACGGCTAAAGTCGTAGTCCGTCATTTGCCTTACCGCGTTCTCGACGGCGGATGTTGCGAGGTCGGGATTCAGCCGTTCCAACGCTGCCCGCAGGTCACGAACGAGGACCGCTTCCTTGGTGCCGGCGCGGCCGAGGGTACCGTTTGGTCCGAAGGTCTCCCGGTTCCAGGCGTAAACGCTGTCCCAACCCAACTCCCGTTCCAAGTGATCTGCGAAGGACTTTTGAACCAGTTGGTCCTCGCTGTTGATGGACGTTACTGCCATTGACCGCGTTCCTTCGACTCGGGCGGTATCAGACCGCGATCTCCCCGCTCATCAGGCGGGGCAGAAGGAGATCACGGGCTTGGGCGAGTTTCTGGTTATGGATGGCTAGCGTCTTGCATTGGGCGGTGATTGAACTCACTGCGTCGTTAAAGATCCTTAGTAGCTCTAATGGAGGCTTTGGAATTGGATAATTCTTAAGAACATTCCAATCGGCCCGCGGCATTTTCGAGCCTTCGCGGGCGGTCTTTGATGCCACGGCGACAAAGTGATCGCTGGACGTTGCGCAGACAGTCATGGGCCAATATTTGGGATTCTTGACCCGCCAAACAAGCGCATCCGATGAGCATAGACCGCCGCGCAACGTGAAGCCAACCTTGTGGAAGTAAGGCCTGATCTTGCAAAAAAGAACGTCGGCTTCCTCAAAGCGAGTCTTAGCACTCGCGAGTTCTGTGGCAGGTTCCCAGTTTGCCAGAGTGATCGCCCGGCGCGGGATATGCTCAAGACCAATGTGAATATCTTCGTCCAAGAAATTTGATGGTTTTACGGTGTCTTTTACTACGTCGACTAAGTCACCGAGTGTCCGCTGTTCCCACCCTTCTGGTAGGCCATCGTTGAACTTGCCTCGTTCATGACCGGGGAAGCGGGAAATGGACGAACCACTCGCGATATAGCAGCCGAGCCGCGTCCTCCAGCAACGCAATCCGGCGCCGGTTGTTCTCGAATCAGGTCGTCGTAGGCAGAGATTATTTCAACGAGACGAGCTTGCTCTAGTGGCGTCGGAAGCGGGATTTCGATCCTCTTCATATCACGAATTGGAAGCTGCGGCTGTGCTGCCCCGCTGCGCATGCGTTCAACCTGTCCCCGGAAAATATCGGACCTCAAATAGGCGTATAAATATCCTGGCAGGATCTTGGATTTATCACATCTCAGAATCACCATTCCTGAATTGATCCGAACATGCTCGAAAGGCACGTTGTTATTGAAATAGGCCACGTTCCCGAGAGTTCCACGAGTAGTGAGTATTATATCTTCTCGTTGGAGCTTCCCTTTGCGCAGCTGAGAATCTTTCTGCTCGTCGATGAACTGATTCGACTCAAATTTGAACCCCTCGTTTGTGATATTTGAAGCACTTAGGAATAGACAGTAGCCGGTCGGGTGGAAATCTGCCTGTTTGGGATATGCTTTGCCACGATCACCATCGATAATCTTGAGTGGCACAGAGTCAAATGTTTCATCCGGATAAGGCAAATTAAATCCCCAATGCCTCGAAGTTATGGCCTATCCGTCTCGCAAGTTTTCCCGCCTCGGAGTCCAATCCTTTGAGTTCGACGTGGATCCACCGCATTGCCTTTTCGAAATCGAAATCCTCGTCCTCCTCGTCCGGCGCTACCCCGACGTAGCGGCCCGGTGTCAAGCTCCAGTCGTGTTCTTCAATCTCGCTACGGGTGACCAGCTTTACCAGTCCGTCGACATCTCGAAATTCGGCATCGGGGAATCGCTCCTGCAGCCAATCGGCCTGACTAGTGAAGTACCGTACGCTGCGTAGCGCCTCGACTCCCGCGGCACGTGGGTCCTCAAGCGCCTTGCGTTTCCTGTTGATGTCCGCGTTGTCCCATTGGTCGGACCTCCGCGCGTCGAGTTCCCGTACCGCGATGTCGACGGCCTGGGCGGCCTGCTTTACCGCCAAATCGATCTGCGAGATCAGTTCGCGGCAATGGTCGGTCAATTCGTGCAGGGCTCCGCGCGTCGCATGAAGATGGGTATTTTCCCGGGGGGAGCCGTTCCCCGTCTTGTCCCATGCTGCGACCCTCGAAGCTAACTCTTCGCTGAATACCTCGATGTCTTCCGACAGCGTTGTCTGGGTCGTTGCAAGCGCCTTCCAGGTCTCGCGCAGCGGGTCGGGCTCCCGTTCACAAGTAGCAAAGGGTTTGACCAAGTCGACCAGTTTGCCAAGCGTCTCTTCGAACGCTGAGAGCGGTTTTGCGGATCCCTGTCCTTCTGCAATGGCCTGTGCCAAGTAGCTTTCGACCAGGCCCAGGAAACGCTCAAGGCTGGCCGCGGTAGAGCCATACGATGGCTGCAATGTTTTTCTGCTGCTCGGGGCTGAAATCGACGATGGCACGGGAGACCTGGCGGTAGATGTTGCGGGTATCGAGCATCAGGACGTGGTCGCGGCTGGTATCGTCCCGTTCCTTCGCACGATCGAAGAACCAGAGTTGGCAGGGCACGGTGCGCGTGTAGAAGAAGTTGCTGCGGATATCGATCATCACGTCCACGGCGCCGCTCTCGACCATCTTCCGGCGTACCTCGGCCTCGGCCCGGCCTGCGCTGGAGGCCTGCGAGGACATGACTACGCCGGCCCGCCCGTTTTCGTTCAAGTAGCTGTAAAAGTATTGGAGCCAGAGGTAATTGGCATTCGAGACCTTCTTCGCCTTGTTGACCCCAGGGAGTCCGAACGGAAGACGCTTATCGACCTTCACCTTTTCCTCGTCGACCTCGTCGACATTGAAGGGCGGATTGGCCATGACGAAGTCGCACTTCCCAACAAGTTCGTGCGGGTCGTTGTAATAGGTGATGGCATCGTTACCCGCGCGGATTTTCCCCTCCAATCCGTGGACGGCGAGGTTGATCTGGGCGATTTTCGCGGTGGTCTCGTTCTTCTCGTGGCCATAAAACGTGACCCGTTTCATGGTGTCCTGGCCTTTATGTTCGATGAAGTGACCGGACTGAACGAACATGCCACCCGAACCGACTGCGGGATCCAGGATCACACCGTGGTCCGGTTCGATCACATTGACGATGGTCGACACGATGGAGGGGGGCGTGAAGAACTCACCGTTATCGTGTGCCCGTTGCTTGGAGAATTCGGCGAGGAAGTACTCGTTGATGCGGCCAAACACATCGCCTGTCGCCCCGCGCAAATCCTCTGAGTCGAAGGTCCGCATCATGTCTAAAAGGACATCGTCCTCGAATTCCGCGTAGTCCTTCGGCAACTGTCCGGTGAGCGGGGGGAAGCGCTTTTCCACGGCTTCCATCGCAGCGGTCACGGCGGCGCCAAGACTGCCATCTGTCGGCTTCTGCAACAGCACGTCGAAGCGCGCCTCTTCCGGCAGCATCATTGCGCGGCGACGGGTGAAGTCGGCCTCGACCAACGGTCGGTCCGGCACATTTCCGGCATCCTTGTCTTTTTTGATCTCCGCCAGCGCCGCCGTATACCGGTTCGTCGCTTGCCGCAGGAAGATCAGGCCGAGGATGGGCAAGAAGTATTCGTTCGACGCGAGATTCGAATTGGCGCGCAGGTTATCGGCTAGCTTCCAGAGGTGCGCTTCGAACTTCTCGATGCCGGTCAGGTGGTCCGCAATCAATGTCCGGTTTCCTCACCTGGGCTGAACTGTGGCTAAAGTGAATTTGCTAATGATATAAATCAATGCTCTTCAGAATCATAGTGGGTGTGCCAAGGATTCCGCAGACTATGTGTGAGGTTCTGGGATTTTTGGCATGATGACGAGCGGGTCAGGGGCGATGGACGTTTCAGATTCCTCGGCTACGCTCGGAATGACCATTTCGCAGCGAATGGTGTTGATGATTAGCGCGGGGCGGCTATTCGTCGAAGAGCAACTCTATCAGCGGGCTGGACTTTACCCAGGTGTCGAGGTCTGAGCCGTACATGGTCTGGGCGCCTTCGCGGAAGCGGTCGAAGCCGGAGATGATCGATCTTCGTTCGTCGGGGTCTTTGATGTGGATGGCGGTGGCGTCGAGGGTCGTGGTGATGGACTCTTTGAGGTGGAATTTCATACGAGGATTGGCGATGAGGTTGGCCTGCCAGTCGCGGGTGCCGGGGGAGCCGCTGAGGAAGTAGCGGCCGCGGGAGCGGTAGTACCAGGTCTCTATACGCCGGGGGCGTCCCGATTTGCGGCCGATCGTCGTGATGTCGACCGTCTTGTCGCGTTTGAGAGCGGTTTTGATTTCAGGGTCCATGGTGATTCAACCCAGCCAGGGTGACGAGAGTGTTCAGGTTGAGTGGGACAAACCAAGTTTGACACATGGGCGGTTCGCGAACCGCCCCTACGGCACGGCACGTTGGCAAGGTCAGGTTTTGTACCAACACCCACGGGATTGGGTTGCTGCCGTTGTATACTCGGCGGGCCCTTTGGCGACACGTTAACACGAGCCAGCGGCGCAGAGTCGTTTCATCCGCATGCCCAAAGGGTGAGAAGCGCCGGTTGCTCGATCCACGGAGTCCTGAATGACCACCGCTACAGCATCATCTATGGCGCCCGTTACTTCCGCCACCAGGTTCGAACCCGTGCCGTTCTGGGCCAAATTGCCTATGGGAGTTACGTTCAAGGGCGACGCGACTTCGGTCGCCACCGACTCAGACGACAACGTCTACGTCTTCAACCGGGGCAGTCACCCCGTGGCCGTTTTCGACAGCTCAGGCAACTTCCTCGAGGGATGGGGTCAGGGCGAGTTCGACCGGCCGCACGGAATAGCCGTGGACGACGAGGACAACCTGTACTTCGTCGACGACGGTGGACACTTCGTCCAGAAGCGGACCCGCGAGGGGCAGGTGCTCTTCACGCTGGGGGACCGGGGCAATCCTGCGCCGTGGCAGGGCGGCGGCATGTTCAACCGGCCGACGGGTGTGTGCATCAACCCGGCCAATGGCGAGTTTTTCGTGTCGGACGGATACGGAAACTCCCGCGTGCACAAGTTCGACGTGGACGGCGGACACATCAAGTCGTGGGGCGAGCCGGGCACCGGGCCGGGGCAGTTCAGCCTGCCGCACAACATCGCGATGTCCGGCACCGATCGGGTGGTGGTGTGCGACCGGGAGAACTTCAGGGTGCAGGTGTTTACGACGGACGGTGAGTTCGTCGATCAGTGGCATGTACATCACCCGATGTCGGTCTGCGAGGGCAAGGGCGATGACACGAACCTGTATGTCGGCGAGATGGGGCCTCCGCCAGTGCAGGACGGGGTGCCGGGGCTTGGCCTGAGGGTCTCGGTCTGGAACCCCGACGGTGAAATGGTCAACCAGTTCGGCAAGGGGACACTTGGAGAGGACGCGGACCAGTTCGTGGCCCCGCACGGGATTGCGATTGATACCGAGGGCAGTCTGTACGTTGCGGAGGTATCGTGGACAGCCCACTTTTCCAAGCTGGACGCGGTGACTCCGGGCGAGGTCGTGAGCTTGCGCAAGTGGCGACGGGCCGACGGCTGACGATGCGGCCCGCATTAGGGAGGACAGGTTGGCGGAGATCGCACGGGGCCTGACGGCGGCCGAGATCGACGACCTGCTGCGGAGGCCAATCGTGTCGAGGTTGGCGACCGTGCAGCCGGACGGCGCGCCTTACGTGGTACCGATCTGGCACTACTGGGACGGGACTGCGCTGTGGATCATACCGAGGGCGCGGTCGGCATTCGTGGAGCACATACGGCGGGAGCCACGCGTTTTCCTTTCGTGCGCGATTGACGGGGACGGCAACGCGCGGGTGAGCATCGCCGGGACGGCACACATCGTGGAAGGGCCATCAGGGATGGCCGGGCGCATGTTGGAGATCGCCCGGGAGATGGGCGAGCGATACGTTGGACCGCCGGGGCTCGAGTACATCGCCAAAACCGTGGACAGGCCGCGTTACCTCGTGAGGATCGACCCGGTGAAGATCACGTCATGGAAGGGCGGAGAGTGGCATCCTCGGTACTTATCCGGGGACCGCGGGTAGCCTTTAACCCTTGTCGTCAGCGGGGACCGGCGCGGGCTGGCTGCGGCGATTCCTCAGCCAGGACCGGATGTGAACATTGTGTTCCTGGTAGTGGTAGACGGTCGATTCGTCGATTCGCCGCCGGGTCGCCGTGCCGTATTCGAAGCTAGTTTTAGGCGCCTTGCTCAACGCTTCTTTGAGCATCCTGTGCGTTTGTTCGAACTCGGCCATTATTTCGCGGGCCGGTATTTCCGTCTTGTCGTTGACGAACTGTCGGCCTGGTTCGTCCGGACCGGCGGCATCAGAGTGGCTATCTGAGGCTAACTCGGTCAGCAGCGCTGCGTCACGTGCGGTGAGGTGCACAATGATGTCCTTGATCGACCGGTCGCCGTACACGCCCGGGGCCTGCATCTCCCGTGCGGTGAGCGCCGAGAGTGTGCGTTGCAGATTCCGCCAGGAATCGTCGATGGCGGCCAGGACCAGCGTCATCACGTCCGGCGGGTCGGTTTTCTGCAATTGGTGTTCCTCAGACCGACTTGTGGATTGATTTGACAGGCGAGAGCGGCAAGTCTAGCGTTTCCTCGCCTCGATTGCGAAATCAGGCTGAAGACACGACACCCCATTTCCCGGGACGACTATGGATGCCCAGTCAATCTGATTTCTGGCTGAAGTGCATGGAATGCGGTAACGACCACCCGGCGACGGTGCGCGTCCTCACCTGCCCGAAGTGCCCGGGACTGTTCGCCATGGAGTACTCGGCACCCGCTACCGGTTCGGCGCCGAGATTGCCGTTGCGCAGGCCGGAAGAGGCGATCACGTTGGGCGAGGGCGCCACGCCACTCATTGAATTGCGCCGTACCGGCGGCAAGCTGGGGCTTGGGGCCCTGTACGCCAAGCTGGAATTCGCCTCCGCGACCGGCTCATTCAAAGACCGGGGCAGCGCGGTGCTCATGTCTGCCGCGGTGGAAGAATCCGTCGCCGAATTCGTGGAAGACTCGTCGGGCAACGCCGGCGCGTCGCTGTCTGCGTACGCCGCGGCGGCGGGCATAAAGGCGCACGTATTCGCCCCAGCGAGCGCGGCACAGGGCAAGTTGGACCAGATCGCAATATTCGGCTCGGACCTGCGGAAGATTCCCGGCCCCCGCCAGGCGGCGACAGATGCAGCGAGAGAGTTCCTCGATGAAAGCGACCTGGTCTACCTCTCACATAACTACTCCGCCTATTTCGCCGAGGGCATGAAGGCGGTCAGCTACGAATTGCTTGCCGACCTGGGCGAAGGGATCGATCACGTTGTATTGCCGGTGGGTAACGGCTCGCTGTTGATTGGCTTGAAGAAAGGCTACGAGGAGTTGCGCAGCGCCGGGCGAATGGGCTCCGTGCCGCGTTTGACTGCCGTCCAGGCCGAGGCTATCCGTCCCGTCGTGGCGGCGATAAACGGCGAGGAGTGGGACCCGGAGACCGCCGGACCTACCGTGGCATCCGGCATATCCGTCGCCCGCCCGCCGAGGCTGGCTGAGCAGGTGGACGCCGTACGGCAATCGGGTGGATTCGCGGTCGCGGTCGGGGAGGACGCGATCAAGAAATGGCGGGACCGGCTGGCCAGGGACGAGGGCCTGTTTTGCGAGGCGACGTCGGCGGTGGCGTTCGCCGGGGTGGAAGCGCTGGTTGGTTTAGGGCAGATACGGCCCGGCGACACGGTTGTGGTGGCCGTGACCGGTTCGGGTTTGAAGGAGCCGGCCTGAGAGAGTGTTGGCGTGTTGCGGACGGGAGATTCTTCGGCCGAGTCTCAGAAAGTGACATGTTCGGGGTGACGATGGGATGTGTGGGAACGGCGGTTCGAGCTTAGCCGCGCCCGTCCCCTGGGTACCGGATCACGTCCGGCACGACGGAGGAAGGGTGCGACGCCCGTGACTACTTGGCCTCGCGCAGGGCTTCCTCGAATCCTGCGAGTGAACCTTCCAGCGTGTGGTCGTCGACGCAGTAAGACGCCCTGAAGTAGCCTGGCGTGCCGAACCCTATGCCCGGCACGGTCAGTACGAGCTTGGACTGGAGTAGTCGCACGAACTCCGTGTCATCGGGAATCGGTGACTTCGGGAACAGGTAAAACGCGCCTTCCGGCTCAACGCAGTCGTAGCCCATGCGAGTTAACGCCGAATAGATGAAGTCCCGCTTCTTCCGGTAGACGTCGATGTCCACTTGCGCGCCCTGTATCCGGGCCACGATCCGCTGCATGATGGCCGGGGCGTTGACGAACCCGAGTGTTCGGAGCGCGAACGACGCTGCGTCCATGAAGTCGGCGCGTCCCGGGTCGGCAGGGTTCGCCGCGATGTAGCCGATGCGTTCACCAGCGAGTCCGAGGTCCTTGGAATGGGATGTTGCCACCAACGACCGCTCATGGTGTGGGTAGATGAAGGGGTAAGGACAGTCTGAGTAGATCAGTTTCCTGTATGGCTCGTCGGCGACCAGGTAAATCCCGGTGCCGAATCGTTTTTCTGCATCGCGTATGACGTTACCCAACTCCGCAATGCGCTCTGCGGGATATATGACTCCGGTCGGGTTGTTGGGGGAGTTGATTATCACCGCCCTGGTACGGGGAGTGATTGCCGCGGCGAGCGATTCAGGATCGGGCTGAAAGTCTTCGTCGCAATTGGCGATCTTCGTCTGACCGCCCTGGTGAGAAATGTAAAAGACGTACTCCGCGAAGTAGGGAGCAAAGAGCACCACCTCGTCGTCCTGGTCCAGTATCGACCGCAGGACCACATTCAGAGCCCCAGCCGCGCCCACGGTCATGAGGATGTCGTCGCCGGTGAAGGGGAGGCCGGTCTCTTCGGATAGTTCCAGCGCCACGGCTGCCCTGGTCTCCGGAAACCCGCCATTTGGCATGTAGCGGTGCGTTCCGGGGGTCTCGTCCTGCGCGATACGCATCAGTTCCGTCCGGAACTCAGCAGGCGGTTCGAGGATGGGGTTGCCGAGGGAGAGATCGAATACCTTGTCGGCGCCGTGGATGCGTCGCAGTTCGATCCCTTCCTCGAACATCCGCCTGATCCATGAACTTTCCTTCATCTGCTCGCGGACTTTTGAAGATATTGCCAAGTGGTGTGTCCCGTTCCGGCCCTGCCGACCGATTGCTTCCCGCTACTTCGATAACTTTCGCCAGAGTTTGCTGAGAATCGGCGCGCCTGTGTTTGGGTCATGCACGACGTACGTGCCGGCGATGCTGTCGTGCCAGCCGCGGCGTTTCGAGTCGCGCACGATCCACGCGATTCCGAGGCCGAATGCGACGTACGAGACGACCTTGCCTGCAACTTCTCTCGGGATGGCGACGGCGACGCCCGGCGTCCGACCCTTTTCGTCAACAACGACGATTCCCGCCACCCATTTGCCGACCGTCCGACCCCAAATGCCTGTTGGGAGGATGAAGTAGGCCAGGAAGAGCAGGACCTTGATTGCGACGTATTTGCTTGAGAAAAAGCTGTCGCTGGACACGTTGTCATACGCAGCAACGGTCAGGGCCAACAGGCCGAGATCGACGATCCACGCATACAACCTGGTCAGGGGCCCGGCCGGGTTTATGGGGTAGGTCCTTGGCTCAGACTTGCCTGGCCGCGGAACGGAGTCGTGCGGCGCGGGAGTGGAGGGGACGGTCTTTCCGGCCGTTCCGCGTTTGCGTTTTCTTTTTCGGTCTCTGGCGCGCGTCGACACGCATGCCTCCCGATCGGGTTTGTGCGAATGTCACTATGTTAACGCGGCGGTGTAGGGGGTAGCCGCGCAGCTCTTGCCCCGCGTCCATGGGTACCGGATCGGAGTCCGGCACGACGGGGTAGGGGTCAGGCGTTGTTGTGGGAGTGGTGCGGAGTGATGGGAGGGTGTTTGACCTGTTTGAATGCCGCCACTACGATGCGCGGTACATATTCGGGTAACGGACACGGACAGGAGAACTTGCATGGGACGACTCGAAGGCAAGGTTGCGCTCATTACCGGCGCCGGCTCGGGCATTGGGGAATCGACGGCGGAGTTGTTTACCGCCGAAGGCGCGGTCGTTGCTGCCCAGGACATCGACGCGGCGGCGGCTGAAAGGGTTGCGTCGCTGGTCGAGGAGTCGGGCGGGCAGGGGATTGCACTCACCGGCGACGTGTCCAGCAAGGCGGATGCCGAACGCATCGTCTCGGACACAGTCGAGCGCTTCGGTCGCGTGGATATCCTCGTCAACAGCGCGGGGGTTACCCCAAGGTACGCGAAACCGGAATGGGACTTCGAGCAAACGTGGGACTGGGTGATCAGCATCAACCTCAAGGGCACTTATCTGATGTCGTGGTTTGTGGTTGAACAGATGAAGAAACAGGGCTCGGGAGCCATCGTCAACCTCGCCTCGATAATCGGGCTTGTCGGCTATCCTCACGGCTTCAGCGACGGTTTCAACGCCTACCCCCACAGCAAGGGCGGTGTGGTGCAGATGACGAGGGAGATGGGTGTAGGCCTGGCGAAGACCGGCATCAGGGTGAACGCCATTTGCCCGGGGTTCCTGTTCACGCCCCTGACTCGAACGTTGACCGACAATCCGCCGATGCTGGACAAACTCGAGTCCGCTCACCCGATGGGCCGGCTTGGCAGGCCTGAGGAGGTCGCCACAGCCGCGGTGTTCCTTGCGTCGGATGAGGCCTCGTTCATTACCGGGACGTGCCTCACCGTGGATGGGGGTTATACCGCGCAGTAGGACTGATGGCCTGTGCTCCTGATGCGCCGATCACGGCCTCAGGCATTAACCAGGGAAAGAAGAGGCCGACCCTGGGACAAGCGAACGCACTGATCGACTGAAAACTGTAGGGACCGCTCGCTGCCCTCACGGGTGCCGCCCGCCCAGTGCGGTGTTACGACTACGTTTTCCATCGAAAGCAGCGGGTTATCCGGAGGTGTGGGTTCCTCAACCAGGACGTCGAGCCCTGCGCCCGCAATCTCGCCCGAATTGAGCGCATCGATGAGGTCCTGTTCATCCACCACAGGTCCTCTGCAAGTGTTAATGAGTATTGCGCTGCGTTTCATCAACCCCAGCTCTCTTTTTGAGATGAGCCCGGTCGTGGCCGCTGAGTGGGGCACGTGGAGGGTGACGATGTCAGACTGTTCCAGCAACTCGTCCATCACGGTGTATCGTGCGCCGAATTCCAGTTCGCGGCCCGGCATTTCGTCGATGAAGTCGAAATAGAGAATCCGGCAGTCGAATCCCGCAAGACGCCTCGCGACCTGCCTGCCGATGTTGCCGAACCCCACTATTCCGACGGTTTTGCCAGTGATTTCAGACCGGAACGGCAGGTGAGCGATACCGTCGGTCCATTTGCCGGCCCTGGTGTTTTGCCAGGCGTCCATCAGGCGGCGATAGAGGGCCAGCATCAGGCCGATCGAGTGCTCGGAGACGCTGACGGCGTTCGAACCCCCGTTATTGGCTACGGCGATGCCGAGGCGGCGCATCGCGTCAACGTCGACATCCTCGTAACCGGCCGCCAGCACCTGGATGAGTTTCAGATCGGGGCATTGCTCTGCGACCGCGGTCGAGAAGCTCGGCGGGAATGCTATAACCGCTTCGACGCCCGCCAGGGCCTCGATCATCTCGCCTTCGCTCAGGTCGGGGTCCACCTGCCTTAGCTTGAGACTGTCCGGAGCAAACTGCCGAATCATCTCCCACCGGCCGGCGAAGACACCCGGAGCTGTACTTCCAACGTATGCGACTTGAGTCATGGGCCTGGTCCCGTTACTTCGACTGGGTTTCCTGTTTGGCGACCGATTTGGGCGGGTTGCTCAGACGGGATTCTACTCCCGGCGCCTGTTCATCGGCCCGGTCCGCAACAGGCAGGCGGACACGGGGTTACAGGCCGAAGCGCGCGGGCGACAGGGGCGCAGGGATCACGGCGCCTTCTGACCGGCCCATGATGGCGTCGGCGAGCATTTCCGCAAGCGCAAGACTCAGCAACACGCCCTTCTTGCCCGCGCCCGCCAGCGCCCACAGTCCCTCGACGTCACTCATCGGGCCCACGATGGGAATTCCATCCTCGGTTACGGGTCTCAGGCAAGCCGTGTGCTCAACGACCTCGCCGTTCTGAATTGCGGGTGCGAAGCCGGCCGCGCCGTCCAGGATGTCCCGCCGGCCTGATTCCGACGGTTTGTCGTCGTAGCCCATATCCCACTCGGTCGTCCCTACCCAGACCAGCCCGTCCGGCTTGCGCCCGACATTTTGCCCGCCGTGACCCACCCTAAGCCGGAATACTGTTCCCGGCAGGCGAAGTCTGAGGATTTCACCCTTGACCGGCTTGATGGGAAACGTGGGCACGCCTTCAAGTTCAGACCGGCCTGCCCAGGGACCCGTGGCCAGGACGACCGAACCGGCGGATATCGACTCGCCTGAATCCAGGACCAGGCCGTCGACGCGTCCGTTCGACGATGTGACCGACTTCGCGATGCCGGTAACGAAACTTGCACCCAGGCGACGCGCGGACCCTGCCAGGGCACGGGTGTAGTCGTACGAGTCGAGTTCCAGTTGCGGTCCCTGGAGAATCCCACCCGCGATGTGGGGGGTCACGAGCGGCTCGAGTGCCATGACCTGGGCTGCGTTTAGCAGTTCGGCCTTGAAGCAGGCTTCAATGAGCCTGGTGGCTTCCTGTTCGAGGCCCGACATCTCCGAATCGTCTTTGGCGAGGGTGATCGATTCAACAGGCCGCAATTGATAGTCGATGCCGGACTGGTCTTTCAGGGCTTCGTAAAGGTCCTGGTGCAGTTCGAATGAGCGTTTGGCCGGCCCGGCGACCGGGCCAGGTATGCCCGCGCCGGAGGCTGGGTAGAGGCCGCCCCACGACTTGCCCGAGGCGTGTGCGGCAACCGCGTCTCGCTCAATTACAGTCACGCGGAGATTCCGTGCGGCCAACTCGCGCGCCAGCGCGCATCCGCACGCACCACCGCCGACGATGACGACGTCGTTGGTTTTCGTCATGGATTGTTACCTACCGATTCGGTAGACACGCCTGCAAGCGGGTGTCTGATTAGTACCTGTCCGATTACGAAGTGGGGTCCCCGTTAGTTGCCGCGCCCCTCACTCGGGCGCCCACAAGAGACGCCCCTACGAGCGTTAGTTTGAGAGCGTAGTTGGAAGATGATGGGCGGACCAGCTCGCCCCATTGCTTTTCGGACACCCGCTGAGTATCCGAACATTGGTTAGTGTCCGACCCTCTGGGCCCTTAGGCAAGCGCGGATGCGCTCAAGCCAACGGCAGGGTTACGACGAACCTGGCGCCTTTGCCGGGGTGGCTTTCCGCTCGTACGGTTCCGCCGTGGGCTTCGACGAGCTTTCGCACGATCGTGAGGCCGATACCCGCGCCACCGGTTGAGCGGCTGCGCGATTTGTCGACGCGGTAGAACTGGTCGAATACTCGCGGCAAGACGTCGGCGGGTATCCCGCGCCCGGTGTCCTCGACCGCCAACTGCAACGCGCCCGACGCGGATTGGCCCACCGAAACGGTAACCGTGCCGCCCTGTGGGGTATGAGTGAGGGCGTTTTCGACAAGGTTTGCGACCACCTGGCCGATGCGCGTCCGGTCGACTTCGACCATCGGGAGGCCTTCTGCAGCGTTATAACTGATCGTAAGGCCCAGCTCTGCGGCGCGAGGCTTGAATGAATTCACCGTGTCCCTGGCGATGGTCGCCAAGTCTTCTTTTTCCAGATCGAGGCGCAGTGCTCCGGCGTCCGCGATGGACAGGACCCGCAGGTCTTCTACCAGCCGCGACAGGTGAATGGTCTGTTGGTGCAGGGTTTCGATGGTGGAGGCGTCTGGCTCCAATACGCCGTCTTGGATCGCCTCGATGTAGCCGCGGATGTTAGTCAGAGGGGTACGAAGTTCGTGGGCTATGTCGGCGGTCATGTTTCGACGGTGGGCCTCGGCTCGCTCGAGCGTCGTAGCCATCTCGTTGAACGTAGTGGCGAGTTCTCCTACTTCGTCCCTGCGATTCGAGGGCACGCGGTAGGAGAGATCGCCCCCTCCGAGCCGGCGGGCCGCGCCGGTGAGGCTTCGAATTGGGCTGAGGGCTTCCCTGGTAAACAGGGTCACAACCAGCAGTCCCGCGATGCCGGCGCCAAGGCCGGCGATCATCAAGGACCGTTGAAACGACGATTCGAGCCTCGACAGGGAGGGCTCGGCGATTTGGGAGATGACTTCGGATGTCGGGGCTGCCGCCGCCAGTGGTGCGGAAGGTCGCGCCCCCGTTGGGCCTGGTTCGGACGAGTCAATCGGAGCCCTATCGGTCGGCAATCTTCCTTTCCTGTGTTCCGTTATCTTCACCCACACCTGATCCGGTGGCGGCGGCCCCGTGGTTGAGGCCCGGTCGACGAGCATGTAGCCGATTTGTCGTCCCTGCACCCACAGGGGTCGCTTGATGTACTTCCCAGCGAAAACGGCCCCGTCGTCCAGGTGTTTGTCGGGTTGCGTTACGACGTTATGCGAGTCGGCGACGATATAACCCATGTGATTGGCGACTACGACCCGCCAGCCGAAGAGCATCCCCACCTGGTGGACCGCGTACTGGACGCGGGCCCAGTCTTCGTCCAGGCCGTATGCGTCGTTGACAAGCTGTTCGGCGCGCAGTGAGCGGGCGAATTCGACTTCCTCGGCGAATTTCTTGGTTTCCTGGCGCGTGGCGTAGGCCGAATACGAACCTACTCCGGCGAGAGTGAGGGCCAGGATCGCCGCAAAGCCCAGCGTCAGCTTGAACTGGAGCCCTTGTGTGACCTTAAGCAGGTTCAAAACGGTATCCGATGCCGTAGACCGTTTTGATGTACTGATCGGCGCGCCGGGGGGACTTCAACTTCCGTCGTAAATTTGAAACGTGGGTGTCAATGGTCCGGTCGAACCCGTCAAAGTCGTAGCCCAAAGCTCCGTTGATCAATTGGTCCCGCGTGACCGTCCTGCCTTCAGACGCCATGAAGTATTCGAGCAGGGAGTACTCGGTCGGTGTCAATTTGACGGTCTCCCGGCTGACTTTCACCGTACGGACTTCGAGGTCCATGGTTATGTCGCCTACTACGAGGAGACCGCGGCGGACCGGGGGCTCTTGTGAGACCGGTCTGCTGCGACGCAACACGGCGTTCACGCGTGCGACGAGTTCGCGTGGACTGAACGGCTTGGTTACGTAGTCGTCGGCGCCGATGTTCAACCCGCGCAGCCGGTCCTCTTCTTCGACGCGCGCGGTCACCATGATTATCGAGACGTCTGAATTGGCCCGAAGGTTCTTGCACACTTCTATGCCATCCATGCCCGGCAGGTTCAGATCTAGGACCACGAGTGAGGGACGGCGTTCCAGCGCCAATCGCAGCCCTTCTGCACCGTCATCAGCGACCAAAACCTCGTAGCCGGCCTGGACCAGGTAAAGGCGGACCAGGCGCGCGACTGCAGGGTCGTCTTCTACGACAAGGACTGACTTGACCCCGGCCGGGGGCGTTAATTCCTCGCCTTGCCTGGCATGGTCCTCTAGCACCTGTGTATGTGACACCGCAAGGACACCCTCGCTAGCCGATTTCAGAACGTCCTGGCCTATCGGCGCGGGGCGTTTTGTCTAACTTCCTGTTTACTCGATTAATGTCAAGACATTTCCAAGGTGAAGCGGTGCAGACTTACGCAACATCCCCGCCCGGTCCATCCCGATCCTGCCCGTATTTGGACACGGACCCGCCCTTGAATCTCAGCAGGGACCGTTGAAATGCCGACCAACCGGACTTGAGTGTTTCCGTCACCAGCAACCTTACGAACACGAACACGGCCAAGCCGACAACCCCGGCGATCAGTTGCCACCTGACGTCCAGCAGGAAAGCTGCGACGACTATGATCGCGACTCCTATTGCCGCGGCGTGGCCCGTACTCCTCAATACGGCGAGAATTACGAGGCCGGATGCAAGGCCGATGCCCCCGGCGATGGGCACCATCGTCACAATCCCGCCGATAGCCGTAGCCAGCGCGGCTCCGCCCCTGAACCGCAAGAAGACCGGGTACATGTGGCCCGTAATCGCTGCTGCTGCGGCTAGTGCGAACAGGTCTTCGTCCACACCCAGCGCGATTGCTGCCAGGACCGCCGCGACCCCTTTGCCCACGTCCCCTACGAACACCAGCGCGCCGAGTTTCTTGGAGATCGCCCGAAACGTATTCGCGGCGCCGGGATTGCCCGTGCCCACTTCGAATATGTTCACGCCTACCGCTCGCGCCACCAAGTACGCCAACGGCAAGGATCCGAACAGGTAACCGGCAACTACCGCAGCGACCAGGCGCGCCAGTTCGCCGCTATCAAATTCCATCATTTCTCCTCGCCGGAACCAATTTGGGAAGACCGTGGACGCCGCCGACCGTTAACGGCAGGACACCCCAATCCGATAGGGTTACACATTGTAGAAGGGCTTCCTTGCTCCAGGTCGCGCCGGGAGTTGCCGCCAGGGGCAGCCTTCGCTGAGTAGATAGGACACTCGCTGCAGTGGCCCGCGTTCTCATAGCCGCATTCGACGGGCTCCAGCCTTCACAGGTCCGGCCTGACCTTGCGCCACATCTCTCCGACTTTGCGGCCGGGGGTGTGACTTTCGCCAGGAATCACCCTGTTTTTCCCACGGTGACCAGGATAAATGTCGCCAGCCTGGTCACGGGTTGCCATCCCGGATCGCACGGACTGGCCGGCAACTCGCTCGTCTTCCGGGACTACGACCCGCACAACGTCTTGCAGGCCATGGAGCCGGTGCTGACCCGGGTGGTGGAGAAGACAGGTCGAGTCCTGTTAAGGCCTACGCTTGGGGACATCCTGCACGAACATGGGCAGGAGTATTTTGCCGTGGGCGTCGGGACTTCCGGCAATGCGTACGTACAGAACCCGCGGGCAGAAACTGCCGGCGGTGCAACGATTCACCCTGAGTTCTGCCTGCCCAGAGACCTACATGCAGAGCTGGTGGGACGGTTCGGACCGTGGCCAGGCAACGAGTTGCCGAATACGCCGCAAATGGAGCACGGTGTGCGGGTATTGACCGAGTACGTGTTGGCGGAGCGAGACCCGTCGGTCGCTCTCATCTGGTTTTCCGAGCCGGATAGCTCCAATCACAAGGCAGGGGTTGGCGCCGCACTTTCCAACCGGGCCCTGGCCTCCGCCGATGAGCAGTTCGGTCGGATCATCTCGTGGATGGAAAGCCGCGGCGGCCTGGAAGAGACCGACGTAATTGTGGTCTCCGACCATGGGTACGCGACTATCGACGAAGTAGTTGACATCGAAGGCGAGATGCGCGCTGTGGGTTTCCCGGATGGTGGCGAGCCTGGCGGGGTTTTGACGGCGACGAATGGCGGGGCGGCGCTCTTCTACGTGCATGATTCCGATCCGGATATCGCGGCGAGACTGGCGAAGTGGCTTTCGGAACAGTCGTGGTGCGGTGCGATGTTGGCCTCGGAACGCGTTGGGGCGATACCAGGCACGATTCCGGCCAGCCTGGGCAACATCGATGGCCCGAGAGGACCGGATCTGGCGATGTCCCTTACGTGGGACTCTGCGCCAAACGTCAACGGTTACCCCGGACTCACGGCATGTTTCGGCGGTCAGGTCGGCGTGGGCACACACGGTGGGATGAGCCGGCACGAGTTGCGGAATACGCTGATGGCAAGCGGGCCCAGTTTCCGCCGCTCCACCGTCATAGACACGCCAACGGGCAACATCGACGCCGCGCCGACTATTCTCCACCTCCTGGGCCTGCCAGGCGGGGAAGGCATGGATGGACGGGTGCTATATGAGTCACTCGCCGATGGGGGCGAATCGGCAGACGTCGATCCGCGAACCGAAACCCACGTCGCCGAACTGGGGGGCTACCGGCAAACGGTGACCGTTACCACTGTGGGTGGGTCTGCTTATCTCGACGAGGGGAACGCTGTTTAGACGCGTGCCGGCGATGGGTAACCGGCCATGGAATGGGTCTTGGCGATTGGCCATTCGCGTCTGAAAATTCAATATGCAATAATGCCCCGTTCCGCCAGACTCGTCGGCCGCCAAAACTGACCCCGGGTCAAGCAGGAGAGGAGATGACCTTGTCCAAGAGACGCTGTCGTGCATTCTCTGTCGCTGTCCTGATGATGGCCGCGCTCATCCTGGCCGTTGGGTGCGCAGATGAGGCATCGCCCACCGCCACTCCGGCTCCGCCTCCCACCACAGCGCCGACTTCCGTTCCAGCCGCCGCTCCGGATCCAATGCCCACCGCGGTCCCCACGGCTACTCCTGAACCCACTCCCACACCTGCTCCCACGGCTACGCCCGAGCCGCAAGCCGAGGACTTCCTTGCTGCAGTGTCGGCGAATATCGCCGGAATGAAATCGGCGACTTTCGGCGTGATCGACGAAAAGGAGTCGGGCGCGTTGTTCTTCGGGACGACATTCAAGAGCATGGAAGCGGTTGTGAAGGCCCCGGATAGTTACAGGATGCAAGTGGACGTGGTTGCGCCAGGGTTTGGATTTGTGGAAATCGAAATAATCAAGGTGGATGAACAGGCCGTCATGAAGTTCTCGAAAGACGCGCCGTGGATCCCATTGCCGCCGGACCAGGTGCCATTCAATTTCGCCGGCTTAGCAAAAGTGTTCGGGAATTTGCCGTCAACCGTTCAGAGCGTGGCGATGAAAGGTACGGAGACGGTGCAGGGCGAGGAAGCCGTCGTGATTGAGGTGGTTGTTCCTTCGGAAACCATGTTGGACATGATTACTTCAGCCGATCCCGGTAACGAAATAATCCTGACCATTTGGATCGACGAGTCTGAGTTGGTCTTACGACAAATGAGGCTGGCGGGACAGATCTACAACGACGATGCCCCGGAAACCACCCGCCTCGTCACCCTCGAGGACATCAACGTCCCGGTTGAGATAGAACTTCCGGAAGTGGCCCCCAGCCAGTGAGCCCCTTGCGGTCTGCCCTCGAACGCCTGCGTTCGTCCCAGACGGCTGTACTGGCAATCATCTGCCTAGGGGTGTTTTCGACCGCCCTCGACCAGACCGTGGTGGTCGCCGCCTTGCCCGTGGTAATGGTGGACCTGGAGATCCCGCTCACGGACCTGGATACGGCGGCATGGATCGTAACTGCGTACCTGATTGCCTACACAGTAGCGATGCCGCTGGCAGGGCGCTTGTCCGACGTCTACGGGCGTGTGCGGATGTTCCACGCGGCCCTGATTGTGTTTTCAATCGGGTCGGCTCTGGTGGCGATGGCCACGACCTTCAATTGGATCGTGCCCGCCAGGGTGATCCAGGCCATCGGCGGTGGCGCTACGGTCCCGATCGGCATTGCCATGGCCGTGGCGGTTGTGTCGAAGGAGAAGAGGGGAATTGCGATCGGACTCGTCGCTGCCTCGGCCGAGGCCGGTTCCGTAATCGGACCTCTCTACGGCGGTGCGATCATCGAATGGATCGGCTGGCGGTGGATTTTCTGGCTGGACGTGCCGCAGAGCCTCATTCTCATTGGGCTGATGGCGGTCCTTCCGAACCGCGCCAATCCCGATGCGAAGATGGACTACGTTGGGGCGTTGGCGCTTGGAGCTGCACTCACTGTCATGACGCTGGCGCTGGCCCAGAGAAGCATCTTCACAGGGGAGTCCGTATTTCCGTACCTGATGTTGGTCCTGGGGGCAGTGCTAGTCGGCGGGCTGATCTTCGTCGAGAGGCGGGCGGTGCAGCCGCTGCTTGCGTCGTTCCTCTATACGTCCAGGGCTTTCATCTCGTCCAACATTGCCCAATTCCTCGTTGGGATCGCGTTGATAGTGTCGTTGGTGTGCGTACCGCTGATGTCCAACACCGTCATGGAAAAGGAGACGTGGGAGTCCGCCCTGAACCTGGTACGCCTCACGGCGGCCATTCCGGTTGGGGCCGTTGTAGGCGGCTACATCCTTCGTTGGATAGACGTGCGGGCGGTCTGCATTACCGGCCTGGTGCTGATGGCGGTGGGGTTGCTGTTCATGAGCGGCTGGGAAACGGATGTGGGGGAAATCAGGCTGACCGTGCCGTTGGTCGCTGCGGGCCTGGGATTCGGCCTCGTCATCCCGCCAATTGGCGTTGCCGCGTTGAGCGCGGCGCCCAGCGACTACTGGGGCGCCGCGGCCTCACTTGTCACCGCGTCGCGGATGGTGGGGATGGCGCTGGGACTTGCGGCGCTGTCTGCGTGGGGAATCGAGCGCTTCTACAGCCTGACGGCGGACGTGACACTGGGGGCGAATTTCGAGGAGACCGAGGCCGTCCTGATAGACGCCGGCGTCACTGTGTTCCAGAACCTCTTTATGATCTCGGGATTCCTGTCTTTGATTGCCATATTGCCGGCGCTGTTGATGAAAGTGGAAGACGGCAAGGAAGAAAGCAGCTTTACCTGACCCGCAAGCGGTTGTGAAGGCATGTCGAGCCATTCCGGTCGGGGCGACCCAGGCGCGAGGGTCCGATTGCCAGCGCCAGATCGAGTAAGTGACGATGCCAAGCATCCCGACCGGCTATGAAGGGCCGACTTTGTCTTGAAGCCAGCCGGAGCCGAATACGAAGCCGTCATACGTCGCTACCCAGATGCGCATCGACTCCGTGGTCACCCAACCACCCTCTTCCGGACCGGAGAGGACCTCTCCTCCGAACACCTCCTCCGCGCGCGTGCCGATCAGTGATGGGTCCGAGTGCGCCACAATCCGGCCACTCTCGTCCAGGATGAATGCGGACCAGGCGCCGTCTACGGTCTCTGTGGTGTTGTAGTACGCAATAGCAGATTCCAGGCCAGCCAGGGCGTCTCCCGGGCTGGCGAAGTACTCGACGGTCTCTGCCAGCCCTCCAGAGCGGAAACTATCCACGGCGAGGGACACCAGTTTTCTGGTGAAATCATCGGCGGTGATGTACCAGCCCGACGCAAACAGCAGACCATCGTGACGCATCACCCAAACGTTCTTCAACTCGAAGTCGTCAGAGCCGAGACCGCCGCTCTCAGGGTTCCGGTAGACGTATGAGACCCATTTGCCCTCCTCGGTTGCCGAGAGCATCTCTGGCCCGAAGTTGTATCCGTTGGCGTCGGTGCCCACCCACCCATTCACGTCCAGACCAAGCCGTTCCGGGTCGGGATGTGCGACGACGAAGTCGTTCTCGTCGATGATGAAGACGTACCACTGTCCGTCCACGCTCTCTGCACGACTGTAGTAGGCGAGGGCGGCCTCCGGGCCCTGCATTTCGTAACGGGCGATGGCGCCTTCGACGACGAAACGGGTGTAGTCCGCGGCGGCCGACCTGGGCGGTATTGCGGCCACGGCGGCCCTAGCCACGCGCTGGACCTCGTCCGCGGTGAGGCCGGGCAAGGTCTTCGCGACTTCCGTGACGGCGGCTTTGACTATCTCCTCGACCTCAGCCCGTGTCAGCCCTGGCTCCGGCCGGGGCATTTCCGCCACTGCGTTGCTGACGGCCTCTTCAACGTCGGCTTCGGTCAGTGCGGTCACGGGTCTTGGCGGAGTTTGCGCGGCGGCTACTTCTGCCCGCACTATTTCTTCGACCTCTGCACGAGTAAGCCCCGGGTCATCACCTCCGCAGGCGGCTAGCAGCATCGACGTCAGCAAAAAGAACGCCGCCACTGGAACCATGTGGCATGTCCTGGCGATCATTGCGCCGCCACCCTGTTGCAGCCCGGCGTGACGATGCCGGGGCCTGGGCGCGTTCCGGAGGCGGTCCGCTAACCCCTTCACAGGCCCCCGGGGCCTTGATTGGCGTCGACTACCTGCGGGGCGGCAACCGTGATTTCGGCCACTGGCGACCACGGAGATGCGCCGTCCTGGTAAGTAATGCCGCGGGTCTTCACTTTGTAGGTGGAGCCGCTTGACACACGATGCGTCAGCAAGACCGGTCTAACCGAGTACGTCTGCGCGGACGGATAGGCTGCCCTGGCGTTCCCGCTGTACTCCCACGAGCCGTCGTCTTCCTGGATGGCGGTATCGTAACCGACTATAGGCGTGCTTCCGCAGGATGCCTCACCCGGAGTGACCTCCAAATAAAACCGGGGTTCTGAGCCTGTCGCGTTGAGAGTCGGGGCAGCCGAAGGAGTACAGGCGGAATTCGTGCCGACGATAGTGACTGTGAAGGAAGGGGTCAGGCCGTCATAGTTGGAATCGTCGCTGCTGACAGTGTGAGCGATGACCCCGGCGTTTGCGTCGTCCGCGGCGCCGGGGGAAGTGAGTACTTGCACATTTTGCACGGTGGACCAGTTGTCTGGGGTGAAGGTCAACGGCTGGTCCGAGCCCGTATTTGCAACCACGTTAGAAGAAGAGCTGGAAGGCGCAACGGTCACATTCGAACTGGGCTTGGTCTGCAGCTTTACAAAGTAGTTGACATCCAGTCCTTCCGAGATGGTCTGGCTGGTCGTGGTGACGAAACTCCCGCCGCTGCCGTCGCTCATTCGACCCTGCACAACTTGGAATACCACGGCAGCCTCTTGCGCAGTAACGGTCGAACTCATTGGTGACAATAGGGCTGCCAGCGCCAACATCGCAGCGGCGGCCATGGCAAGCAGGCCCGGTCGCAGGGGTCGGGTGGACAGGAAGGCCGACGTCATGCCGGACCCACCAGGGTTTTCAGGGGATGAAGGCCGGGGGCTGGTGACGTAACGCGAGGGCAGGTCCGTTACGCGGCGAAGGGCATCTCCGGTCCGGCGAGTCACGGCATCTGGCATAGCGATTTCACCTATCCTTCTCAGTTTTGGCGGCACCTGGCCGCGGGCGATGGCTTCAGCTACCCCCCGGCCCGCAGCTATTCACAACGCAACTTCGGAGTACATGACCAAAAGTCGGGGGATAAGCTCGTCAGCCAACGCCGGCATACCAAATGCGGCCTGTCTGGGTTGGGTCCATTCGATACACGACCTCGCACCTGTCGAAAATGGGCAGGCCTTCTTCGAACTGTACCACCGTGGTATCACTTCAACGTTACTTGTGCTGATCTGCCTGTAACGTTGTATAACTTCCAACGGTACGCGACATAACTGACCCCTCCGAAGCCAGTTTCTATCGATGTGACGAGTTGGACCTACCTGGATGAACGAGACCGACGGATCCAGGAGTTGGGAAGGCGTCTCTTTCGCCTGAGCGAGTCCACCGCCACAGCCGGGAACACCTGGGGCCAACGTCAACTTCCGCTTGTTCGACGTCCATCTCGGCCGCGTGTAAATGTTCCGGACAAATTCCAGGATGACGGAGACCTTCAAACAGACCAGCCTGTTCAACCGCGACCCGCGCCTTCTGTACTCCACGGACGACGCGTCAATAATCCCGCCACATCCAACCTTCAGTGGAAGAAAGTGCTGCGAAACGCGTTGATACCTGATATCATTAACAATTGAGAAGAGTCACCAAACTTGATGCCACAGGGGAACAACTACGTGGACCGGAACGGTGTCTCGATCAGATGGGAAATATCTCCCAGCGCAAATAATCAATAAATCGCGGAACCACCCAGAACGAGGCCCCCAACACCTCTCAGTTCCGCGACTCTGTGGCCGCCGACTCCGGCCACGCGTAAGAAGCCACCGGCGAGGACGCTCCCGACTCCTCGCCGGTGGCTAATTACCCTGAGCCACGTGCCCGCGTCACCTGCAGTGACTTCTTCGCGATAGCGTTCCTCCCGCGGTTTTCGCTGAGAATGTGCCCGATTCCGGTGGGACCGTTCGCAAACGGCCCCTACGCGCTGGGTCGTTATCCAGTTGAGTCGGCATATTGGGCTCACCATCATTGAACAGGTGCCTTGTTCAATCGATGCTGGCACAGGACCTGCCTCGCAGCGTAGGATTGCCCCTAACTTGTTTGACCTTCGCTTGCGCGTGGAGAGTGAAATGGCCAATCGAATTAACATCATGGACCGGCTGAATGATGGCGAAGTCCTGTTGATGGACGGGGGCACCGGGTCTGAGATCCAACGCAGGGGAGTGGATGTGCTCAGGGGCGCGACTACCGACAAGTTGCAGGCCTGGTCGGCCACCGCCAACATCACCGACGCGGACGTAGTCCAGCAGGTCCACCAGGACTACCTGCGCGTGGGCGCGGACATCATAATCAGCAACAACTTCTGGACTATCCCTTCGGCCATGGACCTTATTGGACTTCGCGATAGCTGGAGGGAATATGCCACCGCCGCTGCCGACAATGCGATGAAGGCCAGGGCTGCCGGGAACCCGCAGGCCTATGTGGCGGGCGGCATAGCTGCGCCGACCATGGACGCGCGAACGGATATCACCGGTTCTGACGTAGAGCAGATGGGGGCCGAGGCCGTTCGCGAAGAGTTCGCGGAGCCCGCGCGGTTACTCGCGGAGGTCGGGGCGGACGCGATTTTGCCGGAATACGTCGGATACATAGAAGACTGCGTGGCGGCCGTGGACGCATGCGCAGAGGCGGGCGTCCCGGTCCTACTAGGTGTAAGGCACATCCAGGACGACGGCCGGATGCAGTACGGCGAACGCCTCGAAGACCTGGCGGCTGCATTGAAAGGTCACCCGGTGGACGTCGTGCTGATCATGTGCACCGAGCCAGAGGCCGCCTCGGCAGGCCTTCCGATTCTGAAGGACGCCTTCGAAGGTCCCGTGGGTGTCTACCCGGCCATCGGATACAACCCGACCGGACCGATCGCCACGAGGCCGCAGCCGGACAGGGTGAGGTCGGACTTCCTGTTGACGGACCAGTACCCGCCGTCACGCATGGCGGACTTCGCAGGTGAGTGGAAGGAGATGGGCGCCCAGATAATCGGCACGTGCTGCGCATCGGGCCCCGAGCACATCATGGCCATGAGGCCTGTGGTGAAGGGTGACTGAGCGCCTGTTCTGCGGGGCCGGTTACTTCGGCCAGCTTGTCTGGGCGGTGCGAATGGGCCTGTCGGCGGGTGGTCCGGACTCTGTCCTGAACGCCGAGTCAGGGTCTTGCCTGGAGTTCGTTTCACTCGTGAAGGCGAACCACATGGCTTCACATTTGCCGCAACGTCTTGAAGAGTAAGTCTCGGCCGTCGCGCCGCAGACTGGGCAAACTACGTTGGAATCGCGGGCCGCTGCGTTTTCTACCGAAACCGTTCGTTCACCGCAAATGGGGCAACTCGGTTCAGTGGGAGGCGGGTACTTTGCCTCGACGACGTTCGGACAGTTGAGGCACTGGAACTGCCGTGAATAGGCGGTGTTCATTCGTCAGGCTCCCAGGAGACCGGTGATCTGGCCGGTGGATTCATCGAGATCGATGTCAAGTGCGTTTGGCGTTGAGGGCAAGCCTGGCAGGGTAAGTATGTCCCCGGCTAGTGTCACGACTTGTCTGGCCCCCGCGAGGACGCGCACCTCCCGGATGGGCAACGTATGGCCCGTGGGAGCGCCGCGCAACCTGCGGTCTGCTGATACCGACAGGTGTGTCTTGGCCATGCAGATGGGATAGTCCCAGCCGTTGTCGTCGAATCGGCGGGATGTAGTGCGAGTCATCGGCCCCCAGTCGACCCGCCCGGCCTTGTAAACGTCTGAAGCCAGCGTTTCGACTTTCCGGATGATGGGAAGGTCGTCTTCGTACAGGAGCTTCGTCGAAGCGCCGGAGTCCGCCACCTCGGCGGCGGCGTCAGCCAGTTCGGTCATTCCCGCCCCACCGCTTGCAAAGCCGTTCGCCTCAGCGACGCCGGCTGCGCCTCCCTCGGTGGCAGCCGATTTGATTGCCGACAACTCAGCGGGGGAATCGTCGGGGAACCGGTTAATTGCAACTACCGCCGGCAATCCGAACATGCCTACGATGCGCAGCGCGTTTTGCAGGTTGACCGCGCCCCGGCTCACCGCGGCCGGGTCCGGCGTGGACAATTCGTTCAATTTGGCCCCGCCGTGCCACTTGAGCCCGCGCACGGTGCATACGACGACGGCTGCGTCGGGCGCCGGACCGCCCTGGCGGATCTTGATGTCCATGAATTTTTCGAAGCCCAGGTCTGCGCCGAAACCCGCCTCTGTGACGGTGTAGTCGGCGACTGAAGTCGCCAGGTTGTCAGCGATGATCGAACTGCACCCGTGGGCGATATTTCCGAAGGGTCCCATGTGTACCAGCGCCGGTTGCCCTTCGACCGTCTGGGCGAGATTGGGCTTCAACGCGTCGCGCAAAAGGGCCATGAGCGATCCGATGCCGCCAACCTCTCCGGCGGTCACCGGTTTCCGGTCGGTAGTCCATCCGACCACGATGTCGGACAGTCTCTGCCTGAGGTCGGAGTAGTCGCTTGCGAGCGCGAGTATCGCCATGATTTCGGAAGCTGCCGAAATGTCGAAGCCGGTCTCATTCATCGGGGCGTTGGCTCGGCCGCCGATGCCTGTCACCACACGGCGAAGCCCCCGGTCTTCCGCATCGGTGACCCGCCGCCAGGTGACTCCGGAGGCGTTGAATCCCCGGATCTTGCCTCTGTATACGGCGTTATCGGTCATCGCCGCCAAAAGGTTGTGGGCGGATTCGACTGCGTGGAAGTCACCGGTGAAATGGAGGTTTATGTCACCGGACGGTTCGACGGTGGCCTTGCCGCCGCCGGTGCCGCCGCCCTTGTGACCAAAAACCGGTCCGAGTGATGGCTGCCTGATCGTCAAGACGGCGTGCCTGCCGGTCTTTGCCAGTCCCTGGGTCAGCCCGGTTGCGGTGGTGGACTTCCCCTCACCGGCCGGGGTGGGGGTGATCGCCGTGACGATTATGAGTTTCCCTTTTCGGCCGTCCGCAGGGAACGACTCGAACGGGATTTTGGCCTTGTCGCGGCCATATGGTTCGTAGTCCTCGGGTCCCAGGCCTATGTCGGCCGCAATGTCGGCGATCGGCCGCATACGGTTACCTCCGCACTTACAGCGAGCGACGTTCGGCCATCCGGATTTACGAGCCCGGAAGCAGGGCGCGGGATGGCCCGTCGCATGCCCGGAATTGTAGCGTAAGTATGTTCATGAGCCGACTACACGGTTCAAAGTCAGCCGGTCTTAATGTAGATCGACTGCGATCCGGCTATTTGCTCGGAAGGGCACGCGGTGTAAGTACGACGGGACACCGCGTGCAACGCGCGACAAACACCTTGCCCCGATTCACTCCGGCGGCTCGGGCCTGGTTGCCAACAGCATGAATATGGCCCCCAGGACGCATGCGCCCGAGAGTCCCAGGAAGACCCACTGGTAGGTCTGCTGGAAGTCGAAAATGATTCCGACGACCACCGGCGCGGTCATCATCCCAACCGACATAGGGATCGAATACAGGCCGAGAATTGTCCCGTAGTGCCGCGCGCCAAAGTATTCGCCTCGCATGGCGTGGAGCATGGGGGTGCGTGCGCCGAATCCGAGACTCCATACGACTGCAAACAGGATGGCGCTTTCGTAGCCCCCTACGAACGCCAGCATGGCCATGCCTCCGGCCTGGCAGACCATGAGTACGGAGATTGGCACCCGTTTGTCGAGGCGGTCCCCGGCCAGTCCTCCAAGTATCTGGAAGAACAGCGCAAGACCAGCCGTAATGGTCATGATCGAAGCAGCCGCGATGTCGCCCAGCCCGACTTCGGGGCCGGTCAGGTGTTGAAATATGTGGGCGGAGACGGCGGCCAAAGACAGATTCACCAGCCCGTGCGCAAGTGACATCGCCCAGAATGCCCGTGTCTTCAGCGCCTCTGCACCGGTGAAGTCACGCGCGGGACCTGCCCTGAGCAATTCCGACCTGCTGAAGGCTGTGCGTGGCCGGTCGGGCGGAGGTGGGCGCCTGGCGACGACCCGAAACAGGGCCGGTCCCACGAAGATGGCGACGATGCCGACGAAGAACATCGAAGGACGCCATCCGTACGATGAAATTCCCCACGCGAGCAGTGGCACGGCGAATCCGGCCGCGCTGCTGCCGCCAACCACGATCGCTCCGGCAATGGCCCTGCGCCTCGGCATCCAGGCATTCACCGCCGCCATCGACGGGGTGAACCCGCCAATGCTGAAACCGGTCGAAAGGAGCAGAAACGCCAGGTAGTACGTGACCGGGCCAGTGATCTGTGAGAACAGGATCAGGCCGCCGCCGCCGATCAGAAACCCGACCAACACCATTCGGGCCGCGCCGAACCGGTCTGTGAGCATCCCCTCGAGCGGTCCGAGCATGGCGCCGCCGAATCTGCCGAACGAAGCAACGCCGGTCGTCAGGCCGCGGCTCCAGCCAAACTCCTCTTCGACGGCGTCGAATATGGTGCTGGAGGCTTGGAACGTCGGACCGGAACTGAAGAACATGTTGACGGCGCCGGCCGCGGCGACGCGCCAGCCGTAGTACACGCCGCCGACCCGCTGCTTCAATCCGGTCAACTTGTTCAATGCCGCTTGTTTCCTTGCCGGACTTTCCCCGTCCGGCGGTCGAGGCGAATTGTGAAAAGACGCGGGTATTGTGCTGGTTTACCAGAAGATACGCCCGCGGTTTCCCGGTCGCGACGCTACGTTCTGAGGCGCCTCGAAGTGCGACATCTCGATTTGTCATATGCGACTCATATGCCATCATTCACATAAATCCGACGTCGCTACGTCCTGCGTAGTCCGCCGTGTGTAACGGCGGGCTACAGGGGAGGAAGCCCATTTCACCGGCAATAAACACGGACAATTCGCGGTCATCTTCCACTCCCGTCATCGTGGTGGAAGATGTCAAGAAAGCCTATGGAGACCTGCAAGCCCTCGACGGCGTCAGTCTCCAGGTGCCGCAAGGAACAGTTACGGGCCTGCTGGGTCCGAACGGGGCCGGCAAGACGACGTTGGTAAGGATCCTCACGACATTGCTGAGCCCGGACAGCGGGCGCGCCAGCGTGATGGGCCTCGACGTTGTAAACGATGCGCAAAAGCTGAGGTCCCTCATCGGCCTGGCTGGACAGAGCACCGCCGTCGATGAATACCTGACAGGCCGGGAGAGCCTGGAACTGGTCGGACGGCTCTACCACATGGGGTCGCGAGAAAGCCGCAGCAGGGCACGGGAACTGCTGGAGCAATTCGATCTGACAGACGCGGCCGACAGGAGGTCGTCAACCTACTCAGGAGGGATGAGAAGAAGGCTCGACCTTGCCGCGAGCCTGGTGGCGAATCCCCCGGTGTTGTTCCTGGATGAACCGACGACCGGCCTGGATCCTCGCAGCCGGTTGGACCTCTGGAATGTAATCCTGGACCTCGTGAAGGGGGGGACGACAGTCCTCCTGACCACGCAGTACATGGAGGAGGCCGACCGCCTGGCCGACAACATTGCCGTCCTGGACCGCGGCGGCATCATCGCGGAAGGCACCGCGGCCGAGCTGAAAAATACGGCCGGTAGTGAAAACCTGACGATCCAGTTGACCGACCGGTCCCAGGTCAACGACGCCATCCAGGTTATTGGGCGGGCCGGGTGCGAGAACCCGCAGACCGAGGACGAAATAGGGCGCATAACGGTCATGGTCCGGGACGGCTCGGCGGTCCTGGGCACTGTCGTACGCGAACTGGATTCGGCGGGGATACAGTTTTCGGACCTCTCCCTGGGTGAGCCGACTCTTGACGACGTTTTCCTGGCCCTTACCGGCAAGACCGCGGAAGACACAGAAGCCGGCGCTGGCGTCGAAAACGTCCGCGCCTGACGGATCCTGGGCAGCAAATTGATGAACTTAAGCACGATTTCCAGAGAATTGCGGTGGTCGCCCATCGATACATTGCACATGACGTGGCGCAATGTGTTGCGATATAGACGCTCACCGGACCTGCTCGTTTTTTCGACGATTCAGCCTGTGATGTTCGTGCTCCTGTTCGTGTTCGTATTTGGCGGCGCAATCAATTCCGGCGGACTGGAATACGTCGACTACCTGCTGCCCGGGATACTAGTCCAGACAACGCTGTTCGGAGCGACCCAGACCGGCGTGGGGCTGGCCGAGGACCTGCAGAAGGGCATGATCGACCGCTACAAGTCCTTGCCAATGGCGCGCTCCGCGGTCATCGCTGGCCGGATTGCTGCGGACATAATCAGGAATAGCTTCGTCGTAGCCCTGATGATCGGCGTTGGCCTGGCAGTCGGCTTTCGCTTTCACGGGGGAGTCGCCGGGTTCGCACTGCCAGCGGTGATAATCATGTTCGGGCTGGGATTTTCCTGGATCATGGCGGTGGTTGGCGTGAGCGTAAAGTCGACCGAAGCGGCGCAGGTGTTCAGCTTCATGTCGATCTTCCCTTTGACATTCCTGAGTTCAACGTTCGTGCCCATTGAATCGATGCCGGGCTGGCTCCAACCCATTGCCGAATACAATCCCGTGACGTCGGCTGTCAATTCCGCACGCGCCCTGGCCCAGGGGGGTGAAATCTGGCATTGGCTCTGGCGGACAATCGCCTGGACAGCCGGGATTTTGGCGGTCTTCATTCCACTCGCAGTGCTTCGTTACCGGAAGATTTGAAGGGGTGTCCGACAAGTCCCTGACCGACGACAAAATGAAATCGCGTCGGTCGCCGCGCCCAACCCACACGGGCGCCTGCAAGAGACGCCCCTTCGGGTGGTTCTCTTAGAGGGTGTCTGACTCATGCCTCTAAATCCGCTGGCGCTCCTCAAACGGCAGAGGCAGCCGACGCTCGTTGCGAATTCGGCCGAGTTGGCGGCGCTGTGCCGCGAGTTTTCCAGGCGCGACTTCGTTTGTGTGGACACCGAATTCCTCCGGCGCAACACTTATCGTCCGAGGTTGTGCCTCGTCCAGTTGGCCAGCGGGGGGCATGCTGTGGCGGTCGATGTTCTCTCGCCGGGAATCGACCTGGAACCTCTGTACGGCTTGATGCTGAATCCGAGTGTCACCAAGGTGTTTCATTCGGCATCACAGGACCTCGAACTGTTCCACCTGGTCACGGGCGAAGTGCCAAAACCGGTCTTCGATACCCAGATCGCCGCCATGGTGTGCGGATACGGGGACCAACCTTCGTACGCAAAACTGGTCGAAGAGATCAAGGGTGTCGAACTCACGAAGTCAGCACGGCGGTCGGACTGGTCCCGGCGGCCCCTTACCGCCGAACAAGTCGAATACGCCGTCGGAGACGTGGCACACCTCGGCCCGATTTACCAGAGGTTGTGGAAACGACTAAAGGACTTGGAGAGGGAAGACTGGGTCGCAAGCGAAATGGCTGTACTTACCGATGAGGACGCCTTTCGGACCGATCCCCGTGACGTGTGGCGCCGGATTTCCATCAGGCGCCCGACGCGCCAGTCACTCGCCATTTTGAGAGAGGTGGCCGAGTGGCGGGAAAGGACCGCCGATCGGAAGGATATACCAAGGGCCTGGATACTCAGGGACCGCGTTGTTGCGGAGATCGCGCAAAAGGCCCCGCGTACCAAGGCTGAACTGGAATTGGTGAACGGTTTCCCGGCGCGCATGGTTGAACGCCCGGCAGGAAGGAAGTTGCTGCAGTTGGTCACGCAGGCCCTGGATTCGGACCCGGCTGAATGGCCCGAAGCGCCGGAAAGGTCCGGGCGACCAAGGGTGCGCAACAGCGACGTGACCCGTTTGCAGGAGCTGTTGCGGAGGCGTTGCGAAGAGCACGAGGTGGCGCCGGGGTTCGTCGCGAATCGCGAGGAACTGACGCGAATGGCTGGTGGCGAGCGGTCGGGAATCAGGGCCCTTACCGGCTGGCGGAAGACGGTTTTCGGAGATGCGGCGCTGGCGATGATCGACGGTGGATTCCGGCGCTGATATACGTTGCCGGTCGCTTTCCCGTGTAATATCGGCATCCGTTGCTGACTGAGTTCGAACGGGAAGTTTTGACATGGCACAACCTACACGAACCGGCAGGGTTGCCGGCAAGACGGCAATAGTGACCGGGGGCGCGTCGGGAATAGGCGAAGCCGCGTGCGTTTTGTTGGCCGAACACGGGTCAGGCGTGATCATCGCCGATATCGACGAGTCGAAAGGCAAGGCGCTGGAGGCCCGAATCGTCGAGAGCGGTGGCGAAGCCGTTTTTCAGCGGTTGGACGTCACCAGCGAGGCGGACTGGGACCGGGTTGTCCAGTACGTGCTGGACTGGCGGGGAGGACTCGACATCGTGGTCAACAATGCCGGTATGTCAGGCGTTCAGGGCCGGTCGCCGGTACATGAGACCTCGGTCGAGAATTGGAACGCGGTCTTCGACGTTAATTCAACCGGCGTGTTTCTTGGCACGAAGGCTGCGATCGAGCCCATGCGCCAACGAGGCGGGGGGTCGATCATCAACGTGTCGTCGATCTACGGCATCGTGGGTAGCAAGGCGAGCGTCGCATACCACGCCTCCAAGGGGGCTGCCAGGACGTTCAGCAAGGCTGCGGCTGTCTCTTATGCGCCGGATGGGATCAGGGTAAATTCGGTACATCCGGGATTTGCAGACACTCCAATGACGCTGGATCTTCACGCCCGCCCGGGAGTACGTGAAGAGCGGGAGTCCCTTACGCCGCTGGGGCGCCTGGGAACGCCAGAGGACATCGCCTGGGGGATCCTCTACCTCGCTTCGGACGAATCGTCGTTCATGACGGGCGCTGAACTTGTTATCGACGGCGGAATGATCGCCCGCTGATTACTGGACCAGCGACGAGCCGATGTTCTCCTCCTGGTAACGTCCGTCATCCATTTGTTCGAACGCGTCCTTGGCCCGGGAGCCCGATCCGAGTAGACGGACTATTGTCCACGCTACGTCGAATAACCGGGCCTGGTACGCCGGGCGCGGCGAGTATTCGTACTTGCCGGTCGGCGGGATGACCGTAGTGAGCACGTCGGTCGCCGAGTGAGCCGGCCCGTCCTCCTCGATATTCCCGTGGTCTGCTGTAATGATGGTCGACCAGCCGTGTCGCTTGGCGGCTTCGGTCATCCTGCCTATGGACGCATCAGTCGACTCGAACGCGGATATGGCCTCATCGAACCGGTCGGGCAAGAGGTGGCCGAGCATGTCAGTCGCTGACAGGTTGCAGGAAATGAGCCTGTAGCGGTCGCCGGCGAGATTTTCGATGACCGTTGCAGTCACTTCGGGATTTCGCATCGGAGGCATCTTGTAGAAGTCGGTATCGGAACGGATGCCCTCAGCCTCTCCGGCGGATGGGATGATGATCCGGTCTTCGACCTCGCCGGAGACCGGTTCCTCTCTTCTGCCGCGCAGGAAGTAGCCCATGTGAGGGGCCTTGATGCTCTCTGCGACCAGCAGGTACTTCTCGCCGGGCATGACCTTGTCCCACAGACCAAGCATGTTTTCGCGGTGGGGCATGACTGGGAATGCGACCGTTACGCCGTAGTCGGCTGCAAATTCGGGGTGGTATTCGGCCATTCCGCAGACGTGCAGGCCGGGTAACGGCTTGAGCCAGTCCAGCTTCCAGTGCCTGTTTCTGCGCTTGCCCTCGGACCGCAAGAACTCTGACGCGCCGACCAGTGATGCGATCTTGGAACGCTGGCGGTCGGACCGGAAGTTCAAATTGACGAATGCGTGGCCCGGGCCGACCTTCCGTACGGTCTGGTCAGGCCCCCTGACGACTATCGGCGGCACGTCCTGGTCCGTATGGCCACTGCGGTGAGTCTCTGCGACGGCCCGTCTGACACCGTCGAAACCGTCGACGTGCAGGCCTTCTCCGGCCGTCAATAGCCGGTAGTCGGCCCGCGCGTTTACTTCCCGGTAGTCACGGTCCATCCCTATGGAACGCCCGACCACCCATGCCAGGCTCTCCGTCGCGGAGTACCTGCTCAACAAGGACTCGAGTTTGCCCAGGTACCCACCGACGCCATTTTGTTGTTCGAGCGAGGCCCTGGGGGGCGAGTCCCGGCCATCGAGGATGGCCTGAATGCGGACTTGGCGCGGGTCCAATCGCTCTCTCGCGAACACCAGTTCGAGGAATGCCTCGAGGTGATTCCACGCGCTGTGGACCCGCCCGTCGCTGCCGCCGGTCCCCGAAATCATGAACGACACGTTCAAGGCGCTGCCTGGTTTCGAGCCATGTTCAATGGCAGAACGCAACACGCGGTTTTCGAAGAATGCGCCGGAATCGATCGCGTTCGATATCTCCAGCGGCAATTGCGGCGCCAAGACGAGGTTTCCGATCTGCTGGTGCCCAGTTTCGGAATTCCCCTGGACGGGCGGGTCGAGAGGCTCGAAACCGGCCCATTCCCCTGCCGCGCTTGTGGGGACCGTCACGTGCGCATTCCGGAGCCGGGGCGCCAGCGGTGCGTTTGCGGCCCAGGGCACGTACCGCATCTCCCGGGCGGTCTGTTGCAGGGTTTGACCGCCGCGAAGCAGAGGCGCTTGCGTTTCAGGTCTTCGTACGATGTCGCCGATCGCCGCCAGCAGCGTCTGGGCGCGCCGCGTCGGCATTCCCTCATCCAGCGTCTCCGCCCGTGTCGGATACAGCGAGAGTTTTGCCAGGGACGCTGGGTCAACCGGGCAGTCCGAAAGTGCGCGGCTGGCCTGTCTTGCGGCCTCGACAATGGCCCGTTTGTCAGATGACTCGAGTTGGTCCCAGGTCGCTTCGGCAACCTGGCGAGTCCGGGACCTGTTTACTCCTGAACCGTCGATGACGATGAGAAGAGTCTTGCCCGTCATTGCCACGTGACGATCATCTCACCGGGCAGGTCCGGGCCAATCCCGGATTTTGCCAGCCAACCGGACGGCAGCTCCAGGGCGGCCGTGTATCCACCGAGCGACGGGTCCGGCCTGCTGGCCCTGGAGGCACAGCGGTTGCGCCAGGCATTGTCGGTCTCTGAAGTTTGCCTGGCGCATGGTTGCATGGTGTCGTTCCATATAACTTTGCCCGTGTGGTCAATGTAGAGAATGTCGAGCGGTATGTATGTGTTGAACATCCAGAAGCCGCCACTTCTGGGTTGGTCGAACAAGAACAGCATGCCAAAACCGTCAGGCACGTTTCCGCGACACATCAGTCCCTGTGAACGCTGGGCGGAGGTCTCCGCCACCTCCGAGATGACGGTCTCTTCACCATCCTTCCATTTGAGCTTAACCGTAATGGCTTCCAACGGGTCTCTGCTTATCGATTGGCAGTCCGGATTGTCGACCCATGAGATCTCACCGGTCGGCCCGGGTTCAGTTCCGGCGGTAGGTGATGGCTCCATCGCGGGAGTCGGCGATGGCCTGGTGACCGCAGTCGGTGTAGGCGGCGGTTCGGCGGTTGGGGTAGGGGACGGCTCGGCCGTCGCAGTCGGAGTTGGTTCCAGCGTTGCAGAGGGGGTTGGTGGGATAGTCGGTGTCGGCTGAACGGTGGGAATCGTAGTGGGCGTGACCGTTGGCTCAGCCGCCGAGGTGGGGGTGGGCGGAATGGTCGGCGTTGGCGTCGTTTGCACTGTGGGAACGGGAGTGGCGGGTTCGCCCCCGTTTTTCCCAGCCGCGGATGGACTTGCAGCCGGTTCGGCGACCATTGTTGGAGTCGGAAGTGTTTTGGGAAATGGTGAAGGAGTCTGAGTGACGACTGCAGTTTGGGTTGGTTTGATGGGGACCGCCAGCGTCGACTCAGCAGTGGAAGGAGGCTCCGCTGATTCAGGTCCGGGGGCGTCCTCGACAGGTGCTGGGGTATCGGGTCCTGAGGGTAGGATGGTCGGCGCGGAAGAGGACTCGCTTCCGCTTGAACACGCGACGATGGCTACGGCTGCCAACACGATTAGTGCGGCGCCGACTCGGGACTTCATTTAAATGAGATGGTAATGGAACCGCATGGCAGACGCGCCGCCTGAGACCGCCTCGACTGTTCGCACGACAGTCTCTGGGCGAAGAAGCGCCGGCTGGCGGGTCGTCGAGGCATTTTCTATCCGGAGTTTCAGGTTCCAGTGGACCGCGGACGCCTTCTCCACCTGGGCGGCCGAAATGGAAACGCTGATACTCGGCTGGTACCTGCTCGTGGAGACCAATTCTCCGCTATTGGTAGGCGTCCTGGGCGCGCTCCGCTTTGGCGGAACGTTGATATCACCGATCTACGGCGTGGTGGCCGACAGGGTAAACCGTCGGACGATGCTGATCGCAATCCGGGTCGCGTACTTTGCCACTGCCGCGACCATTATGGTGCTCGGTTTGATGCGTGTTCTAGAACCGGTGCACATTCTCATTTTGGCGGCGGTGGTCGGACTCACGAGGACGGCCGAACACGTTGTACGGCAATCCTTGATTGCCGACACGGTTCCAGGTCCGATGCTGGTCAACGCCGTCGGCTTGTCCCGTACCACCCAGGACACGGCGCGAATTGCCGGCGCGCTGGCCGGTGCATGGCTGCTTACCCTGTTGGGGATCGGTTCTGCCTACATTGCCGTGGTGTGCTTCTACGGGGCGAGTGTCCTGATGGCATTCGGCATCACGACACCTGCGCGCCGATCTCAACGGGACGAGTCCCCGCTGCAGAACCTCAAGTCCGGACTGGGATATATGCGAAAGGAGCCGGTGATCCTGGGGGTGATGTTCCTGGCCTTCATCGTGAACTTCACGGCGTTCCCGGTTATGAACGGACTCATGCCCGTCGTGGCAAGGGACATTTTTGACCTGGAAGCGAACGGCCTCGCGCGCTTCGTGGCCATAACGGCGGTCGGCGCGTTCGTTGGGTCGGTCGCCGTGGCTTCTTTTATGAGGGTGCGAACGCCCGAACGGATGATGGTGGCCGGAATAGTCGCCTGGCACCTGGCGTTGTTGGTCTTCGCACGCACCGAATCCACACCGTTCGCGATGTTCGTGCTTGCGTGCTTCGGCCTCTCTATGAGCGTGGCCATGGTGACCATGTCGATCGTCCTGCTCGGCAGAACTGCGCCGGAGTTTCGAGGCCGCGTGATGGGAGTTCGATCGCTGGCGGTGTACGGATTGCCGATGGGACTGCTGGTTGGAGGATTCCTCTTCGAACGCCTCGGCCCACAAGTAACGCTAGCCGTCAATTCGATAGCCGGCCTCGTGCTGACAGGAGCAATCGTGGCAATCTGGCCCGTTCTGATCCGCGGCCGACCCCGCGAGGAGCGCAAGTAAGCGGGCGATAGGGGATCTGGCTACTAATCAGCGGTGGCGGGCGCGGTTTCTCGTAGCTCTTTGGGGAGCGTGAACGTGATGTTCTCCTCGCCTTCGCCGATGTGGACGACCCTTTTGGGGTCCAGGGCCTCTATGACGGCCGACACCATCTTTTCAGGCGTCGAAGCTCCGGACGTAATGCCAACCCTGGAGACGCCTTCAAACCAGTCCAGGTCCATCTCCTGGGGTCCGTTGATCAGGTATGCAGGGACCCCTTCGGCTTCGGCCACTTCCTTGAGCCGGGCGCAGTTGGAACTGTTCTGGGCGCCAATTACCAGCACCAGGTCGGTCAACTGGGCCAGTTCGGTCGCGGCTTCCTGGCGATTCGTGGTGGCGTAGCAAATGTCGTTGCGCACCAACGCTCCGGGGAACTGCTCCTTGATCTTCGTAATCGCCCTCTCCGTATCGCGCACGGACAGTGTGGTCTGGGTGAGTACTGCCACTTCCTCTCCCTCGGGCCATTCAGAGGTATCGAACTGTTCTCTTTCATCCACGAGGACCATGTCCGTTTGCCCGGTGGTCCCGATGACTTCCTGGTGGCCGCGGTGGCCGACGAGCATGATGTGCTTGCCTTCGCGGGAGTACTTCTTGGCCTCGTTGTGCACCCGGGTGACCAGGGGGCACGTGGCGTCGATAGTTTGCAATTCGCGGACCTTGGCGCGGGCGTAGTCTTCCGGTGGCGAGCCATGCGCGGAGAAGACGACGACCGACCCCTGAGGAATTTCGTCCACGTCCTCTACGGTGACAGCGCCTTTTTTTTCGAGATCGGCCACGACGTGCGGATTGTGGACGATCTGGTGCTTAACGTAGACGGGAGGTCCGAAACGTTCCAGCGCCAGTTCGACGATGTCGACTGCACGCACAACGCCTGCGCAAAAGCCGCGCGGGCTGGCGAGATATACCTCCATCAAGCGCCTCCCCTTCCGGTAGGAATCCGGCCTAATTATAGCCGTCGCCGCATTGTCTGCGTTCAATGGCGTCTGTGGGCACAGGACCGGTCAATTCGTCCGATCAGCTATGCCCGGCGCCTTGTTGGCAACGACCGCGAGCATGATTGCCGCAACTATGAAAGCGATGCAGACCGAAACCAGCATCACTTCGTACCCCAGTCCCGGGGACCGGTCGTTCAACGCGTCTATGCCGAATCCGGCCAACCGCGCCAGCGCAGACCCGGCCAGGATCGCAATTCCGGTGAGGCCAAGGTCTCGCGCCGCGCGCCTGCCGGAGACCATGTCGTTTGCAACAGTCCAGGTGACGGTCAGCATGATCCCGACTGAACATCCGATCAGCAACCCGTCCAGCAATATAGCCAACAACGAATCGACGAACAGTAAGACCCCCGCCCCGACGGCGCCCAGACAACCGCCCAATATCAGAATCCATGACCGGCCAATGCGGTCGGCGACGTAACCCGCGGGCAACACCGTCGCGGCGGTCGAAAGTACTACGGCCCCTGCGACCCATGAGGCTTCTCCCGCGGGGTTGTCGATTCCCACCACGTCCTGCAGGAAGAAGAAGGCGTATACCTGCATCGAAGACATGGCCGCAATGACAAAGGTCAGGGAAAACAGGAACCATCCATACGTCACCTTGTCGAGATTGAGGGGTCTTGCATCCTGTTCGTGCCGGACGGCGGGTTCCACATGCTCGGGTTCGCCCTCGCCGCGAGGCCGGTTACGCAACGAGAAGACTGTCCATAGTGACGTAAATATCAGGACCGTCGACAGCATGGCCAGTGCGTACCACATCCACTCGCTCGCCTCCTCTCGGTCATAACGGTCCATGAATTGCAAGACGATAATCGTGAAAATACCGGCGCCCATGACCTTGAACAGGTTCAGTGCGCCTGCCGCGCGTCCCAGGCGCTCCCTGTCAATGTGGTCCACCAGCAGCGCGTTGGCAGGTCCCTGGCTGAGATTCCCGGAAAGCTGGATCAGGATGGTGGCAAGGAGAACGGATAAGAACGTGTTTACGGCGCCGAAGTAGAACGCGGAAACGGACATCAGGATGGCGCCCACGGCGATGAACGGCAGCCGTTTCCCCGTCGCCCTCATGGAACGGTCGCTGACCACACCGGACGCGGGCTGCATCACCGCCGCACAGGCAAGGCCGATCAGTGAAATCAGTCCCAGAGTCCCGTTTTTGTCCAGGTTGTTGCCAAATACGGTGACAGCGCCGACGTCCAGCACGTCCAACGCCTTGAGCGGAAGGATGCCGGAACCGATGCCGGTCGCCATAGCCGACAGGCCGAATGAGTACAGGCTCAGGTTGAATAGGCTCGCCGGACCCCGCCGGTAGGTGCGGACGATGCCAGAGAATCCGATATTCGAGCCCGATGCAGAATCGAGCACGGCAGTTCCGGATTCTTGGAGACGATTCATTTTGGTGGCATGGCCCACGCGGCCGTCTGGCAAAATGGGCGGGTCGTTGTCAGGCTCAGGGGGTAGGGAAATGACTGACGAAACACTTTTCTATCACTGGAAGCGGTGAAATTCCTGCAAAAAAGCGAGCGATTTTCTCTCGCAAGCAGGCGTGGAGGCATCTGAACGGGACTTTTTCAAAGACCCGTTCACCGAGGAAGAACTGCGGTCACTCGCCAGGACTGTACCACCGAACGAACTTTTCTCCTGGGCCAGCCCCAGCGCCAAGGCGTTCCGGGGTCGTCGCGGGGACATTTCCGAGGACGAACTCATCAGACTGATGCTGGGTGAACCCCGGCTGATTCGAAGACCCATATTGATCACGGGCGACGAAGCCGTACTGGGATTTCGCAAGGCCGAGTACGAACGCATTTTCGAGTGAGGACCCTGGAAGTCTGGACGCGGGTAGGCCGATGGCCACGGGGCGGACTGGGGAAGACGACAATGAGCGGAATTTCTGTTTGGAGCGGTCGCACGGGCAAGGTTTGTCGAGATACGTATTTCCGTCAATTGTAAGATTTCGCCGCGTTCCGGACGAGAATTGCGACAAAATTGAGGCCGCTGACCGGCCTATTTCCGTTCGGAGGCGCGAGAATTGCCAGTCCGAGTTTGGGCGGGAACTTTGGACTGGGCGCAACCGAATAAGCGGGATGGGAATTGCGTCACGTGCGGATCCCAGGGGCGCCGCGAGATCCACTGCCACGGAGAGTTTTGCGCCCAGCCAATATCGCCTCACAGGCCCGGGTGAAACGAGCGCTAACGCAAAGCCTGACATCAGGGGGAAATAGTGGTCGACGCGATAGGGGAACTGGTCGTATTCAGCGGGAATGCACACCCTGCGCTGACGCGCCGAATCTGCGATTACCTGAACGTGCCGGTTGGCCGGGTTGAGGTGTTCAAGTTCGCCAACGACAACACGTTCGTGCGCATCTTGCAGAACGTCCGGCAAAGGGACGTGTTCATCGTCCAGCCGACCGCCGAGCCGGTTAACGACCACATCATGGAGATGCTAATCATGATCGATGCCGCGCAACGGGCATCGGCAGGACGCATCACCGCGGTCATCCCTTACTACTCGTACGCACGCACCGACAAGAAAGACCAACCGAGGGTGCCGATCACGGCCAGGCTGATCGCCGACCTCGTCGAAACGGCCGGGGCGGACAGGGTCATCATGGTCGACCTGCACGCGGCGCAGGTGCAGGGGTTCTTCGGTGTGCCGGTGGACGAACTAACCGCGTTGCCCAAGCAGGTCGAGTACTTTCAGGAAAAGGGGCTGGACGACGTGGTGGTGGTGGCCACTGACATCGGTATATCCAAAAGGGCAAGGGACTTCGCCGACCGGCTCAACTCCCCCCTTGCGATCATCGAAAAGCGCCGCACGACGAACCACGACGATGTGGAAAGCCTGAACGTGATCGGCAATGTAGACGGCAGGTCGGCCATCCTGTTCGACGATGAGATCAGCACCGGCGGCACTTTGATAGCGGCTGCCGACGTCCTGGCGCGATCCGGCGCAACGAACATATACGCTTGCGCCACTCACGGCGTATTGCCCGGGGAGGCGTCACAGCGGCTCCTGGGTGTCCCGGAGATCAAGGAGATCGTAGTCACCGACACCGTGCCGGTGAACGGCGGAAAGTTGACGCCGCAGATTACGGTGCTGTCGATAGCCGATCTCCTGGGCGAGGCGATCTCCCGCATCCACCAGGGCGAATCAGTAGGCGCTCTCTTTACGTAAAATAAAGTGTAGGCGGGCTCCGAAGCCGGTCCCGCGTAAGACACCGGCAATAATCGCCGCCTGTGGCAGAGAACAGCGGGAGGGTGCCGCTGGCGCCCCTGTGCCGACAGCGTGGTCAAGTCGGAAGCCTGTCGTATCCTGTACCCATGTTAGGCCTACTTAACAAAATAATCGGCGACTCAAACGAGCAGGCGCTCAAGAAGATCCGCCCGGTCGTGGACGAGATCAACGATCTTGAGCCGGAGTTCGCGTCCCTGACCGACCTGGACCTGGGCGGTAAGACGCACGAATTCAGGTCTCGCATCAGGGACGGCGAAGAACTCGACGACATTCTTCCCGAGGCCTTTGCAGCGGTGCGTGAGGCGGCGCGGCGAACGTTGGGCATGCGCCACTTCGACGTCCAGTTGATCGGCGGCGTTGTCCTGCACGAAGGCAAGATCTCGGAGATGCGAACAGGGGAGGGCAAGACCCTTGTGGCCACCTTGCCCGCCTACCTGAACGCACTCTCCGGCCGCGGTGTCCACGTCGTCACCGTCAATGACTACCTCGCAAAACGTGATGCGTCCTGGATGGGCGCCGTGTACCACGCTCTTGAAGTGTCCGTCGGTTGCCTGCAAAACCAGGGCGCGTTGGTGTACGACCCGGGGGCGGCTGAAAATCAGGCCAATTCCGATGACGGCAGCGATTCGGGTTCGACCAGCTTCGCTGCAGTCGCAGGTGAATCCATGCGCAAGGCCTCGAGGCAAGAGGCCTATGAGGCCGATATCACCTACGGTACGAACAACGAGTTCGGCTTCGACTACCTGCGCGACAACATGGTTGAGGAACTGCCGCGCATGGTGCAGAGGGATCCTGCTTACGCCATAGTGGACGAGGTCGACAACATCCTGATCGACGAGGCGAGGACACCGCTGATCATCTCCGGACCCGCGCAGGAATCAGGGCAGGAGTACAAGCGTTTCGCACAGATCGCGACTCGACTCGAACTGGGTTCCCACTACGACATAGACGAAAAGCTGAGGTCGATATCGCTCACCCCGGAGGGCATCGCCAGGGTCGAGAACGTGCTGAACGTCGACAACCTGTACGACCCGCAGCATGACGCCCTTACGCACTTTGTAGAAAACGCGGTCAGGGCAAAAGCGTTGTATCAGCGAGACCGGGAGTACGTGGTCCGCGGGAACGAAGTGCTGATCGTCGACGAATTTACCGGCAGGTTGATGGAGGGCCGCCGCTATTCGGACGGCTTACACCAGGCGATAGAGGCGAAGGAAAACGTCCAGATCAGGCGGGAGTCCGTCACCTACGCCACCATCACGCTGCAGAACTACTTCCGCCTTTACGACAAATTGGCAGGTATGACCGGTACGGCCGTCACTGAGGCTGAAGAGTTCTTCAAGATCTACGGTCTGGAAGTGGTGGAAATTCCAACGAATCAACCGATGGTCCGGGATGACATGCCCGACCTCATCTACATGACCGAAGACGCCAAGTGGACCGCGGTGGCAAAGAAGATCGAAGAGCTGCATCGCGGGCAACGTCCGGTGTTGGTCGGGACGACCAGCATCGATAAGTCTGAACACCTCGCTGGTTTGCTGCGCAAGCGAAAGGTGCCTCACCAGATCCTCAACGCCAAACAGCACGAGAAGGAAGCGACTATCGTGGCCCAGGCCGGTCGGCCGGGCGCAGTGACCGTCGCGACGAACATGGCGGGGCGCGGAACGGACATCATCCTCGGCGGCAATCCGGACACAATAGACGTACCTCGAGAAGAGTGGCAAAAGGACCAAGACCTGGTCCTCGCCAACGGCGGGCTCTATGTACTCGGCACCGAACGCCACGAAGCCCGGCGTATCGATAACCAGCTACGCGGGCGTTCAGGCCGCCAGGGGGACCCGGGCGCGACGCAGTTCATGGTGTCCACCGAGGACGACCTGATACGTCGCTTCGGAGGCGACCGCATGCGCGGGGCCATGAATATGTTCGGCTGGGAGGAAGACCTGCCCCTGGAGAACAAGATGATCACCAGGACGGTGGAAGGCGCGCAGAACAAGGTCGAAGGCCACCATTTCGAGATCAGAAAGCACCTGGTCGACTACGACGATGTAATAAACACGCATCGCGACGTGATCTACAACCTAAGGCACCGGGTCCTGAAAGGCGAAGGCCTGAGGCCGACAATTCTCGATTACGTCGAAAAAGAGCTTTCGGCCATGGCGTCGGCCCATCTCGAAGGTGATGTGTCGAATTGGGACATCGAAGGGTTCCAACTGGCGATCCAAAGCGTCATGCCGATTCCCGAAAAACTGGAAAACCCGGATGACGTTGCCGGGATGGAACTCGACGAGATCGAATCCCTTCTTCGCGCCGAGGCAGAATCGCTTTATGACCTGCGGACGCTGGAGTTTGGCGACGAGACGATGGGAACGCTCGAGCGGGCCATCATGCTGCGGACTATCGACTCCCAGTGGGTCGAACACCTGACGGCGATGGACAACATGCGCCAGGGAATCGGACTCCAGGCAGCCGGCCAACGGGACCCGTTGGTCCAGTACAAGCGCCAGTCCTACGAGATGTTCACCGGGCTGCTGGCGCGGATCGAAACGCAAATTGCCCGGACCATCTTCCGCGTGGCTCTGTCGCCAGCCCCCGGCCGGCAGGCAAACCGGCCGACAGGGACACCCAATCGCGGAAACGGCCGTGCGCCGCAGTCCAGGAACGGGCGGGCCGGTGGGCAGAGGTCGATCATGTCCAACGTCAACCAGGGTCATGGCTCCGCCGCCGGAACCGGCAACAAGAAGATCGGTCGCAACCAGAGATGCCCCTGCGGCTCCGGCAAAAAGTACAAGCGCTGCTGCGGCCGCGCCTGACCCATTCGTACCGCCAGGAAAGTCTTGCAAGGACGCACCCATCATCACCGGCGGGTCGCCTTGATTTGTGTCAGCGTCAAGGATGCGACGACGTGACGCTCAACGTTCTTTTGCCGTCAAGGGTGTAATCTTTGTCTCGCGCGCTCTGGCGCGCTGCCGATTCAAGGTCACTCCAAGAGATGAACGAAATCACTAACGTGGTCGACGCGGGCGAGTCCCCGGCTGATGTAAGCGATGACACGCAGGATCCACGCCCCGCTGTCAGCGCGGACCAGGTGCTGGACTGGTTGAAATGCGAGTTGCGCCTGCCTTCAGCCGACTGGCGAACGGCGTTGTTGGAGGCCATAGGCAGATGGCCGGTTGCCAGCGAAACGTTGGATGGGGAACGCTTTGATTACTTACTCGCCGGAGAAGCTTTCGACTGGAAACTCCTGGCTCAGCAGATACGGTCTCGCCTTCAAAATTCGATCCCTGACGACGAATGGGAGTCCTGGATAAGCAGCCCAGTCCCGTTCGGCGGACTTGATGAGCCGGAGTTCACACGAATTCTGGGCGTGGACAAACACAGGGCCCACCTGAGCTATTTCTACGGAGTGACCGTGGAGCAGGCCTTGCAGACTGCGGTGGGAGATGAGATAGCCAAGAGGCGCGTCGCCGGCGGCAGGGCGCCTGATCAGGAAACTCGCGAGGACGCATACCTGAGGCTCTATGGGTCCTCCCTTACGGTCTTGTGGTACGACTTTGTCGCTTCCAGGGAAGCCGATGGCCTTGATTGCCCTGTAGACCTGGATGGGGAGGCGTCGCTGAACGCCATTGACGATTTCACGTACTGGCTATTCAAGAAGCGGATGGGGCGCGCAGACCCCGCCCGCGTCGCCAGCGACACGCGAAAGGGTCTCGCCCAGCTTGAACGAATGCGGCAGGCGGACGGAAGGCGAATGAGGATGCGCCGTTTGGGCGGCATCGACACGGGTGTAAGCGACCATGCCGGAGCCTGAGTACTTCGAGAAGTGGCTTGAAGGAGTCCGCGATAACCACGTTGAACTGGCGCGCCTTCTGCGGTCCCTCGTGGTGGAGACCGAACCGGACATCGAGGAGTCGCTGAAGTGGGGTAGCCCGTCGTTCGTCAAGGACGGCGGACTGCGGATGTACATTGCCGACCAGAAGAACTATATGCACTTGGGCTTCTACAACGGCGCGAAATTGACCAATGCCGACGGCCTGGTGGAGGGGACCGGCAAGAACCTGAGGCACATCAAGGTGAGGGCAATTGGCGACCCGCCAGTCGACAGTCTGCGCGTGCACGTGGCCGAGTCCCTGGCGCTCGACCCATACAAAGTCCCCTGACCCTTCCATTCAGCCGTTGTTCCGGTTGACTCGCGGCCAAGCGCCACTACGCGGCTTTGCCATTGAGTCGACGCCCGGTAAGTCCATCGCTTCAGCGCGCTGCTAATATTCGTAGGCACTTTCAGGCCAACTAACGGAGGACCTAATGGTCGACCAGGGATTCAAAGTCATAGATTTTCACTGCCACTTCCCAATCGCTATGGACTGGGGCGCCATGGGCGGCGGCGGCGGGAGGGGAAGGCCCGAATCGGCGTTCACCGGCGGCGGGGCGTACGAGTCGTCTGAACAGTCCAGGAAGGCCGTCAGGGACTACGCGGTCACGTTGAGAGCAGAGTGGCGGCTGGCCCATTGTTTCGACGCGCCCGAGACTGATAATCGCCCCCCGCGGGAACAGGCGGACCGCTGGGCGGCGGAAATCGACAAGTACGACCTGGACCGCGTCGTCTGGGTAACAGGCGGTGGCAATGACAAGCTGGCCGAGATCGTGAGTTGGTACCCCGACAAGTTCATAGGATTCGCACACCACAACCCATTCGCAGAGGATGCTGCCGACGAATTACGCCGGGCCGTTGCCGAGTTGGGCCTGAAGGGCTACAAGCTGATCGCACCGGCCCTCGACCGGCCGATCGACGACCCATCCGGCTATCCGACGTGGGAGGCGGCGGAAGAGTTGGGCATTCCAATACTCGTCCACTTCGGCATCCTGGGCGGCGGCGGCGGCGTCGCACACCACGTCAACATGAGCCCGCTCATACTCCACAACGTGGCGCGCGACTTCGCTACGGTCCCGTTCGTTATCCCCCACCTCGGGTGCGGTTACGTCAGGGAACTGCTGCACCTCATGTGGTCGTGTGGAAACGTATACGTGGACACCTCCGGTTCCAACCAATGGATGCGCTGGATGCCCGAGGAACTGACCACCAAGATCCTGATCCGCAAGTATGTTGAAACAGCCGGCGCGGAACGGGTCGTTTATGGAAGTGACTCGAGTTGGTTCCCACGCGGCTTTTCGGTCCGCTACTACGAGGACCAGATTCGAGATTGCCGGGAACTGGGCCTGAGCCAGGAACAGATAGAGGCAATATTCAGCGGGAACGCCAAGCGCCTGCTGGGGATGACCTGATCCCGTCGCGCGGCTAAACCACTTCCTCTCCTGGGGGAGAGGATTGAGGTGAGGGCGCCACTTCGGGCAAACGGAATCGTCGTATAAGTTTAAGGATCAACGATTTCACGCTATGCCCTCACCCTAGCCCTCTCCCGCGAAAGGGAGAGGGGACATTTGAAACAGGCTCTAAGATCGCGGTTTACAGGCGGGCGCCGCTCTCCCATATCGGCGTCTTGCCGTCTAAGCCGTGCTGGCGAACGTGAAGCTGGGGCATCCTGCTACCGCGGTGCGTAAATACCACCATGCTGTGGATCCAGTAGCAGGCTTCGTCGCCGTCGGGTTCATGGTTGTACTGCCGGTGGTAGACGTGTGAAGGCTTGTACCCAACACCCCGCGGAGGTACGACGAGGTCGCGGGTCGTCTCGTTTTCTTGATCGGCGATCAGCATGGCGCCCGGCCCCGATACGACGTAAAAGGCCTCGACCCTGTTGTCATGCTGGTGAATCTGGTTGCCCTTGCCCGGTTCGAATATGGCGGGATAGTGGTGGGGGTACGCCGGGAACGGTTCGTGAGAAATCGTGACCACCGAAACCATGGGGTTTTTGCCGGTGTTTATCCACTGGTGGCGGGTCTGCTCGGTGATCACCACTTCCAGGCCGGGCTGCAGTGGGACTTCCATTGGGCGGCCGGACACCCAGTCCAGCCACACCCGCAGGATGCCTTCGCCCTCGAGAATGTGCACGGCTTCTGAGTCCGTCGTCCCGGGTTCGGTCTCGGTCCCCGGGTTGTGCGTGCGTTCACCGACGGTGAAACGTTCGTCCCCGATGGTCTCCTCACAGAGGAGATGGATGAACTGGCCGTAAGAGGTCGGCTCGACGATCCCATCCTCCCTGGCGACTACAACCTCACCGCGGTATCTTGGCTCACGGGGCGGTGGCGGAATGTAAGGGACTCTTCCTTCTCCGGGGAGTGACGGCATCATGTCTTCGTCTCCATGACAGGCTCTTGTACTTCGGCGGGTGCGAAATTCGTATGCATGCTGGATTCTAACAGCCGATACCGACGAAAAGAATTAATTGGACGGGCCTGAAATTGCAACGCGCTGCGCATCGACTACACAGCAGCCATCGAACTGCCCCGGTCCCGGTCGAAGTCAGGCGTTTAATTTGTCCGCAAGGTCTAAAAAGTCGTCAGCCACCACGTCAAACGTATCAATCGCCTCAGGCAACTCGAAGGCTTTGTCGGGGCCGCGTTCATACGGGCGGGACACGAAAATGGTCCGTAGTCCCACGGCCCTTGCGCCGAGAAGGTCATGCGCGTGGGCCGCTACCATGCCGACTTCCTCCGGAGCCAAGCCAAGCAGCCTTGCGGCCCCGGCGTAGACGGTTGGGTCCGGTTTGTACTTTCCGAACATTTCGGACGAAAGGATGCAGTCCCACGGCAGCCCGCCGAACTTGGCCATGTTGACGAGGAGCCCAACGCCGCCGTTGGACAGAGTCGACACGACGTACCGGCCCTTGAGTCTTGCCAGTCCTTCGACCGAATCGGGCCACGGGTTCAACCTGTGCCAGACCCGGTTGAGGTGGTCGATCTCGCGTTCCCGGAGCCCGGGGACGTCGAACTGCTCAAGGAGTATGTCCAGCTTCCTGCGGTGAATCACATCAACGGGGACCCAACTGTCCGCGCCCTCGTTGATGCGCCGGGTGCCTTCTCCGTAGCCATGCCGCCATTGGTCTGCGAACTCGGCCCAATCACGGGAGAGACTCCGGGTTCGCCCGAGTTGTTCCAGCTCCGCGATGACTGACGACCGCCAGTCGACGACGGTCCCAAAGACGTCGAAGACCAGCGCCTTTACGCCATCAAATTCATTCTTCATTCGTGCGTTTCCCTGGAACCGGCGTGGCTTGAATAATGCCGTTCGCCCGGCGCCGCGCCGGTATTCTAGTCGTGTAGATTATCGGCTAACGATCCTAGGCACTCGGAGGAGCCGGGCCCAATGGCATTGGTTGACCAACTCAGGAAGAACTCCGGCAGCATTTGGACCGAGGCGACTCATCACCCGTTCATCACGGAGTTGGGGGACGGCTCACTTTCTGAGGACAAATTCCGCCGGTACTTCGTCCAGGACTACGTGTTCGTCAACGAACTTGCCAAAGTGGCCGGGTTGGCTGTAGCCAAGGCGCCGGACCTGGACGCCGCGAGGCCCTTCGGAGACTTTCTCTCGGTCCTGCTGGGGGCAGAAGACTCGCTTTTTCTGCGCGCCTTCGGTGCGATGAATGTTCCTGACCGAGAATTCCGGAGCGCAACCCTCCTGCCGACAACCGACGCGTTTTCTAATTACCTGGTCGGACTCGCCAGCGCTGGGGATTTCGCCGACATTTGCTGTGCGATGTACGTAGTCGAAGGCGTGTATCTCGATTGGGCAGACCGGCTAGACGGGGCGGGTGTTCGTCCAGGCGATTCCGGGCATCCACTTGGCGGCATCTACCAGGAATGGATCGACATCCACACGGATGCGAGCCTTGGACCCTTCGTAAGGTTCCTGGCTTCCCAGGTAAACGCGTCCGGCGAGTCTCGGACGGAACGCTTTCAGGTCATTTTCGACCAGGTGGCGCGATATGAGTTCGCGTTTTGGGAGATGGCCTACACCGGGGAGGACTGGCCGTGAGTGGAAACGCGCCAAGAAAGGTGCTGACGATCGCCGGCTCCGATTCCGGCGGTGGGGCCGGCGTTCAGGCCGACCTGAAGACATTTGCTGCCCTTGGAGCGTACGGAATGTCGGCTATTACAGCCATTACGGCGCAGAACACGCTCGGAGTCACGGCGGTGCAGGACGTGTCCCTGGATGTCATAGAGGCCCAGATCGACGCCGTTGTGGAAGACATAGGCGTGGATGCGGTTAAGACGGGCATGTTATCGAGCCCGGAGATAGTGCGTCTCGCGGCCCGCAAAGCCAAAGAACACAGCTTCGACCGGCTGGTCGTTGACCCGGTCATGGTCGCCGCCACCGGGGCGCGTCTTCTTAGGGAGAACGCCGTCGACGCGGTCAGGCAGGACCTGATACCGGTGGCGACCGTGGTTACTCCCAACACCTTCGAGGCCGAAGTTCTTACCGGTCTTAAGGTCAACTCCGAAGTAGAGATGAAGGAAGCGGCGAGGGCGATTCATGCGCTGGGTCCCCGATTCGTCGTAGTAAAGGGCGGTCATGTACAGGATTCCGCCCAGAGTACCGACTTGCTGTTCGACGGCCGGGACTTCACTGAGTTTCCGGCACGCCGTATCGAAACCACGAGCACGCACGGCACCGGCTGTACGTTTGCTTCGGCCATAGCCGCTGGTCTGGCACGCGGTCTCGGCGTCGCTGACGCGGTCGGCGAGGCGAAGGACTACGTAACGCGGGCCATAGCGACGGCGTTTCCGGTAGGGCAGGGCAAGGGGCCGCTCAACCACTTCCACGCTGCCTGGGAAACCGGTTAAGAACCGGTCGGTGTCAGCGGCCGGTCAGGCGAATACGGTCCTGCCGTACGCTGATTGGATCAGGTCGCCTTCGTCGAAACGGCTGAACCGCAGGGCTGACACGTCGATCGACGTCGATTCGCCGTTTACGATCATTTCTGCGAGAGCCCGGCCGATGGCTGGCGATAGCTTGAACCCGTGGCCGGAAAAGCCGGCGGCCACGTACACGTTGTCGTAGCCCGGTACGCGGTCGAGGACCGGGTGCCAGTCGGGCGTGATGGTGAACAGTCCGGCCCATCCGCCATCCCAACCGGCCTCTTCCATTTTCGGGACCCGCGCCGCCAAACGCGTGATGGCGTCGACGACAACTTCGGCGTCTGGTGTCTGCACGTACGTGTCCCTATCGGTTGGGTCCTCCCGTGCTCCTATCAGGGTGGTGTCTCCTGAATCCGGACGGAACGACTGGCCGTTAACTGAGTCGCCGACGGTGGGGTGCGTGGGAAGCAGGTTGAGGGGTCTGTGTATCCGGACGATCTGGTGCCTGGCCCATGAAAGCGGGAGGGGAGCGCCCAGTCTTTCCAGGAATTCCGGAATCCACGGGCCGGCCGCGATGAGCACGGCTCCGCAGTCAATCGTTTCGCCGTTCAACTCTACGGCGGTCGCCTTCCCGCCCTGGGTCCTTATGCCCGTTACTTCGGCGCCAAGCCGTACCTGCGCGCCGTGCGAACGGGAGCTCCGGGCAAACCCTGTAGTTACCCCTGAAGAGTCCGCATATCCCGAAAGCGGTTCATGGGCCACCCCGCCGACGCCTTCGAAGTTGATGTCGGGCCAGCGGCGCTGCGCCTCTTCGACCGCAAGGGTTCCCGTTTCGACCCCGTGTTGTCGGCCCAATTCGACGTTTCGCCGCATCGCGTCTTCGTGCTCCGGCTTGACGAGGAACAGATAGCCGGTGTTCACGAAACCGCCGGGATGACCGGTCTCCTCTTCAAACTCCGCGATGACGCCCCGGCTCCACCATGCCATCTGCGTTGTGACCGGGTTCGAGTAGTGCATGCGCAGGATCGCCAACGAACGCCCGGTCGAACCTTCGGCGAGGCCGTCGCGTTCCAGTAGAACGGAATTGGTAACGCCCAGCCTGGCGAGGTAATGGAGGGTGGAACACCCCATTACGCCACCGCCGATCACGGCAACGTCAAAGGTGGGCGGCATGTTCTCCGTTCCTCGGCATACGGAGAGCGCCGGTGTGTTTACCGGCGCTCCCGGTCATCACGACACCGGAGGTCGTTTGTGGAGCCATGGGCGCGCCTTTTCGAACGCCGCGCAGGCCCTCAGGACCGTGGCGTCGTCGTCGATGTCACCGACGACGTGAAGTCCGATCGGCAGGCCGTTCGAATCGAATCCGCACGGTATCGATGCGGCCGGATTCCAACCGATGTTGAACGTACTCGTGTACGGAATGGCGCTGTAGCTGATGCCGGCGCCCAGGGCGACGGCCCGTTTGTTACCGACAGTCTCAGGTGGATTGAGATGCGGCCAGGGCGTGGCGGCGGTGGTTGGGGTTATCAGGATGTCGAAGTCGCCAAAGAACTGGGCCATCTGCAACCTGAGCAAGTCGGCTTGGCGCAGGGCCTGGGAATACTGTGCGCCGGTCACGGTCCTGCCGTGGTCGATCATGGCGAGAGTGTATTCCATCAGGTCTTCTCGCTGCTCGTCTGCCAGGTGACCGTACATCGCCACCTGATTGCCCGTCCATACGGTCCACCAGTATGTCCTCGGCGGCGGGTCGAGCACGAGGTCGGCGTCAACGACCGTCGCGCCCAACTCTTCGAACGCTGCGGCAGCCGAACGCACCGCGTCTGCGACTTCGTCATCAGCGGGAGCAATTCCCATCGTGATGCTCACGCCCACCTTCATCCCCTCCACGCCTGCGTCGAGGTCGGTGAGGTAATCGGGAGTGGGAGTCCGCAGGGATCCCGGGTCCCGCGGGTCGTGTCCGCACAATGCCTGCATCATCAGCGCGGAGTCGCGAACGGTGTGGGTCATGGGACCGGCTGTCGAAGTAGGGTTATAAGCGGGGTTGGACACCCCGCCGGCCCGCGGCATGCGGCCCTGCGTGGGCTTGTGGCCGAATATCCCGCAGAACGCGGCGGGAAGGCGGACCGATCCACCGCCGTCCGATCCCGTGGCCAACGCGCTCATTCCGGAAGCCACGGCAGCCCCGGCCCCTCCGCTAGAACCACCCGGCGTACGGGCCGGATCCCAGGGATTGTTGGCCCGCGGGAATATCTTCGTGAAGGTCTCCTCACGGTTTCCGAACTCAGGAGTGTTCGTCTTACCCAGAATGACGGCGCCGGACTTGCGAACTCGTTCTGCGACTACTGAGTCGAAATCGGGGACCCAGTCCTTGTAAATGGCACAACCCAGGGTGGTCTTGAGCCCGTTTGTGACCTCGAGGTCTTTGAGCGAAGTCGGCACGCCGTGCAGGATGCTGGGCTCGTCTCCGTTCGCCAATGCCTCGTCTGCCGAGGTGGCCGATGCCAGTGCGCCTTCTTCATCGACGGTGATGAACGCGTTCAACTGGCTGTCGAGGGCCTCGATGCGCCTCAATGACGCCTCTGTGAGTTCAACCGATGAGATTTCCTTGTTTACAACCATCTCCCGCTGTTTCCAGCCGGGTAGGTACATGAGTTCGCGATCGTTCATGGCTTCGTTTTCTATTCCTTTGTCCCGGATGATTTGCCGGGTGTTCGTTTTGCCGGTTTGTGCGTGCGGCGGAGTGGTCCAGGGGAGGACGAGTCAAATGCTCCGCCTGGCGTCAACTCATGATTCCGCCGCCGTTGACGTTGAGGGCCTGTCCGTTGATTTCGGATGCGTCATCGGACGCGAAGAATGCCACGGCCCTGCCGATGTCCTCAGGAGTCTGCGGCCGGGGTAGCGGTTGCCTGGCCCTGACCGAGTCCATGAAGATCTCGTAAGGGTCGGTGTCGGCCAATTCAGGGTTGCTGCCCTGCACGCTCAAGGCGATTTTCTCCCACATGGGAGTCCACAACGTTCCGGGACACACGGCGTTTACCGTGATGTTGAACGGCCCCAACTGCTGGGCAAGCATGTGAGTCCATTGAATCGCCGCGGACTTGGACACCCAATACGGGACGAGCGGCTCACCTATCCCAAGCCTGGGGCCGCGCGGTGCCCGGCCGCCCTGCGATGCGATGTTCACGATACGGCCCTGCCGCCGCTCGCACAGGTGCTCCCATACGGCGTCAGCAGTATTGGCCAGGCCCTTGACGTTTACCTGGTAGGTTGCCTCCCAGTCGTCGGCGACATAGTGGTCCCGGTTTTCCAACCCGGGCGACCCAAGAACTCCGGCATTGGCGACACAGATGTCGATCTTGCCGAGTTCCGAGATGGCTTTTTGCGCCGCTTCTGCAATTGACCCCTGGTCGGTCACGTCAGAGGGCGTGCTACCACTCTTCCGGCCGGTCGCTCTTACTTCTGCGGCGAACTTGGCTGCGGAGTCGCCGTCCAGATCGGTGACGAATACATCTGCGCCCCGCTCGGCTAGGACGAGGGCGATGCCGCGTCCTATCCCCCGGCCTCCGCCGGTAACGAATGCGCTCTTGCCTGCGAGTTGATTGGATAGTCGATGTGCCATTCGGTTACCCCGTCTGAGAAATTCGCCGTTAAGCGCCTTCGACTGCAGCTTTCATTTTCTCCGAGTTCTTCTTGAGCAATCCACGGGTCGGGATTTTGAGCAAGAACCCGAGCAATACGAACATGAGCGCAGTAACAGGGCTGTCTGACTGCGCGTCCTGGAAGTAAGTGAACCGCGTTCCCCGGCCTTCCGGCGTCAGTGTGTACGCCGCCTGAATCGGGTAGGGGCCCTCGATGGTCTTGTAGGCGAACCTGTTTGGACGTTCGAACTCGGTGACTTCCATGGTTATGTCGCTGACACTGCGGCCGTAGGTGTACTTGATTTCGAAGGTCGCGCCGACCCGCGGCTCGCCGCCGGAGGACTCCGCCTCCGCTACGTAACCGACCCACTGCGGCATGTTTGCCGGGTCTGAAACGAAGTCGAATACCTCTTCGACCGGCCTTTCGACGTGTATGGATACTTCAGCGGCCAGGCTGGCCATGTGCGTTATTCCTTGCGTAGTTGCTTGATGGGCCTGTAATTCGGCAGGCCCGCGTCAGTTCATCCTCGTCCCGCCATTAACGTTTAGAGCCTGGCCGGTGATTTCCGAGGCGTCGTCCGACGCGAAGAACGCAACGGCGTGCCCGATGTCCGTCGGTGTCTGTGACCGTCCGAGAGGCACGGTGTTCGCAATCTGGCGATCGAAATACTCGCGCGGCGAGAGGTCGGCTGCGTCCGGCTGGTGACGATGTGCCTGGACCGCAATCTTCTGCCACATAGGGGTCCATAGCGTGCCGGGGCATACCACGTTTACCGTGATATTCAGTTCGCCCAGTTTTATGGCCAACGCGTGTGTCCACTGGATCGCCGCAGCCTTCGATACTGAGTACGGCATTCCCACGGTGCCGGCCCCCGGGCGACCAAATCCTCCGGGCGACCTTCCACCGTGTGAGGAGATGTTTATGATTCGGCCGGACCTGCGCTCCGACATGTGCGGAATGACCGCCTCCGCGGTGTTTACAAGGCCGATGACGTTGATCCCGTACGTTTGATCCCAATCGGCGTCGGTGTAGTTACGGCGGTCGGCGAACCCCGGCGCTCCGATTACGCCGGCGTTGCCAACGGAAATGTCTACGGCCCCGAACTCAGAGATGGCTCGGTTAGTGAAATCGCTTATGGACTCCCTGGAGGTGACGTCAGCGTAGCCGCTGATGGCTCTGCCTCCGGCTGAGTTGATTTCTTCAGCCACTGCGTCGGCGTCCGACTCATTCACGTCGCAGACTCCAATCGCCGCGCCCCGGCTGCCGAGTACGAGGGCGATTCCGCGGCCGATTCCCCGACCGGCGCCGGTGACAATGGCGGCCTTGCCTTCGAGTTGTTTGACCATCGGACCGGACATGGAGTCCCCCTTGACGATGAGCTTGAAATTGACAACCGAAGGATAACCCACACCACGGTCTGCGGGACGCGCCGACACGTGGCTGTCCGGCTGATTGTCGGAATACTCGGCTGTACACTGATATGAGAGCCCGTGCTTCGGGCGCCATTCGGTCTGATTCCCATTCGGAGGTCCCGACAACTTGGTAACGCGGAACCTGCATAACGTCGACCTGGAAACGCTTGTCTCACTTTCCAAGCGGCGGGGATTCGTGTTTCAGAGCAGCGAGATCTACGGGGGCGTCGGAAGTGTCTGGGACTACGGCTCGGTTGGGGTTGAACTGAAACGAAACGTCAAGGACGCGTGGTGGCGGTCTATGGTGCGCGAGCGGGAGGACATCGTCGGGATCGACGCCTCTATCCTGATGCACCCCGAAGTGTGGCGGGCCAGCGGCCACGTCGATTCGTTTGCCGACCCGTTGGTCGAGTGCGACGTTTGCCACCGCCGGTTCCGTGAAGATGAGGTCGATTCAAGGTCGTGCATCGATTGCACCGGCACGTTCACCGAACCGCGCCAGTTCAACCTCATGTTCGAGACCAGCATGGGACCCGTCAGGGACGAGGCGTCGGTGACATATCTCCGCCCCGAGACCGCACAGGGCATTTTCGTCAATTTTTCGAATATCCAGACCACCACGCGAAAGAAACTGCCGTTCGGGATAGCGCAGATCGGGAAGGCGTTCCGGAACGAAATAACACCCGGCAACTTCACGTACCGCACGCGGGAATTCGAACAGATGGAGATGGAGTACTTCTGCCGGGAGGGTGAAGACGAAGATCTGCACCGGTATTGGATCGACTTCAGCATGGAGTGGTTCAGGAGCCATGGCATTAGGCGGGACAAACTCCGCGTGCGGGAACACACCGCCGAGGAGCTTCCCCACTACTCCAAGGCCTCGGCGGACGTCGAGTTTAAATTCCCGTGGGGTTGGGGCGAACTTGAGACGATTTCGAATCGAACGGACTACGACCTGAAGTCGCACGCCAGCAGGGCAGGGAAGGACCTCACCTATTTCGACAACGATCGGAATGAGCGTTACGTCCCGTTCGTCGTCGAACCGGCGATGGGCGCAGATAGGTCAGCGCTCGCGTACCTGGCGGATGCCTACGATTCCGAGGGCGAAGGCAAGGACCAACGGGTTGTCCTGAGATTCCATCCTGACATTGCCCCGTTCGAAGTAGCGGTCCTGCCGTTGTCGCGAAACCCGAAACTCGCCCCATGCGCACAGCGCGTATACGATGCCGTGAGACCTGCCTTCCGCAGCCAGTACGACGACACACAGAGCATCGGCCGGCGGTACCGCAGGCAGGATGAGATTGGCACCGCGTTGTGCGTCACGGTCGACTTCGAGACGGTTGAAGACGACGACGCGGTGACGATACGCAACCGGGACACGATGGCGCAGGTCAGGGTGCCGATAGACGGCTTGAACGCGGCGATCCACGACCAACTGTCAACTATGCGCAAGGAATGCCAGGGGTGAACCAGCGTTTCACGCCGCCTCGCGTCAGTAAGTCGGGGAATACGCATTGACCAATGCCGCCGCACAATTTCACGTTGGTCAAACCGCTCAGGTAACGCGAACGGTGACCGAGCAGGACGTGATGGACTTCGCCCGGCTCAGCGGGGACGTTCAGCCACTGCACACGGACGGCGAATACGGGGTTCGCACACGCTTCAAGAGCCGCATTGCCCACGGGGCCTTGCTGATCGGGTTCATTTCGGCCGTGTTGGGCGTAGAGATGGCGACGTCGAAGATCACCATGATCTTCCTGGGCCTGAATGCCTCATTCACGAGTCCGGTCCATCTCGGCGACACAATCACCACGCGTTGCGAGGTCAAGAAAGTCAGGGAAGACAAACCGATACTCACCGTCGACTGCCGTTGCCTGAATCAGGATGGCGACGAGGTGTTGACCGGCGAAGCGGTGGTCTATGTCGACCCGTATCCGATTGAGACAGGGTAGGGGACCTGCCAAAGAGACTATGACCAGCGAATCACCGGTACTTTACGAACTGAACGACCACACGGCGCGCATCACGCTCAATCGACCCGACAAGCTCAATGCCATCAACGTCGAGATGCGGGAACGGCTCGCGGAGGCCCTCCAACGATTCGAAAGCGATGACGACGCCTGGATTGGTGTCTTCACGGGCGCAGGCGGAAACTTCTCCGTCGGACTCGATCTCGCGGAGGCGGACCCGGAAAACCTCGATGACGAGGCGTCAAAATCCATCGAAAACCTGTATGTCGCTTTGTCCGGCATCTGGAAGCCGACCATCGCGCTCGTGGACGGGTACTGCCTCGCGCAGGGCGGCGGTCTTGCGCTGGCGTGCGACATTCGCATCGCAACGAACCAGGCGGTATTTGGATGGCCGCAGGCCCGACGGGGACTCAGTTCGATAAGCGGCCCGGCGATGATGTCGGCCAAGGCGCCGCTGAACTTCGCGTTGGAGTTCCTCTACACCGGGGAGTTTGTCAGCGCGGCAACCGCACGGGATTTGAACCTTGTGAATCGCGTGGTTGAACCCGATGACCTGGAAAGCGAAGCGGAGAGTCTGCTGGCGAAAATCAGGGCTGGAGCGCCACTGGCCATGCGCACCATGAAACAGGCGTCCGTCGAAGGCCAACGGATGTCGCTAGAGGACCGAGTGCGAATGGCCGGCCGGTTCTTCACCGAAAACATGTCCACCGCCGACGCCAGGGAAGGCATGAGGGCGTTCGCGGAAAAGCGGAAACCCCAGTTCAAGGGCAAGTGACCGGCAGGTTGGGCGTAACCGGATAGAACGAATGGCCACAGTAGACAAACCGCAGTCCCGCGCTCAAGACCTACGCCTGCAACACATGATCAGGCTGTGTACCGCTGCCCATCCGTACTACAAGAGACTTTTTGAAGACCTTGGTGTGGCTGCCACCGATTTCAGGTCGGTCGACGATCTCAAACAACTGGGTGTGCTTCACAAGGACACCTACACAGCGGACCCTGAGTCGTTTCGCCTGAATCTCGACGGTATCGACGGACTGTCCCTGGAAGAGTCGACGCTGGCGGACGTGATTTATACATCGGGCAGCACCGGCGAGCCGGCCCCGTTCTACGACACGGTGCACGACAGGCTCGCACGCATAGAGCACATTCGGCGGAGCGCAGAGATCGCAGGCGTCAGGGAATCGGACGTGGTCGCCAACCTGTTTCCGCTTGGCTCGGTCCCGCACCAGGGGTTTCTCAGCGCTTCGTGGGGCGCCCAGGCTGTAGGCGCCAAGCTAATATCGGCGCTCACCGGGCGTAAGTATGGCGATTTCAACGTGCGCCGCAGCCTCGATGACGCCGTGCGGCTGGTCGAACGTCACCGAGCGACGATCATATGGGGTATCACCACCTTCGTCCGCCGGTTCGTGGTCAGGGCGCAGGAGATGGGAGTCGATCTCCGTAGCGTTCGCATGGCCATGGTGATGGGAGAACCGTGCCCGCCCGGGATGCGCGAGGACATCAGGGACCGGCTAACGTCACTCGGCTGTTCAGACCCGGCGATTAGCAACGGCTACGGTTTTACCGAGATGCAGGGTCCGGCCAACGAGTGCGTGGAACAAGGCCCCCGGCACATTGCCGCCCCCGACCAGTTTCACTTCGAGGTGGTGGATTTCGAAACCGGTGAGCCCATGACTGACGGAACGCCCGGCTTGCTTCTTATGAGCCACCTCAACCGGCGAGGCACCGTCCTGTTGCGCTATAGGGTCGGAGACATCGTGGCTATGGAGCGGGGCGAATGCTGCCGTTGTGGACGCATCGGCCCCAGGTTTACGAGAGACCCTTACCGGGCTGACGGCCTCGTGAAGATCAAGGGCACGCTGGTCGATCCGCAGGCACTGCACAATCGTCTATCACCCCTGCTCAGCGTCGAGGGCGTGTCCGACTACCAGTTGAGGGTCAGTCACGTGGTTAAATCCGACCGCTTTTCCGGCGACCACCTTGCCGTTCGCATAGCCTGCGCGCCGGATGGTCGGGAGGCTGCTGCAGCAAGGGTACGGTCCCTGGCCAGCCTTGCGATAGAAGTGACACCTGAAGTGGAATTCCTGCCTCACAACGGGTTCGAAACGACCTCGCAGGACTACAAGTTTCGCCGTTTCGTGGACGACAGATAGCAAAAGACCATTTGATGGATGCAGACCTGACGACTGACAGGCTACGCCCGGGAGATTGCCTCGCGCCCCTCGAACTCGAACTGACGGAAGAGTTCAACGAGAGCATTGTCCAGTCGGTTGGGGCCGACGTAGCCCGTTACGCCGGCAATGGGGAGCAACCGGGCATCGTGCACCCGGCGCTGCTCATCGTTTTTAGCAATTTGACACGGAGCCCTTCTTTCAGGTTGCCGGCGCACTGCGCGGCGATCCAGACGCACGACGATGTACAGCTTGAGCGCCTGGCGCGTACCGGCGACACAGTCAGCATTTCGTGGCAGGTTGTGGATACGTATACCCGCAGGGGCCGCCACTACCAGGTCATGGAGACTCGCGTGTCGGATGCTGGTGGCCGGACCGTCTTGACTCGAAGGACCACGAACACGTTCATGGGCGGGGGGCATCCAGGTGTCGTCTGAAGATAGAACGGGCGTCGTGGTCGATAGGCAAAAATTCATGGCGGGCGATTGGATTGCCGGCAACGCCACGTCGGTTTCGTCCTACAGGACGTGGCAGTTCTCGGGCGGTTGGCCGCCCGGAGCAGGCTGGCCTTCCAGGAATGTCCATACAGACGACGAGTTCGCCCGGATGTGCGGTCTTCCCGGCCGGGCCGCATCCGGGGCGATGGTGCAGGGCTACGTGGTGGACTTCATGGCCGAAATCTTCGGCGTCGAATGGCTGGGAAATGGATCGTTCAATCTCAAATTCGTGGCGCCTGTGCTTATAGGGGACAGAGTCGTTCCGAGGGCACGTTGTTCAGAAGCAAGAGATGAAGGCGGCCGGACGAGGATCGACGTAGAACTGGTATGCGAAAACCAATCGGGTGATTTGGTCGCAGTCGGAACGGCCGTCGGGTGGCTGTGATCGCGGGCGACCCCAGAAGCCCGGAATCGTCCAGGCAGGCCCGATCATCTAACTATTAGATCGACCCCTTAGAAGATCGAAGATGACGCGGGCTGAGTTCCCGACCGAAAAACACGAGGCATAGCCATGAGATTGACCGAATTTGCTGGTGTACGTATTTCCCGCGGCCTAACGGCCGTTCTCGCTGCCGGTCTGCTGTTGGCGTTAGCGGCGCTGGCATGTGGAGGCTCTTCTTCGGAAACGGGAGGATCAGGGTCGACCGGAGGCGCTACGACCGGAGATTCCGGGCAGACGAAAGTCGTGTCCACCGGCAACGCTCCCCAGATATCGGCCGACACACTGGCGCACGGCAAGTTCGACCTTGCCGAGTTGGCGGGCCAGCCCGTCGTGGTCAACTTCTGGTTCCCATCGTGCCCGCCATGCCGGGCCGAGATGCCGGACCTGCAGGAGGCATACGCGGAGTTCAAGGACCAGGGGGTCCAATTCGTAGGAGTCCAGCAACTCGGCATCGATTCCAAGGCAGACGCCGTCACATTCCTGGAAGAGGTCGGGGTGGAGTACCCCAATATCCCGGACGAAAACGCTGCCATTCAACTCGAATACAAAATCCTCTCGTACCCCACGACGGTGTTCCTTGACCGGAACCACGACATCGCCAAGAAGTGGAACGGCTTGATCACGAAGGAAGACCTGCGGGAGCAGATCCAGAACATCGCCGGGTCCTGATCCGCCGGACGTATCTCTCCGGAACATGACCCACTGTAAAGGCGCCTGATCGTTCGCACCCTGTCTCAGAAGTCTCCCGGGCTAGTTTGCCTCCTCTCCTGGGGGAGAGGATTGAGGTGAGGGCGCGACGTCTGACAACCGAAATCGTCGTATCAAATAAGGGACTTACGAATTCACCCCATGCCCTCACCCCCGTATCGAGTACAGGGCAGGCTCTAACCCTCTCCCGCGAAACGGGAGAGGGGACTATTGAGACAGGCTCCTCGGTACGGGTGCACAGCATCTAATCCGAATCCGATAACGGTCCGGATCGTACGCGATAATTTCCGCATGATTGGGGAGATTGCGGCCATCGACTGGCTGATGTGGCTCGTGCGTTGGGTCCATGCCGTCAGCGCGGTCGCGTGGGTTGGCGGCTCGATGTTCTTTGCGATCGTGCTGCGGCCCGTCCTGGCCGCCAATCCGGAGTCGGGCCGGCAGTTGATGGGGCCGATCGGCAGCATCTACAAGGAGTTGGTTGACGCCGCGGTGCTGGCCCTCATCGTCAGCGGCCTGGTGCTAATGTTCGACCGCCTGACAGGAAACCAGGTGACGCCGACGTGGTTCATCGTCCTGGGTGTCAAGCTGGTCCTCGCCCTGTGGATGTTCTACCTGGTGTGGCGTTTCCGGCGTTCCGGTTACCAGCCGACACCCGGGCCCGGCATCCTGCGTCGCGCTTCGTGGCTTCTCGGCTACAACGCCATAGTGGCAATTGGGCTGGTGGTCTTCCTGCTTGCCGGCCTGCTGAATACGCTGTTCGCAACCACCGCCGCCGGTTAGGCGTCCGCTTCAATCGCCTCGCCAGATTCGGACGCCGCTGTGGCCCACGTTGGCGTTTAACACGGTGATGGCTACGCCGTGTAACGGGTGGACCGCATCGGGGGCTATCTCGGCGAGCGGCGTGAGCACAAACGCCCGTTCACTCATACGCGGGTGTGGCAGGGAGAGTCCGGGCTCGTCTATCACTTCATCGCCGTAAAGCAGCAGGTCAAGATCGATGATCCTCGGATCACCTGGGGCGGCGCGCACGCGTCCCATGTCCCGTTCGATACTGAGCAGAATTTCGAGTAGCGCCGCAGGGGGCAGGGCAGAGGCCAGCGCTACGACCTGGTTGAGGTAATCGGGCTGGCCGGGGTCGACTCCCCACGGCTCGGTCTCATATATGGAGGAAGCCGCGATTATTCGCCCGCACTTGCTCAGTCGCCGCCGGGCCTCTGCGAGATTAGCCGCCCGGTCGCCCAGGTTGCTCCCCAGGCCGACGTAACATTCGACAGTCCGGACCATGCCTGATTGCTCGCCCGGCAATTCATGCCTGCCGCGAGGCGCTCGGGCGCACGGATTTGCGGACTATCGCGTCGGCCATCCTGGCGACGCGGACCATCTCCGGGACGTCGTGGACTCTCACCATGTCCGCCCCGTACGCCACGCTCAGCGCCACCGTTGCGGCGGTGCCCTCCACCCTGTCCTCCACCGGCAAGTCGAGCACCTCCCCGATGAACGACTTGCGGGAAGTGCCAATGACAACGGGCAGCTTGAGGCTCCAGAGTTCCCTGAGCCGGTTCATCACGTCGAGGCTGTGATGGGCCTTCTTGCCGAATCCTATGCCCGGGTCTATGAGTAGACAGTCCCTCGGAACTCCGGCCTTGACGGCCCGTTCGACTGCACTACTGAGGTCGGCGATCACTTCAGCCGTCGCGTCCGTGTATTCCGCCCTGGGGCGAATGTGGCCGATTACCAGGGGCACGTCCAGTTCCGCTGCGGTCTCGGACATGTCCGGGTCCGCCAGCATCGAAACATCGTTGATCATCGCTGCGCCGGCCTGGACCGACGAGCGAGCGACGCCGGCCTTGCGGGTGTCGATGCTGACGGGGATCGGGAGATTTTCGTTGAGGGCTTCGATGACCGGCATGACACGGCGTAACTCCTCAGCCTCGTCGATTGGCTTGGCGCCCTTGTAATGCGCCGGAGGGCGCGTGGACTCTCCGCCCACGTCGATGATGTCCGCGCCGGCCTCCGCCATTTCCATGGCCTGGTCAACGCAACGTTCCACCCATCCCCCGTCGTTGTTTGAACTGATCAACCCATCGCCGGAAAACGAGTCCGGCGTGATGTTCACCACGCCCATTACGTACGTGCGGGAGCCCCACTCGAATTGCCGGTTGCCGATCTGCATTGTGTTTATCGCCAGGTTTGTTGACATTCGCGATGCGGGAAAAAGTGGACTTTGTTGCGGCCGACTTTGGGAGAAATCCTTCCGGCTGTTGTCATCTTCCCGTGATTCGACTCATGGGTGCGAATGTCCCGCCAATTTGGTCCCAAAAAACACGTAGAATTAGCCGTCGTCCCCAGTTTAACGAACGTTGCAGTCATTACCGGAAAGGCGAGTTCGCCTACCGGGGAGGTACCCACGATACCGCCGGAAAACGACGAAACCGCGGAGAGAGCGGAACCGAGAGACCCCCGCTCAGACCTGAGAAAGCGGCGCCAGGAGGCGCAACTAGGCGGCGGGGAGCGGAGAATTGAGTCCCAGCGCAAGCGCGGCAAGCTGACCGCTCGCGATCGGCTGGAAAAACTGTTCGACGACGGCACATTCGCGGAGATCGACACGTTCGCCACGCACCGGGCAACCGATCTGGGACTTGACCGTCAACGATTCGCCGGGGACTCCGTGGTCACCGGCAGCGGCCATGTCAACGGGCGGCAGGTGTTCGCATACGCGCAGGATTTCACTGTCCTAGGCGGTTCCCTCTCCGAAGTCGCTGCCCAGAAGATCTGCAAGGTCATGGACCACGCGGTGCGGACCGGTTGTCCAATCGTGGGGATTAACGACTCCGGCGGGGCACGCATACAGGAGGGGGTCGATTCTCTCCACGGCTACGCCGAAATCTTCAAGCGAAACACTCTCACATCGGGGGTCGTGCCCCAGATAACGGTGATCGCCGGACCTGCGGCCGGTGGGGCGGTCTACTCGCCAGCCATCACCGACTTCATTTTCATGGTGGAGTCGATCGGCCAGATGTACATTACCGGCCCCGATGTCGTCAGGGCCGTGACCGGCGAAGAGGTCAGCCACGAAGAACTGGGGGGCGCCATGTCGCACGCCTCCCGTAGTGGCGTCGCCCATTTCACAGCGTCTGACGAGGCCGACTGCTTTGAACAGGTGCGGTTGCTTCTCTCGTACCTGCCTTCGAATAACACCGAGTCGCCGCCCGTCGCCGAATCGGCCGACCCGGCCGACAGGGTGGAAGAGGCCCTCGCCGCGGTGGTCCCGAATGACCCGTCCCAGTCATACGACGTCCACGATGTTATTTCGCACATAGTCGATGACGGTAAATTCCTGCCTGTCCACCACGCATTCGCAGCCAACATCGTCGTAGGATTCGCCCGGATGGGCGGAGGGACGGTTGGGATCATCGCCAACCAGGCCGCTCACATGGCCGGTGTTCTAGACATCGACGCGTCCGACAAGGCTGCGCGATTCGTGCGGTTCTGCGACGCCTTCAACGTGCCGCTTGTGACGCTTGTGGACGTTCCCGGCTTCATGCCGGGTACGGCGCAGGAGTACGGAGGGATCATTCGCCACGGCGCCAAGCTGATCTACGCCTATTCAGAGGCGACGGTGCCCAAGATCGCGCTGATTCTGCGAAAGGCGTACGGCGGCGCCTACATCGTAATGAGCAGCAAGGAGTTGCGGTCCGACGTGAACCTAGCCTGGCCGAACGCCGAGATCGCGGTGATGGGCCCGGACGGGGCGGTGAACATCATCAGCCGCAGGGAAATAGCCGGCGCTGACGACCCTGACGCCAAGAGGGCAGAGCTAATAGCCGACTACCGTGAACGTTTCGCCAACCCTTATGTGGCGGCGAACCGCGGCTACCTGGATGATGTAATCGATCCGGCCGAAACTCGCCCGGTGATCATCCGGGCGCTGCGCACGTTTGCCAACAAGGTCGATAGCTCGCCGCCCAAGAAACACGGCAATATTCCGCTGTGAACCTGGCTCGACGAGAAGAATTCGTGAACGCCGTGGCAGGCATGGCGGCCGAAGTCTGGGACTTTCACGACCGATTTGGCGTCGACGGCGGCAGCAGGGCGACGCGTGCCTGTCACGAGGCCATAATTGAACGAACGCCGATGTTGAAGGAAGAGGTGGAGGAGATGGTTGCAGCGGCAAACGCTAAAGACGAGTCTGAGACCTGCCACGAGGCGGCTGACGTGCTGTTCGTGGCAATCGGAAACATCGTCAGCCTCGGAAACGCCGGGGTCGATGGCGTACGGAACGTGACGGCAAAGAACGCGGCGAAAACGCATGAGACGCACGCGATTCGGCCGGACACCGGGAAACTCCTCCCGATCCACGGCAAGCCACACAAGTGGGAGTAGGCGTAATTGACCTGAACCTTCGCCGCCTCCCGTAAACCGCGCAACGATACAAAAATGCTTCCATAAGGAGCTGGAATGACAAGTCCAACGGCAATAGAT
>CBDCPN010000003.1:0-78839 GCA_965220275.1 Dehalococcoidia bacterium | reverse complement strand
GGGCGATATCTCCTCACCCGGGTGGGCCGGCATGTCGTGCATGAATTTCACGCCCGGCCCGGCCAGATCGAGCAAGGGGGGATTGACCTGATAGTCGCGGAAGGCGACGCGGCGCCGAGCCGTCTCCTCCTCCTGGCCCATGGAAGTCCACACGTCCGTGTAAACAAAGTCCGCCCCCGCAACGGCGTCCTGCGGATCGCGCAGCAGGGTCAACCCGCCACCTGTCGTCGAAGCAGTCCTGCCCACCGCATCGACCGTCTCAGGCGGGAGTTCGTAGCCTTCCGGCGACGCCAACACCATTTGCCCGCCGGTGGCGACCACCGCGTGCGCCAGGCTCACGGCGACGTTGTTACCGTCCCCTATGTACGCCACTCTTGCGCCTTCCAGTGAACCCCGGCTTTCGAGCATGGTGAGCAGGTCGGCCATCGCCTGACATGGGTGTTCGGCGTCGGTCAGCGCGTTCACGACCGGCACGCTCGAAGCGGCCGCAAAGCGGTCCAACGTGCTTTGGGCGAATGTGCGCAGGACCGCCAAGTCGGCCATCTGGGACACGATTTGGGCTACGTCCTCCGCGGGTTCGCGCTTGTCCAGCCCCACTTCCTCAGGGTTGAAAAAGATGGGCCTTCCGCCAAGGCGTTCCACCCCGATCCAGAAACTCAACTTCGTGCGGAGGGAAGGTTTCTCGAACAAGAGCACAGCCGACTTGCCACGGAGGACATCACTGCCGGCGCCGTCCTTCATCTCGCGTCCCCGCACCAGGACCGGCATTATCTCGTCGATCGCGAGGTCGCTGAATCTCAAAAAGTCCCGTTTCATCGATTTACTCCAGGCGGCTGTATGCCGCAACGGCCTTGCACCAACATCGGGCGCAAGTCTTGGGGGAACGTAAGTACACGCGGCGTTCTTGATGAACGCCCGCAGAGGCTGATTTGGGGCCGGCCTCAGGCCGGTCGGAAGACAGGCAGGGGCCTACCGTTTATTTCGGTAAAGGTCAATCGCAACGCCATGCCTATCTCGATCTCCGACGGGTCCGGTTCCACACCCACGATCCGGGTGGGCATCCGCGGCCCTTCCGCCAATTCTACAATGGCGGCGACGTACGGAACGTCCCCTACGAACTCGCGGCTGGGCGCCTGGTGGACTATAGAGAACGCGTGCAGTGTGGCGTCGCCGCTCGCCGGCGCCCAACCAACTGATTTGCTCCCGCTTGCCAGGGAGAATGCCCGCGGGTAGAACTGAAACCGCCCGCTTTCGTTGCATCGCTGCAGGATCAATCGCCCTTCAGCCACCGCATCCCAGTAGGCGTCTGCTTCTTGTGAACCGTAGTGGTGGCCTTCGTCTGCCATGTCCAATGCCCTTCCGGAGAATAATCCCAGGCGTTGCGCTTACACTCTGCCCAGTACGGCCGTTCCGGTTGACGACAGGAGCCCGCCGGTGCCGTGGGCGACGGCGATGTTGCAACGGTCCAATTGCCTGTCGCCAGTCTCCCCGCGGAGTTGCCGCACGGCCTCGACGACTGTAAATATTCCGTACATCCCGGGGTGCGTATAAGACAGCCCGCCACCGCTGGTGTTGACCGGGAACGCGCCTCCGGGCGCGGTCCGCTGGTCTGCCACAAGGTCCGGTCCCTCGCCGGGGCCGCAGAATCCCAAGTTCTCCAGGCTGACCAGGACCGTGTACGTGAACGAGTCGTAGATCATCGCCAGGTTGATGTCGGAGTGCGTCACCCCGGCCATCCCCATGGCCTGCGGCCCGGTCTTCGTTCCAAAGGCAGAGGTCAAGTCGACCATCTGGGACACCATCGAGTGGTCGTGCCCCTCGGCCACTCCCAGCACTGAAACTCCACCTTTTCGGGCGTTGCGGGCGCGTTCAGGCGTCGTGATCACCACGGCCGCACCGGCATCGGTTACCAGGCAACAGTCGACAAGGTGAAACGGCCAGGCGACCCAGCGCGACTCATGGTACTCGTCGAAAGTCAGCGGCCGATCGTAGAAATAGGCCCGCGGGTTCAGGTTCGCCCACCTGCGTGTGGAAACTGCGATCTCGGCAAACGCCTGGCGGGACCGGTCTTCCCCGTACCGGTGCATGTAGTTGCTGGCCGCCATCGCGTACGAAATCGGCGGTCCGATGATGCCGTACGGGTTTTCATACTGTGCCATGGGGGCCCCGGAGTTGCGGGGAATGGGCGAGCGGTCCGACCTGCCCGACTGCCCGTGCGTGATCAGCGCCACCTCGCAATAACCCGCCGCTATGGCCGCCACGGCATGGGCGATGTGAATCACGAATGACGAGCCGCCCACGGAGGTCGTGTCTGTAAACCGGGGCTCGACGCCAAGATACTCTGCGACGTCCAGCGTGGACCATCCGGCCGTAAGCAGCCCGTCTACGTCGCTCAGCGACAAGCCGGCGTCGTCGAGCGCGTTGATCGCCGCCTCGGCATGGTGAGCGAGCGGGGACTTGTCAGGTACCTTGCCGATCTCGTCGGATTCGGCCACACCGACAATCTCAGCCGATCCCGACAGGCGTTTGAGTTTGGCTTCGTTTGGCATTGGTCAATCGCACCCGGTCCCAAAAGCAGGTTGAAGTTTGATTACTGGAGCGGCGAATACGGGGTGGCCGCCAGGATCTGGTTGCTGACGTTCTTGACGATCAGTCCATCCTCTTCGGACGCCGCCTTTGCCTTCTGCCACTCGGGGTCTGCCTGGAATGCGGCCCACGCGCGCTCCCTCTGCCCCTGGTCTTCGAAGGCGACGAGGTAGATGAGATCGTTGTTCGAAGGGCCGACCAAATTGGTCCAGTAGCCTATGTTCTTGATTCCGTGCTTTTCGAACAGGGCGCAGGTGTGGTCATTGAAGCGCTTGTTCAGGTTCGGCAGCCTTCCGCCATAGCATTCGTAGATTCGCAGTTCGTAGATCAATTGGTCCTCCGGTTCCAACTCACAGGTCACCGGACTGGATTCTGTCCGGGAATCGGCCAGCCGTCAACCCGCACAGCAACCGTGAAACTGATCAGTTTTGGGTGGGACGAATGGCGTCCCATATCAGGGCCGTTCGCGAACGGCCTCTACGCGCCGGATCGTGACCCGGTCGATTCGACAATTGACCTCACCAACTCTGAACCGATACGCAACCTTTGGCCGATCAACTTTGCTGGGTCTACAGGGAGATGTTGTCAATGAGCCGCGTCCCGCCAACCCGCGCGGCAAGTGAAAGTAACGCCGTACGGTCGATCTCGTCCAGTTCCTCGAACGTTTCAGGGTCGGCGGCGCTAGCGTAATCGACGTCAACCAGCGGCTCGCAGCGGAGGACCTCCAGCATCGCCGCTCTCAACGCTTCCCCGGAACGCTCTCCACTCGCCCAGACGTTCTCCCCCGCCGTCAGCGCCCTGAACAACGCCGTAGCCGCCTTGCGGTGCTCGCCGGACAGATTCACGTTACGACTGCTTAGCGCCAGGCCGTCGGGATCGCGCACGGTTTCCACCGGGACGATCTCGATTCCCATGCGCAGGTCTCTTGCGAGTCGGCTGATAACGGCGAGTTGCTGGGCGTCTTTGCGGCCGAAGTAAGCCGCGTCAGGGGTGGTAATGCTGAACAGCTTGGTCACGACTGTCGCGACGCCGACGAAGTGCCCGGGACGGTGGGCCCCTTCCAGCACGTTCGCTATCGGTCCCGGATCGACCCGGGTCGATTCACCGGCAGGGTACATCTCCGCGGGGTTCGGCTCGAACAAAATGTCGGTCCCGTGTGCCTGAAAGATCTCCAGGTCTCGTTCCCGGTCTCGCGGGTAGGAGTCGAAGTCCTCAGCCGGCCCGAATTGGGTCGGATTAACGAACAGCGAGGCGATCACGGTTTCGCACTCGGACCTCGCGCGGGCAAGCAACGCCTCATGGCCGGCGTGCAGAGCACCCATGGTAGGCACGAGTCCGACTCGACCAGACAGGCCGCGTCGCGCTTCGTGCATTTCCTGCACGGTCTGGACTACGCGCACGGCTTTGAGGTTTCGGTCTGTTCTGCGCCCGCCGGCATGTCTTTCACGGCGGACTCGTCCGAGAAAAACGACTCGGCATCGCCCGGAAACGAACCTGCACGGACATCGTCAGCGTAATTCGACATCGCTCCGCGTATCACGTCAGCTAGATCTGCGTATTGCCGGGCATGACGCGGCTTGAAATCGAGCCCCAGGCCCAGGATGTCGTGAAGCACCTGCACCTGCCCATCGCACGCGAGGCCAGCCCCGATTCCGATGGTCGGAATCTTCAGCCGTTCCGTCACCCTGGCAGCCAATTCCGCGGGGATTAATTCCAACACAATCGCGAATGCTCCGGCTGCTTCGACCGCAAGAGCATCATCGATTAGGGCCGCGGCCGCCTCGGCCGACCTGCCCTGCACGCGGTACCCGCCCATTCTGTGCACCGACTGCGGTGTCAGTCCAACGTGCCCCATCACGGCGATGCCGACGTCGGACATGCGCTGGATTACCGGCGCAACGGCGCGGCCTCCCTCCAGCTTGACGGCCTGCGCGCCGCCTTCTTGTAGAAGACGCCCGGCGTTCCGTAACGCCGAGCTCGCGTCCACCTGGTAACTCATGAACGGCATGTCGGCGACGATCAACGACCGTTTGGCGCCCCGCACGACTGCGGCTGTGGCGCGGGCGATGTCTTCCACCGTTACGGGAATGGTCGAGTCGTACCCAAATACAACGTTTCCGATGCTGTCGCCCACGAGGATCATCGGTATCCCTACTTCGTCGGCGATGCGCGCGGTCGGATAGTCGTATGCAGTGAGCATGGGGATCCGCTCGCCGCGCTCCTTCATTGACTGGATCCTGTGTGTCGTGATCCTTCTGGTCGCCATGTCCTTCTCCTTCCCGGTCTGCATCCCCTTGGGCTTGCAGCCGATGGCAACAGGCGTTGCCGGAGCCTTGGTGTACCTACTTGTCAACTGGGCCGGTCAGGCCGGTTCGTGACACGGCCTCACCAACAGCTTGTTTCAAACAACTCTCGATCTGCAATCTTGCAGACTCGCTGAGGCCTCCCTGCTCTACCGCATAGGGCAGGGCAGCCAACGCCAGAGACGCATAGGCCCGTCCGGTTGCAGGGGAGGCTTGGTGCGTCGCTTCAAGGTGCATCTGAATCGTTTCAATATCTCCTCGAACATACGGACCGGTGATGGCTGCAGGTATGCCTCGTTCCCCGATGCCTTCCATAGTGGAAGAGACCAATGGCGTCAACAGTTCCAAAGCCCGCTGACGGTCGACTCCAAGGCCGCGCAACATGTCGGCCGAAAGACCGACCAGGCCGGTCAGCAGCCCGCATGCCATCACGGCGGAGGCATGGTACGCGGCCCTGACCTCTTCGGATATTTCGACCGGCGTGCCCCCCAGGTCGTGGGCCAGTTTCGTCATCCAATCACGCAGGCCAGCGGACCGTGATTCGATGCCGAACGCGATTCCTGAGAATCTTTGGGCCAAGTCCGGGCCAGGAAACGTCTGGAGCGGGTGGAAACCACCGGTGACAGCGCCCTGGGGTCCGACAGCGGCCATTACCGACAACGGTTGCGCGCCGGAACAGTGAATCACCGACTGGCAGTCCCTCCACCGTAGCGAATCACAGACCGCCGCGATGCTGCCGTCATCCACGCATATGAACACCGCGTCGGCGGCATCTGCCACCTGTTGAGCGCTACCAGTCACCTTCGTTCCTGGTATCCGTTCGGCCAGCCATTGCCCATGTTCCGGCCGGCGCGTGCTTGCTGCGGTAACCGTGTACCCGGCGGCCTCCATAGCCTGCGCAAGGCTCGAACCCAGCCGTCCGGCGCCGATGACCCCCACCGTCGAAGGAACAGTGAATCCAGACTCAGGCATCCCGATCCACCATTAGCGCTTCCCTTGCCGGCAGGATGCCTCCTAATTCGGTTGCCGATTCGACAGCGTCGATGATGGCGGCGCACATGGCGCGTAGAGCGCCTGCGTGAAGTTCGTCTGGGGTCGGGGCGTCGGCACGCGCGCCGGTGGCGAGGGAGAACACGATGTCGCCATCGTTCGAGGTGTGTGACGGCCGGATGGTCATTGCGATGGCGTCCTGGCCTGCCATGGCCAATCTGGCCGCACCGGGTTTGTCCAGCGGCGCGTCGGTCGCGACTACGCCGAGGGTCGTATTCCTGAAGAACCGGCGGTCTTTCGGGGGATCGGACAAGAGTATTTCGACCGAGTCCTCGAAGCCCGAGCCATCCTCGTTTACCGGACCTGCGATCACCTCGCCAGTCGAGGGGTCTACGATGCCGCCGGATGGGTTGACCGCAACCAGCGCGCCCACAGTCGCACCTCCGGCCAACCGCACTGCGGCGGTACCCATGCCGCCCTTCACGCTCCGGTTCCGACCTCTCATGCCGCCGATGGTGGCCCCGGTACCGGCGCCCACGCTGCCCGTCTTGAAATCACGGGCCGCCGCGCAACACGCAGCGTATCCGTCTTCCGCAGTCGGCCTGATCCTGTGCGTGACCATTCCCAGGTCGAAGAGGATGGCCGCTGGCACGATGGGGATGGTCGCACGCCCCACGCGAAGGCCGCGGCCGTGCTCTTCCAGGTACCGGACCACGCCTGTGGCGGCGTCCAGGCCGAATGCGCTACCTCCGGCGAGCAGGACCGCGTTCACCCATCTCGCCTGGGCCAACGGATCGAGAAGGGCCGTCTCGCGGGCGCCTGGGGCTGCGCCCCGGACCTCCACGCCGGCCGTCGCCGACGGATCGCAGATAATCGCCGTGCAGCCGGTCGCGTTGGTCGCGTCCGTCCAATGACCAACCCGGATGCCGGTCACATCCGTGATCCTGCCGCGTTCCTGCGGCCGTGAGTTTTTGGTGGCGTCGACCAAGCGTGCGCCCCGTATCACGAGTATCCGGCAACGCAGACGAGGCCGGCAGAGTTGAGGGCCAGCTAATGGTCGTCAAGTCCGGGGTCGCCGGTACCTGCGCCGCGGGCCGTGCATACTGCTACAGCAGGACTCGCCTCTTGCCGGTCCGGTATTTCCCAGTGCCTCCATTTCGGGGCAAGGGTCCAGCCTGACGAGAGTAGGCGGTATCGGAAGATTAACACAGCGCACACCTGAAATTGAGATGATTCAAATCTGGTGAAATAGGCGCGCCGGGGCATGCAAAGAGAGTATACTTTTCGAAATTCGCCGCGGCGGAAATTCGGTTCGCAGGTCCGGCGCAACCACACCCCAAATTTCCACCCGGCCCTCGGTTCATCCAGGAGCATTGTCCCGTTGTCACGATCATTGAAAGAACTGAGACCGGCCTACGGATTCGACGATGTTGCCATCGCCCCCGGCGACGTGACCATCAACCCCGAGTTGGTGGATATTTCTACGAGCCTGAATGGCGTTCGGCTCAACATCCCCTTCATGGCTTCCGCCATGGACGCAGTTGTCGATCCGGCCTTCGCAGTGTGCCTCGGCAAACTGGGCGGACTGGCTGTCCTGAATCTCGACGGGTTGCAGGTCCGTTACGAGGACCCTGCCTCCCTTTATTCGGAAGTTGCAGAGGCGCCGCGCGAAGACGCCACCGAACTCCTGCAGAAACTGTACTCACAGCCGATTCGAGACGAGCTTGTGGGCCGCCGCGTGCAGGAAATAAAGCAGGGTGGAGTGGCTGCCGCGGTCTCAGTCATACCGGCGAACACCAAGCGGCTGGCGCCACTGGCGGCCGAGGCAGGCGCAGACGCGATCATCGTACAGAGTACGGTCACTACAGCCCGACACATCTCCAGAAGCCTTCGCGGGGTGATATTTTCCGAGATCATCGAACAGGTCAAGACTCCCGTCATCGTTGGGAATACCGTCAGCTACGACGTCACCCGCGAACTGATGACCGAGGGTGTCCATGGTGTCCTCGTCGGCGTAGGTCCGGGGGCGGCATGCACGAGCCGGGAAGTGCTGGGCGTGGGCGTGCCGCAGGTGACCGCAACACTCGACTGCGCCGCAGCACGCGATGACCACTACGAGGAGACCGGCAGGTACGTGCCGATCATCACAGACGGGGGAATCCGTACGGGCGGGGACGTGTGCAAGGCCTTTGCCGCCGGCGCCGACGCCGTCATGATCGGGACCCCGTTCGCCCAGGCGACCGAAGCGCCGGGACTCGGCTACAACTGGGGCATGGCCACGCCGCACGCCTCATTGCCCCGCGGGACCCGCATCCAGGTCGGCACCAGGGGATCGCTCGAACAAATCCTGTTCGGTCCCTCTTCCAAGACCGACGGCACCGAGAACCTCGTCGGCGCCCTCCAGATCTCCATGGGTATGACTGGCGCCAACAACATCAGGGAATTTCACTCGGCAGAGTTGATGTACGCTCCGGCGGTCAAGACTGAAGGCAAGGTCTTCCAGATGAGCGGGCTCGGCTCGTGAGCGCCCACCGCCATTAGCCGGCCTGCGGGCCACACCAGCCGCGCGCTTCGGCCGAAACGGCGCGTGCGGAGATCCCACCATGTCAATTCGCGTACCGCGAGGCACCTACGACATCCTGCCGGATGAGCAGCCGTACTGGGACTTTGTTACGTCCAAGGCTACGGAGGTGGCGCGCCAATTTGGTTATGGACAGGTCGAAACTCCGATGTTCGAGTCGACCGACCTGTTCGTCCGCGGTGTCGGCGTCGAGACGGACATCGTGCAGAAGGAGATGTACTCCTTCGAGGACCTCGGCGGAGACTCGCTCACCCTGCGGCCCGAAGGCACGGCCGGCGTTTGCCGGGCATACATTCAACACGGCATGCAGAACCAGCCGCAGCCCGTCCGCCTCTACTACATCGGCCCGATGTTTCGCTATGAGAGGCCGCAGGCGGGCCGGCTCAGGCAACACCACCAATTCGGCGTGGAGGCGATCGGCGATCCCTCAGCACGCGTGGACGCGGAGGTGATCGAACTCGCGCTGCGGTTCCTTTCCGGCATCGGCATGCGTGGCCTGACCATCAAGTTGAACAGCATCGGCGACGGCGATTGCAGGCCAGCGTATTTGGAAGCGTTGCGGGACTACTTTCGGCCGCACGCAGGTAGGTTGTCACCGCTCGATCGCGGCCGTCTCGACCGGAGCCCGCTCAGGTTGCTCGACTCGAAGGAACCGTACATGCTCGAACTGGGAGCGGGAGCGCCGCGCTCGGTCGACTATCTCAATGAGGCGAACCGCGAACATTGGAACGAGACTCTCGCGCACGTCGAGGACCTCAAGCCGCTCTATCCAGGATTCAATGTGCAGGTAGATCACCGGCTGGTCCGGGGTCTCGACTACTACACCCGGACCGTGTTCGAGATTCATCCGCCCGACGAGGGGGCGCAAAGTTCTGTGCTGTCCGGCGGCCGTTACGACGGCCTGATCGAAGAGCTGGGAGGGCCACCGACGCCGGGTGTCGGCTTTGGCAGCGGCATAGAGCGGCACATACTCAACCTCAGGCGCCAGGACTCAGGCCCGGTCACCGACCAGCGGCGGCCGGAAGTTGTCGTAGTCCACATTGGCGAAGAGGCGCGCCGGCCTGCGGCATCTCTCGCTTCGCAGTTGCGCAGCGAGGGGTTGTCAGTCATCGTGGCGCCGGACCGTTCGATGCGGGGGCAGATGCGTTACGCAGGCGGACTATCGGCCGAGTACGCCTTGATCGTCGGCGGCAGGGAACTGGAACGAGGCGCGGTCTCGCTCAAACCCCTTGCCGGCGGCGACCAGACGGAAGTGCCGATTGACGCCGGACGAATTGTCGAAGTCGTAAGGGGCGACTGAACACTGCCCATCCCGGGTGGGCTGTTATTCTCGAATCATGCAGGACGCAACCTTGACCAGACTAAAGCAGATGGCTGACCGCCACGGCGAGATCGAACGTGAGATGTCACGGCAGGAGATCGCGTCCAATCCGGCCGCCCTGCGGAAACTGGGACGGGAATACACCGAACTGCAGACCGTGATCAGCCTGTGGGCAGATTACCAAGAGGCGCAGGAGGGCCTTGACCAGGCGAAGTCCTTCATGGCGTCCGAGTCCGATCCGGAGATCCTCGATCTAGCCCGAAGTGAAGCGGATGAGATGACGAGCCGGTTGGAAGAACTCGACGGCCAGATCAAGACCGCGCTGCTACCAAAGGACGCTACCGAGCAGGCCGACGCCGTGGTGGAGATTCGCGCCGGGGCAGGAGGGGACGAGGCGGGTCTGTTCGCATCGGAACTGCTTCGGATGTACCAGCGCTACGCCGAACGCAGGGGATGGGCGGCGAAGGTCATCAGCCTGAACGCCACAGGTGTTGGCGGCATCAAGGAAGTCATATTCGAGGTCGAAGGGGAAGGGGCGTACTCCCGCCTGAAGCACGAAAGCGGTGTCCATCGCGTGCAGCGGGTCCCCATCACCGAGTCGCAGGGACGCATTCACACCTCCACCGCAACCGTGGCCGTTCTGCGGCGGGCAGAGGAGATCGACATACAGATCAGCGACTCCGACCTTAAGATCGACGTCTTCCATGCCGGGGGTCACGGCGGCCAGAACGTAAACAAAGTAGCGACCGCCATTCGCATTACTCATCTCCCGACCGGCACGGTCGCCGTGTGCCAAAACGAACGGTCCCAATTACAGAACCGGATGCAGGCCATGGACATACTGCGCAGCCGTCTGTGGGACATGGAACTGCGGAGGCGACAGGCCGAAACAAGCGCCGACAAGCGCGCCCAGGTGGGCACCGGTGACAGGTCGGAAAAGATTCGCACCTACAACTATCCCCAAACTCGTATCACGGACCATCGCATCAACCTCAACAACCACCAGCTTGAACGCGTCCTGGACGGCGAATTGGACGAATTCATCGACGCGCTTCTCCGTGAAGAACAGGCGCTGAAGTTGGCCGCGCTCGGCACGGCGGGCTGAGCGACACGCCGCAGGGAACGATGCAGGCTCGACCAGCCATCACCAGGCTTTTTGGTCAGGCCACTCAGCTTCGCGGACCGCGGCAGTGAACATCAGGCAGACATATTCCGACGCGGTCAACAAGCTGCGCGCCGCCGGGGTGCCGGAGGCTGAGACTGAAGCCCGGTTGCTGATTCAACACGCGGCCGGGCTCGACACGAAGGCGCTCATCACGGCCTTCGACTCACCCTATCCCGAGGACCGACGGGAGAAGTTGGCCGAATTGTTGCGCCGTCGTACCCTGCGCGAGCCGCTGGCCTACCTTGTTGGCCACAAGGAGTTTTTTGGCAGGGACTTCGATGTAGACGCACGGGTCCTGATACCGCGGCCGGAGACCGAACTGCTGGTCGAACTTGCTATAGGGTTCGCGCCATCGGTAGGTTACGCCGGGTTGAGAATCGCCGACATTGGAACGGGAAGCGGCGTGCTCGCCGTGACCCTTGCTGCCGAGCTGCCAGACGCAACGGTCACGGCCGTTGACATCGATCCCGACGCGCTGCTTGTGGCCCGCCGAAACGCCGAGAATGTCGGTGTCGAAGACAGGGTGTCGTTCGTCCACTCCGACTTCGAAGACCTGTCCGTCGGCCGTTTCGAAATCGTAGTGTCCAATCCGCCCTACGTCCGCAGCGGGACGTTGCAGGAACTCGAACCTGAATTGTCGTTCGAGCCTGTACGGGCCCTGGACGGCGGCGAGGACGGCAGGGCGGTCCTGGACCCGCTCATCGACGCCCTGCCCGGTCTGCTTGTGCCCGGCAGAGGCGCGGCGTTCATTGAGATTGACCCGCCTCTTGCCGGCATGTCGGTCCGGCACGCGTCCGAAGTCCTGCCCGACTCGCAAGTCCACGTAGTCCAGGATCTTGCGGGCCTGGACCGGTGTGTTGCGATTTACTGGGAGGGTGCAGAAGGCCCGTAGAGGCCCGGGTGCCGCGGGGTCTAGCGCTTGGTGTACTGAGGCGCCTTGCGGGCCCGCTTTAGCCCGTATTTCTTGCTTTCCTTCATCCGGGGATCACGGGTGAGCAGCCCGGCTGCCTTCAGTCGAGGCTTGAGCGATTCGTCCATTACGACCAACGCCCGGGCGAGTCCGTGAGCGAATGCGCCGGCCTGGCCGGATGATCCTCCGCCGCGGGTCTTTGCAACGACGGTTACTTCAGACCGTGTGTTGGTGACCATGAGCGGCCGAAGAGCAAGCTGCGCCCAGGAGTCTACCGGGAATACCTCTTCGACGGGTTTGCCATTGACAGTAACCGGCCCCTGGTTCGCGTAGACGCGCACGCGTGCGACTGCGTTCTTCCGCCGACCTGTCCCGTAGTAGTACTGCTGCTGCGTCACCTAAGCGTCTCCCGGTGCATCTTTCTTTTGGTCTTCTTCTGCCGCATCGTCGCCACCATCAGCCTGATCGGGATCCGTTGCCGGCGGCGGCGATGGCTCTTCTTCAACTGCGGCGTCTGCGCTGGCTTCGACCGCCGGAGCAGGCTCCGAAAGCGTCGCCTCTTCTGTCGTTTCGCCAGCCGCGACCGCCGCGGCGGAAGCTGCAGACCGTGTTCTGCGACGGCGGCGACGACGCCTGACCGGCGCCTTCGGCTCTTCCGCGGTCGGAGCTTCTTCCGCCGCTGCCTCAACCGGCGCCGCTTCGGCTGCAACCGCCCCTGGTGCGTCGGCCGCGGGCGTGGCGGTCTTGCGGCGCCTTCGCCTTGCGGGTCGCTTCGTCTCTGTGGGGGCTGCCTTCGTCGCTTCTTCAGCCGCCTCGACCGCCTCAGCCGCCATTCTCTCGATCCGCGTCGCGGAGCCCGTTACCTGGGCCATGTGCGGGTGCGTTTCATCAGCGTAGACCTTTAGACGGCCGTACATTCTGTCGCCCAGCTTGGACTTCGGCAACATGCCGCGCACCGCGTGTTCGATGATCCGTGTCGGGTGAGTCTCCATCACCCTCTCGTACGGGATCTCCTTGAGATTGCCTGGGTACTGGCTGTGCCTGCGGTATACGATCTGTTGGCTCTTGTTGCCCGTGGTGCGTACCTTGTCGGCGTTCACTACCACGACGAAGTCTCCCGCACTGAGATGTCGCACGTAACCGGGCTTGTGCTTACCCATGAGCAGCCAGGCCACCCGGCTGGCGAGCCGTCCAAGCACCTCGCCCGACGCGTCTATGACGTGCCAATCGGCAACCAGGTCCTTAGCTCTTGGGTTGTAGGGTTTGATTTTGGTAACCATCTCAGTTCCGGAGTGCGTCGTCTCGTCTCATCTATCGTACAGGCAACCGGCCGGGCAAACTGCCCGGATAGTTGATAGAAACCAGGCAAAGCCCGCGAGCCGGCATGACGTTGGACGCGGCCCCGCGCTTCGGTTCCTCAAGCAATTCGCGCACGATTCCCGTTTCAGCCTTACCTCTTCCTACTTCAGAAAGCACGCCCGTTATTCGCCTGACCTGCTGGTGTAGAAACGCGTTTGCGGTGATCGTGAACTTCACTAAGTCGCCGCTGCGTTCGACCGCTGCGTTTTTTACATTTCTGACCGTAGACGCATCCGCATCGGTGGCCGGTCCTGCGAAGGCCGCAAAGTCTCGTTCCCCCATCAACTGCCTGCAGGCCGCATCCATTGCTGCGTGATCGAGTCGCGACCGCACGTGCACCGCAGTGCGGCGGTCGATGACTGGTGGTGAATCGGCGTCTGTCATGGTGTATTCGTACGTGCGGTCCAGGGCGTGTCGCCTGGGATCGAACCCGGCGTACATCGGGGCAACTTCTCTGATCTTGACGTCCTCGGGCAGGTAGTAGTTCAGGGCATTCCTTATGTCCCGGGCTTCCAGACCCGTCTCGGCATCGAGCGCCGCTACCTGGCCGATGGCGTGAACTCCTGCGTCGGTCCTGCTCGCCAGTATCAGGCGATGCGGTCTGCCAAAAAGTTCCTTCGCGGCTTCTTCCAACTCTCCCTGGACCGTCCGGACATTCGCCTGCAACTGCGATCCGTGAAATGCGGTCCCTTCATACTCGACGATCAGTCCGATCCGCATTCTTTGCCGCGGCTCGTCTTTGCCCCGCCCCTAGACGAGCTCGAGGACCGCCATCTCCGCGGCGTCCCCCTTGCGGGGTCCCAACTTGGTGATGCGGGTATAGCCGCCGTCCCGTTCGCTGTAACGGTCCGCGAGGTCGTCAAACACCTTTCCGACGATCTGGCGCTCATTGATGAAGGCTGCCGCCCGGCGCCGGTCGTGCAGCGATCCGGCTTTGCCCAGGGTGACCATCTGTTCGGCAATGGGCCGCACCTCGCGGGCCTTCGCCAACGTGGTACGGATGCGCTCGTGTTTGAACAACTCGGTCACGAGGCTTCGAAACAGCGCTTTTCGCTGGTTGCTCGGCCGGCCGAGTTGGCGGCCCGTAACTCTATGTCTCATCGCCGGATTCTCCACTTACCGCCTGCACGGCAGCCAATTCTTCCGACTCGTCCTGCCCGTCGCCCTGCTCCGGCTCTTCACCTGGTTCGGGCTCTTCGCCTGACTCCAGGATGCCGTGCGCCCTGAGCGTGCCGTACAGTTCGTCCAGAGACTTCTGGCCAAAGTTTCGTATGGCCAGCAAGTCCTCTTTTGACATCGAGAGGACCTCGCCGACCCGGTTGACGTCCGCCCTCTTCAGGCAGTTCAAGGTCCTTGCAGACAGATCGAGCGTCTCGATCAGCATGTTGTAGACCTCGTGCGAAACCCCGGGCGGGAATCCGACAGACTCGTCGTCTTCCGGTTCCTGCTCCAAAGTCGAGAACAGGTAGAACTTCTCGATGAGAAGGTTCGAGGCCTTGCGAACAGCTTCCAAGGGCGTGATGGTCCGGTCCGTCCACACCTCCAGCACGAGTCGCTCGAGGTCCGACCGTTGGCCGATCCTCGTCCGCTCCGTCCGGAAATTGGCCTTCCTTATGGGCGTGAACACGGAGTCGACCGGCAACACGCCAATTGGCAGTCCTTCGTCGTGGGCAGCGGGCACATAGCCGGAGCCTTGCTCAACGTTGAACTCCACCGAGAGCCTGGCCTGCGGCGAATCGAGCGTCGCCAGGTGGTGTTCGGGGTTGACGATATCGAAGTCGGCGGTCGCCATAATGTCACCGGCCCGGACCTCTCCTTCCCCGTCCACTTCCAGCCGAAGCCTGCCGGTCCGGTCCACGAGTGATCGCAGCCGGATTCCCTTGACATTCAGCAGGAACTCGCCAACCTCTTCACGCATGTGCTCGATGGTCGTGTACTCATGCAGCACGCCCTCGATTCTCACCCACGTGATTGCCGTACCCTGCAATGAACTGAGCAGCGCGCGACGCATGGGATTGCCCAGGGTGACGGACCATCCGCGCTCCAGTGGTTCTGCCACGAAGCGCCCGTAGACCTCGCCGAGTTCCTCGATCTTTATCGCAAGATCAGGAGTCTCGATCTCGGGAGGGGCAAATTCCTCCGGCGGCGTGATGCCGTACATTCGTTCCAGCATCAGGGCTACCTCCTCGAGTAGAACTCAACAATCAGGCGCGTATCGACGCCCGTATCGACTTCGCCAACTTCCGGCAGGTTGACCACCTCACCGGACGCGTTATCCGTATTCAATTTCAACCAACTGGGGGGACTCTTGCGTTCCAGCCCGGCAGAGACGGTCTTGAATAACTCCGTGTCCTTGGACTGGTCTCTCCAGGTAACGACGTCGCCAGGGCTTACCTGGAACGAGGGTATGGTCGCCCTTCGTCCGTTGACCCTGATGTGGCCGTGTTTGACGGTCTGTCGAGCCTGCGACCTGGAGTCTCCGAACCCGAGGCGAAAAACGACGTTGTCCAACCGCCTCTCCAACAACTGCATCAACACGGCGCCGGTTACGCCGCGAGACCGGGCGGCCCGGTCGAGGTACGTCCTGAACTGCTTCTCGAACACGCCGTATATGTGACGGGCCTTCTGCTTCTCCCGCAACTGCGCCCCGTGTTCCGATATCCGGCGCCTGCGCTGCATCATCGACTTGTCGCCGGGCGGGCCCCTGCGCCGTTCGATGGCGCAACGTGGGGTCATGCACCGCTCGCCCTTCAAAAACAGTTTCTCGCCCTGCGCTCGGCAGAGTCGGCAAACCGGTCCTGTATAACGTCCCATATCGGTCCTTGTGCTTATTGGGTCGGATGGATCAGCGAGACCTATCGGTGCGGTCGCGCTCTACTAGTCTCGGGGTGCGGGCTCAGACTCTTCGTTTCTTCGGAGGCCGACAACCGTTGTGAGGCGCAGGGGTCACGTCCTTGATACTCACGACCCTAATACCCGCGCTTTGAAGGGCCCTGATTGCCGCTTCCCTTCCGGCGCCCGGACCCTTGATGAACACGTCAACGGTCCGCAGTCCCTGCTCCATTGCCTGTCGGGCCGCGTTGTCACCGGCGCGCTGCGCGGCGAAGGCGGTTGACTTCCTGGAGCCCCTGAAACCCATAGCGCCGGCGCTGCTTGCTGCGATTGCATTGCCCGCTGGGTCGGTCAGCGTGATAATCGTGTTGTTGAATGTTGCGGTAACGTAGGCCCGTCCCTGGGGAACGAACTTCTTTTCTCGTCTTCTGGCTCTCGGTCTTCTGGGCATGCGCAGTCTCGGTCTCGGTCAGAACTTAAAGTGGTTCGGGCAGCGGAACGCCCGCCTGCCGTAATGCGGGCGATTCCCTAGTGCTTGGCGGTTCTCTTCTTGCCGGCAACGGTAGCGCGCCGTCCGCGTTTCGTGCGGCTGTTGGTACGGGTTCGTTGACCCCGGACCGGAAGACCGCGTCGGTGGCGCAGGCCGCGATAGGCCTGGATGTCTACAAGGCGGCGGATGTTCATCTGCGTTTCCCGGCGAAGGTCTCCCTCGATCAATACGCCGGTACGACCTATGGCGCTGCGTATGCGCGCAAGGTCTTCCTCGTTCAACTCCCTCACGCGCGGGTTGTGAGCGAGTCCTACTTCATTCACGAGCCTCTTCGAAACGGTGGGCCCGATGCCGTGAATCGCGGTCAACGCGACTTCAAGCCGGCGATTGTCCGGCACATTAACTCCCGCTATCAACGCCATTGTGTCTACCTAACCTTGCCGCTGCTTGTGCTTCGGGTTGGTGGTGCACAGTACCCGAACTACGTTGCGCCTACGGACCACCTTGCAACTGGCGCATATGGGCTTTACTGAAGCTCTAACCTTCATGCTGTTTGCCTTTTGCCGTCACTCTGCGTGCGGTCGATTGCCGAAGTCCGCAACGAAATGAGAAGTGGCCGTTTACTTGAACCGATACGTTATTCGCCCGCGCGTCAGGTCGTAAGGTGACAACTCAACCAGTACGCGGTCTCCGGGGAGAATCCTGATGAAGTTCATTCGAATCTTCCCGGACGCCCGTGCCAATACTTCGTGGCCATTCGGAAGTTCCACTCTGAACGTGGTGTTCGGCAAAGCCTCGCTAACCAGGCCTTCAACCTCTATTGCCTCTTTTTTGGCCAAATGTCTCCCAGGTTTCCGACTCCAAGGTTTCAACCGTCAATCGAACGCGGAACGCGCCAAATCGACCAGCCTCTCACATCGGTCCGAATTCACGAACCGGCTTAGGCATGGCGCCACAGACCGCCGATTGGTTGGCGCCAAGACTGGATAAGATAAGGCGGTGCGTCAAACGCTCAACCTGTAAAGTATATCGACAATCTGCATTGAATTAAAGCCCGGACGCACTGACTGAAGCCTCAACCAACCGGGCGTTTACTTCGCTCGTAGATCCCTCGCCGTCTACCTCTACGAGCAGGCCCACGCCCTGGTAGTAGCCGACGACCGGTAGAGTCTGCTCTTCGTACACCTTCAACCGGCGGACCACGGCTTCGGGACGGTCGTCCTCCCGCACAAATAATTCTCCGTCGCAGTCGTCACGGTCGTCGCACCTGACGGCATCGCCGGCGCCCGACTGGTCCAAAGTGAACGGCTTGCTGCATTTAACGCAGATCGCTCGACTGGACAACCGCCGCACGAGTTCGTCACGGTCGACTTTCAAGTTGATCGCCGCATCCAGTGGCGCGCCCAGGCGGGCCAGTTCAGTGTCCAACGCTTCGGCCTGCGTCACAGTACGCGGAAACCCGTCGAGGATCATTCCGGACGCGTCTCGCAAGCGACCCTTGATCACGCCGATGATCACATCGTCAGGCACGAGATCACCCCGGTCCATGAACGACTTCGCCTGCCTGCCCAACTCTGTGCCTGCCTGGATTTCGAGCCGGAGCATGTCGCCAGTGGCGAGGTGGACCGCGCCGAATTCAGACGCAAGAGACGATGCTTGAGTGCCTTTACCCGCGCCCGGCGGTCCCAGGAGAACAATACGCAATTTGACGGCCCGTCGCTTCGTCGTTACCTGATGAAGCCTTCGTAGTTGCGCATCAGGAGTTGCGCTTCCAATTGGCGCATCGTGTCGAGGGCGACACCCACGAGAATCAGGAGGCTGGTGCTGCTGATGATGCTGGTGGCTGCGTCGAGGCCCGACACCAGGCCTGCGATGTACGGGATGATTGCGATGAATCCCAGGAACAACGCTCCGCCCCAGGTGATGCGCACGAGCACCCTCATCAAGTACTCGTGGGTCGGTCTGCCGGGACGTATTCCGGGAACGAAACCGCCGTTCTTCTGAAGGTTTTCCGCAAGGTTCTGCTGATTGAAAACGACCAGCGTGTAGAAGAACGTAAAGAGCACAACCAACAGGAAGACCGCGATCCAATAAAACAGGCTCGCCGGCCCAAGACTGGTCGCAAAGAAGTTGGCGATCTCCGCGCCGATTGAGCTGCTTCCCGGATTTACGAAGAAGTTAGCCAGGTACGCGGGCAGGATGAGCAACGAAAACGCAAATATCAGCGGAATCATGCCCGCAGAATTGACGCGCAAAGGTATATAAGACGACCCCGCTTGACGGTACATACGGCCGCCGCGGAATACGCTGCGCCCGTACTGGACGGGAATCCTCCTTTGAGCCTCGTTGAAAAACACGATCAGGTAGATGGTCACCAGGCCGATGGCGACCAGGATGAGCACCTGGAAGAGCTGGTCTCGCAGCAGCCATAACTGGCCAAATATGCCCGGGAACGCTGTCACGATTCCGGCGAAGATGATTAGAGAAATACCGTTGCCGATTCCCTTTTCGGTTATTAACTCACCCATCCAAACCAGAAGCATCGTTCCGGCCGTCATCGCGGTCAGAATCGTGATTGTGTTCAGCGTGTTGTCACCGAAGCCGATTCCGGAAATCGCGGCGCCCTGAGAGGTGGTGAACGTGCTCGCCAGCAGGTTCAACTGGCCGTACCCCTGCATGAAGGCAAGCGGCACCGTCAGGTAATGCGTGTACTGGTTGATCTTCTGCCGCCCGTAATCGCCTTCCTGTGAAAGGGCCTTCAGGCTCGGCACGATCGGCGTCAGGACCTGGATGATGATCGAGGCCGTGATGTACGGGTACACCCCCAGCGCCGCAATGCTCAGGTTGCGCAGCGCACCGCCGCTGAACAGGTCCAGGAATCCCAGAATGGGGTTGGCTTCAAATGCAGCGCTCAATGCGGCGCGGTCGACGCCCGGGACCGGTACGTGGGCCAGGAACCGGAAGATGATGAGTATGCCGAGCGTAAACAGGATGCGATACCGGAGGTCCGGTATCCGCATAGCGTCTATGACGGCCTGAAGTAAAGCCGGGCGGCCCGAGTCGACATTTTGAGCAGGGGCGTCCCTTAACATCAGTCCGGTTTGGCTGAGGAGTCGGCAAGCAGAGTCGCCGTTCCTCCAGCCGACTCAATCTTTTCCCTTGCGCTCTTGCTGAATGCGTGTGCCGTCACGTGCAGGCTGCGGGACAACTCTCCACCGCCCAGGATCTTGACCTTGTCCCGCTTGCGCCTCACCAGTCTCCGCTCCGTGAGAAGTTCCGGGGTTACTTCCGCGCCGTCCTCGAACGCCTGGAGGCTTTGGACGTTCACGGGGCAGTACTCGGTCCGAAAGAGATTCGTGAAGCCCCGCATGAATGGGAGCCGTTTCACAAGCGGCAACTGGCCACCTTCGAACACCGTCGGAAGGTTCTCCTTTGCCTTTTGTCCCTTAGACCCGCGCCCGGAATAGGTCCCGCGTCCGCTGCCGCGGCCTCTACCTACTCGCGTTCGGGACTTTTTTGACCGGTGGGCCGGTTTTAGTTCGTGTAATCCTGGCATGTGTCTGTACGTCGGCTATCTGGTCGCCGTGAAACGACGCCTTCCCTTTGGCTACTCGATGACGGTAACGAGGTGCTCCACTTTCTTGATCATCCCGCGCACGGCCGGTGAGTCGGCCTGCTCGACTTCGTGCCGAATACGGCGGAGACCCAGCGACCTCAGCGTGGCGCGTTGCGACGGCTTTGCGCCGATGGCGCTTTTTACCTGGCGGATACGAATGTTCTTGATTTTGGATTTTGCCATGGCGCCGGACTATCCAGATGCCTGGGATGACTGCGTCGGCGCCTGTGCGGCAGGCGCCCCTTCGGACACCGGGGCAGGTGATGCTTCAACAGGCGGTGGTTCAGGTGATGCGGCAGGCGCAACAGCTACAGAAGCGGTCTCAACGTGGGGAGGCACGGTCAGAGTCATTGCAGGCGCAGGAGAAGCGCCAAGATTCCGGCGACGTCTGCTTTCCGCAGCCGGGTCTCTCATCTGATCGAGCGCTTTCATCGTCGCCTTGACGATGTTGATTGTGTTGTTCGAGCCGTAGGTCTTCGAAAGCACGTCCCTGACGCCCGCCGCTTCCATGACGGCCCTAACTCCGCCGCCGGCGATAATGCCCGTGCCCGGAGCAGCCGGCATTAACAAGACCTTTGCCGCTCCGTACTTGGCGACCATCTCATGCGGGATTGTCGTCTCTCTCATTTTGATCGGATGCATGTCTTTGCGCGCGACGGACGTCCCCTTGCGGACGGCGTCCGGCACCGCGCCGGCCTTTCCGAGTCCCGAACCGACGTTGCCGGCTCCGTCCCCCACGACCACCATGGCGTTGAACGTGAGGTGACGACCGCCTTTGACCACTTTGGACACTCGACGAATCTTGACGACCCTCTCTATGAGTCCTGAGTCTTCAGTTTCGTCTCGCCGCGATCTTCGGTCGCCGCGTCCGCCGCGGCCTCCGCGATCACCCCTGGGTCCTCCACGACCCCCATCTCTCCTGGGCCCGCCCGGGCCGTCATCCGTCCAGGAACCGCCGGACCCCCTGTTTTCGCGGTCGCCCCGGTCTGTGCTAACCATCTAGAAATCCAACCCTTCGGACCTAGCTGCATCCGCCAGAGCTTTGACCCTGCCGTGATACTGATAACCGCCGCGGTCAAGTACAACCTTTGAAATACCGGCCGTCCTGGCTCGCTTGGCAACCGCCTCGCCGACGATCACCGCGCCGCCCAACTTACCGGCGGACTGGCAATTCTCTCGCAATTCCGGTTCGAGAGAAGACGCCGCAACAAGCGTGTGGCCTCTTTCATCGTCGATGATCTGCGCGTAGATCTGCTTCACGCTTCGAAACACCGCAAGGCGCGGCCGTTCGGCCAGACCTCTGACTCGCGCCCTGATCCTGCGATGCCTGATCCAGCGCGGCCTCCGGTCAAACTTTCGTTTACCCAATTAAGTCAACGCCCCCGTGGCGGCCTTGCCGGCCTTGCGCTTGATCTGTTCGTCGGCGTACTTGATCCCCTTGCCCGTATAGGTGTTGGGCCGCCGGATGCTACGAATTTGGGCAGCCTGTTCCCCGACCGCCTGCTTGTCGATCCCCTTCACCACGATCCGGTTGTTACCCACGACGCTGAGTTCGTTGTCGTCGAGCGGCGCCACCTCGACCGGGTGAGAGTACCCGACCTGCAAAGTCAGCCCATCGCCCTTCTGCTCCACACGGTAACCGGTGCCGACCAGGTCGAGAGTTTTCTCGTATCCGGCATTCACTCCGTTGACCATGTTGGCCAGCAGGCTTCTTGTCATGCCGTGAAGGGCACGCTGCGCAGGAAGGTCGTTCGACCTTTCGACTGTCAGCACGCCGTCTGTAAGCACGATGTTCATAGTCGGCGCGAATTCGGCTGACAGTTCGCCCAGCTTTCCCTTGGCCGACACCTTTGCACCGTCGACCGTGACGGCGACGTCGTCAGGTATGGGTATGGGAGCTTTTCCTATCCTGGACATTTTCTTTTCGGCTCTTTTCGGCAGTTGAAACAGGAAGTTTCGAGGACGATTGGCCCTCAATCACATTGGCCGTTTCTCCTACCAGACGTAGAAGAGCAACTCGCCCCCGATCCCCTGCATGTACGCCTGCCTCCCGGTCAGCACACCCTTCGAGGTGGACACGAACGAGACTCCCAGTCCACCGTAGAAGCGGGGGATTTGCGTCTTGCCTACGTATACACGCAGGCCGGGTTTGCTGATTCGCTCAAGTCCGTGGATCACGGGTTCCCGGTCGTCGTAGTACCTCAAGGCTACGCGCAACATATTCATGTTGTTGTCAACGAACGGCTCAACCCCGGTTATGAATCCCTCATCCTGCATCAAGCGCAGGAGGGACGACTTCATACGGGAAGCCGGCACGTCCACGTGGTCATGACGCACCTGCACGGCATTCCGGATGCGCGTGAGCATGTCTGCTATTGGGTCTGTCACTGGCAATCGATCAACTCCCCAGCAAGATCACAGGCTGGCCTTCCGGATTCCCGGCAACTGGCCAAGCAAAGCCATCTCGCGGAAGCAGATGCGGCACAGGCCAACGAATCGGATATACGCCCGCGGCCGCCCGCACCGGTAGCACCGGTTCTTTTGCCGGACTTTGAATCGCTTCGGCTTTTTCCAGTGCTCTATTTTTGATTTCCTGGCCAAGGTAAGGCCCTCGCCTCATTTCCGGCGTCTAAACGCCTCTATCGGATACCCAAGACCTCTCCGGGTCTCGCAAAAGGCATTCCCAACAGTTCCAACAACCGCCTCGCCTCTTCGTCCGTACGAGCGGTAGTCACGAAAGTCATCTGAAGTCCGCGCAAGCGGTCAATCAGATTGTAATCAATCTCAGGGAATACGATCTGTTCCCTGAGGCCCAGCGTGTAGTTGCCTCGCCCGTCGAACGAGTTTCGCGGCACGCCGCGGAAGTCTCTCACTCTCGGCAGCGCCAAGTTGACCAGCCGGTCCATGAACTGCCACATTCGCGCCGAGCGCAGGGTGACCATCACGCCGACCGACATTCCCGTACGAAGCCGGAAGTTGGCGATAGACAACCTGGCTTTTGTGACCACGGGCTTCTGGCCGGTGATCGTCGCAAGGTCTCGCGTAGCCGCGTCCAGCGCTCCGGAATTGGTCAGCGCCTCCCCCAAACCGATGTTGACCGTAACCTTGGAAAGTTGTGGCGCCATCATCGGGTTCGTGTAACCGAACTCGCGCGTAATGACAGGGGCGACCTCCTGTCGGTAGACGGTGAGCAGTCGGGGCATGAACGGCCCTTCCGAGCCGTTCGATTCCGGGGTCGCTTCAGTCTTTGGCTGCCTGGACTTTGCAGGCGCCTTGCGCGTGCGCGTCTTTGCGGCGCCGCCGCCAGAGGCTCGCTTACCTTTTGCCCGGGTGCTTCGGGTTGGCTTTTCAGTCTCGCCGGCCACTCTTTATTGCCCTCACCTTGGTTCCATCCGCCAGGAAACGCCACGTGGCGCGACCAGGCTTGCCGGTATCGGTGTCTATTAGCATCACTTTGCTGGCGGAAATGGGAGATTCCTGTTGCACCAGTCCCGTCTGGCGGGCGCCCTGTCGTTGCCGGACATGCCTGGTGACCACGTTCACGCCTTCCACTACAACTTTGTCTTCGCCTGGAATCACGCGGACAACCGCGCCGCGCTTGCCCTTGTCCTTTCCGGACAGGATCAGTACCGAGTCTCCAGTCTTGATTCTCTGCGCCATTTCGATAGTCTCCCGGCTTCCCTCTAGAGGACCTCGGGAGCGAGCGACACGATTCTCATGAATTCGCGTTCCCGCAACTCCCTTGCCACCGGACCGAATATGCGCGTGCCGGCAGGATTCCTGTCCTCGCCGACGATCACGCACGCGTTGTCGTCAAACCTGATGTATGAACCGTCTGAACGGCGGTGTTCCTTGGCGGTCCGGACTATCACTGCCTTTATGACCTGGTGCATGCGGATAGTGCCGCCGGGGGTGGCGTTCTTGACCGAGCAGGTGATCACGTCGCCGAGGTCGGCGTACTTGCGCGATCCGCCGCCGGAGATGTTGATGCACAGCACCTCTCGTGCGCCGGAGTTGTCGGCCACCTTCAGCCGTGTTTCTCTCTGGATCATTTGACTGCTACCCAGGCACTCCCGTCTTGAGGGACGGAGTATTGGAAAAGTGGGTCGGTGTGACTTCCTTAGGTGTCCGTTTGGGGCTCAGGAATGGTTTCCGGGTCGATGTCGACGGGCCTCACATCGGCGAGGTCAGCCTTTTGGAGCACTTCGACCAGGCGCCAACGCTTCCGGCGGGACAGGGGCCTCGACTCTTCCACCAGGACCTGGTCGCCGATCCGTGCCTGGTTGTCCTCGTCGTGCGCGGCCAGCCGAGTCAACCTTCGCCTCTTCTTGCGGTAGATGCGATCGCGCTGCAGCCACGGCACGCCGACCGTTATCGTCTTGTCGGCCTTGTCGCTAAGCACGGTGCCGACGCGTGTACGCCTACTTCCCGCCAAACCTCTACTCCTCTACCTGTTTTCCATTGCTGCTGTCCGCCTCGTCCCCGGCCTCTTCTGCATCCGGCTCAGCGGGCACCTCTTCAGGCTCAGCCACTGCCGTGTTGGACGGCCTCGCAGCAAGGTTGTACTGGACCACAATCTGGCGTTCACGCATGACCGTTCGAATCCGTGCAATCGTGCGCCGCGTACTCTTGATCTGGCTCGTGTCGGAGAGTTGCAGGGTCGCCATCCTGAACCTCAAGTTCATCAGGGCGCGTTCCTGTTCACCAAGCTCCTGTTGAAGCTCGTCTGAGTTGAGTTCTCTGACTTCGTTGACTCTCATCGGTGGTGTGGACTAAATCTCTTCGTTTCTTGCGACGATTCGTGTGGGTATGGGCAACTTGTGGGAGGCGAGCCTGAGCGCCTCGCGGGCCAGATCCTCCGGAACGTCTGCCATCTCGAACAGCACGCGTCCCCTGCGAACGGCCGCCACCCAGTGGTCCACTGCGCCCTTGCCGCCGCCCATTCGAGTTTCCGCCGGCCTGGCGCTTACCGGCCTGTCGGGGAATACGCGAATCCAGATTTGTCCGCCTCGGCGCACGTGGCCTGTGATGGCCCGCCTGGCCGATTCGATCTGCCTGCTGGTCAGCCAGCTTGGCTCCTCGGCCTTCAGGCCAAAGTCGCCGAAGACAAGCGTGCTGCCGCCGGTCCGCAGACCCTTCATCTTGCCGCGGTGCATCTTCCTGTATTTCGTTCGCTTGGGTTGAAGCATTTCAGGCCGCCCTATCGTCAGGACCTTGATTCGCTTGTCTGAGTTTCGGGGCTGCGTCCCAGGGACATCCTGCCCACCGACCGGGTCCGGACGACTTCATCCGTCGGCAATACGTCGCCGCGGTAGATCCACACCTTTACGCCCACCACTCCGAACGTGGTCTTGGCTTCAGAAATCGCGAAGTCGATCTCAGCGCGAAGGGTGTGCAACGGGATTCGACCCGCCATCTGTTTGTCGGATCGAGCGATCTCAGCGCCGCCCAGCCGGCCGGAGGCGATGATCTTTATGCCCTTTGCCCCGGCCTGCATGGTGCGCTGGATGGTCAGGCGCATCGCCCGCCTGTAAGCAACTCTGCGTTCAAGTTGCTCGGCCACGCTGCGGCCCACGAGCTTGGCGTCCAGTTCGGGCTGTCGCACTTCCTGGATGTTCAGACGGGCTCGTTTCCCGGTGAGCTTTTCCAGGTCGGAACGCAGTTCATCCACGCGTTGACCGCCCCGACCGATGATGATTCCCGGCCGCGCCGTATTGATCGTGACGACCAGGTCCTGGGGGCCGCGTTCTATGTCCACGCGGGAAATTGCGCCGCTTTCACCGTACCGCTCATCGATCAACCTGCGAATTGACTCATCTTCAAGCGTGAGGCGACGGTAGTCACGCCCCTTGTTGGCGAACCAGTGCGCCTGCCAGTCCTGGATTACGCCCAGCCGGAAGCCTATTGGATGTGTTTTTTGTCCCATGTGTTTTCAGGCCTTCCAGACCGGCCTGCCGCTATTGCGACTCCTCGTCCCGTTCTTCGACTATGACGGTGATGTGGCTGGTTGGGCGATCGAATGCGCCGACGCGGCCGCGGGCCTTGGGACGGTATCGCTTAAGCGACGGTCCCCGGTCCGCGTATATCTCTTTGATGATCAACGAATCGCGGTCCAGCAAGTCGTTGTTTTCCGCGTTGGCCGCCGCTGACTGGACCGTCTTCCTCACGTTCGTCGCGGCGGGCGTGGTCATAAATCGAAGCATCTCGATAGCCTCGTCGACCGGCTCGCCGCGTACGAGGTCGACCACGTGCCTGAGCTTCGTGCTCGAGATACCTACTAGTTTTGATACTGCTTTAGCCATCGTGAGTTCAGCTAGCTGACTTTCCGCTTAACCTCTGTCGGTCTTGGAGGAGTGGCCCCTGAACAATCGCGTCGGGGCGAATTCGCCGAGCCGGTGTCCAACCATGTTCTCGGTCACCAGGACGGGGATGAACCGGCGTCCGTCATGAATGGCGAGCGTTAGCCCAACCATCTCCGGCATCATCATCGAAGCCCGCGCCCACGTGCGTATGGGCTCACGCGCCCCCGTTGAACGGGCCTTCCGGACCTTTTTCATGAGTTTGTCGTCCACATAGGGACCCTTTTTGACCGAACGTGACATGATCTTCTACCAACGTCGTTCAGGCGTCCGCCGCATCTTTGTACGGCCCACCGCCTAGACTTCGAACCGCCTCCTCAATATCTGCTTGTCCGTCCTGTTCTTCTTCTTGCGGGTCCGGTGACCCAGCGCGGGCTTACCCCATGGGGTCTTCGGCCCGGGCATACCGATAGGCGCCCGGCCTTCGCCACCACCGTGCGGGTGGGCGGCAGGGCTCATCACCGAACCTCGCACCGTGGGCCGACGACCCCGATGCCGGTTCCGGCCTGCCTTCCCCAGCTTCTGGTTCTTGTGGTCCAGGTTGCCGACCTGTCCAACCGTCCCGGTGCACTGGCTCCTCACGCGCCTCATCTCTCCGCTGGGAAGCCTCACCAGCGTGTATCCACCTTCGTGAGCCATGATCTGGGCCACGGCGCCCGCGCTGCGGACCAATTGCCCGCCATTGCCGGGTACCAGTTCGATGTTGTGTACATAGGTCCCGGGCGGCAAGCTACCGACCTTCATTGCGTTCCCTGGCGTGACGGGCGCATCTTCCCCGTTTCGTATTTTGTCGCCAACACCCATCTGATCAGGGGCAATCACATACTTCTTCGTGCCATCCTCGTAGCGGACCAGCGCGATGCGCGCGCTGCGGTTCGGGTCATACTCGATGGAAAGGACCGTGGCCTCCGACTTGCTGGCCGCGCGGGCGAAGTCGATTATCCTGTAACGCCGCTTGTGGCCCCCTCCCCGGTGCCGCACGGTAATGCGGCCGCGGTTGTTTCGTCCGCCTTTTTTGGTGAGCGGCGCCAGCAGGGACTTCTCGGGCTTTGACTTGGTGACTTCGCTGAAGTCTGACGCGACTGCGTTCCGCCTGCCCGGCGACGTTGGCTTATGCGCTTTGAGTCCCATCTCTAGGTACCTTCAAACAACTGGATGGTGTGGCCCGGACTTAGGGTCACGATCGCCTTTTTCCAGTCCGGCTGCTTCGACGGTCTGCTCCGGCCGTACTGTTTGACCTTGCCTCTTACTTTCATAGTGTTGACCGACTTGACGTTGACGTTGAACGCCCATTCGATCGCCGCGGCGACTTCAGCTTTCGTGGCGCGCGGGTCTATCTCGAAGACATACTTGCCGCTCTCCGACAAAAGCGTGCTCTGCTCAGTGATGAGCGGCCTTTTGAGGACTCTGGACGGGTTCACGACGCGCCCTTTCCGCCCCACATCGAGTCAACCACTTTGACGGCGTCTCGCGTGATGAGCAGGTTACGAGCCGCGGTCGCCTCCAGAGGATTCAGTTCCGGCGCCGGCAACACCATCACGTCATTGATGTTGCTCGCAGACTTGACCAGGATTGGATTCGACTCTTCGGTGATAACCAACGTGCCGCCAGACAGGCCGAGCGCAGATACCAGGTCTTTGACCAGCCTGGTCTTGGGCTCGTCCACCGACACGGCATCGATCACCGTGACGCTTTCTTCCCTGACCTTGTTCGACAGCGCGACCCGCAGCGCATGCCGGCGCATCTTCTTTGGCAGGCGTTGACGGTGAGACCGCGGGTGCGGGCCGTGGGCCACGCTGTTCCCTAGGAGCATGGAACTACGGCTGCCTTGCCTGGCACGGCCGGTGCCCTTTTGGGACCGCAGCTTCGTAGAGGAGTAACGGGACTCTTTTCTGCGCATAGAGTCGTGCGTCCCCGAACGCCGGTTGGCGAGTTGGGCAACCACCGCCTGGTGGAGCAACGAATCATTGCGCGGCGCGGCCCAGACACCATCGTCAACTTCGATGGTGTCGACCACATCGCCGTTATGGTCCTTAACACTAAGTTCCACTAGCCTAGGCCCTGTTTCTGAATTCGCACGATTCCGTTCTTCGGTCCGGGCACTGCGCCCTTGACCAGGACCAGGTTACGGTCAACGTCAGTCATGACAACGGTGACTCCAAGAATGGAGACCATCGAGTTTCCGTAGTGGCCGGCCATCTTGGTGCCGGGCCATACACGGCCGGGCGAAGTGCCGGCTCCGATGGAACCGGGGGCCCGGTGGCGGTCCGACTGACCATGCGTCTTGGGACCGCCTCTGAACCCGTGGCGTCTGACGGTTCCGGCGAAACCTCTGCCCTTGGAGCGGCCGACGACCTTCACGGTTTCGCCCGCCTCGAACACATCGGCCTTCAACTCCTGTCCGACCTCGAATTCGCCGAGGTCCGACACTTTGAATTCCTGCAGGTGCCGGAACCTTCCGCCGGAGCGCTCCATGTGACCGGCCATCGGTTTGTTCAACTGCGTGGCCTGCAAAAAACCTACCTGCACGGCCTCATAGCCGTCGCGGACCGTCGTCTTCACCTGCGTGACGACGCACGGCCCTACCTCGACCGCGGTCACGGGGATCGCCTCCCCATCCTCGCGGTAGTAGGTGGTCATTCCTATTTTCCGGCCAAGCAGGCCTTCGATCCCCATCTGTCCGAGGTCTCGTTTCCTAGAGCTTTATCGCTATGTCGACACCGGCCGGCACGTTCAAGCGAGTCAGCGAATCGATCGTCTTGGAACTCGGTTCCAGGATGTCGATCAGTCTCTTGTGTACGCGCAGTTCGAAGTGTTCCCTTGAGTCTTTGTCGACGTGGGGGCCCCTGATAACGCAGAACCGGCGAATGGCCGTCGGCAGAGGCACCGGCCCGGTGATCTGGGCGCCCGTGCGTTCGGCGGCGTCCAGGATCTGCTGTGCCGAAACGTCCAGCACGCGATGATCGAAGGCCTTCAACACGATTCTAATCTTCTGTCCGGGCACTAGGTCAGGCTCCCACCGCGGCTTTGGTTGCAACAGCCGGCGCCGCCGCGTAATGATCAAGTTCCATCACGAAACTTGCGCGCCCGGTCGTGGCGGAGCGCAACTTTGTAGCGTATTGGAACGTCTCGGCCAGCGGCACGTTCGCAATGATGGTCTGCGTGCCTCCCTGGCCCTCCATGCTCAAAATCTGCCCGCGCCTGGAATTCAGGTCCCCGAGCACGTCCCCAAGGAATTCGGCCGGGGTAATCACCTGCATCTTCATGACCGGCTCCAGGATCACTGGGCCGGCCTGCTGAGCTGCATTTTTGAAAGCCATGGACGCTGCGATTTTGAACGCTATCTCGGACGAATCTACCTCGTGGTACGAGCCGTCAATCAACTGCGCCTTGACGTCCAGCACCGGGTACCCGGCGATCACGCCGGACTGTGCGGCCTCCCTGAAGCCTTCCTCGATGGCGGGGAAGTAATCACGAGGCAGAGTCGCCCCGGTTATCGCCGTTTCAAAAATGAGGCCGTCCCCGCGTTTCAACGGTTCGATGAGCAAAGTTACGTCGCCAAACTGGCCGTGTCCGCCGGTCTGCCGCACGAAACGCCCGCGCCCCTCTGCGGTCCGCGTTATCGCCTCTCGATATGCCACGTTCGGCGCTCCAACAGCCGCGTCAACCTTGAATTCGCGCCTCATCCGCTCGATAACCACTTCAAGGTGTAGTTCGCCCATGCCCGCGAGGACCTGCTGCCCGGTCTCCTCATCAGAAGACACTCTCAGGGTGGGGTCCTCGTCGGCCAAGCGGACAAGCGCTAACGTCATCTTGTCCAGGTCCGCGCGCGTCCTGGGTTCAACAGCTACGGACAGGACCGGGTCCGGGAACTGGATGGGTTCCAGGACTATCGGGGCGTCCCGGTCGCACAGTGTGTGGCCTGTGAAAACGTCCTTGAGGCCGATAGCCGCCACGATCTCCCCTGGACCCGCCTCGGTGATCTCTTCACGGTGGTCTGCGTGCATCCTCAGGAGCCGGCCGATGCGCTCCCGACGGCGGCGCGCCGGGTTGTGTACCGCCGCGCCGGATTTCAGTACGCCGGAATAGACGCGCAGGTACACGAGGCGGCCCACATGTTGGTCGGTTACGACCTTAAAGGCCAGGGCGCTGAGAGGGGCGGAGGGGGTGGGGCCGCGTTCTTCAGGAACGCTTTCTTCGGTGGGGGAGGTGCCCTTTACGGGCGGAACATCCAAGGGGGAGGGGAGATAACTTACAACTGCGTCCAGGAGCGGATGGACGCCTCGATGGCGCAGGGCCGATCCGCAAAATACGGGGAAGATCTTGAGCGTACACACGGCACGTCGGAGGGCGGACTTGAGCTCCGCCTCCGTAATTTCCTCGTCCTCGAGGTACTTCATCAGCAGGTCGTCGTCGGTCTCCGACACCTTTTCGACGAGCTGCTGCCGGTACACTTCGACTTTTTCTTCCAACTCAGGCGGCACAGGCGCCACCGTGTGGGCCAACGCCTCATCCGACTCGTAGACATACGCCTTCCGCTCGATGAGGTCCACCATTCCGCGGAACTCGGCCTCTGCGCCGATAGGGATCTGGACCGGCACGGCATTCGCTTCGAGCCGGCGGTGGACGGTCTCGACGGCGTAATCAAAGTCCGCTCCCAGCCTGTCCATCTTGTTTACGAATATCAGTCTCGGCACGTTGTGACGATCGGCCTGCCGCCACACTGTCTCCGATTGCGGCTGGACGCCTGCCACCGCCTCCAGGACCACTACGCCGCCGTCGAGCACCCGCAGGCTGCGCTCCACCTCGGCTGTAAAGTCGACGTGCCCTGGCGTATCGATGATGTTGATCCGGTGGCCGTCCCACTCGGCAGCCGTGGCGGCGGAACCTATCGTGATTCCGCGTTCACGCTCCAGGTCCATGAAGTCCATGACCGTCGTACCTTCATCGATGTTGCCGATCTTGTACGTTCGGCCGGTAAAGAAGAGGACGCGCTCAGTGACAGTGGTCTTCCCGGCGTCGATATGTGCAATGAAGCCGATGTTCCGGACCTTCTGCAGGTCCGTGCGGCTTGGCTTCTTAGTCATTGCCGTAGTCATTCGTGCTGGCTAATCGCCCGGCTCGTCATGGCCGGTCGGCCTTCTCCCTTATAGATAGTTCGCGTATACCCCGTACCAGGTCTCTCACCAGCGATAGTGGGCAAATGCGCGGTTGGCATCCGCCATCCTGTGCAGTTCTTCCCTGCGTCGGGTAGCCGTGCCCTGACCTCTAGATGCCTCGAGCAGTTCCTGGAAAAGTCGTTCCGCAACCGGCCGGCCGGAGCGGGACCGCACCGCCTGGATAATCCAGCGATGTGCGAGCGCAGACCGTCGTTCGGGCCGAACTTCGACCGGGACCTGGTACGTGGCGCCGCCAACGCGTCTCGGCTTGACTTCCAGCGCCGGCGTTGCGTTCCGTATCGCCTGTTGAAATACCTCCAGGCCGGGCCGGTTTGTCTCAGACTCCAGGCGGTCGAGCGCGTCGTACATGGCGCGCCGGGCAACGGACTTCTTGCCACCCATCATCAGGCGGTTAATGAACTTGGCCAGCTCTGTGCTGCCGAACTTCGGGTCCGGAGCTATCACTCTTTGCGTTGCGCGCCTGCGCCTTGACATTTTCGAATTCCCAATCGGGCAAACTTAGCCGCCTGCCCGAGGCCCGAACAGGCGGCGCTTAGGTGGTCCCCTGGATTACGACCCGGTCCGACTCGATCCGTACTTACTTCGTCCTCTGCGACGGTCCCCCACACCTGATGTGTCGAGCGTCCCTCTGACTACGTGATATCGGACGCCGGGCAGGTCTCGTACCCTGCCGCCCCGAATCAGAACCACCGAGTGCTCTTGCAGATTGTGCCCCTCGCCCGGAATGTATGCCGTAACTTCCAGACCGTTGGTCAACCTGACTCTCGCCACCTTGCGTAGGGCCGAGTTAGGTTTCTTTGGGGTCACCGTACGCACGTTCAGGCACACGCCGCGTTTTTGCGGGCTGCCCTTTCGGCCGCGGGTCATCCTGTTCTCAATGGAATTCAGCGTGAACCGCAGCGCAGGGGTCTTCGGCTTCTTCCGGGACCTGCTGCGCCGTTTGCGCACGAGTTGATTGATTGTCGGCACGATTCTCTCCGGCCGCGGTTATCCACGGCCGCACTGATAAATAAACATCGCGGGCACGATCTGCAAAGCCGCGAAGAGCGATTATATGAATTTACGCGCCAACTAGTCAACGAGTTTCGTAACGAAGCGACCTTCTCTCTCGGCCGATTGTGCTGTAATAAGCGGAAAGTCAGGGAAGGCTAACCTGACCCGGTACTGAACGTCGCGGCTGTTTTTCCACCGCGACTAGGTGTCGTGTACCCTTTGATTCCAATTGCGTGCACGGTCAAACGGCCGTTTCCAGGGTCATAGTCGACCATCGATCAAAATCCGACTCCGGCGGGCTACCGGACATTCCGGAACAACCAGTGAAGACCATTTGTTTGATCGGATTCAGGTCCACAGAATCGCGTCGCGTGGTCAGCAGCCTTAAGTTAAACGCGCACACCACCGATTTTGTCGACATCGACGGTGATTTCTCCACCCTCGAGAAGCTTGGAGAGGCGGTGGCGTTCGTCTGGTGCGGGGATGGGGATGTCTCAGCCACCCCTAACAAGGTCTACCGCGCTCTTGAGACGGGCGCTCCGGTAGTGGCGTTATTGCCTGCGATGGACCTGCACGGGATCGATCCCTCGGCCGGAAACTTCGAGGTCTGCTTTCCACCCTTCAGCGGTCCCGAGTTGATGGTCCGGATGCAGGTCGCGGAGTCCCGGGTGGGACTCGGCTCAGACTCCAACCTGATCAGCCGCGGCGAGTTGACGATCGACTGCGACCGTTACGAGGTTTCGGTCTCCGGCGGAAAGATCAACCTCACGTATAAGGAATTCAAGCTCCTCGAATACCTCGCCTCTAACCCCGGCAGGGTATTCACCCGTGAAGCCCTACTTCGCAGCGTCTGGGGCTACGACTACTTCGGCGGCACGCGGACCGTGGACGTGCACGTCCGAAGGCTCCGCTCCAAGATCGACAGCGCACCCAACAGGTTCATCGAGACCGTATGGAACGTGGGATACCGGTTCCGCGCTGCTGAAGCCGCCACTACCTGAAGCGGCCGCAACCGGGGCCGTCCGACGGGCCTTTTTGCGTGCGCCCTGAGACCGTGTAGAAGAGGCCAAAATCGCCACGGTTTTGCAATTGCCTGTCACCTGCATTCAAACTGGATTGACAAAAACTTCACAATGTTTCAAACTTGCGAGCCTACACCCCCTAGGCGTCCTCAAAATCAGCCCCGATCTGAACCAGGCGCCAACCGGGCCGATCCGTGGGCGATGCGCGGCCCAGACCCATTCTCGATCACATGACTAAGGCGCCTGAAATGTCTGTGTCGGGGTTTAACGAAGAGGCTGAGCAGTTCGTCCTTTTCGCTGCCCACGAGCACGACGTAAAGTTCATCCGACTCTGGTTCACTGACATCCTGGGAACCCTGAAAGGGTTCGCCATCACCGTGGACGAATTGGAGGAGGTCCTGCGCAACGGAGCGTCCTTCGACGGAGCTTCGATTGCCGGACTGGTCAGGTCAGAAGAGACCGATATGGTCGCTGTCCCTGACCCCTCGACGTGGCAACAGCTACCCTGGCGACCCACCGAAAAAGGCGTTGCCAGGATGTTCTGCGATCTCCAGGATCCAAACGGCCAGCCCGCTCCCGTGGATTGCAGGGGTGTACTCCGAAAAAACATCAACCGGGCGTTGGACCTTGGCTTCACCTTTTACCTGGCGCCGGAGATTGAGTACTACTACCTGGACAAGGACACGCTGCAGCCGATCGACGATTCCGGTTACTTCGATCAGACCTCTACGGACGGCCCGGGCTCTGATCTCAGGCGAGAAACGGTGTTGGCCCTCGAAGACGTGGGCATCCCCGTAAAACACAGCCACCACGAGGTGTCCGGCGGGCAACAAGAGATAGACATACGCCACATGAACGCACTGGCGATGGGCGACGCCGTCGTCACATACCGCTTCGTGGTCAAGGAAATTGCCGCGCAGCGGGACGTCCACGCCACGTTCATGCCGCGGCCCTTCAACGACCGGCACGGTTCCGGCATGCACACCAGCATGTCCCTTTTCGAAGGCGACAAGAACGCCTTTTACGATGCCGAAGACGAACTGAAACTCTCGGAGACCGGCAGAAGGTTCATCGCAGGCCTGCTGCGCCACTCTGGTGAGATAACCGCCATAACCAATCAGTGGGTCAACTCTTACAAACGACTGGTCCGCGGGCTCGAGGCCCCTATCTACGCTTCGTGGTCCCTGGGCCAGTGGGGCGATCTCATCCGGGTGCCTGCGTACCGCACCGGCAGGGAGCATGGCCTGCGGGTCGAGTACCGCGCGCCCGACGCGGCGTGCAACCCTTACCTGGCCTTCTCCGTCATGCTCGCCGCCGGACTTACCGGCATCGAGCGGGGATACCCATTGCCGGAGCCCATCAAGGGGAGCGTGTACGACCTCAGCGACTCCGAACGGGCCGAATACGGGATCGAACGGCTGCCTTCAACACTGGACGAAGCTTTGCGCGTGACGGAGCGAAGTGAGTTGGTGCGGGATGCCCTGGGCGAAAACGCGGTCGACAGCTTTTTGCAGAACAAACGAATCGAATGGGAACGTTTCTCGCAGGCGGTGACCGACTTCGAAATTGACGAGTACTTGTTCCGGCTTTAGCCAGGGGACCAGAAAGCCTCCTTCAAATCGCGCTTTAAAAGCGCCGATAATCACCAGATGACAAAAATGCGGCAAATACCCGATCTCAGGGAGATCGCCGAGCGCGGCCTGTATTCGCCGGAGCACGAACACGACGCGTGCGGTGTCGGTGTCGTGGCCAATCTGCAAGGCGAGTCCTCCCACCGGATAATCGAACAGGGACTCGAGGTCCTGGTGAACCTGGGGCACCGCGGCGCCTGTGGATGCGATCCCCAGACCGGCGACGGCGCGGGGCTGCTCATTCGATTGCCGCGAGAATTCATGTCTGCCGCAGCGTCGGAAGCCGGGATCGCATTGCCCGCTGACGGAAACTACGCCGTTGGGATGGTCTTCCTGCCGCAGTCGGACGACCTGCGCGCGATGTGCGAACAGACGGTCGAGGCCGCTCTCGAATCGAAGGGACTTACGTTCCTCGGCTGGCGGGACGTGCCGGTCGACCCTTCAGCCATTGGCTATATGTCCCGGGGCGTCATGCCCCGGATAAAACAGTGTTTCGCCGCCGCGCCGCAAGAACTGACCGGCGACGACCTCGAACGTTCCCTGTACGTGGCTCGCAAGGTCGCAGAGTTGTCGGTCTCGGCCAAGGCCACGCCGGACACAGCGGCGACTCTCTCGAGCCAGTTCTACGTCTGCTCTCTGTCCGGCCGGACCGTCGTCTACAAGGGTCTCATCATGGCCGAACAGATCAGGGCCTTCTACCTTGACCTGGACGATCACAGGATGAAGTCCGTTTTCGCCATGGTCCATTCCAGGTTCAGCACCAACACGCTGGGCGCGTGGAAACTTGCACATCCGTACCGTTTCCTGGCGCACAACGGCGAGATCAACACCCTCAGGGGCAACCGGAACTGGATGGCCGCCCGAGAGCAGATACTGGAATCTGACCTGTTCGGGGACGGCATTCACGACGTGGCGCCGGTATGCGAAGCGGACGCAAGCGACACGGCATCGCTTGACAACGTGTTCGAACTCATTCGCATGGGCGGACGGTCAATCGAGCACACCATTGCGATGATGATCCCCGCCGCCTGGTACGGGAATGAGGTGATGACCGAGCAGGTCAGGGACTTCTACGAGTTCCACGGCGGGCTCATGGAGCCGTGGGACGGACCGGCCATGGTCACGTTCACCGACGGCGCCAAGTTGGGCGCGGTGCTCGACCGGAACGGTCTGAGGCCGTTCCGCTACCTGGTCACGAAAGACGACCTGCTGGTGATGGCTTCGGAGACCGGGGTCCTCGACATACCGCCGGAGAACGTCAGGTTCCGCGCTCGGATGCGGCCGGGCCGCATGTTCCTGGTCGATTTCGAAAACAAACGCATCGACCAGCCAGAGGAGATCAGGGACCGCCTGGCGCGCCGCCAGCCTTACGGTAAGTGGTTGGCCGAAAACCGGGTGAAACTCGACGATCTGCCGCCTGCCGCGCCCGTTCCGGGCATTGACCTCGAATCCCTGGTGACGCGACAAGTCGCCTTCGGCTATACGCAGGAAGACGTCCGCTTGCTCGTCGCGCCAATGGGCGTAATCGCCAACCAGCCGCAGGGCTCCATGGGCAACGACTCCCCGCTGGCCGTGCTCTCCGACCGGCCGCAGCCGCTCTACAACTACTTCAGGCAGCTTTTTGCGCAGGTCTCCAACCCGCCTCTGGACGCCATCCGCGAGGAACTGGTCACGCAACTGTCGGTCCCGGCGGGCCGCAGGCCGAATCTATTCGATGAGTCACCCGAGCATTGCCGGTTGCTGCGTATCGACCATCCGGTTTTGCGAAACAACGACCTGGCGCGGATCCGCGCTGCAGATCACCCGGCCATCAAGGTCCGAACGATATCGACGTTATTCCCGGTTGCCGAAGGCGCGGTTGGAATGCAGAACGCGCTCGACCGCATTCGGAGGCAGGCCGACGACGCGGCAGCGGAAGGCTGCACGTTGCTCGTGCTGTCCGACCGGGGAGTCGACTCGGAGCACTCTTTCGTTCCCGCGCTGCTCGCCACCGGGGCGGTGCACCACCACATGATCCGCGAGCGTTCACGCGATCTCGCAGACATCATCGTGGAGTCGGGGGAGCCCCGAGAGGTACACCACATCGCCTGCCTGTTCGGTTACGGGGCGAGCGCAGTAAACCCCTACCTGGCATTCGAGTCCCTGGCCGGCATTCGGGAGTTGCCGGCAGTGGAAGAGAACATGCCGGACCAGGAAGAAGCGGAACGCAACTTCTGCTACGCCGTCGAAAAAGGCCTGCTGAAGACCATGTCCAAGATGGGCATTTCGACCCTCCAGGGGTACCTCGGCGCGCAGGTTTTCGAGGCGCTGGGACTTTCGCAGGACCTTATCGACGAGTACTTCACCTGGACCGCCTCTCGCATCGATGGCATTGGGGTCGACGAAATTGCCGCCGACCAATTGACGAATCACGGCCGTGCTTACCCGGAGGCGCGCATACCCGCCAACCTGCAACTGGAGATCGGCGGCTTCTACCTGTGGCGGGGGACCGGCGAAAAGCACCTGTGGAACCCGGACACCATCGCACTGCTCCAGGACGCGGTCGATCGCAACGACGCCCATGTCTTTGAACAGTTCGAGGCAGCTTCCGACTCGGAATCCGGATCAAACCTGACCATACGTTCGCTACTCGAATTCGACTTCGACAAGCGAGAGAGCGTGCCCATCGACGAAGTGGAACCCGCGACAGAGATCGTGAAGCGGTTCGCCACCGGCGCAATCTCCCTGGGTTCGATTTCGAGGGAGGCCCACGAGACGCTTGCCGTGGCAATGAACCGCCTCGATGCCAGGAGCAACACGGGAGAGGGCGGCGAGGACCCAACAAGATTTACGCCCGAAGCGAACGGGGACTCTCGTTCCAGCCGCATGAAGCAGGTGGCTTCAGGCCGCTTCGGGGTGACTACCAACTACCTTGTCAACTCCACCGACCTCCAGATCAAGATGGCCCAGGGTTCCAAGCCGGGTGAGGGGGGAGAGATCCCCGGCAACAAGATCAGCGAGTACATCGGCGGGATCAGAAAGACGACGCCGGGCGTCGAGTTGATATCACCTCCGCCCCACCACGACATCTACTCCATCGAGGACCTGGCGCAACTGATCCATGACCTCAAGAACTCCAACCCCGACGCGCGCATCCACGTCAAGCTCGTTTCGGAAGTAGGCGTCGGCATCATCGCGGCCGGCGTGTCGAAGGGCAAAGGGGACGTGGTGCTGATCTCCGGTGACTCGGGCGGCACGGGCTCTTCTCCGCTTTCGTCGATCAAGCACGCCGGGCTGCCGTGGGAATTGGGCTTGGCAGAAACGCAGCAGGTGCTGGTGGAAAACGGCCTGCGCGGCCGGATAGTCGTACAGACCGACGGGCAGATAAAGACGAGCCGCGACGTGGCCATCGCAGCGCTGCTCGGCGCGGACGAGTGGGGCGTGGCGACGGCGGCCCTGGTGACCATGGGCTGCATAATGCTGCGCAAGTGCCACCTCAACACCTGTTCCGTAGGCGTAGCCACGCAGGACCCCGAATTGAGGAAGAAGTTCACCGGCACCCCTGAGGCGGTGGTCAACTACTTCATGTTCCTGGCCGAGGGCCTCAGGAAGCAAATGGCGCGACTTGGTTTCCGCCGGGTGGACGAAATGATCGGCCGGTCGGACATCCTGCGACAGCGGGAAATCAACGGCCACTTCAAGGCCGAAAAGCTGGACTTGTCCCGAATACTCACCGTTCCCAAGGGAATCGAGGGCGACACGCCGTTCAATTGCCAGTCCCAGGACCACGGCCTCGAACAGGCTCTCGACCACCGCCTGATCGAAATGTCCGCGCCGGCAATAGCAGGAACTGCTGACGTTACCGGAGAATTCCCGATCAGAAACCGCAACCGGACCGTCGGGGCTATGCTCAGCGGAAAGATCGCAAAGAAATACGGCGAGCAGGGCCTGCCGGAGAAAAAGATCAACTTCACGTTCAGCGGATCGGCCGGACAGAGTTTCGGCGCATTCCTTGTCAACGGCGTCACGTTCCGGCTGGAAGGAGACGCGAACGACTATTTCGGCAAGGGTCTTTCAGGCGGCACGCTCATCACCGTCCCGTTTTCCGGCTCAACGTATGTGCCCGAAGAGAACATCATCATCGGCAATGTCGCCCTTTACGGCGCAACCGGGGGAGAGGCGTACATTCGAGGCCGCGGCGGCGAACGGTTCTGCGTACGGAATTCCGCCGCGAACGCCGTCATCGAGGGCATAGGTGACCACGGCTGCGAATACATGACCGGCGGTCGTGTGGCGGTAATCGGCATCACGGGCCGCAACTTCGGGGCTGGAATGAGCGGCGGCATCGCATACGTGCTGGATGAAGACGGGACATTCCCCGACCGTTTCAACGACGGGATGGCAGACCTCGAATCCGTGATTCCAGGCAGCAGCGACGACCGGGAGTTGCGGCGTCTTATAGAAAACCACCATCGCTTCACTCAGAGCACAGTGGCTGAAGGGCTGCTGGCCGACTGGGAATCGACGCTCCGCCGCTTCCACAAGGTCATGCCGCGGGACTACGCACGCGTACTGCGGGAGATTAACGCCAGACAGACAGTCACCTCCGGGAACGGGTCCTTCACCGAACACGAAGCTTCTTTAACCGCCAGCACTTATGGGTAAGGCGCGGGGATTTCTCGAACAAGGCCGCGTGCCCCAAAAGCGCCGACCGATAGACGTTCGCGTCGGCGACTGGCGCGAGGTGTACGTGCCGTGGAAGGCCGACGAAGCGCAGGGGCAGGCGAGCCGCTGCATGGATTGCGGCGTCCCGTTCTGTAATAGCGGATGTCCCCTGGGCAACCTCATCCCCGAATGGAACGACCTCGTCTATCACGGAGACTGGCGTGGGGCCATCGAACGGCTGCACGCCACCAACAACTTCCCTGAATTCACGGGGCGCATATGCCCTGCTCCATGCGAACCTGCCTGCACTCTCGCTATAAACGAGGACGCCGTTACGATCGAGATGATCGAAAAGGCGATAGCGGAGCGCGCCTGGGAAGAGGGTTGGATCAGGCCCGAACCGCCGTCGCACCGCTCGGGCAAGAAGGTCGCCGTAGTGGGGTCAGGTCCTGCCGGCATGGCCGCGTCGCAACAACTCAACCGGGCCGGCCACACGGTGACGCTATTCGAGCGGGACGAATACGCGGGGGGGTTGCTTGCACTCGGCATTCCGGACTTCAAACTGGAAAAGTTCCACGTAGACCGCCGCGTACAGCAAATGATTGCGGAAGGAGTGGAGATTCGCACCGGCACCAACGTGGGCACGGATATCACGGCGCAGGATTTGCGAGACTCGTTCGACGCGGTATGTCTGACCGGCGGTTCAACCGTCCCGCGTGATCTCCCGGTACCGGGGCGCGAGTTCGACGGCATCCACTTCGCAATGGACTACCTGACCCAGCAAAACCGCAGGGGTCGCGGGCAGGAGTTTTCGCCTGAGGAGACGATCACCGCCGAAGGCAAGAACGTCGTGATCATTGGAGGCGGAGATACCGGCGCAGACTGCCTGGGAACCGCGTTACGGCAGCGCGCGGCCAGGATCTTGCAATTCGAAATCATGCCAAGACCCCCGGACGGCCGCAAGAATGAAAACCCGTGGCCTGAGTGGCCCAACGTCTATCGCATATCCTCAGCCCATGAGGAGGGCGGCACGCGTGACTACAACGTTTCGACGACAAGCTTCTCGGGTGAGCATGGACGGGTCGAATCATTGAACTGCGTGCGGGTCGAGTGGCAGCCCACTCCGGAAGGCCGCCCGCGCCTGGCCGAGGTCCCGGGCAGCGAGTTCGTCGTCAAGGCCGACCTGGTACTGCTCGCCATGGGCTTCGTCAGTCCACAGCACCACGGTCTGCTCGATGACCTCGGAGTCGATTACGACGGTCGGGGCAACGTAAAGACCGGTGCGTCCATGATGACTAGCGTGGACGGCATTTTCTCGGCCGGTGACATGCAGCGCGGGCAGTCTCTTGTAGTACACGCCATCGCCGGCGGCAGGGCCTGCGCGAGGCACGTCGACACGTACCTGATGGGCCACTCGAACTTGCCCACGGTCAGGGGCTATGCACGTCCGGTAATCGAATCCGGCAGGGCGACCGCACGGTAGCCAAACGTCGCCAGTCACGCCACAATCGATATGAGCATGACGAACGAGGGCTAGCCAGGCAGTATCCGCCCGGCAAATCACCAAGAGCCCTTGGCAACGCACCAGGCCCGGAACGTGGATAACTACCGAATCGCGCTGGCACAGGTGAACACCACTGTCGGCGACCTGCGCGGGAACACGGAACTCGTCAAGGACTGGATCGACCGGGCCGCGTCCCTGGGCGCAGACCTCGCGGCCTTTCCGGAACTGACACTGACGGGCTACCCGCCTGAAGACCTGGTCCTTTACCCCTCGTTCGTCGCCGAAAACAAAAGGCTGCTTCGTGAGTTGGCGCAATGTGTCCAACACAATGCGGCCATTGTCGGGTTCGTCGATGAGGCGGACGGGCGTCTGTTCAACGCCTCGGCCCTCCTCGCCAACGGGGAGGTGCAAGGCGTTTACCACAAGCTGCACCTGCCTAACTACGGAGTATTCGACGAACGGCGCTACTTCGAGCCGGGAACCGTATGCCCCGTGGTCGATCTCGGGCGCTGCTTAATCGGCCTGAATATCTGTGAAGACATCTGGCAGACCGCAGGACCATCGGAGGTCCAGTGCCAGGCCGGCGCCGAGTTGATCGTCAATATCAACGGGTCCCCGTTCGAGATAGACAAGCGCAATACCCGGGAAGGGCTCGTGACCGCAGCAGCCGGACGAAACCGGGCGTTCGTGGCGTACGTCAACCAAATTGGCGGGCAGGACGAACTCGTCTTCGATGGCGGCAGCATGATCGCGGGTCCCGACGGGACCGTAATGGCGTCGAGTCCGCAATTCGAAGAGGACTTGCTGGTAATCGACCTCGATATCGAACAGGTACGTGCCGCCCGCCGGGCTAGTCCGGTCGTCGGCCTCGGCGGGCTGGCAACAACGGAAACGTGGCAGGTCCACGCGCCAAAGCCGAAAAACCGGCCCGCGTTGCCACCGCCCCGAATTGCGGAGGCTGACATTTTGGACGTCATCTACTCGGCTGTCGTCGTTGGGACTGGGGACTACGTGCGAAAGACCGGATTCGGGAAGGTGGCGGTCGCCCTGTCGGGCGGTGTCGATTCGTCGTTGGTCGCCGCCGTAGCCGTGGACGCCCTGGGCGCTCCAAACGTCGTCGGCGTGTCGATGCCGTCGCGTTTTTCTTCCGAGGGCTCCCGGACCGACGCCGCGGAACTGGCGAGACGCCTGGGAATTGAACTGTGGAACGTCCCGATCGAGCCCGGGCACACCGCATTCGAGGAGATGCTGGCGCCGTACTTCGCAGGAACAGAGTCCGGCGTGGCGGAAGAAAACGTACAGGCACGCATCCGGGGCAACTTGATGATGGCCATTTCAAACAAATACGGTTGGCTCGTGCTCACGACGGGCAACAAGTCAGAGATGGCAACCGGATACGCGACCCTCTACGGAGATATGGCTGGCGGCTTCGCAGTGATCAAGGACGTCCCGAAGACCCTCGTCTACGAACTTGCCCGTCGTCGCAACGAGTCCGGCCCGGGCGCTCCTATACCGCAGACCGTAATCGACAAACCGCCGAGCGCCGAACTCAGACCGGACCAACTGGACGAGGACTCCCTTCCTCCTTATACGGTGCTCGACCGCATCCTGGAGATGTACGTGGAGCAGCGCCTGCCGGTCCAGGACATCATAGATAGCGAACGTTCGATCGATGGCGAACGGGCCGACGAGGCCACGGTGAGACGCATCGCCGGCCTGGTGGACCGCAACGAGTACAAGCGGCGCCAGGCCGCCCCCGGCGTGAAGATTACCGGCCTGGCGTTCGGGCGAGACCGGCGCCTCCCCCTCGCCTCGCAATACCGCGAATGAAGGCCGCTGCGCCCGTTGTTGCCGCCTTACGGCGCGGCGCGGACCTTGACAATTGCTTCACATTGGACGCCTACGCTTTATATAGTTTTCTGTATAGGCACGCGCACTTGACCGCCTCGGCCGGTTACGCGCTGAAGTGAATGAACATGACTACGGTGTTCAGATTGAGATACGTCCTTATCGTCGCCGCAGTCGTGGCGGCTATTTCGGCAATAGCCGCCTGCTCCGGAGAACCTTCCAGACCAACCCCGCTGGAGACAATTCACGCCCCAAGCTTCCCGGATGTAGACAGCACACTCGAATACACCGAGCAGGAGGCCCTGTTAGCCGACCTGTATGTCAGGGTCGTGCCGTCCGTCGTGCGTATCGTGTCGGACGCCGGTGAAGGGTCTGGGTTCGTGTGGGACCGCGAAGGTCACATAGTCACCAACTTTCACCTCGTCGGCGCCAGGGACACCCAGCGGATCACCTTTCACGATGGGTATGAATACGACGCCGCATTAGTAGGCGTGGACCACGACTCCGATATAGCGGTGTTGAAGATCGACGCTCCCGCGGACTCCCTGGTCCCCGTCACCCCGGGCAATAGCGGCGCCCTCCGGCCGGGCCAGTTCGCCATCGCCATCGGAAACCCATTCGGTCAGGAATTCACCATGACCACGGGGATCGTCAGCGCGGTAGGACGCCTCATAGGCAGCGGATTCAGCGATTTCGCCATTCCCGAGGTCATTCAGACTGACGCCGCCATCAACCCCGGCAATTCAGGCGGGCCGCTGTTCGACAGCCAGGGCCGGGTAATTGGCATCAACTCACAGATCCGCAGCGATTCGAGGCAGTTCTCCGGCGTGGGATTCGCCGTTCCGATCGACCTCGCGCGGCGAGTGGTACCGTCCTTAATCCAGGACGGGGAACACCGCTATTCCTGGCTCGGGATCAGCGCTTTCGACGTAAACATGGACCTGCGCAGGGAAGCAAGTCTCGACCGTGGACTGCGCGGCACACTGGTCCAGACCGTCTCGCCGAACAGTCCGGCCGAAAGGGCGGGACTACAAGCCGGCGATCGACAGATCACCGTGCTGGGAAGACCGGTCACTGTCGGCGGCGACATCATCGTTTCGATAGAGGGCAATCCGGTCATGGCCCTCGAGGACGTCATCGCCTACCTGGCTCTCAACACCAGCCCGGGCGACACCGTAACCGTAGGAATCAGGCGGGACGGTGAATTGATCGACCTCGACGTTGAACTGGGCGAACGTCCCCTATAAACGTTTATCCGCCGCGTCCCTCGCCCGGCTGTTTGAGCCACCGTGTGCCGGTCAAGGGCACATCGCATTGATCAGCACGGCTGGAACCTTCAAACGGAGGCTGGCCGACCTATTGGACACCCGGTAGGCGATGTATGCAGTTCGTAACGTTTTCGCAATAAATCCGCGCCTCTAACGAAAACGAGGGGGATATTATGTACTGTTGAACGAGGTTGATCGTACTGTGTACCGGCGGATTCCGGTATTGACAGGGTTCGCCGATCCTGACCACGATACAACTGGCTCGTCGCGAACGTCGTTTGAGCCTGGGGAGTTCCAAAGTAGGAATTTCCGGCCAACAGGAGTACAGCATGGACTATTACAAGGCAGAATACATTTGGGTAGACGGCTCAGAGCCGGTGGCCAAGCTCCGTTCCAAGGGCAAGATTGTGCCAAAGGGTGAAGAACCGCCTATCTGGGGCTTTGACGGCTCGAGCACGAACCAGGCGCCGGGCGAGAACTCCGACTGCGTGTTGCGGCCGGTGTTCACTTGCCCAGACCCGATCCGAGGGGGCGACAACATCCTCGCAATGTGCGAGGTGCTCCTTACCGACCTCTCCCCTCACCCCACCAACACCAGGGCGGCCTGCGCCGAGGCGGCCGACAAGTACGCAGATTTCGACATGTGGTTCGGCATCGAGCAGGAATACACGTTCTTCGACGGCCTTAAGCCGCTCGGGTGGCCGGACAACGGCTTCCCAGCTCCTCAGGGCGGGTACTACTGTGGCGTCGGTTCGGACGAGGTCTTTGGACGGCCTGTCGTCGAAGCACATATGGACGCATGCCTCGACGCCGGATTGGCCATTTCGGGAATCAACGCAGAGGTCATGCCGGCTCAATGGGAGTTCCAGGTCGGGCCCGTGGGCGCGCCGCTAGTGGCAGACCAGCTCTGGGTTGCCCGCTGGTTGCTATACCGAATCGGTGAAGACATCCACATCGGGGACGTAACGAACTCCGGTGTCAGCGCAACGCTGGACCCCAAGCCAATGAAAGGCGACTGGAACGGCGCTGGGGCACACTGCAACTTCTCCACCAGGCAAATGCGCGAGGACTACGACGCCTGCGTGGCCGCCGCCGAGGCGCTGGCCGGAAACCACGAGGCGCATATCGCCGAGTACGGCCACCGGATCGAAGAGCGTCTGACGGGTCTCCACGAGACCTGCTCTTACAAGGAGTTCAGGTACGGGGTGTCGGACCGCGGCGCTTCCGTACGCATTCCGTGGCAAGTGGAACGTGATCGGAAGGGTTACATCGAGGACAGGCGTCCCAATGCGAATTGCGACCCCTACAGGGTCACTCGACTAATACTCAACACGGTGTGTGGAGCGGCGTCCTAAACGCTCGTACGCAAAGAAATGAGGGCCTGCGTCGTCAGTGGCGCGGGCCTTCTTTTTTGATTCGACTGAAATTTGCTGTTCGACTGCTGTCAGGCACACTGCGGGATTAGTATCAGGCGGCGCCCTCCACCTGGACCGTGACGATATCGACGCCGTGGAATTTCTGGTGGCGCACGTTGGAAGCGTGGTGACGCAACAGGCGCAGCGAAAAATCGTCGGCTGATGGCACGGCGGCTTCGTTGGTCAGGAACGCCAATTGGTCCTCGATATTCTCCCGGCGCGTTGTGGCGACGAACTCCAGTTCAACTAAAGTGTGTTGTGGCCGCGCGAGGATGATCAGCCTGGGTACATCTCCTTCTTCGGCATCGCTTTCCTGAGTTTGCAGACTGGCAAGTGTTTCTTCCCCTGCAGACCGCAGCCGTTGTGCGGACTCCTCGTTCCATGCCAGCCTGGATGCCAGCCGTGCGAGGAATTCATCTACATCCGGGAGCGAAGCCATATCCAACTTGACCTCCAGGCGCGAGCGGCGCGTGCCCAGCGCTTCGAGCCCCAGCGTCATGCCAATCGCCACCACGGCGCCGATCGTGACACCGTTGCCGAGCAGTCCGCCCACTTCTTCGCCAAAGAGGTCACCCATGACGGGATGCCCATGGAGGCCAAGGCCCAGGGCGGTCGCCAGCGCCACCACCATCATGCGCCGGGCGTCAATGCCTTCGCGCAAGATTGTTTGACAGCCGCTGACGAAAAGGATGCCCATAGCGAGCATCAGGAAGCCGCCCATCACAGGTCCGGGGATCGACAAAAGGACGGCGGTGAACTTGGAGAAGAACGCCAGCACCACTATGACCACCGCCACACCGATGCCGACTCGCCGGGCGGCTACGCCAGTGAGGTTTATGAGAGAAAGGCTGTAAGAGGAATTGGACATAGGGGGCAGTGTTCCGGCTAAACCGGAGAGAAACATCCCTATGCCGTTGACACTGACCATGCCCTGGATTTGTCGGAAGTCGATCGCCCGCGGCCGCCTTCGGGAGCCCTGTTGAATAACCACGCCGTCGCTAATTGTCTTGAGCCCGAGGACCAGGGTCAGAATCGCAAACGAAGGCAAAAGCGCCCAAAACTCCTTGCTCGGCGTGAGGTCGAATCCCGAATCCGGTATCGCGGGTATGCCAAACCAACTTGCGTCGGTGATTCGGCCCGCATCGAGCACGCCGAAGCCGGCGGCGGCGATGCATCCTGCCGCGATACTGATGAATGGCGCGGCCAGGCGCCAACGTCCGCTGGCGCGCAACGTCAAAATTACCGAAGCCAGCACCGTCACACCGGCAATAATCGGGCCGGCAGAGGCTGGGGTCCCGGCCGGCAGGTCCTGGAGTGTGTCGAAAGCGATTGGCAAGACGCTGACGGCGATCAGCATCGTCACCGTTCCGGAAACCGTTGGCGTGATGATTCGGCGCAGTGTCGGCAGCCACCAGGCCAGCGCGACCTGGACAAGGCTGCAGACGATCAACAAGCTTGCAAACGTCGCCGGACCGGCGGCTGAAATTGTCGCCACCATGATCGCAATGAACATTGCCGCGGGCCAGGCAAGCGCAATGTGTCCCGCGCCGAATCGCCACAGTTGGAAGGCCTGAAGGGACGTGACCGCCGCGCAGATCAACATTGCGGCGAAGACGCTCCAGGTCAAGTAGTTGTCGTCGAGGCCTGATGAGCGGACCGCTATCACCACGTTCAGCACGGTCGGAGCGAGCACGAGCATTGCGCCCTGAAGTCCGACTAACAGTGCCATCCAGGGAGGACAGGCCTCCTCGGGCTCAAATCGGATGGGCTGTTCGGCGTTGTTGGAAGTCAATGGTCAGGCACGCTCTGATTCGACGCCCATAGTACGGCAGGATGGACCTGCTCTATCGCCTACAGGCAGGTCGCTCAGTGTAGGTTAGACATCGGCAGGGTCGCGTCAGTGACGATCCGGCCGGTCCTTCACCTTGGGCAAGACGATGTAATGAGCGTATGAATCCCCACCACCTTGAACTCCTGCGACTCGGCGCAGCGTCACTGGACGAGTGGCGCTCCGACAACCCGGCATCCCGGTTAGACCTGCGAGGCGCTCAACTGTCAGGCCGGAGTTTTGCCGGATGGAACCTGTCGCGCGCCTTGCTCGACCACGGCGATCTCACCGACGCCGATTTGTCGGGTACAGACCTCTCTGAAGCCAGCCTCAAGTGGGCGAAACTCAGACACGCCAGGTTAAGAAACGCCGTTCTCTACCGGGCGACGATGGTGGGCGCCGACCTGCGAAATGCCGACCTGACCGGGGCGGCGATGTACCGGGTGAGCCTCAAGGACGCCGACATTAGTGGCGCTGTCTTTGCCGCAGCCACCATGCAAAAAGTGATCATGCCCTCTGTGCCCAAGCCTTAGTGGCGGGGCTCTTGGACAGGCTACTTGCCAGTCCTACTAGCTGATGTGGCCGGTGCACCGCAGGACCGTTTCCTGGACGATCAATTCGTGGCCCAGGGACCGGTCAGGTGTCTTTTCGCCGCGGATGTCCTTTACAAATGACGCCAGGTTGTCGACGTACCGCGGCTTGTCCTCTACCGCCACGGCTGAAACCCCGGCAGGGTATTCACCCCGTTCTTCGCTTAGACACAACCTGATCGACCCGGGTGGCTCGAATGGTTCCATGGTCGCCGTGCCGACCGAGCCGTAAACCTCGAACCGACGCGCCATCGGTGGAGGCTCCACGGCCGCGATGTCCACGAACGCCATCGCCGAGTCGTATTCGAGCACGCTGAGCGTGTTGTCCTGAAACCCCGGCACGTCGGTCGCGTCCTGCCTCAGGAACGACGTCACCTTCGCGGGTCTGCCGAGTATCCAGACGATCTGGTCGATCATGTGTCCCGACAGGTCGTAGAAGATCCCGCCCCGGTGCGGCGCTATTGCTTCTTGCGCAGGCCGTTCGAGGTGGGTCGACATGTTGGCCCTGATGGAGTAGATGTCTCCCAGAAGGCCTGATCTGGCCCACTCCGCGATGCGAACGAAACCGTCGTGGCAGCGAAACATGTATCCCATCTGCACCAGCAGGCCGGATGAATGCGCCTTCCCGATGATTCGCTCGAATTGCGCATAGTCGTCACCTGCCGGCTTGTCGTAGAAGACGTGCTTACCGGCATCGACTATCGCCTCGGTGTGGTCGAGGCTCTCTGCATTGGACCCCTCAGACGCCACCGCCAGCACGGTCGGGTCATCCAGGAACTCATAGGGAGAATCGAACCACCTGACTTCGTTCCAAGGCCGATTGCCGGAACCTTCAAGCGCTCGGCGCCGTTCCGGGTCGGGTTCGTAAACGCCGACCATCTCGACGTCCGGGCTGGACAGTATGACTTCCAGCACGCCCTTCGCGTGGCCATGCTTCGTGCCGTACTGCGCCACCCTGACTTTTTGGTCCAATTTCGTTGCTCCCTGGCGGTCTGTTGAGACTTCGATTCGTCAAACCGCCCGACGCGCGGAAAAGGCCACTCCGCGGAGTGGCCTCCGTGAGCATTTTCGCATGCGAGGGACCCGGCTCCCCCGGTGCGATTATTGGTTGCTGTCGCTGGCCCCGCGCGCCCACACGCCCTGGCCGACGATCACCAGCCATGACACTCCGACCACGCCGAAGTAGGTGGTGTGCCAGATGAGCGGCGTCGGGCGGGCCGCCGTTACGACGTTCGAGAAGGCGAACACGGCGAAGATGATGCCGCTGATGAACAGCCCGAGGAGAATCCAGGGGCGACGCGCTGCCGGACCGGTGCGCATGAAGAACTGGATGAGCGCCCATGTGAAGATGAGCCCAACGATTAGTTCAACGATGCCCGTGAAGATGTAGGCAAAGTCGCCGAGGGCCGTGCCCCATCCCATCTTGTCCAGTGTGACTTCGAACGGATTCACGTCGCCCCGCTTGGCGAACTTCACTCCGATATGGGTTCCCGCAATGATCTTGGCCAGTCCGTTGGCGAGCCAGAAGAACATCCAAAAGAGCACTGTCCCAAGCTCAAGCGACCCCACTCTGACTATGTAATTGTTCAGTCGTTCCATCGCTCGGCCTCCTTAAGCGATCGCACAAATGTGAATTCAGCAGACGGATTATTGAACAATCGTCGAAAAGAGACAAATGCGAAACGATTTTCAGCGGATTTCATACAAAAAACGATAAGGCTATTCGCATAGGCTGCAAAAACGCACTAAGTCGCGAAGATTTCTTCACGGCGCAAGTGAGTGGACTCTTGGGAAACGGGGAAGTGCGCCCGGGCAGGGTTCAGCGGTCGTAATCAACCGCCTTGGCGGTCTCTATGAACTCCCGGATCTTGTCCCGGTCCTTCTCCCCGTCGGTTTCGACGCCGGAGGAGACATCCACGCCCCACGGCTGCAGCATTTGAATGGCCGTCGCCACGTTGTCAGGGTTTAGGCCGCCGGCAAGCAGGACGCCGTCCCTGCTGGCAATGCCCTTGGCGATTGACCAGTCGAACGTCTTACCGGCACCACCGAGCGTCTTTTCGTCGTAGTGGTCGAGGACCACGATTCGCCCGGCATCGAGGTGATGCTGCACCTCAGCTTCCAACGCCGTCCCGGTCATTCCCGGTCTGATCCTGACCTGCCGCAGGATCGGTCGCCACATGCTGCGCATGTACGTCTCGTCCTCGTCGCCGCACAGGTGGACGTAGTCGAGCACGACGCGCTTGGCGACCTCGTTCACCCACTCTGCCGGTTGGTTGCGGAAGAGTCCCACGAACTTCGTCGGGTACTTTTTCCGGTCGGCGCGAATGCGATACCTGGCGACGACGGCAGCGCCTTCCATGACCTTCAGTTGCCGCCGGACTCCTTCGACGAAGTTCACGCCTACGAAATCGGCGCCGCTCTTCGCAGCCGAAAGCGCGGTGTCCGCGTCACGCAGGCTGCAAATCTTGACCTTAGGCACGCGACCGCTCATTTGACACCGGCCCTCGACATGGTCCGCACCAGCGACGCGGCATCTCCGCCGGCGCGCATCAGCGACTCCCCGACCAGCACAGCGTCCGCCCCGGCCCGGCCCATGCGCCTCACGTCTGCGGCGTTCCTCATGCCGCTTTCCGCGACCTTGATCATGTTGTCCCCAATGCCAGGCGACACACGCTCGAACACCTCCAGCGACGTCTCGAGCGTCCGGAGGTTTCGGTTGTTGACGCCGACGATTCCAGGGTCAATCGTAAGGGCGAGTTCAAGTTCTCGCTCGTCGAACACCTCGACCAGCGGGTCCATTCCCAGGGACCGGCTCAATTCGAACAGATCCCGGTAAAGGGGCTCATCGAGGATCGACACGATAAGTAGCATGGCATCCGCGCCGGCGGCACGGGCCTCCCATACCTGATATTCGTTGAACACGAAGTCCTTTAGCAGTACCGGGACCGAGTTGGGAGCGGCAACAGCCTTCGCCGCTGCCAGGTCTTCTATATCGCCCCTAAAAAAGTCGTACTCGGTGAGGACCGAGATGGCGGCCGCGCCAGCCGAACAGTACTCCTGTGCGCGTTGGGCAGGGTCCATGTCCGGGTCGAGTTCGCCCGCGGACGGCGCCCAGCGCTTCATTTCCGAGATGACGGCAATCCCCGGCGCATTCCTAATGGCGCTGGTCAGAGAAATCGGCGCAGGCGCGCGTTCCGACTCTTCACGCAACCGCTCCGCTGGCACCCTCCGGCGCGCCTGTTCAACGCGCAATCGCTTCGCATCGACGATCCGGTCGAGGATGCCTTTGGCAGGGGTCGTCTCCGTGCGTGCCATATCTACCGGTTGCTGACCTCTACCAGCTTTTGCAGTTTCGCCCTGGCCGCGCCCGAATCTATGGAGTCCCCGGCCATCTCCGCGCCGTCCTGGAAACTGTTGGCTTTTCCGGATGCCACAAGGGCTGCTGCCGCGTTCATGATTACGACGTTCCGCCTGGAGCGCTCAGGCCCGGGAGGCGCGTCGTGGCCCGCGCCTTTCGAGGCCAGCACATCCGCGATGACCCTGGCGCTCTCCGTGGTGTTTCGGACGACCAGGTGATCACGGCTGCCCTCCGGCAATCCGAAGTCCGCCGGCCTCGTGCGCCGCCTCTTCATGGCGTCCGGAGTGACCTGGTAGACGAGGGACTGCCCCTCGACGTCGATCTCATCGGCGCCTGAATCGGCGTGCACCACCATGGTGTACTCCGTGCCCAGGATCGAAAGAGCCTTGGCGACTTTTTCGGCTGCGGCGGCGTCGTAGATACCTATCACCTGTCGGGATGCTCCGGCCGGGTTCGTGAGCGGTCCAAGCAGGTTGAAGACCGTGCGAATGCCGATTTGCGGCCTGAGCGGGCCGGCGAACTTCATTGCGGGGTGAAACTCCTGCGCAAACATGAAACCGATGCCCGCCTCCTCCAGGCATCGCGCCACACCGTCGGGTCCGAGGTCGATCTTCACGCCCAACTCGTCGAGCACGTCCGCGCTGCCGGTCGCGCCCGACATGGCTCGATTTCCGTGCTTGGCTACCGGCACGCCCGCGCCCGCAACCACGAATGCGGCGGTCGTCGATATGTTGAACCAGCCCTTCGCGTCGCCGCCCGTGCCGCAAGTGTCTACAACCTCGATCCCCGGGGCCACGTGCAGCGACACCTCTCGCATGGCGGTGGCCATGCCGGCGATCTCCTCCGGCGTCTCGCCCTTCATTCGCAGGGCGGTCACAAATGCGCCGAATTGGGCTGGCGTCGCCTCGGCCGCCATGATCTGGCGCATGACGCTTGCCGCATCGTTTACGGCAAGGTCCGCGCCGTCTGCGACTGCCTGAATTCCTTGTTGAATATTCATAACCGTTTCTCTCGTCGCTCGCGGTTCCCGTCTCACATCGGTGAGGGACGCAGCCTACATGTCCAGGAAGTTCTGGAGTATCTGCTTGCCGGGCGAGGTGAGTATCGACTCCGGGTGAAACTGCACTCCCTCAACCTGCATGGACTCGTGCCTGACTCCCATGATGACCCCCGACTCCGACCAGGCCGTTACCTTGAATTCGTCCGGCAGGGTGTCCGGCACTATCGCCAGGGAGTGGTAGCGGATCGCCTCGAACGGGTTGGGCACTCCTGAGAACAACCCTTCGTCATCGTGCTCGATCATCGAGGTCTTGCCGTGCTTGATTTCACCGGCCCCTTCGACCCGCGCCCCGAATGCGGCGCCGATGCACTGGTGCCCAAGGCATACGCCCAGCAACGGCTTCTTCCCGGCGAACGTGCGTATCACGTCGATCGAAATGCCTGCGTTTTCGGGACGCGATGGGCCCGGCGAGACCACCACGCGGTCGGGGTCCATCGCCTCTATCTCGTCGATGCTGGCCTTGTCGTTCCTCACCACTTCAACCTCGGCGCCCAGTTCGCAAAGGTACTGGTAAAGGTTGAACGTGAAGCTATCGTAGTTGTCAATCAGCAAGACCATAGGTTGAGTTTCTCCCGGGAGCCGGAGCGCGTCCGCGCTGCCCCTGTGTTATCGAATGAAAAGGCTTGGGCAGACCCTCGTAATCAACGAACACCGGCAATCTCCTCGGCATGGTCGATGGCGCGCATGAGGGCCCCGATCTTGTCCAATGACTCCTGGTATTCGCCGGCGGGAGTCGAGTCTGCCACGACGCCCCCTCCGGCCTGCATGTGCGCCACACCGTTCTTCAGGACGATCGTGCGTATGCAGATGGCCGTGTCCATGTTCCCCGTATAGCTGAAATAGCCGACGGCGCCCGAATATAGGCCGCGCTTGTCGTTTTCGAGTTCGGCGATCATCTCCATCGCGCGAACCTTCGGCGCGCCGGAAACCGTTCCGGCGGGGAACCCGGCGCGCAGCGCGTCGAACGCGTTGTACTCCGGCTGCAGGCGACCGGTCACGTGCGATACGAGGTGCATCACGTGTGAATAGCGTTCAATGTCCAGTTGCTGGGTCACTTTGACAGTGCCGGGAACGGCAACCCGTCCCACGTCATTTCGGCCGAGGTCGAGCAGCATCACGTGTTCCGCCCGCTCCTTTTCGTCGTTCGCCAACTCCCGTTCCAGCGCCTCGTCCTCTTCCGGCGTGGCGCCCCGCGGCCTCGTACCGGCGATGGGGTGAACGGCGACCTCCCCGTCGATCACCTGCACCAGCAACTCCGGCGACGCCCCTACCACCTGGAACTGTCCAAGGTCCAGGTAGAACATGTACGGGGACGGATTGACCGCACGAAGAGACCTGTACAGGTCGAACGGCGGCACTCCCGTGCGGCGGATCAAGCGCTGGGACAGCACGACCTGGATCAGTTCGCCGTCGTAAATGCCCCGTCGCGCCGAGTGGATCATGTCCTCGTAGTCCTCGCGGCTCATGTTCGAGCGCAGGAACACGTCCGCATCCATATCAGGCGAGTAGTCGCGGCCGGCGTCGCTTGTAACGTCACCTGGTTTCGGTGGGCGTCGATGCGCGCGGGCCGGCAACGGCGACTCGAGGCGACTCTCAATCTCCTCGATGATTCCAGTGGCGCGTAAGTAGGCGGCATCAGGATCGCCGTCGACTCGTGCATGCGCCACCACGGCGATCGTCTGTTTGACGTGATCGAAAATGAGCAGCGAGTCGGTCAGCATGAAGACCGACTCGGGCACGCCGACTCCCGGGCCTTTGAGCGGCGGCACCTTTGGCTCGAAATACTGGATTGCCTCGTAGCCGACGTATCCGACCGCGCCCCCGTGAAATCGAGGGAGGCCTTCTACCTCTGCGCACTTGAATCTTTCCATGCGCGACTGCAGCAACGCCAGCGGAGGAACGGCTCTGTCCTTTTCCCCCGGCCCCGTTATCAGGACCTCCGACGGCTCGGTGCCTATGAAGCTGTAGCGGGCGACGTGTTCTCCGCCCTCCACAGACTCCAGCAGGTAGGAGTACGGTCCGCGGGCGGTCTTGAGATATGCGGATACGGGTGTTTCCAGGTCAGCGGTTATCTCCCGGTAGACCGGAATAAGGTTGGATTTGTTTGCGAGCGACCTGAAGGTCTCCAGGTCAGGAGTGAATTTCATTTGAGTTCCCCTTGGATGTCATGCGCGTCGAAGCAGCGATCGTCTAACTGCGTCGCCAGCGGAACTCGTTTTCTGCGAGCGTGTACATGAACGCGAGCATGGTCAGCTCCGGCCCAGGAAGGCGGTCCGGTCGAATTTTCATTCCCATTTCGATGTATACGAGGAAATGCGCATGGCGTCCCGGACCATCACCATGGTCTCTCCCGCGATGGCCCTGCCTCGCTCCACGCCGGACATGAGGGCCTCTTCGACCAGCCCGATGTGCTGCTCGTAGTACCCTCTCCGTTGCCTGATCGGGTCGAGGAAGTCGTTGATTGCGGCCGCCAACGCCCTCTTCACTTCAACGTCGCCCACCTTGCCTGCGCGGTACCTCTCCTTGAACTCGTCGACCTGCGCCTTATCGGGGTTGAACGCGTCGTGGTACTCGAACACCGGATTGCCCTCGACTCGCCCGGGTATGTCAGCCCGGATGCGGTTCGGGTCCGTGAACATGCCGCGGACGCGCTCATTCACCGTCTTCTCGGCGTCGGACAGCATGATGACGTTGCCCTGGCTCTTGCTCATCTTGCCGGCGCCGTCCGTTCCGGTCAGCCGTCCGACCTCTCCGATCAACGTCTCCGGTTCCGGAAAAACTTCGCCAAACATACGGTTGAATTTCCGCGCCACCTCCCGGGTCATTTCTATGTGCGGCGCCTGGTCGTCTCCAACGGGGACAAGGTGTGCACGCGGCAGCAGGATGTCCGCTACCTGGCTCATGGGGTAGTTGTAAAAACCGACAGTCCGCCGTTCCACGGGCAAGCTGTTCAACTCCCCCTTGAGAGTAGGGTTGCGTTCGAGCATGCCCAGTTGGGTAATGAAGCTGAGCAGCATCGTCAACTCTGCATGCTCAGGCACGTAACTCTGGATCACGAACGCAGACTCTTCCGGCTTCAGGCCGACCGCCAGGAAGTCCAGGGCGACCTCGATGACCGAACTGCGTATCAGGTCGATGTCGTGGAAGTGGTCCCCCAGCGCCTGGTAGTCGGCGATCAGGAAGTAGCACTCGTAATCGTCCTGCAGTCGGACCCAGTTCTTCAGCGCGCCGACGTAGTGGCCGAGGTGAAGGGCGCCCGTCGGACGGATACCGGTCAGAATGCGCGGCCGCTCCGCCGGGCTGACGGCTCCGCCTGTTATTGGTTCAGCTTGTTCTATGGTCGTCGTCATTGCGATTTCTTCTGGGGCATAAAAAAACCCCGCCCTTGCAGGGGCGAGGTAATCGCGGTGCCACCCTGATTGATCCGGCATGCCGGAACATCTCTCGTGCGGGGTCGGACTCGCGAAGTGCGTGTGTACCCCGGGCCGTGGTAACGGTGGCCAGACCGGCTCGGACTAGAGGCCGTCGCCAGCGCGACAGGCTTTCGTCCTGCAGCTCCCGGGTCCATTCACCTCCAGTGGTGGTACCGGGCTCTCACCTTGCCCCGGCTCTCTCAACCCCGTACTGGAGGGTACTAGTCCCGTTCGCAGCCATTGCGAATTTCGTAGGTTCTAACGAGTATATGCACTGTAAGGGGCCTTGGTCAATGAACCCGGTCATTCCGTATGCGACCAAGGCTTCACAACTTGTCCGGGGTTGTGGTGCGTGCTACGTTGCCCACGTCAATGCCACGGGGGGCGAATCCTGTGTACTGATTCGCGTGACCGCCTTGACCTCGCCTTCCGCCAGCCTTACCGGTTACGCCGCCGCAATCGAGGGCCTCATCGTGGCGACAAGCGCAAATCCTCGAAGCAAGGAGGGTCCCGATGTCTGCGCGTATGTATCTGATCGTCGCATTTGTCCTCATACTGGCGGCCGCCTGCGGGAACGGATCCGGCGGAACTGAATCACAAACCGGTGGGGACGCCGCGCCCGCGCCCACGACTGCCCCTGCCAATAATGGGTTGTCCCTTAAAGGCACCGGCAACCAGATGTCGACCGTCGATTTGGACGAGGGTCAGTGGGCCGTAAACATGACCGTGCAGGACAATGAAGACTGTTCTTCCGGTACGTGCATTGCAGCCAAGTTCACCGTTGAAATCGAGTCGGAATCTGGTGGAACGCTGAATGTCCCGGCGAACGAGACCACGGCCGGTTGGAGCGGAAGCGCGACCATCGGCGTGGGGAGTGGACTACTGGACCTGGCGGCGGGGACTCAAACAGTGACAGTCACCGCCAAGGGTTCGTGGACTATCAGTTTCTCGCAGAAATAAGCCGCTTTCGACCCGCCATCACTGTGCGGCCCACGAGCACCGGTCTTCACTTATCCTTCCCCACGGTAAAACAGGGAGTTCTTCAATGACCGTTCAACAGATCGCGCCGTACGGAACGTGGCATTCGCCCATCACGCCGGAAATGGTGACTGAGGCAGGTATCCGCCTGGGCGAAATAAAGACCGACGTCGCCGATGTGTATTGGCTGGAAGGACGGCCCGCGGAGGGCGGCAGAAACGTCATCGTGCGATTGGGCGACGATGGCGAGAGCGTTGACGTAACGCCGAAGGGCTTCAACGTTCGCAACCGCGTCCACGAATACGGCGGCGCGGCGTACGAGGTCAAGGACGGAGTCGTCTACTTCTCAAACTTTGCCGATCAGCGAATCTACAGGCACAGACCTGGCGAGCAGCCGGAACCGGTGACGCCCGAGCCTGCTATTCCCGCCGGCGATCGCTTTGCGGACGGTCGGCTGACCAGCGACGGCAAGTACCTGGTATGCGTAAGGGAACGTCACGTCGCGGACAGGGAAGCCGTAAACGAGGTAGTTGCGGTGCGCGTCGATACCGGCAAGCAGACCGTGCTGGCCGGAGGACATGACTTCTACTCCTTCCCACGCCTCTCACCCGATGGAACGCGGCTTGCCTACACGGCGTGGGACCACCCCAACATGCCATGGGACGAAGCCGAATTGTGGGTCGCCTCATTTGAAGGCTCCGACGGCTCGTCGAGCGGCGCTGTTCGAGTCGCCGGAGGGAACGGCGAAAGTATCTTTCAGCCGGCGTGGTCGCCAAATGGGACGCTGCACTTCGTTTCGGATACGACGGGATGGTGGAACTTGTACGCCCTCACTGACGAAGGCGCGGTACCGCTACATTCCGGCGATGCGGAATCAGGCGAACCGCAATGGGTATTTGGGCAGTCCACGTACGTCTTCCTGCCTGATGGCAGTACAGCCCTGTTAGTTGGCGGAGACGCCGGCCGCCGTCTGATGGTCATCGATGACAACCGGCAAGCTCGCGAGATTGAACTCCCGTACACATCAATAGGCAGCCTTGTATCCGCGGGCGAAATCCTACTCCTTATGGCCGCAAGTCCCGCCGACCCAGCGGCCGTCGTGCGAGTCGACACGGAAACGGGCACCGTTGAGGTCATAAAGGAGAGTTCGGAGGTCGAGATCGACGCCGGGCTGGTCTCGCGGCCGGAGAGCGTCACGTTCCCTACCGGCGACGGTGATGAAGCCCACGCGTACTACTACCCGCCCACAAACCCAGGATTCACCGCCCCGTCCTCCGAGTCGCCACCCCTTATCGTCCTGAGCCACGGCGGTCCCACCAGCGCAGCATCTGCGTCGTTCAGCCTGGACGTACAGTTCTGGACGAGCCGGGGATTTGCGGTGACCGACGTCAACTATCGCGGCTCGACGGGCTATGGCCGCGCGTACCGGGACGCGCTCAAAGGGCAGTGGGGCGTGGTCGACACCGAGGACTGCATCAACGCCGCCCGCCACCTGGTAGACCAGGGCCTTGCGGACGGGAATCGCGCCATCATCAAAGGCGGCAGCGCAGGTGGCTACACCACCCTGTGCGCGCTCGTGTTCCACGACTACTTCGCGGCCGGGGCCAGCTACTACGGCGTGGCGGACGCCGAGACGCTAGCCACCGACACGCATAAGTTCGAATCGAGGTACCTGGACGGACTGATAGGGCCGTATCCGGAAGCGAGAGACCTGTACCGCCAACGTTCCCCTATCGACTACGTCGACCAATTGTCCTGTCCCGTGATCATCTTCCAGGGACTGGAGGACGAGATCGTCCCGCCGTCCCAGGCAGAGGCGATGGTCGAAGCGCTGAAGGCAAAAGGCGTTCCGTACGCCTACCTGCCGTTCGCGGGCGAACAGCACGGCTTCAGGATTGCCGCGAACATACGCCGCACCCTGGAAGCGGAACTGTACTTCTACGGCAAGATCTTCGGGTTCCAACCCGCCGACGAGGTAGAACCGGTCGTCATCGAGGGACTGCCGGACTGAGTCCGGGCAGACGTCACGCTTCTGCCCGACTGTGCGCGGCGAACTCGTTCGCGAACCGGATGCGGCTCTCGACCGACGGGTGTGAGTGGAACAGGAATTCGACTATCCGGTTGGATCGGCGGCGGGACAGGTTCTGGTTCGCCAGCTTCGCCATTGCCGACGCAAACTCGTCTGCCATTCCAGTGGTCTTCAGCGCGAACTCGTCTGCCGCCCGTTCCTGCCGTCTCGAGTAGGCATTGGCCAGGGGCATCGCCGCGAGTGAAACGGCGGCGGCGATCAGCAGCAACAGTGGAATGTTGGCGAAGTCCGAGATCGAGCGGTAACCAAGCGATGTGGACCACCAACCCAGGCCCAGGTGCACTGCGTAGAAGGCGCCGAAAGCGAGGGCTCCCCTCAGCACCAGCGCGCGCCAAATGTCACCGTGAACATGGTGCGCCAGTTCGTGCGCCATGACCACCTCAATCTCGTCTTCCGAAAATTCGTCGATGAGCGTGTCGGCCAGCAAAATGCGCCGTGTCCGGCCCCAGCCCGCCAGCGCGGCGTTGGCCCTGCGAGTCTTTTCTCCGAGCTTCCAGACGTACACCCCCCGGACCTGCGCGCCGATTCTTGTCGACAACTCGACCAACCTCCGTTTCAACTCCCCGTCTTCCAGCGGTTCGAACTTGAAGAACAGGCGGAACAGGAGCACCGGCGCAAGCCCCGCCAGCACCACGGCGAACATCGTGAAACCGGCGGCGACGATCAGCCACCAGGTATCCGGGTAAGTCCTCAGCGCCAGGTAAATCCCCTCAACCGCTGCAATGATCAGGACCGCCTGGAGCAACTCGGCCTTGGCGTAATCGAACAGCCAGGTCATGAACCCTGATCGCGATAGGCCGAACTTGCGCTCAAGCCAATAACCTGAGTAGAAGTCGATCGGAATTCCGATGACTTCGAAAGCCGCCCCTGCGATCACCAGATAAATCGCGATTGCGGCCGCGGGGGATGAGGCCCAACCTTCGGCAAGGTCGCGCAGCGCGTCCGTTCCGTCAAAGATTATGAACAACGCCGGTGCCAGGACACCGAGAGTGATGCCCAACGCGGTCGCAATCAGCTTTCGCCGTTCCAGCCGGGCGGCGGACCGTTCCTGGTCGGGCCCGGGGGCAGGTGTATCCGGATACGTGATTTCAGCGGTACTCACGACTTCCCTACTTCACCGCCCTGGGCCGCCGCTCAGACCGCATGGGCGCCCAGCCATCATGCAGTGAAGCTCGGAATCCCGCGGCTCAAGTTCGACCGTACCAGTCGTCGCCCAGTTCATCGAACCGCCTCTGAAATTCCGCCACCACGCCCGGGTCCACCGGCAACGCCTCATTCACCATCTGCACGTTGTCGGACAAGTGGTCGGGGTTCTTGGTACCGGCGATCACAACGTCCACCTGCGGATGAGCCAAAGTAAACCCGAACGCAGTAAGCATAGGGTCTTCCGGCTCGCCCGGAATATCGCCCGCCCCTGCGACTTGCGCCGCCCGGTCATAGTAAGCGTGCGCATAGGGGCGCAGGTCTTCACGCCTCCGTCCGGTCCTTATCGCATGCCATACGCTGTTCGCCACCGGTCGCTTGATGATGATGCCGAGCCCGGCTGAGTCCGCCTTCTCCAGGAGGCCCGTCGTGCGCGGGGTCTGGTCCACGATGTTGAAGCTCGTCTGGAGAGTGTCGAACAACCCACTGTCGACTGCCCAGTGCGCGGCTTCATTATCCCCGCTGTACCCGATGAACCGAGTCTTGCCGGCATCCCGTGCGTCCTGCAACGCCCGAATCACGTCGCCTTTCTCCAGCACGTCCACAGTGCACGTGTGCAACTGCACCAGATCCACGTGGTCCGTGCGCATGCGCCGTAAACTGCGATCGACGCTGTCCGAGACTGTCCCGTATGTCCACTCTTCGCCTTCGTACCCGCCCGTCACGTGGCCTGCCTTGGTCGCCAACACGTACTCCGAGCGCCTCGACGAGACCGAACGGCCCAACAGTTCCTCGCTGATGTTGTAGCAAGCGCTCGTGTCCAGAAAATTGATCCCGCTGTCCAGGGCGCGGTTGATCAGGGACACGACGATGTCCACGTCGCTCAGTTCAAGTTCCTGGCCAATCTCGGCCAGGCCCACTCCCAGCCGGCTCACTTGAAGGCCGGTGTCGCCAAATGCCACTTTATCCATGCCGTCTCTCCCAGTTTCTATAAAGTTGCTCCCGTGGGGAGTAGCTTACAAAACCCTGTTCTTTGGGGAATGAACCACGTGCCGGTCAGGTTGCTGCTATCACGGGCTGCCGGTCGAAGCAGTCCTTAAATTCCCATCCACCGGGCAATCATCCGGTCGCGGTTGGGGCTGGCGAGTGGTCGCTCGGCACCCCTGAAACACGTGGATTCGGATGAAAGGTGCCGCCCCTATAACGCGTATGAAGCTCGCCTGGAATGCGAGCTTCATCGTTTTCACGTACCCGTCATGCATGAAGACGGGTGCGTATGTATTCGGGGTAGTCTGGTTAGGACTTGCCGATCTTGAACATCTTGGTCCCGCACAACGGACAGACGCCCTGTGTCGCAGGACGGCCGTTCTTCATCGTGATCTGAGTCGGGTTGTCCATCTCCCGCTTTGTCTTGCACTTCATGCAGAATGCTTCCATACGTAAGCCGCTCCCGTTTGGCTGATTGACTCCGAGGCCGCCCAAAGCTCCCGGCCGCCCCGCCGTTAGAGAGACGGTACTACATACAACACGAAACTGCCCGTAGGCTGACACTTGTGGCGGCAATATCGCGGCAACTGAAATTCAACTTGGAGACCATGCAACTACGGGTTTCGTAGGGTTTCGCAAGCCAGGTGAGCAGATTGGAACGATTACAGCCTTCCCCCTTCCACGATTAGCGTCGATTCTTCAATTCGCTCGCGACTCGGAAATCCCACCAAATTACCGGCCCAAATTGCCTTGGATGGGCGATGTTTCCCAACTCAGGACAAACTGAGATTCACACTCAGTTGATCATCAGGTGAAGCGGCCAGCGGCTATAATTGCTCGCTGGCCACACCATTACGGCGGCCCACTTCCGGGCAGGCCCCCAACTTCATGACGGATTCCGTAGACGACCCCAACGCCACCTCGGTAGAGTCCATCGCCAGCCTCAGGAACGAGGCGGAAAAGGAACTATCAGCGGCCGGAAACACGGACCAGGCGGTCGAAGAGTGGCGAGTCAAGTACCTGGGCCGTAGAGGGGCGCTGACCGCGGCGCTCCGCAGCCTCAGGACCCTGCCGGAAGGCGACCGCCGGTCTGTAGGCGCCGCTGCAAACCAGGCGAAATCCCACCTCGAAGCCTTGTTGCAGCAACGTCTCGCTGCGGTGGCCGCGCCGTTGTCCGCCGACGGAATTGACGTCACGCTGCCCGGCCGACGCCCGATGCGCGGCCGCCTGCACCCGTCTACACAGATGAACAGGGAGATTCTCGCCGCCTTCAATGCCATGGGTTTCCAGACCGTCGAAGGTCCGCAGGTCGAATGGGAACGATACAACTTCGACATGTTGAATATCCCGCCGGACCACCCCGCCCGAGACTCTCACGACACCATCTGGATCAACTCATCCAACACCAGGGAAGGCACGTTGCTCAGGACCCACACTTCACCGATGCAGGTGAGGGTGTTGGAAAAGACGAAGCCGCCCGTGCGAGTCGTAGTGCCGGGCCTCTGCTACCGGTACGAGGCGACCGACGCCACACACGAATGGCAATTCCACCAGATCGAAGGGCTGGCGGTCGATAAGCACATTTCGTTTGCGGAACTCAAGGGCACGCTGTATGAGTTCGCCAAGCGAATCTTCGGCCCGGAAAGAAATGTCCGGTTCCGATGCGACTTCTTCCCCTTCGTCGAACCGGGCGTCGAAATGGCGGTCGACTGTTTCAAGTGCAGCGGGGGCGGCTGCCGGCTGTGCAAGCGGACAGGCTGGATTGAGATCATGGGCGCTGGAATGGTGCATCCCGCTGTGCTGAGAGACGCGGGTCACGACCCAGAGGTCTACAGGGGCTATGCATTCGGCATGGGTCCGGAACGCATCGCCATGCTTCGCTACGGAATCGATGACATTCGTCACTTCTTTGCAAATGACCTGCGCTTCCTCACGCAGTTTTGAACAAGCAACATGAGTCGACGCCGGACCGTCTGGCGCGATCGAACCCAACAGACCAAATCAGATGAGAATCCCGCTTTCATGGCTCCGCCAGTACGTGGACTTCGACATGCCGGCCGAAGAGTTGGCCCATCGGCTGTCGATGGCCGGCACGGAGGTCGAAAAAATCGAACGGACCGGTGACTGGGACGATGTGGTAGTCGGACACGTCAAGGACGTTTCGCAGCACCCCAACGCAGACAGGCTGTCGCTTGTCACGGTTGACCACGGAGAGGGCACTTCGGAGATCGTGTGTGGCGCGCCAAACGTCGCCGCAGGCCAGAAGATCGCCTACGCCTCGGTTGGCGCCCGCCTAGTAGACGGCTACACAGGCAAACCGTCCCGCCTGAAGCGGGCCAAGATTCGCGGCGTCGTCTCAGAGGGCATGGTGTGCTCAGAAAAAGAGCTCGGCCTGGGCGACAACCACGAGGGGATTCTCGTGCTCGACCCAAGCGCCGCGACTGGGACGCCGCTCGGGGATGTCATCGGCGACGTTATCCTCGAACTTGAACTGACGCCTAATCGGCCGGACTGCCTGGGAATCGTCGGGGTAGCAAGAGAGGTTTCGGCCTTCACGGGCGCCGAATTACGCCAGCCCGGCGTCGAATACCCGGCAGGCAGTGTGGATGTCTCGTCCCTGGCTCGCGTCGACATCCAGGACCCTGATCTGTGCCCCAGGTACACTGCGTCGGTTATTCGCGGTGTAAAGATCGGTCCGTCGCCCAAATGGTTGGCGGACGCCCTCGCAAGTATTGGCGAACGGCCCATCAACAACGTGGTAGACATAACCAACTACGTGATGTTTGAACTCGGCCAGCCGCTCCACGCGTTCAATTATGACCGCGTCGTCGGTCAGACTGTCATCGTGCGAAGGGCACGCGACGGCGAATTGCTAACCACGCTCGACGAGGTGGAACGCAGGCTCACCGGCGACATGCTCGTGATCGCCGATCCGGAACGCCCGATTGGGCTGGCCGGGGTCATGGGCGGGGCGAACACCGAGATCGATGAATCTACCGTGAACGTGTTCCTGGAGTCGGCCACTTTCGACGGCCCCAACAACCGCCGCACTTCCAGGTCCCTCGGTTTGCAGAGCCAGGCCACGCTCAGGTTCGAAAAAGGTCTGCGCGCCGGTCTGTCCGAAGTTGCCCTTCGTCGCACGACCCAACTCATCCTCGAGGTGACAGGTGGCGAAGCTGCGAATGGAATTATCGATGAGTGGCCGGCCAGGGGCACCGAGACGGACCAAGTCTACTTATCCGCGGAAAAGTTGCAAGGCGTACTCGGCAGCAACCCCGGGGCTGCAGCGGTCGAGAACACCTTGACCTCGCTTGGGTTCGATGTAGAGGCAACCTCCGAAGGTTGGAACGTATCCGTTCCCTACTGGCGGCCGGATATCTCTATACCCGAGGACCTGTGCGAAGAGGTGGCCCGCACGATCGGTTACGACAAGATCCCGCTCAGCATGAATGCCGGCGACCTGGCGCCGTGGGCGCCGGTCCCGGAAATCGAACTGCGAGACCGCGTCCTGGACATACTGGCCGACACCGGGCTGCAACAGATAATCACATACTCCGCGACTTCCGCCGACGGAGAGTCCCGTCTCGATTTGCCACCCACAGCGGTCGAGTCTGTCGAAATCCAGAACCCCGTTTCCGGCGAACATGCCGTTCTTCGCACCACCCTGCGCGAGGGGGTGCTGCAGGCCACGGCAAATAACCTCCGCACCTGGCGGGGGCCAATTTCCATTTTCGAGTCAGGACTGGTCTTCCACGGGCACGGAGAAGGACTGCCAGACGAACGCCCCATGGTGGTCGGGGCTCTCACGGGCCCCAGGAGTGAACCGCACTGGGATGGCGCCATCACGCCGCTCGACTTCTACGACGCCCGCGGTGCTGTCGAGGACGTGCTTGAAAGACTCGGGATCGCTGCGGAATTCACGCCCGGCCGGGACCCAACTCTGGCTGAGGGCCGGACCGCCCATGTGAACGCGGCCGCTCACACAAAGGCCCGAATCGGGGTCGTGGGGGAGGTAGAACCCGGCGTCCTCACCAGGTTCGGGATCGACAGCGGTCCGGTCGCCCTGTTCGAACTTGACATGGCTGCAATCGAGTCCGTAGTCGCCACCGGTACCGGCGGAAAGGCCTATGAGCCGTGGGCGCGCTTCCCGGAATCGGTGCGTGACGTGGCTGTAGTGGTCGATGAATCAGTGGACGCCGACGACGTACTCGCTATCGCGACGAGACACAAGCTCGTCACGTTCTCCACCGTGATCGATGTCTACCGGGGCCGGGGCCTCCCATCCGGCAAGAAGTCCCTTGCATTTCGGTTGACCATGCAATCCCCGAACCGGACATTGACGTCCGGCCAGGTGGACAGGGTCGAGAACGCGATCCTGCGTTCCCTCAAAAATGAACTCGGCGCGGAGCAGCGACAGTAGCGGACACGCAACAGAACCGACCAATGACAACGCGACGGCACAAGCACACCCACCATTCGCGCCCTCATCGGCATCACTATGACGAAGAGATGCTTAGCGTCGAGGAAGCGCGTGAGCGGATACTCTCCCACTTCTCGAAACTGGAATCCACAGACACGCCACTGCTCGAATCCCGCGGCCGCGTGCTCGATGAGGACCTGGTAGCGCGCTTTGACATCCCCCCGCTGGCTAATTCCGCCATGGACGGGTACGCCGTCCGGTCCGAGGACGTTTCGTCAGCCTCCAAAGCCAGACCCGCCCTGTTGCCCGTCGTCGGCGCGGTGGCCGCGGGCGAGCTGCCTGACAGGCCCGTACCGCCAGGCGGTGCGATCCGGATCATGACCGGCGCGCCTGTACCTGACGATGCCGACGCCGTAGTCCCATTCGAGGACACCGACGAATCGGAACGCAGGCGGGACGGCAGGACGCTGGACGAAATCTCTGTCAGGATAAGCGCCCACCTTGGGGACAACATACGGCCCGCCGGAGAGGACATACAAGAAGGCGAGGTGGTACTCAAGCGCGGCACGGTGATGCGGCCTGCCGAAATCGGCGTGGCCGCGTCCCTGGGACGAGACACCCTACGCACCATCAGGCGGCCTAACGTTGCGATCATTTCTACCGGAGACGAACTCATCTCTCCGGGGTCGCCCCCAGAACCCGGCAAGATTTACAACTCCAACGCCTTCAGCATCGCCGCGACGGTGGAACAATACGGCGGCACCCCCCGGATCATGGGGATCGCCAGGGACACGATCGAAGCTCTCAGCGTGGTCCTTGACGCATCCCTCGACTGCGACATGGTCGTCACGTCGGCCGGGGTGTCGAAGGGCGACTACGACGTCGTTAAGGACGTCCTCGCAAGACGCGGCGCAATAACATTGTGGTCGGTCCGGATGAGGCCGGCCAAGCCCCTGGCCTTCGGCACGCTCGACGGCCCGAACGGTCGAAAGGTCCCCCACCTTGGACTCCCCGGCAACCCCGTCAGCGCCATGGTTGCATTCGAACAGTTCGGTCGGGCGGCCCTGGAAGTGATGCTGGGCATGCCGGTGTCGCCCATCCCGACTGTAGAAGCGGTTTTGGACGACCCCGTGCACAACCACGACGGTCGGCGAGTCTACGCCAGGGTGGTGGTATATAAAGCCGCAGACGGGGCTTATCGGGCGCGTACGACCGGAAACCAGAGTTCAGGCGTGCTCACCTCTATGGCCGCAGCGAACGGGCTTGCGGTCTGTCCCCACGACATCCCGGAACTCCCGGCGGGCGGAAAAGTCACCGTCGAGATGATAGATTGGCCAAACACGGTATTTTGAGTCGGCACGATTGGCGGCTAGAAGAAATGGCGGAAAACTGATGGTCAACTCGGCCCCTACGGATACCCAGAATGACGACGATGCTGTCGTGGACGATCCGGACCCTTCATACGTCATAGACGTTTCGACGTTGGAACGGTCCGGAAAATCATTCCCCTACGCCCTTTCCAGCCGGCTATGCGAGACCTGCGATCGGTGCGAAATCGGTTCCGGCGACGAAGCGAAGTCGTTGAGAACACCGTCCGAGTTAATGAAGCACATTGCGCAAAACTGCTCGCAGCAACCGGAATACTTGCTGTCATCGACACCGATCACCGAAGCCGTGTTCCGTCTACTGGTGGCCAACTCCAACCGGCCGATGAAGCTCAGCAGGATACAGTCGGACCTCAGCAGCGCCTGGGCCAGCGTCATCTATCTCAAGAACCTCTCCGACACCGTAGTCAAGAGAATGCTCGACGAGCCAAACGAGTACTTCATCACCCGCTCCAACAAGTAGGTTTGGCGGCTGGCACGCGTCGTCCTTGGCTCCGAACGGAATTGTAGGATCTTATGGACGGTCTTTAAACAATGTCCCATCGGGGGCGATCATGAAGCGCGAGAAACCCAAGTCTTGTTGCCTCCATGTCCCAGCAGGGTCTCGTTCAGGTCTTGCGCTGGGTCGCCGTAGTTCTCCCAAGGCAGCTTCAGCGAACCAATCCATCCATCTCTCGATAAATTCCTCCTCGTCCCCTTTATCGATCGGAGTAAATGGCCATGCGACCTGATAACTTAGCCCTCCTACAGGCGAAAGCGCCGCGTAGGCATTTTGGTCTGGGCCCATGCTGAAGGGTTCAACTTGATTTCTCGCGGCAATGGACTGAACCGAGGGGTAAATGCCTGGCCTGTTGTTGGCAAACGGATTGTCAACGAAGGCTGTTTCAAACCAACGAAATTCACCCATCTCTTGTGCATCGCAAAACCACAACGAGTGGGATCTGCCCGCATATCCGTCATTAACACGCAGGAGCCGAAGGTCAATACTAGAGTACCCCATCACGTCCAAGGGTGAATCACCAGCACCGTCTGGTTGTCCCTTCATGATTGATGGTTCCACGCTCAACTCGGCTGAACCAAGAGACCATGCCCATTTTGGTAGTGGTCCGTCTCGTCGGCTTGTAGGTGCGTTCACAGTTATTTGTTGGTCAAGCTGCCTTAAGACCTGATCCAACGAGTCGAGGGCCGCTTCGTACATGGCGTACCGGCGTTCCTGTTCAGACTTTGCAATGGAGCGTTGTCGGGCCGCTTCAGATCTTTTTTGAACCGTAAGTGCATCGGCCTGTTGAAGGCGTGCAGCCGCCTGCGAAGGGGGTTGGGCGCCATCATCCAATTGGGCAATTCGCATCAGAATGTTTTCAGGGTGGGGACGTGAATCAGGACTTTTGTTGAGGCATTCGTTAATCAAAGACTCCAATTTAATCGGAACATTTGAGATTGCAGGTGGAAGTTCCTCCAAGTGTTGCCTCCGATAGTCATGGGGTTCGGGGCCCAAAAAGGGAGGCCGTCCGGCGAGCAACTCGTAAGCAACGACGCCCGTTGCGTAGACATCCGTCGCGTTTGTGGCTCGCTCGCCCCGCCACTGCTCGGGAGCTGCATAACAAGGGGTCTTAGCGAACTTTAGTGTGTCAGAAGCTGTAGTGGCCTCAGCATATCTGGCGATTCCGAAGTCTGCGAGACACCATCGTCCTTCTAGAAAAAGTATGTTGTCGGGCTTGATGTCACGATGAACGATGTTGTCTCCCATTGCTGCGAGCGACTCGGTAACATCAGCGAGCACACGCAAGGACTCATCGAATGAGGGTCGTTCGGTAATTTCTTCAAAGAAGTCCCTAAGGGACTTGTCGGCTCTGGGCATGACGATAACCCAGTATCGGCCCCATTCCCCCTTGTCGAGAATCGGCACAGCGTTCGGAATCCCGCTTAAGTCTTCATGAAATTGAAGCTCCCGGTCAGCACCCGTATCCCTGGGGATGAGTTTTACAACTACTGGCGCTCTGTCCGCTGAACTTGCTAGGTAGACTTCTGCGAAGCCGCCTTCAGCTAACTTCCGCTCAATGCGCCATACTTGCTTTTCGAGTTTTATGGTCTGAGCCATCCTGGTCCTGCTCGGGGCAATCAGGTATTGCGCTTAGTCAACTGATCGATGGGTATCGACATCAGAAGTGGGCCCAAATCAAAATACTAGCAGTGCAACGAAGGACTCAGGACGAGGTTTGGCGCAGACTGGGAATGCAGGTTTAATTCCCCTCATCGTCAGGGCCGTCGCGTCGCCATCAAGTCACATTGACCTCACTCCTCCCTAAAACCGAACGTCAAACTGGCCCTCAGCGTCAGGCGGGCTCGACCAATCCAGGTTGACCGATTCGACGACGGCCCCAGGCGGCCCTTCCTCGAGCAATACGGCCAGCGTCTCCAACCCGGCGCGGCCCCCTGACGCAGCCACCTCCACCGTGCCGTCCGGCAGGTTGCGAACGTAACCGGACAGTCCGAGATCGCGGGCGGCGCGTGCTACGAAGTACCTGAAACCGACGCCCTGCACCCTGCCGGTAACAGTCCCGGTGAAGCCGACGGCCTCAGGCTGGCCGGTCGTCATTCACGCTCTCCGGCGGGCGTCGCCTTCTTCTCCGACGCCGGGGGCGCTGCGACCGCGATTTTCGCTCTTCGCTCTCGTACCACTTGAAGAACAGCGCCGTCATCGTGAATAGATAGACGAAACTCCCGGGCACCCACATGATCAGCCCGCCGATTCGCTGGTCGCTCAGCGGATCGAGGCCCCACACCTCGTTCGAGCCGTCGTACACCTCGTAGATCGAGTTCCCTGCCAGCGTCACCAACGCCGCCAGCACCGCCGAGGGCGTCACGATGAGGAGCAAGTACAGCAGCCGCTGCGGGTAGCTCAGCGCAGACCGAACCGGCGCGGGCCCGATTATCGGCCACCAGAAAAGCATCGCGCCGGTAAAGAATGACAGGTGCTCCGCCAGGTGGATGAGTTCATTGCGGACCGCGGCGTCGTAGAAGTCGGGGATGTGCCATATCCACAGCGCCAGCACGAAGAACACGAGAGCCACTTGCGGCCGAGTGACAAACTCCACAAAACGCCTCGCCATACCGGTCACGGCGAATTCCGCGCCTACACCCTGCCGAAGGAAACGAGGCATCGACCACATGAAAGCGGGCATCACGCCTGCCATGAGCAACAACGGAGCCGCCGCCAGCGCCAATGCCAGGTGTTGCAGCATGTGCACGAGGAACAGGTATTCGGCATACGTGTCCAGTGGGCCGAACAACGCCAGCGACAGGAGAAAGAATGCGCCATAGGCCATCCAGATACGCCGGCGGTCGATCCACTTCCCACCTGCACGAGATCTCAGTCTCACCAGCCCCACTGTGTATGCGGCCGTGGTCAGCGCCAGGACGACAAGGAACGGCGAGGCCAGGTCCCACGCCGTAATGAAGTCGACGAATGTGTGAGTCGTTTCCATCGGTTAAGAGGGTTGGGATTGCATATCGGTCGCGCCCGCGCGAATCCCAGATACATCAAAAATAGCACTCCGAGACGCTGCGTTTGGTCTTGGCCGACGCCGACAACCGAGCGCCGCGCTCCGTCGGCCGTATCAGCCGTTGAGTTTGAAGAAAAGCGCCAGAATTGCCAGGAACACGGCCACGCCGATAGTAAATCCGGCGCCGAATATCCAGGTGAATAGCTTGTTGTCGAACCGCAGGTGCATGAAGAACGCGACCACCAGCACGAACTTCATCAACGAGAGGATGAGCAGCAGCGGTACGAACCACGGCCCAAGTGTTTCAAATGTGAACATCCACACTTCGGCCAGCGTAACGATCGCAAGAATTACGCCGATCCACGCGTAGAACCAGGGTGTGGCGTGGCGGCCGCCGAAGGTGATGTCGGAGAGCACCCGCATTACGCGCGACGGCATCTCACCCATCGGCCCTTCATGCGGCGGGTGCGGATCCTCCGCCCTCGTCCTGGGCAGGTTCCACCAGTCGTTGCCGCCGTGGTAGAAGACCGAATTCCAGATGCGTGTAATGAGTCTCATAACCAGGTTCGTCTATCAGTGGCGCACGGGAAGGTCGAACGGCACGCTGCCGGCCGGAGTCCCGTCGTTGGCCGATATCAGGTACACGACCGTAAAGATCACGATCCAAACGATGTCGACGAAGTGCCAGTACAACCCAGCCAGCTCGAGGTCCAGGGCGCCGTCGCTAGACTTGTCGCCCTTACCGGCGGTCGACAGGACTCTCAACCCACCGAATATGCCCACGATGCCCAGCAGGAGCAGGATCATCGCCGGCCATCCGACGAGCGTTGTGATGACCGCCAGGGAACTGTCCCCTCCGGTAAAGATCCCACTCAACGTCGAGATCATGACCGCGTAGAAGCCGGCCACCGCAATCACAAGGCCCCAACGTTCTGCGGGCGTGGGTGAAAACACGAGGGCCATAAACAACAGCCAGATCACGCCCAGCGTGACGTGCGTCCCGTGAAGACCTGTCAATATGAAGAAGGTCGTCCCGAACAAGTTGGTCTGCGGGGTCAGTCCGAGGTGTACGAACTCGTTGAACTCGAACACCTGAAATCCCAGGAAGACCGAACCCAGGGCGGCGGTGGCCAGAATCCAGAAGCGGCCGACCGTTTTCATGTTGCGGCGTATGCCGTCCAGCGCCAGAACCATGGCCAACGAACTCATGAGAAGCACGAAAGTGCTGACCGACGTGACCGGTATGTCCAGCACCTGGTTGGGGTAAGGCCCTTCGAGGCTCCGGTTCCGGTATACGAGGAAGGTGGCGATGAAGGCGCCGAAGAACATCACGTCGGACGCCAGGAAAGTCCACATCAGGAGCTTCCTGTTGTTCAGCCCGGTAGACGTATCTTCCAGCGGTTCTTCGTGTGCGACGTGTGTCGCTTCTGTCACGTTTCTTCTATCCCGTTCTGTTCGTCTGTTGATTGCGTAGTGATCAGTCGTTGACCGGCTCGAATGACCAGCCCAGCAGGCCCCAGGTGATAAGCCCGCCGCCTATGCCGATAACCCAGTACTCGGTAAACATCCCCGCCATCGCCAAAGTAATTCCGGCGGCCAGAATCATCGGGTAGTAGGACATATCCGGGAGGTGGATGCCGTGGCCGTGGTCGTCGTCCCCATGGCCTTCCCCATCGTGGTCGTCGGCATCGTCGCCATGGCTGGAGTACAAGTCGTCATCGTCGGTATCGTCGAATTCGTCGTCGAACTGGGCCCCTTCCGGCGCGCCTCTCGGGCCGTGGTGACCTTCGTACTCCGCGACCAACTCGGGGTGCTTCTTGAACCAGAAGTCATCGCGATGATGCACCGTCGGGATCTCTGCGAAGTTGTAGTGCGGCGGAGGGGACGGAATAGACCACTCGAGCGTGCGTCCGTCCCAAGGGTCGCCCCCTGCACGATCATTCCGGCGCCAACTGATGATGACGTTTATGACCCACACCAGCACGCTGGCCGCGATCAGGAAAGCGCCGAGCGTCGCCGCCATGTTCGAGCCGTCCCACCCCTGGTCGGCCGGGTAGGTGTAGACGCGCCTGGGCATGCCGTCCATGCCGAGCCAGTGCATCGGGAAGAAGGTCAGATTGAATCCGATTAGCATCAACCAGAAATTGAGCTTGCCCCACCCTTCGCTCAGTTTCCAGCCGAACATCTTCGGCCACCACATGTATATGCCGCCGAAAATCGCGAGGATCGCCCCGCCAAACAGGACGTAGTGGAAGTGGGCCACGACGAAGTAGGTGTCCTGTTGCTGGGCGTCGCTCGGGGCGGATGCGTGCATCACCCCGCTCAGTCCGCCAATCGTAAACATGGCAATGAAACCCAGCGCAAACAGCATTGGCGTATCGAGGCGTAAAGAGCCGCCCCAGGTCGTACCCAGCCAGTTCAACACCTTGACGCCTGTGGGAATGGCGATAGCCATCGTCGAAACGGCAAAGGCAGAGTTGGCCGCAGGGCCAAGGCCCACCGTGAACATGTGGTGGCTCCAGACGAACCAGCCCATGAATGCGATGACGATGCCCGCAAAGACCACGAAGGGGTAGCCGAACAACGGCTTGCGTGAAAAGACCGGCAGGATGTCGGACACGATGCCCATGGCCGGAAGGATCAGGATGTAGACCTCCGGGTGGCCGAAGAGCCAGAACATGTGCTGCCACAAGACCGGGTCGCCTCCGTGCACCGGGTCGTAAAAGTTGGTGCCGAAAAGCCGGTCGGTCTGCAACTGAATGCCAGCGACGGCAAGCACGGGCAAAGCCAGCACTATTAGCACCGACGTGATCATGGTCATCCAGGTGAACACGGGCAACCTGAACATGGACATGCCGGGCGCTCGCAGATTGATGATTGTGACGATGAAGTTCAGACCGGCGGCGATAGACGCGACACCCAAGACACCCAGGCTGAGCACCCAGAACGTCATGCCGTTCGACGGGTTGTAAAGCGTCTCGGAGTTCGGCGCGTACCCGAACCAGCCGCCGTTGGGGGCGTCGCCAACGAGCCAACTTACGTTGAGCAGCAGGCTCCCGAACAGGAAGACCCAGTAGCTGAAGGCGTTCAACCGCGGGAAGGCGACGTCCCGTGCGCCTATCTGAAGAGGGACGAGCCAGTTGAAGAACGCGGCGCTCAGCGGCATCACGACCAGGAACACCATCAGTGTCCCGTGCATGGTGAAAAGCTGGTTGAAGACCTCCGGAGACACGATTTCCAATTCCGAATGGGAAAGTTGGACGCGCATGATCAGGGCCTCCAGGCCGCCGATCAAGAACCAGAAGATCGAAGTAAAGAAATAAAGCGTCCCGATGCGCTTGTGGTCGACCGTGCCGATCCAACTCCAGATGCCGGTCTCGCTTTTCGGTCGCGGCACGATTCTCGGGATTGATAGTGCGCCTGTTGTCACTTTTTCTCCCCAGTTCCCGAAACGGGACTCATGCTCGTTCTCACGTTCATGCTAAAGCTTACCGCGCCAGACCTACTCAAGCGTCTTCAAGTACTCGATCAGATCGGCGATGTCCCCGTCGGTCAGGGACGGGAAATTGAGCATCACGCCGGCGGTGTACCCCTCAGGAGCAAATGCCGCGGGCTCGCGAATCGACTGATACAGGTATTCGTCTGCAGATTGACCGGCAACCCTCGTCGCGGCTCGTGTGGCAATGCCCTTGAGTCCGGGTCCAACCAGCATATCGTCGCCCAGAGAGTGACAACCCGCACAACCATTGGCTGCGAACAGGGCTTCGCCACGCGCTGCGTCCGGTTCGCCGGTACCGGAAGGCGGGACCGGTTCGGCAACTCCGCCTTCGCCAGGTTCGAGCGACAGCAAGTACGCAACAAGGTTGTCTACCTCTTCGTCGGAAAGATTGACCTGGTTATTCCCCGTGTCGTAGACCGCGGCGTTCGCCTGCATCCGGGTACCTTGCTTGATCGAATTGGGGTTCTTGATCCACATCCGCAGGTTTTCGTCGTTCAACGGGATTACGCCGGCTGCCAAGGTTTCGCGCGTGGCAAGGTGAGTCAGGTTGGGACCGGATACCAGAGGAGATTCTTCCGCTTGCTCCACGAATGAGTCCCACCGGGCGTCCTGGGCCGCTATGTCGTCACCGTACCCACCGGCCCGGTAAGAGTCGATCGTGTGGCACATGCTGCAGTTGGCGAGGAACGTGGTCCTACCCAGGGCCGCGGGGCTCTCCGGCTCCGGCGCATCGGGGGGAGTCCGCATTGCGGTGACCCACTCCTTGAAATCCTCCTCCGGCGAAGCGAATACTCGGAAACGCATGTGGGCATGGGCCACGCCGCAGAATTCGGCGCACTGCCCATAGAACATGCCGGTCCGTTCTGCCAGGAACCAGAATTTGTTGTCGTTCAGCGGGACCATGTCCAGCTTTCCCGCCAACTTGGGGATCCAGAAACTGTGGATCACGTCCTGCGACTGCAGCGTCACCACGATCGGCCGGTCTGTCGGAATGTGCAACTCGTTGGCGGTTACGATCTCCAGGCTCGGGTACCGGAACTCGAACCACCACTGGTGGCCGATGGCGACAATCTCCAGCGGCTCGCCCCGGTCCGTGGGTGGCTCCGCGTGATCGTAGATTGCCTTGACCGTAGGCACGGCGATGGCCAGCAGGACGAACGCGGGGAGAATGGTCCAGGTGATTTCAAGCCGGGTGTTTCCGTGGACCTGCGTCGGTATCTTGTCTTCGCGATTGCGCCGCCACCTGTAGCGGAATACGGAGTAGAGCAGCGCCCCTTCGACCAGGATGAAAACGGCGACTGCCATCCAGAAGATGAAGATGAACAGGTCGGCCTGCGTCCTGGCGATTGGGCCTGCGGCGTCGAAGGTAGACTGATCGTGAGAAGGCGTACAGGCAGCCAGAATCGCTACTAAAGCAACCAGGAAAAGTGGAAATAGTGCAGCGCCCGGGCGTCCGGTCACACTACGAATGAGGGACATCAAAGCTGGCTGTGAGTCCGTCCGGGAAAGCGGCGGGACGGCGGTCCGTTTGCTTCAATTTTAGTCGGCCCGCCCGGCGCTCTCGACGCCGATTGTGCTATTTGTAACAAACGCGCTGAGCATAGCATTGCCCATTATGCCGCGCAATGGCCCCGGCGGCCTGTTACAGGCAAAAGAAAGGCCCGGTCTTCCCCGGCCGGCCTGGAGGATGGTGACGTGAAAACACTGCTCATAGCAACCCGAAATACCGGAAAAACCAGAGAGTTTCGCAATCTCTTTGCTGATTTGCCATTCAGACTCGCTGACCTTAACGATTTCGACATTCAAATAGATGTGCCGGAAACGGGCTCGAGCTTCGAGGAAAACGCCCAACTCAAGGCTTCCGCTTACTGCCGCATGGCCGCCGTCCTGACGTTGGCGGACGACTCCGGACTGGAGGTGGACGCCCTGGGCGGCGACCCCGGCGTTTTGTCAGCGCGCTACGGCGGACCGGGCATGAGCGACGATGACCGGGTTGAATTGCTCTTGTCCAACATGTCAGGAGTCCCGGGATGGCAAAGGACGGCCAGGTTTCGCGCCGTCCTGGCCCTGGCGGCGCCGCCAAACGGCAAAATACTAGAGACCACGAACGGAAGCGTCGAAGGCGCAATTTGCCACGAGCCGCTGGGCCAGAATGGATTTGGGTACGATCCGATCTTCTGGCTACCCAACCGCGCGATGACGATGGCCCAATTGACGGGGGAGGAGAAAAACGCGGTAAGCCACCGCGGCAAGGCGGCGATTGCGATGTCCAAGTTTCTCGCGACCTTCAAGTAATTGGTCGCGCGCCGCCATCGGGGTTAGACTCAGACGAAAGGCGTCTCGATCTACGCTTGGCACAGTCGAACTTACGATGACCACCACCCCATCCATCACGCGTCAATCTCCCGGCGCGTCCATCGAAGACCGGTTCGGCCGGCGACTGCGAGACATCCGGATTTCAGTCACCGACCGGTGCAATTTCCGGTGCCCGTACTGCATGCCGTCCGAGATCTACGGGGAACGATACGAGTTTCTCCCGCGGCCGGAAATCCTGACGTTCGAGGAGATAGAGCGCCTCTCGAGGTTATTCGGGCAACTGGGCGCCAGTAAGCTGCGCATCACCGGCGGGGAGCCCCTGGTGAGGGCCAAACTACCGAACCTCGTCGAACGGCTTGCGGCCATAGAAACGGTTGAGGACCTCACTCTTACGACGAACGGCTTCCTCCTTGCAAAGATGGCCCAGTCATTGAAAGACGCCGGTCTACACCGGGTCACAGTCAGCCTGGACAGCCTGGACCCCGACACGTTCAAGAAGATGGCCGGCCGGAACTATGGTCCCGAACGCGTTCTGGAGGGAATCGACGCCGCAGATCGCGCCGGTCTCAGGCCCATAAAGATCAACTGCGTCGTGCAACGCGGCGTCAACGAAGGTGACGTCGTCGGCCTCGCCCGCCGTTTCAAGGGGACCGGCCACATCGTGCGCTTCATCGAGTTCATGGACGTCGGCAATCGCAACGGATGGAACCTGAATCAGGTCGTGACGGCCAGCGAGATCATCGGCCGCATAAACGCCGAGTTCCCTCTCGAACCCGTCCCTTCGAACTACCCGGGTGAGGTGGCCAATCGGTATCGCTACTCATATGGCGCCGGTGAAATCGGCGTCATCGCCTCGGTGTCCGTGCCGTTCTGCGGGGATTGCACGCGCGGCAGGCTTTCCACGGACGGACGCTTTGTGACCTGCCTGTTCGCGTCCGGCGGCAAGGACCTGAAGACGCCCATGCGGAACGGCGCAAGCGACGAAGAACTGCTACAGATAATCGCAGGAGTGTGGGAACGGCGGACAGACCGGTATTCCGAGGAACGCGCCGACAACACTGATTTCGAAGGAAACGTAACTCTTCCCCGTCGCAAGATCGAAATGTTCCAGATAGGCGGATAGCGGAAACCGAACGCGTGGCTTCTTCCAGCAAAGTGTTCAACGTCTACACGGACGGGGCGTGCATTGGTAACCCGGGGCCCGGAGGCTGGGCCGCGATCGTAATCCGGGACGGCAGACAGGACCAACTCGTCGGTGGGGAGCCCAAGACTACCAACAACCGCATGGAGATCACGGCCGCCCTCAGAGGAATCGAAGCTGCCCCGCCGGGTTCACAGGTTAACGTTTGCTCCGACAGCGAATACGTCATAAAGACAATGACCCGCGGTTGGAAACGCAAGGTAAACAACGACCTCTGGGACCAACTCGACGACGCCGTGGCTACCCGAAAGGTCACCTGGGAATGGGTGCGGGGCCACTCCGGCCATCCTCAAAACGAAATGGCGGACCAACTGGCCCGAGACGAGGCTCGGGCGCAGCGGGGTTCAAGCGGCCGAAGGAGCAAGCGCCCTGGCCCCGACAGGAAGAACGACGTGAACGCCGGGCTGTCGCACCTGGACAGCGCCGGAAAGGCCCGCATGGTCGACGTCGGTGCGAAACCCGACACGGAACGGGTCGCCGAGGCCAGGGGCAACGTCTCAATGAACCCCGAAACGCTGCAGTTGATAGAAGACGGCGGCTTCGAAAAGGGTGATGTCATCGCTATTGCGCGTGTCGCCGGCGTAATGGGGGCGAAGCAGACATCAAACCTGATCCCTCTTTGCCACCCGCTGCCGCTGACCCAGGTAAACATCGAAATCGAACCGCTCGTAGACGGCAGCGGCCTGGGAATCGCCTGCACGGCGCGGACGCGCGCCAAGACCGGCGTGGAGATGGAGGCCCTGACCGGTGTAACCATCGCTGCCCTCACTATCTACGACATGTGCAAGTCGGCCGATCGCGCCATGGTCGTGGGCGACATCAGGCTTACGCGCAAGTCCGGCGGCAAGAGCGGCGACTACCGCGCGCCATAACTGACGCACCTGACTATTTGTCCCGTTCGCTCACGCAACGCGCGCACGCGTTTCTGGGGTGTACAGCGCGTACGAAACGAATTGACCGGTTCGCGCAGCGTGGCTACCATTCGGAATAACCACCTGGCGCGCTGCCAGGCCACGCGGCGATGTAGCTCAGTGGTTAGAGCGGGCGCTTCA
>CBDCPN010000002.1:0-172952 GCA_965220275.1 Dehalococcoidia bacterium | reverse complement strand
GGCGAACTGCAACACGCCGCCCAATACGATTTCCTTCCAGTGGACGCGAAATTCTGCTGAAAAGTCGACTGTCTTGTAGCTCCTCCAGATCAGGGCGAGCATGCCCAGTCCTCCGCCGATCGACAGGCACCACATGTAGAGGAGCGGCGGGACGTGCTGCACGCCCTGCTTGTCGATGATCGAGTAACCGGCGATTATCAGCCCGGTGGCGACCGCGTACCGCGCTCCGACGTCGTTCAGGGCCCCTCGAAACATCCGACTTAACCCGCCCGGAGGGCCGCCGCTGATGCCCACGGACAGGACGCCTCCCACGATGAACGCGGCGCCAACGGCTGCCGGCCAACTCATGTGCTCACCAAGAGCCGCGATGCCAAGGACGGGGATCAGGGCGATGCCTAGGCCCCTGGCGACCGGGTAGACCAACGACAGGTCGGAGTGCTTGTAAGCACGGCCCAACGTGAAGAAGTAGCCGGTGTGGAGGGCCACGGTGGCGGCGATGAACACCCATCCGGCCGGACTGGGGGGCTCAGTGATGAAGTAGTAGACGGCGACCGGCAGGAAGACCGTGCTGCCGGCTGCGGTCATCCACCATGTGAACACCTCCGGCCTGGTGGCGCGTTTGGCCAGCAGATTCCATGACGCATGGGCAACGGCCGAGATGAGGACAAGGACTATTGCTGCAACGGTCATGGAATGGAATGAATCACGTCGGTCAATTGGGCGGAGGGGGCAAATTCCCGGCCGGCATTGATGTAATCACACCCCGGCGTCTGAGCGAGTTGGCGGCCTTCGGTATACTTCCGCCGGACCCACGTTTTAAGTAGTTGGGAGCGTTGCAGTTGCATTACCAGGACGAACGTACAAGCGGTTGCCGGATATCCGATTCCTGGACCTACAGAGGGCTGAAGGCCGTGATCATGGAGAACGAACTCCTCCGTGTGACCGTGCTGACCGACAAGGGCGCCGATATCTTCGAGTTTGTCCACAAGCCCAGCGATACGGACTTCATGTGGAGAACGCCGTGGGGCGTGCGGGACCCTTCGTTGTTCATCCCGTCATCCGGATGGGGAGAGGGCGTCTGGCACGACATGTACGAGGGCGGATGGCAGACGATCGCGCCGACGGGCGGTTACCCTGGCGAGTACATGGGCGCTGAGATTGGGCAACACAACGAGTCTGCGTTGATGCCTTGGGACTGCCAGGTCGTCACCGACACGCCGGAGCAGGTGAGCGCGAAGTTCTGGGTGCAGTCTTACCGGACGCCGTACTGGATCGAGAAGACGCTCACGCTGGAGCAGGGATCGGCGGCGCTGAAGGTCAGCGAGTCTGTGACCAACCTTGCCGAGGAGCCGACTGAGTGCGTCTGGGGGCAGCACATCGCGCTGGGCGAGCCGTTCCTGAACGCGGGATGCAGGCTGGACCTGCCCGGCGGTTCGGTCTACAGCCTTGGCGACGGCTCGATGCCGGGCAGCCGCCTGGCAGGTGAGGGCAGGGGAGAGTGGCCGATGGGCCCGGGGCCTAACGGCGAGGCGGTCGATCTCCGGGAGTTTCCGCCCAAGGGCGCACGGATCGAAGACATCGCGTTGTTTCACGAACTTACCGACGGCTGGTACGCCGTAACCGATCCAGACAGGGGAGTGGGATTCGGGTTCGCGTTTCCGAAGTCGATTTTCGAGTACATCTGGTACTGGCAGGTGTTCGGCGGGCGCGGCGGCTACCCGTGGTACAAGCGCACGTACAACGTGGGCCTGGAGCCGTTTTCGAGCCTGCCCAGCGGTCATCCCATGCCGCCCAGTGACGAAAAGACCTCGTTTACGATGGAAGCAGGGGAGACCCGGACGGCGGAGATGGTGGCGGTCGCCTACGAGTCGACGTCGGGCGTTGAGTCGATATCCCCGGACGGCGCGATCAAGTTTATCGGCGGGTAGGTTCGCTGCCTGCGGCAAGTTGCGCGGCGATTCCCGGGTGGCGGCCCGTTACGATGTGCGCTCCGCTCGCTTACCGAGCCCCGGAGGGCATGCGGGGGTCTTGGGGCGTCCCTATCCGCCGAGTCTTGAGCACTGGTAGCCGACCAGGATACCGAGCAGCAACGTCAAGAAGTGCTGCAGCAGGACCTGCCTCATCCTCCCACGATTCGTTCGTTCGAACCACGTGATGTACGCCTGTATTGCGGCCAATGCCCGTTGTGCCCACTTGCCAAGTTCGTCAAGCATTGCCTGCAGGAAAACCATGGCCGGATTCTATTTCAAATTGCTGCGGGCCTCATCGCAACGAAAACGCTGGATTTACCGACTCATTTGACTCGCCTACGAAGCGGACTCGCTTACGGTTATCGACGTCAAGTTAACCACGCATGGCGAGGTGTCAACGCAGCCTTAGGAAAATCAGGTTGAAGCCGTAATGCTGTTCCGATAGCCTTCCACCAACTGGGTCACAGGTCTGCCGGATGCGAGAAGGGAGGTAGAGATGTCTTCACCCAAACGAAGAGACGCCCCCAAAATGCCCGCGTCCGTGAGTGACCTCAAACCGAACGACCGGCTTGCGCTGGCCGCCACATTGATCGGGATCGTGGTGGTTGCGCTGGGACTGACCCTGGAGTCTCACTTTGGTGGTCTCGGCATTAGTATCAGGGCGCTCGGCGGTGTGATTTTCTTGGTTGGAATTTCGACGTTTCTACTTGGCGACGCTCGGCGCCGGGCGACCGTTCAAAGCAAGCTGCGTGACATTGTCACAAGGTACATGGCAAGGACCGCCCATTGGGGTTGGCCGGACAGGTGGGGTGTGGCCGCGGTAGCCGTTGGACTGATGCTGGTCGTGCCAATGGTGGTCTTGCAGATTATGTTCGACACCACTTTTGGCTTCGTAATGGTTGGCGTCATTCTATTCTGGGCCGGGATAGGCCTCCTGGTTTATGGGAGGTTCTACCGGAAGGACGCAGCGCGCGACCACCAGTCGACGGCGTCACCGACCCGACCCGGTGGCAAAGACCGCAGCGGGGACCGCAAATAGGCATTGCGCAATGTGCTAGCTGGCGTCCGTACATGGACCGCAAGTTTTCTGCAGAAAAAGCGACGCAACCGCTGTGAACCCCAACAGTACGCCACCTCTCCCTGAGTGGGCCTTTCTCAGGGACCTGGGACTGACCTACAAGGTGGGCCTGGTGGTCGCGTCGATCGGCGTGCTGATGATCCTGACCAGCGGCGTTCTTGGCGCGGTCTTCTACGAATTGGTCTCAAGCGTGTTGGAGTTGCTGGGAGCACCAGAAGACCGGGAGTATCTGTCTCCGGGCAAACCTAGCGCAGGACCGGATTTACTGCGATTCCTCGGTTGGGCGACAGTAGCATGCGCGGCCTGCATAGCGAGCGTGCGCCTGTCCCTTGGGCTGCTGGGTCTAACCCCCAAGCCGGAACCAACCGACAAACTGGGACCGGTGGACAGGGCGGGTCTTGGACTTTCCGCACTCGGGGTCCTGGTGATTGCCTCAGCCACCATTCCGGCAGCGCTTCTGTACGACATTCTGCCGCGAATACCCAGATCGTCAGACTCATTTCCGGCGTTCTCAATAGTTGCGTCCATCGGCTCTTTGTGCTTGTTGTGCGGACTGCTGGTAATCGCATTTGGAGGACCTCGCCGCCGGGAAGTCCTGCTTGGTTGGAGCGATAAACTCGGCTGGGGCAAGTTGGGCCACGGTTGGGTGAACAAATTTGCGGTTGCCTTATTGTTGTTGGCCATCGTCGTTTCCACGGTGGGCCCAGAGGACGCGGGGACGTTTGTGTTCGGAGCTGGGATCGCCGTCTTCCTGTTGGGTATTGCTGTGAATTACTTTGCAGGGACCAATCCTTGAGGGTCACTTGTCTGCCGCGCGTTCCCTTGTTCGCTGGGCAGTCATGGAGCCGTGACCACAAGGACCAATTGAACAGCGCGCTGCCGCGTCCCGGGGCATAGGCAGGCCCTTCGTACTTACTGGTACAGAGAGGTTCGCGGCTCGTGCCCGTACGCCGGCGATGCTGCCGAATTCGCGCCAAACAGGTCCCCTAGGTGCGCTGGAACTTCGTAGTTGGTCACAATCACGAACGCCCCTATGGCTGCCGCCAGAATCGTTATGGCGATGGCTGACCTCCCGGCGACCCTTTTCGTTCTCATCGCGCCAACCGTTCCCGCGACGGCGACCCCAACTACACCCGCGATAAAAATCCAGGTCCAGACGGCACCTACAAGGAGGTCGTAGAGGTTTGTGAACCGGATGACGAGGAAAATTGCGCCGGCCACCAGGAAAGTCGGATTCTTCGTACCAAGGAAAAAGAGGACCAGGATAATCCCGCCGACAAGCAAAACGAGATTTACCAGGAACGAGACTGCTTCCGTCTGTATCAACCAGCCTGCGAACATGATGCCGAATCCGCCAATCATCAGCCTGGGCCACAGGTCCGCTCTCCGCGACCAGTCGGACCGGGAAGGTGGTTGGGCCACGGGCGGTGCCTTGGGAATGGATCTCGCCGTAGGGGCGCTCTTGACCTCGAGCGCCTGCCTGTATCGGCTTGGAGCCGCGGCAGGTGGTCTTGAAGGAGCCGCGGTAGCAGAACCGGTTGGGGCCGATGACCGAGCCGGGGTAGCCGGCCGCACAGTACTGGCTGGAAGGCCCTGGAGCGCGGTCTCGAGGTCCGGAACCTGACCGATGGGCGCCGCGCAGTATCCTGCAAGACGTTCCGCCAGTTTTGTCACCGCCGGGTCGGGTGAAGTCTTGAGCCGCTTGAAAAGGTCGGAACCTTCCGGATCGGCGTAGTCATTGCCGGTAAATATCAGGTTGTCGTCGTTGTTGAATGACCACAGTTCGGGTTCTGCGGCGATTGCTAGCAAGCTGAGATAGATCACCAACACAGGGAAATTGTCCACTCGATCGTCGTAATCTTCCGGGGACCTTTGTGGGTGCTGGTAATTCTTGTGTCCCAGCTCCTGGCTAAGCTGCCCTCGGAATTGGGGCAGGAACACGCCGTCATAGTCCACAAGACGGATACTGCCGTCGGGCTGGACGAGCACGTTGCCGTGTTGCAGGTCGTTGTGGGCGATTCGCAAACCGCGAAGATTAGCGGAGGTGCCCCCTCGCCACTGGGCGGCTAATCGACGGAGCGCATCGGTGTCGTCGACCCTTGCGCCGACGAATTTATTCAGGGTCTCACCTTCGACCCAGTCCATCTTTACGATGGGATACCACGCGCCCTTGACGCTGATACCGCGTTCAACGTATTCGAAGTGCACGAAAGCAGGCGGAAGCACGGCGATCAGGTATTCGCTCAGCTGGTTGTACCGCGTCTGCTGGTCTTTTACCTCGTGGGTAAAGCACCGGACCGCGATCGTCTGACCTCCAATGGTCAGCGGATAGACGCAGGCAAATGCCCCGGCATAAACGAGCGGCATCCCGCGAGGATTGGTCTCCGCTGCGCCCGATTCAAGTTCCGTGCCCTTGAAGCACAGCCGGGGATTCTGGATCGCCTCGCTAAAGTCCGTTATCCCTGGCCAGGGCACGGCATCTACTCCTCGCACCCCTGAGTTTCGACGACTTCGATCATGACCAATGCAATGTCATCGTTCCGCATCAGGCCTCCAAGCCGCCGTTCTCCTACCCAGTTCCTCCAACCCGACGGGTCCAATGCCAAAACCGATTCCCAAGGCTTCTCCCCGGCGGCGCTGCCGGCCAGAAACCAACTGGCCAGTGCGTCGGTCGCCAGGATGAACAAGTCCCCCGGCTCGCACTCGCCACGTTGTTGGCGGACCCCTTCCCATAGACCTTCGGCGTTGGACGGGTTGCTGCAAACGAGCGCGGGAAGGTTGTCGAACTGGGCCGCGTCTTCAAGAGGGAACGATAGCCAAAGCTGATCTTCGCGAACTACGAAAAGACAACTGTCGCCTACGGCTACAGCCTGCCATGAGAGCCGCCCGGGATCATCCGGCACGGCCCCGATTGTCAGGCCCAACAGGGTGGCGAAGGCTCCTGCCCGCGCCTTTGCTTCTCCGTGCCAGGGAATACTGTCCCAGGGTACGTCGGCGCGCCATTCCTCCTGCGGTTTCGCCAGCCAGCTTTGCAGGGAATCTTCGGTCAGACTGCGGAGGTCGGGAGGACACGCAACGAATGAGTCGGTCAAGATCCTGGCCCATTCCCTGGCGAAGGCGGACTCGCTGGCCCCGTCCGAGACGGCTATCCGAGCCGATCTGCCGCCAGACGCGCATGTTGGTCCGAAGTAAGAAGTGCGGAAGGCGTCTTCGTATTCGTCAAGACGGTTGCCCGCCTTGGGCAGCCAGAATCTTCTTGGAGGTCCAAGGACCGCTTTCACATTCTCGTCAGCGCAGGTCGGAGGCTGCGCGCGTGCCAATGTCCAGGAATTGCACCAGGGCCACCATGTCGGCGTTGAACACGTACCCTCGGGACCCCTCGGTCACCGGCAATCCCAACTCGGCGGCCAGTGCCCTGACGGGCTCCGGAAACTCCGAAGACATGCGGAACATCCTCACCGCGTATTCGTCGGGGGGCAGGTCGTCTTCGTCGGCAGGGTATTGCACCGGGACGGCGGACATCTCAGAGAGATGTGCGTTGTAGACCAACGTATTGCCGTCATTGGTTTTCAAGGCCTTGATCCCCTGCGCCACGGGCTCGGGATTACCGTCGGTGGCATCGCCGTCGGTGACGCTTATGACCATAGGGGGATAAGAGTCAGGGTTTTGGGCCGTCCAGTCCTCGATAGCCTTCGATGCGGCGGTTAACGCTTCGCACATAGGAGTCCCGTAGCCAGCTTCAGCGCGGAGCCACACCGGGAACTTTCGATCAACCTCCACCACTCCACCGGCGCCGTCCGGCTCCTTTACCTGCCTCTCCTCCACCTCCGCAACGTCAACCACCTCGCTGACTTTCAGGAACGGCTGTTCCAGGGAGGTGCCGGGCAGGACTGAACGCAGTTCTGAGCGTCCCCCTCCGTCGGTCCCGTACGTAATCAGCCCGATATGGAAGTAGTCCCGGACATCCATGCCCTGAGAGCAGCGTTGTGAGATGGCATCGAGAATGCGGTTTACAGCGTCGGCCGCCCCATCCATCTTTCTCTGGCCCGGCTGTCCGCCCAGAGCGCCCGCCATGGAGCCTGACTGGTCAATCAGAAACAGGAAGCACCCGGGGTTGTTGCGACTGATGTCCGCTGAGTAAGGCATATGGCTTCACCTCCATGAAACGGTAGGGGACAGGTGCACCGAGCTAGATTACTTTACCCGCAATTTTATGGCTTCGCGGCAACAGGATCGTAAACATTCAGTTTCTGTGGGACGAATAGCGTCTAATAACAGGGCCGTTCGCGAACAGCCACTACGCGCATAGTTGTGACCCAGACTGGTCGACATTGGCTCTCACCAACTTTGAACAGATAGGGCAACAGGTTAAGGGTGCGGAAGTAGTTGTCTCGCTACGGTGAAGTGGCGGACAGCCAATTTTTTAACGATTAGGGATGGTGGATGGTCATGCTTCGGCCATGACCACGTGGCCGGTCTGGTGGGCTTTGACCCAGTCCCAGTCGATCGAAACTCCTATACCAGGGCCCTCAGGTGCGTAGACGTTGCCATCGCTGTCGATCCCGTCGAGGTCGTCGTTGTAATCGGCGTATACGGGGTCCCGTGTCGACTTGACGTTGGGGTGGATGAGTCCCAGTTCGTAGTAGTTTGTGTTGCGAATGGACGACATCACGTGGCGGTGGACCGGACCGGGGCCGTGGAGTTCGACGTCGAGGCCGAATCCTTCGGAAGCGTGGGCGATCTTCAATGCGCCGGTGATGCCGCCGTCCTCGTGCGCGCCGGCCCTGACGTAGTCAGTGGCCTCCTCGAGCAGGAAGTTGACGTGCTGTTCCAGCAGGCGGATGTGCTCCGTCTGCAGGATCGGCGTCTTGAGCATCTGGCGAAGCTTGCGGTGCGCGTATGTGGAGACGCCGCCGTCCTTGAAAGGGTCTTCGTACCAGAAGAAGTCGGCCTCGTCGCAGGCACGTCCGACCGCAAGGGCCTGCCCGAAGTTCTCGATCTCGCACGCCGGGTCGATCATCAGCGCCATGTCGCCGCCGACCGCCTCACGGACGGCGAGCACGTTGTCGATCTCCCGCTGGATGTTCTCGGCAGCCCGACCCCATCCGTGGATCTTGAACGCGGGGTAGCCCATCTCCTTGCACTGAACGGCAAATTCGGCGAACTGCTCGGGGGTGCCGAGCCCGCCGTTTTCGTCGCCGTGCAGGGTAGAGGCGTACGCCGGCAACGCTTTGCGGGTGCCGCCGAGCAGGCGATACAGCGGCTCGTTGTACATCTTGCCCGCGATGTCCCAGAGGCAGATGTCGATGACGCCGACGCCGGTCATGTCGTAGTGGCGCAGGCCGCGTTTAAGGTCGTTGTAGATCTTCTCGCGGCCGGTTACGTCCTTTCCGACCAGGTAATTGGCACACATGGCGATTTGCTCGCGGGTTGGGCCACCGTGGATCGGATATTCGCCGGTCAGGCCCGCATCAGTCTTTATCTGGACGATCCCGCCGGTCTGCTTCAACTTGCCATCCGGCACGTAGACGAGGTTGAACGTGTTGTAGTCCTTGCCCAGGTTCTCCGCGACATGCTCGTATGCAGTGAATTCGACGCTCGTGATGATGGGTCCGGTTTTCATGTTTGGGGGATCCTCAGTTATGCCGTGTGACCGGCAAATCCTAGCACTCCGCCAAGTTGACGGCAGTCGCAGGCGAACCGGCATTGTTGCCCGGTGTTGGCAGGCGTGCAAGAATGCCGCGCCAAGGGCTGTTTCATTCGAATGATCGGAGGAAAAATGCTGGCTCTTCGCTACCACGGGAACAAGGACCTCCGGCTGGAGGACATCCCCGAGCCTTCACCTGGGCCGGGAGAGGTGCGCGTCAGGTGCAGGTACACGAGTATCTGCGCGACCGACATCGAGGAGTGGCAGTATGGGCCGTTGTGGGTCCAGGACGGGTCGCCGAACCCGCTATCCGGGCGTTCTGCGCCCCTCGTAATGGGCCACGAGATCAGTGGGGTGATCGACAGCGTAGGGCAGGGCGTATCCGGCTGGACTCCTGGCGAGCGCGTGGTGGTGAACAACGTTCGAACGTGCGGCGACTGCTTCTGGTGCACGCGTTCGCAGCAGGCGGTATGCCCGAACATGGCCGTCGCCGGTCTGTCGGCGGACGGCGGCCTGGCTGAGTACATGACGTGGCCCGCCGACATGATCGTTCGGCTGCCCGATTCCGTTCCGGACGAAGCCGCCCCATTGACCGAGCCTGCGATGGTTGGCGTCCACGCCGCCAGGCGCTCGGGCGTCAAGCCGGGCGACACAGTGTGTGTCGTGGGGTGCGGGACGGTCGGACTGATGACCTTGCAGGCCTTCGCCGCAACCGGGGCGAGGGTAATAGCCGTGGACCTGCGCCAGCAGAGCCTCGACAAGGCCAGGGAACTCTCGCCAGGCGTGATTACGATCGACGCGGGCTCAACCGACGTGTCCGAAGCGTTGCTGGAACTGACTGACGGTATTGGCCCGGACATTGTGGTGGAGACCGCCGGCGCGGAAAACACGCCGGTGCAGGCTATAGAGTGGTGCAGGCGGGGCGGGACTATAGTCCTGGTAGGCATCTACTCAGCGACGCCGCGCATCGACTTCAACAGCATAGTCGGAGTGGAGAAGACCGTGATCGGGTCTGTGGCCTCGTCGCCATGGGACATGAAACTGACGGTCGACCTCATCGCGCGCGGCAAGATCAACACGGCGCCGCTCGTATCGTCCGTGATCCCGCTCGAACGGGCGCTCGAAGATGGCTTTGGCAGGATGATCGCGCCCGGCAAGGACGTGTTCAGGATAGTCGTTCAGCCGACCGAGTGAAAACGTCATTCCAACTGAGATTACAGCTAAGTTAAACGGCAAATCTACGAAATTCATCCAAGGGACCAGGCAGGACACTCATGCATTACGACGACGAACGAACTAGCGGCTGCCGGGTGTCGGACGCGTGGACCTACAGGGGACTCAAGACCGTCATCCTTGAAAACGAATTGATCAGGGTGGTCGTGCTCGCCGACAAAGGGGCCGACATATACAGCTTTGTTCACAAGCCCACGGATACAGACTTCATGTGGCGTTCGCCATGGGGGGTGCGTGATCCGAGCCTGTTTACGCCCCAGTCCGGTTGGCCGGTAGCACCGTGGTTGGACGTGTACGAGGGTGGCTGGCAGACGGCGGTCCCGCATGGCGGCTATCCAGATGAAGTGTACGGCGCCGAGATGGGCCTGCACGGCGAGTTGAACACGTTGCCGTGGGATGCGGTCATCGTGGAGGACTCGCCGGAGTCGGTCAGCGTGCGGTTTTACGGCAAGGGCGTGAGGATGCCGTTCAGCGCCGAGAAGACGCTGACCGTCAAGGCGGGCAGTTCGATGCTCTACCTCGACGAGACGGTGACGAATGAGGGTGAAGAACCGGTGGACTGCGTCTGGCTCGAGCACATCGCCATCGGACCGCCGTTTCTTTCGGACAGGTGCCGGCTGTACGTCCCGGACTGCAAGATCATCAATCACCCCGTGCCGACCGCGGACTCCTCGGTACTCAAGGACGCAGCGGTTACGGACTGGCCGATGGCCGACAAGGCCGATGGATCGCAACTCGACTTCTCAAGAATGCCGCCGAAGGAAGACCGGACTCTGGACATGGCCTACATGACCGGCATGGATGAAGGCTGGTATGCGGTGCTGAACGAGGAGACCAACATCGGTTGGGCCGTTTCGTACCCCGCCGAAGTTTTCCAGTACCTGTGGTTCTGGCGGAACCTGGGCGGCGGCTGGGGCTACCCGTGGTACGGCCGTTGCTACAACGTGGGCCTGGAGCCCTGCACGAGCATGCACAACGGCGGGCTGGAACAGGCCCAGGAGAACGGATCAGCGCGCACGTTCGCAGCGGGCGAAAAACTCAGGGTTGCGATCACGGCCGGAGCGTTCGCAGGCCCGGGCGCAGTCAATAGAGTTGCGCCGGACGGCAAGGTCCAACTCGGTTAGCGCCGAAGGTCAGAACCATGCAGATCATTGACACGCACTGCCACGCGGGGCGGAACTGGTTCGAGCCGATCGAGACCCTCCTGTTCCAGATGGACCGGAACGGCGTAGACGGCGCGGTGCTAATCCAGCACGGTGGGACCTTCGACAACGACTACCTGTTCGAGTGCGCGGCGGCGCATCCCGGCAGGTTCAAGGTCGTAGTGCTGGTCGATCCGGAAGACCCGGACCCTATGGGTACCCTGACGCGCCTGGCCGATCATGGCGCCAAGGGCGTGAGGCTCGCGCCGTCGGCCCGCGTGGCCGGCCGCGATCCTCTCGCGCTATGGAAGAAGGCCGGGGAACTGGGGATCGCGGTGTCGTCAATAGGTTCGGCGGCGGACTTCTGTTCGGATGACTTCAAGCGCGTCCTGGACTCGTGCTCCGACACCACGGTGGTCATCGAGCACCTTGCGGGAGTGGGTATTACGAGTCCGCCGTACACGGACTACGAACGGGCGCTGGAGTGCGCGGAACGCCCCAATGCGTTCCTGAAGGTCCCAGGCCTGGGCGAAATCTGCCCGCGGCCCCCGCGGCTCGACCCTGAATTCCACTTCGATGACGTGCCCCCGCTGTTCGAAATGGCCAAAGAGGCGTTTGGCGTGCGGCGCATGATGTGGGGCAGCGATTTCCCACCTAGCGCAGGCAGGGAAGGCTATGCGAACACCCTTACCGGCGTGATGGACCACCCGGCGTTTTCTGACGGCAACGACAGGGAGTGGGTGATGGGCAGGACCGCCGCGGGCGTCTGGGGATTCGAAAGAAGCGGTTAGATCACCGTCCCGGCTACTCAGCCCAGTACGCGACCGCCACCAGGCCGGGGCCGGTGTGTGCGCCCATGAACGGGTGAAATTGCGTCAAGAACAGTTCCCGGCAGTCAAACTCGCTGCCGAGATTGGCAACTATCAGCGCCGCCTCTTCGGCCGCGTCGGCATGCATCACGTTCACGTGGGCGCGTTTCCCTGCAAGGTCGGCGCGGACCGACCGCATCAGCCTGTCGAACGCCCGTCTCCTCGAGCGGGGCCTTGCGACGATGTCGACGCGTCCCCTTGAGAACTCGAGGACAGGCTTGATGTCGAGTAACTGGGTGGCCCAGAAGGCGATACGGGGCACGCGCCCGCCCTTGTGGATGAATTTCAGTGTTTCGAGGAACGCCACTAGACGTACCCGCGATCTGACCTGCTCGGCCGCGGATTCCACGCCGTCGAGCGAGTCCCCGCGCGCCGCCGCGCGCGCTGCCGCCAGGGTGATGAGGGCCTGGGAACCTGCTGCGCTCTCGGAATCGAACACCCGAACGGTCTTGCCTGGCAGTTCCTTCTGGGCGAGGTCCTTTGCGACTCGGGCAGCGTCATAGGCTGCGCTCAGGTTGGAAGACAGCGTGACGCACAGGACAGAGTCCGCGTTATTGGCTGCTTTCCCAATCGCATCGAGCCACGCCTGGGGTTTGGGCGCCGACGTGGTGGGTAGTTTGTCGGCCGTAAGCAGGTCCCTGTAGAACGTCCTGAGGTTGACCGATGGTCCTTCGACGTGGGTGCGGCCGTCGATAGTTACTTCCATCGGCGCAATAGCAATGCCGTGCTCTGCCGCCATCTCCGGCGGTATGGCGCTCGCCGAGTCCGTGACCACCCCCACGGGCTGCCCCGCCGCGGCGGGAGTATCCGGGTCTGAGTCCGCTGTTTCCATGGGTCTCGGATTATTCACCACTGTGAAAGCCTGGTCAAAACCGGGTGGCAATCGATATGCGAGGATGCCGGTAACCGGGTGCGCGGCCCGATAGCGGAATACAATTGAACTGGTTTTGATTTGCCGCGGCGTTCTCTTTGACGGCGCGGCGCACTACTGGAAGATCCGAAAATGGACCTCAGACCGCTTGGCCGGATCAACATGGCCGACATAGACGCCGCCGAACTGCGGCGGCGGGACAGCCTCATCCGAGGCCTGACCGGCCTGTTTGCGCGCCGCGGCTACGAGCCGGTCGATACGCCGCTCCTGGAAGAGACGGAGTTGTTCATCCGCAAGTCCGGCGGCGACCTTTCATCCCGGCTTTACAGCTTCAAGGAACCGGGTGGCTACGACGTAAGCCTCAGGCCGGAATTCACCGCGCAGGTCTTGCGGCTTGCCGCAATTGGCCGCATGGACGCTTTGCCCGCTCGATTCCAGTACGCGGGGCCGGTTTTCAGGTATCCGGCGGAAGAGGACGGAGGACGGCCCGACAGCGGCCAGTTCTGGCAGTGCGGCGCCGAGATCGTCGGGCCGCGATCGGCGGCCGCAGACGGCGAGATCATCGCGATGGCGATGGAAGGCCTGTCAGTTGCCGGAGCGCCCGATCCCGCCGTCGCCATTGGCCACGTGGGCCTGATGTGGGCCGTGCTGAAGCCCTTCAGGCTGTCGGGGCGCGTGAACCTGTTCCTCGTCAACAGAGTCGGAAGACTTGCCCACGGCGCAGACGGGGTAGAGGCAGTTAGGGACGAAAGCGTTCGTATAGGCCTGTTGAACGAGGCGGCAGCACAAATGAGGCGCAGGATGTCAACGAACGGGCAGGATGAGGCCCTGACGCTCGTCTCAGCGGTATTGGGGGAGACCTCGAACCCGGACAATTCATTCACCGGCGGCTCCCGTACGAGGGAGGAGATCGCCGAGCGACTGGCCAGGAAGCTGACCCAGGCTGATGATCCCGAACGATTCGAGGAAGCGCTCGAATTGCTGGCGGCGCTTGCTGAGCTTAAAGGACGTCCCAACGATGTATACGAGAGGGCGGAAGCAGTCCTCAAATCCGCCGGGCAGGACGCATATGCTCTGCTGGGAATCAGCAAGGTCGTGGAGAGTGCGTCGGCGGAGGGGGTCGCGGAGGCCGATCTGCAGGTTGACCTGGGTCTGACTCGCGATATCGCTTATTACACGGGCATGGTTTTCGACGTTACGGCCGGCGGTCAAACGGTCGGAGGCGGGGGCCGATACGACGGCCTGACGCGTGCGCTGGGTTCGGATGTAGACGTCCCGTCACTGGGATTCGCGTACAACGTGGACGCCCTTTCGGCCGTGATTCCCACGGTCGAATCCCGCCGCGAGGGAGTCTTCGTGGCGCCAAATGGGCCTGACGCCGGCGCGGCCGCGGCCCGGTATGCGGCTGAGATACGGGCTAGTGGCTCGAAAGCCGTGCTGAGTTTCGAAGTCCCAGCCGATTTACCGACGCTCCGCAAGTGGGGGGAATCTGCGGGCTGTTCGCGCATCGTGGCGGTCAACGCGGACGGGACTTTGGGTGGGCAAGACCTGTCATGAACCTCCGACTTGCCCTGCCTTCAGAAGGAGCGTTGTTCGAAGGTGCCACGCAGTTCATGGCGAGTTGCGGTCTACGGGTATCCCGGGCCAGCTCGCGGCGCTACACGGCCACGGTACCGGCATTGCCGGGCCTCGAGGTGCTGTACCAACGGCAGTCCGACATAACGTCTGAAATAGACGGTGAGAGCGCCGATATCGGCATAGTCGGGCTTGACCGGTATCGGGAGGCGCGGCGAGAGAGCGGTGACACGCTGCTTATCCTGGACGACCTGGGTTTCGGCTCTGCAAGCCTTGTGCTCGCCGTCCCCGACGCGTGGGTTGACGTTACCAACGTCTACGACCTCGCCGACCTTGCTCTTGAGTTCAAGAACAGGGGCAGGGAACTGCGCGTGGCCACCAAGTACCCGCGCCTCGTAAAGCGGTTCCTCAACCGGCGGGGAATCAACTATTTTTCCCTGGTCCACGCATCCGGAGGGCTGGAAGCCGCCCCAATCATGGGTTACGCGGACATGATTGCCGATATCTCAGCAACCGGCGTAACGCTCCGCGAAAACCGGTTGAGGCCGTTGCTGGACGGTACGGTGATCGAGTCGCAGGCGGCGCTGGTCGGCAACGGCCGGTTGCTGGCTGCAGACCCGGCGCGGTTGGACATGATGCGCGCCATGTTGGAGCGGGTTGAGGCGTCCATTCGGGCGCGGAAGTACCAGAGGATTTCGGCGAATATCCAGGGTGAATCGGCCGAGGACGTGGCCGCGCTGGTGATGTCGGAGAGAGAGCTCGCCGGAATCCAAGGCCCCACCGTCTCAGATGTCTATTCGGACGACGGCCGCAAGTGGTTCAACGTGCAGGTTGTCGTGGGGAAGGGCGAACTGCTTCCCGCCGTCGACCACTTCCGCGGCATGGGCGGAAGCGGCATTACCGTCAACGAGGCTTCGTATGTTTTCCGGGCGCGCTGCGACTCGTTCGAGCGGCTGATGTCCAGTCTTGAGCCCTATTTCGGGGCCGACGCGCCTGAAAGCGGCCCCCGATGAAACGGGTCGTGGGCCTGGAAGCCGCGGTCGAGTACTTCGAACAGGTCCGGTCAAGTTCCCGCGTAGACCAGTTGTCCGACGGGAACGGGCTGTTCGACGTTCCTCTGGAGCCGGCGGAGTTTGCGTCCCGGGTCATACGGGAAGTACGGCTGGACGGCGACCGGGCGGTCAAACGCATTTCCGAACACTTAGACGGGGTCCCGCTCGGGTTCATCGAGGTCTCGCAGGAGACAGTCCAGACAGCTACATCCCTGATTTCAAGCGAGGACCGGGCCGCACTGGAGTTTGCCCTTGATAGGGTCCGGGCCTTCCAGCAGTCGGCCGCGCCGCAGGGCTGGTGCGACGATTCGGGCGAATTTGGCGAAATCGTCACGCCTATCGACTCGGTCGGCGTATACGTTCCGGCCGGCAGGGCGCCGTTGGCGTCGACCGTCCTGATGACGGCTGTGCCGGCGCGCGTGGCCGGCGTGCGAGAGGTGGTGTTGTGCACCCCGGCGCCGGGCGACGAGTTGCCGAACGTTCACGTTTTGGCCGCCGCTGCACTTGCCGGTGTTGACCGGGTCTACAAGATCGGCGGAGCGCAGGCCATAGCCGCGATGGCTTACGGGACAGAGACCGTGCAGACGGTCGACAAGATCTGCGGCCCGGGTAACGTGTGGGTTACTGCGGCCAAACGGGTGGTGTACGGGGACGTTGGCATAGACGGCGTCTACGGGCCGACGGAGACGCTGGTAGCGGCCGACTCGAGCGGTAGCCCCGAACTGGCCGCGGCTGACCTCATTGCCCAGGCGGAGCACGACATACACGCTATGCCGGTACTGGTCACGGTCGGTGAGGGAACCGCCGACCGCATCGAATCCGAAGTAGACAAGCAGTTGGACGCGCTGGAAACGCCCGAAACGGCCCGTCTGGCGGTACGGGGAAACGGCGTTTCCGTTATCGTCGATACGGCGGAAGAGGCTATCGCTGCGGCGAATGCGTTTGCGCCTGAACACCTGTGCCTGCTGGTCGAATCGGCGCGGGAATTACGCAGTTCCGTTACGGCGGCGGGCGGTATATTCATCGGCGAGCACTCGGGAGAGGTCCTGGGCGACTACGTGGCCGGGCCAAGCCACGTCATGCCGACGGGGGGAACGGCCCGGTTTGCATCGGCCCTCAGCGTGAGGGACTTCGTTCGGATCACGCCGTTTCTTGACCTTGGCGAGCGGTCGCTTCTCGAAGTTGGCCCGGCCGCGGCCCGCCTGGCCGGCATCGAGGGCCTGGAGGGTCACGCAGCGGCGGCGGAGTTGAGGTTGAAGCTGCTGGTGGGGGAATAGTTGTCACTCTTGGGGGAGTCTTAACTGATCATGTCGGACATCACACGAATGATGCGCAAGCACCTCGTAGAGGTGGCGACCTATTCCGGAGTCGATCCATCGGAGGAATTGGCGCGCTCTGCGGGAATAAGGCCCGAGGACGTTATCCGGCTGAACGCCAATGAAAACCCGTACGGCGCGCCGTCCGTGGTCGAGGACGCCCTCTCCGATCTGCCGCTCCACGTCTACCCGGACCCGGAACAGCGGGAATTGAGGAAGACGCTTTCCGAATACACGAATCAGCCGGTGGAACGGTTGATCGCGGGGGCGGGCGGCGATGAGATCATCGACCTGCTGCTCAGGCTCTTCGTAGAGCCGGGCGACAAGGTCATCGACTGCGAGCCGACGTTCGGCATGTACGGGTTCTGCGCCCGCATAGCCGACGCCGAAGTGGTCTCGCTGCCGCGAATGGACGATTGGTCGATTGACCTGGACGCGATCAGATCGACGTTAGGGCCGACGACGAAGGTCATCTTTATCGCGTCGCCCAACAACCCCACGGGCAACTCTATGTCCGAGGACGAGGCGGTAGCGCTGTTGGAAACCGGTCTGATCGTGGCCATCGACGAGACCTACTACGAGTTTTCGGGGACCACACTGGCGCACCTCACCGAGCGCTACCCGAACCTGGTGATACTCAGGTCGTTTTCGAAGTGGGCCGGCATCGCCGGTCTGCGGGTCGGGTACGCCATCGGGTCGGAAACGCTGGTTCGGCACCTGATGGACATCAAGCAGCCCTACAATATCAACGTGGCCGCGGAGGCGGCCGCAACTGCTGCGTTGAAGGCCGCGGACAGCGTATTGGCTGGCGCCAGGACGCTTGTGGAGCAGCGGCGGCTGCTTGAAGAAGCCCTGGACGAGATCGACGGGGTGTCTTACTACCAGTCGGACGGCAACTTCCTGCTCTGCCGGTTCGACAACCTGACGGCCCGCGAGGCTTACGAATTCCTTGCCCGCCGCGGCATTTTCGTGAGGCTGTTTTCATATCCCGGGCTTGAAAAATGCCTCCGCATCAGCGCCGGAACGCCGGAGCAGACGGACAGGGTGATAGCGGCCCTCCGAGAACTACCCGGAAATTGACAGAGGACCAGGACTTGGCAGAACAGAACGCATACCCGGCGCGGGTCGCCTCCATCACGCGTGAGACCGGCGAGAGCAGTATCTCAGTCCGGATCGATCTGGACGGGACCGGAAAGGCCGAAATCGAGTCCCCGCTGGGGTTCATGAACCACATGTTGTCCCAGATCGCCCGCCACGGTCTGATCGACCTCTCGGTGCAAGCCAGCGGCGATGTCGTGACGGGTTCGCACCACACCGCCGAGGACACGGCAATAGTGCTGGGACGGACCATAGACAAGGCGCTTGGCGAACGCAGGGGCATAGTCCGCATGGCCAGCGTGCTTGTGCCGCTCGACGAGGCGCTGGCGCAGGTTGCGCTGGACCTGGGCGGCCGCGGCTACGCGGTCATCGACATGGGTTCCAACAACAACCAGGGCGAGTTTCCCACCGACCTCGCCAGGCACTTCTTCGAGGCGATGGCTATCGAAGGGCGGTTCAACCTGAACCTGCGCGTCATTTCAGGTCTGAACGAGCACCATGTCATCGAGGCCTCTTTCAAGGCGTTTGCGAGGGCGCTGCGGGCCGCCTGCGCGATGGACCCGAGGTTGCAGGGCGGGGTGCCGAGTACGAAGGGGACCCTGTCGAGCTAGGCAGGGTCGAGATCGAACGTGAATCGTTCGATGACGGGGTTGGCGAGCAGCTTCTCGCACATATCGCCGACCTGCTCGCGCGCCGCCGACTCATCCGCTTCGTTCACGGTGATCTCGAAGTACTTCCCGGCGCGCACCGCGTCGACCGAGTCGAATCCCAGCCTGCCGAGGGCGCGGGCGATGGTGATCCCCTGGGGATCGTTGATCGTGGGCTTGAGCGTTACGTGGATGCGCGCGACGTACACGACGGCTAGAACGAGTTGCCCTTGACGCTCTCCGGCGCCCGGTCCTGGTACTCCTCGACGAACAGACGAATCGCCTCTGCGTCGACGTCATCCAGGTACAAGTGATGTCGCCAGGCGGTTATAGCGAACTTCGAGGGCATGCCGGGGTAGGGCGACATGATGTACTGGGACGGGTTGGATGGGACCAGATCCAGCAGGGCCTGGATGTCCTCAGGGCACCCGTCCGGGCAGTTGTAATGGAATCCCACGCCACCGTATTCCAAGTTCTGCACCAGAACTTCGTCCGGAAGGAACTCGTCGTAGACTCCCCAGCGGGCCGGGGAGCCGAATGGCGCAACCGAGTCTTGTCCGGGCAGCGGCAACGTGCGCCAGTGGGGTCCTGACGTAGCCGGAAGGATGGAGTACGGGCCGCGGACGCCACCCGGTTCGATCTCTTCGCGGCCGTCGTCCACGTCGATCTGAATGTGGCCGCCGGTATTCAGGCCGAGCGGCTGTTCATCCGACGCGGAACGTTGCGGGGTAAGCCCGGGACCGACCAGCAGAGCGGCGATCAGTATGAGTGCGATGACCGAACCGCCGATGATAATGAGGCGTCTCCGCCTGCGCTTCCTGCCCTGGCTGCGAGCCCGGCGTTCGGCCCTGATTTGCGACCTCGTCATGCCGCGCCGGCTGTCCGGGCGTGTGGTTGCGACTCGTTCAGTTCGTTCTGTCATGTGTGTTCGCTACGGCGCTGCAGTTCGGTTATGTTCGCGGCGCCAATAAGACTCTAGGCTACTTCATCGCGGCCGGTAAGTCGCCTGAACGCCTCTCTGTATCGATTTCCAGTTTCGCGAATTACGTCGTTGGGCAGTGCAGGGGCCGGCGGTTCCTTGTTCCATCCGGTCTCATTCAGCCAGTTGCGGACGTATTGCTTGTCGAACGCGTGCGGTGAACTGCCGGGATTCCAGTCATTGGCGTCCCAGAACCGGCTGGAATCAGGGGTGAGGAGTTCGTCGATGAGGGTGATCTCACCATCTATGAAGCCGAACTCCAACTTGGTGTCCGCCAGGATCATGCCGCGGGCCTCAGCCCGCTGGTGGCCAATCCGGTATACCTCGAGGCTCAATTCTTCGAGGCGGGCATAGAGGTCCGTCCCGACGAGGTTTTCGCCCTCTGACCGGGTCAAGGGGATATCGTGGCCCGACTCGGCCTTGGTGGACGGCGTAAATAGGGGCTCATCGAACCGCTCCGCTTCCCTGATTCCCGGCCGCAGCGGCGCTCCGTTCAGGGTCCCCTCGGCCTCGTACTCCGTCCAGCCTGCTCCCGTGATATACCCCCTGACGACGCACTCCATGTCGATCCGTTCCGCTCTCCTGACGATCATTGACCTGCTGCGAAGGGCAGGGGAGAGGTCGTGAATGGCTGGGAACGCCGACAGGTCTCCCAACGAATCTGCGTCGTAGGCCATTCCGATCATGTGGTTCGGGACAGCGTCCCGCGTCAATTCGAACCAGAACGCCGACATCTGGCTGAGGACCGCGCCCTTGCCGGGCACCGGGGTTGGAAGTACCACGTCGAACGCGGAGATCCTGTCGGTGGCGACCATGAGCATGAGGCCGCCGCCGAGGTCGTACGTGTCCCGCACCTTGCCGCGGTGGATAGGCTCGGGCAATTTGGTTTCAAATATCGCGGTCGTCATAGGGAAACTCCTTCCGCCACTGGCTGAAGTGACCGTTCTGTGAGGCCGATACGCTCGAAGATCTCGCCGGTGAAGCGCAGGAAATACGCGTAGTCGAACAGGTCCTCCAGTTCGTCCCCGGTAATTCGCGACGTGACCCTGGCGTCTGCGCGAATGAGTTCGCGGAAGTCGGCATCTCTGTCTGATGCGGCCAGAGAATGGGCCTGTACGAGTTCGTAGGCCTCGTCCCGGTCCATCCCGGCTTCTACCAGTGCAAGAAGGACTCTAGGGGAGAAGACCAAGCCGCGGGAGAGTTCGATGTTTCGCCTCATGCGGTCGGGATAGACGTTCATTCCCGAGACTACGTTCCCGAGCAGGTGCAACATGTAGTCGACCGCCAGGGCCGAGTCCGGCAGGACCATTCTTTCGGCAGAGGAGTGGGAGATGTCGCGTTCGTGCCAGAGGGCAACGTTTTCGAGGCCCGTGACGGCGTGGCCTCTCACCAGCCTTGCCAGGCCGCAAACGCGCTCTGACAGTTCGGGATTCCGCTTGTGCGGCATGGATGAGGAGCCCTTGGAGACGAATCCCGGCTCGCCGAACGGTTCCTCGACCTCCCTGATCTCGGTACGTTGGAGCGCCCTGATCTCGGTGGCGATCTTTTCCATCGTCGCGGCCAGCAGGGCCAGGGTCTGGACGAATTCGGCGTGGCGGTCACGCTGGATGACCTGGTTCGAGACCGGCGCCGGGGTCAATCCCAACCGGCCGCACACGTGCGCCTCGATCTCGGGCGGCACGCTGGCGTAGGTCCCGACCGGCCCTGACAACTTGCCTACGGCAACGCGGCGCTTCGTCTCGTCAATTCGGTCGAGGTGCCGGGACAGTTCGGACCACCAGAGGGCAAGTTTCAGCCCGAAACTGAGCGGTTCGGCGTGGATGCCGTGCGACCGGCCCATGCAAGGCGTGTCCCTGTGCTCGATGGCGCGGGCCGCCGTCGCGTCCATCAGTCGTTTGACGCCGTTCCGGATGATGCCGAGCGCTTCTACCATCTGCAGGCTGAGCGCAGTGTCTTTAACGTCGTTCGACGTGAGGCCGTGGTGGACCCATCTGCGTTCTTCGCCGAGCGATTCGCCAACCGCGCGGGTGAACGACACGATGTCGTGCTTGGTGTCCTCGAACCAGCGGTCGTATGAGGCGCGACTGAATTGCGCGCCGCGTATCAGGGCCATGTCCTCGGGTGGTATCACCCTGAGTTCGGTCCACGCCTCGCAAGCCGCCACTTCGATGCGCAGCCACAGCTCGAACATGTGGTCCTCGGACCACACGGCCTTCATCTGGGGCAGGGAGTACCGCTCGATCATCCTGGCTGCGTCCCGGTATCCCGTGCTCGCTGGGAGTGTGCCTTCACGAATTCCACCACCGGACCGAAATGCTCAAATGGCGTTGCCGGTATCCGGTTCCGGCGGCAGTACCTGAGGAGTCTCCCGCGGGCGAACACGAAATCCGCCCTCGCCGCGGCGCAGGCGTCGCCTCTAGGGCCGTCTCCAACAAAAACTGTCTGCATTCCTGCTGCCCGTGCGTCATCGAGCGCCGCGCATTTGCATACCCCCCACGCGGGGTCGCAATCGGCCCTGCTCCTTGGATAATCGTACCGAAACGGCCCGCCGGGCGCGCCTTTTACATGAGCAGACACGGCGACGATGGGGATGTGGCCCAGATCGTTGCTGTCCAGCAGCGCCTGGATGTAGAAGTCGAGGCCGGCCGAGACCACCTTGAGGTCGTGGCCGGATGTGCTGCAGGCGTCGACGAGTTCCCTGAATCCCGGCCTGAGCGAGGCGTTCTGCTTTACGTATTCGGCCATCTCAGCCACCGATGCGTCCACGGCGTTAAATGCTTGCTCCTGGTATTCGCGGAACGTGGTTTTATCGCCATCTCTGTGGGCCCTTTCGACCTCCATGACACCGGCATTGGTAAACCGGTCGAGCAGCAGGCGCGCCACGTTTGCGGTGGCGGCCGTCTCGTCGAAATCGACGCTTAACGAGAGGGCCACTGGCGTGATCTCAACTGGGCCCGGCGACGGCGCGTTCGGCGATGTCGGTCCGGTAGTGGGCGCCTTCGAACGAGATGCGCGAGGCCAACTCGTAAGCCCGGTCCCGGGCTTCTCGCATGGTCTGGCCGGATCCGACCGCGGAAAGCACACGGCCGCCCGCCGTTACGATGTCGCCTGAAGGCCCGTTTCCGGTCCCGGCGTGGAATATGAGGCCTGCGGACTCGGGCTGGTCGATGCCGGTTATGGGTACGCCGGTATCGTAGTTCTCGGGGTATCCGCCCGACGCCATGACCACGCAAACGTGGAGTGGGCCGCCCCAGGTGACTTCAACATCGGCAAGCCGCCCCTCTGCAGTGGCAAGGCAGACGGTGGCGAGGTCTGTAGTCAACCGGGGGAGAATGACCTGCGTTTCTGGGTCTCCGAACCTGGAATTGAACTCGATAACCTTCGGGCCGTCGGAAGTGACCATGAGACCGGCGTAGAGCACGCCGCGATAGGGACAGCCCTCGGCCGCCATGCCGCGAGCCGTAGGTTCCAGGATTTCACGACGAATCCGGGCAATGAGGTCCGGTTGAGAGAATTCCGTCGGCGAGTACGCGCCCATCCCTCCCGTGTTGGGTCCAACGTCGCCGTCTCCGACGCGCTTATAGTCACAGGCGGCTATCTCCGCGGACACCGTTTCGCCGTCGACAAACGCAAATACGCTCACCTCGGTGCCGAAGAGCCGTTCTTCGATCAACAGGGTGGAGCCGAATTGCTGGTCACCCAGAAAGCCGGTTATAGCTTGTCTCGCCAGTTCGAATGTCTCGGGAACCACGACGCCTTTGCCGGCGGCGAGACCGTCCGCTTTGATCACGTAAGTGCCGTCAGTGAGGGATTTCGCGTGTTTCAGCGCTTCTTCCGGTGAACTGAATGATTCCGCGCGTGCGGTAGGGACGCCGTGACGGCGCATCAGGCCCTTTGCCCAGTCCTTGGACGACTCGATCCGGGCCGCGTCTGCGGTGGGGCCGAACGCGGTGATTCCGGCCCGTTCCAGTTCGTCGGCAAGGCCGGCCGCCAGCGGCGCCTCCGGTCCAATTATTACGAGACCGGCGTCGATATTCCGCGCCAGGTCTACGACGCCGGGAATGTCCGAGTCAGGCACATCGAACCTTTCGGCCAGTGTGCCTGCGCCGGGATTTCCGGGCGTCACGTACAGTTGGTTTGACGTGTTACTTTGCCGTAATTTCCATACGAGAGCGTGTTCGCGGGCACCTGAGCCGACTACGAGGATCTTCATCGGTGACCGCCCACCAGCCGTGTTATTCCCACTCGATGGTCCCGGGCGGCTTGCTTGTAATGTCGTAGACGACCCGGTTGACCGATGGGACTTCATTGACGATGCGGGAAGAGATGCGGGCCAGCGTCTCGTACGGCAGCCTCGCCCAATCGGCAGTCATGGCGTCGCTGCTGGCCACGGCTCTTATGGCCACTACGTGCTGGTACGTCCGTTGGTCGCCCATCACCCCCACGGTGCGCGTTTCGGTCAGTACCGCGAAGGCCTGCCAAAGTTCTTCATAGAGTTGGTCACCTTTAACTTCGTCGATGACGATCCAGTCGCATGCCCTGAGCACTTCCAACTTCTCGTGGGTGACCTCGCCCATGATCCGTATGGCAAGACCCGGGCCTGGGAACGGTTGCCGGTTGAGTACCTCCGACGATAGGCCCAGTTCGGCCCCGGCCAATCTGACCTCGTCCTTGAACATGTACCTCAACGGCTCGACCAGTTGAAGCTTCATGCGTTCAGGCAGGCCGCCCACGTTGTGATGAGTCTTTATCTTGTGGGCGGCGGTGGACTCGGGCGTTTTGCTCTCGATCACGTCCGGATACAACGTTCCCTGTGCAAGGAAGTCCACCTCTCCCAACTCGTTGGCCTTCTCCTCGAATAGTCGAATGAATTCCTCGCCGATCCGCTTGCGCTTAATTTCGGGGTCCGTAACACCCTTGAGGGCCGACAGGAACCTCTCTCCCTCGTTGGCGTAGACCAGTTTGAGGCCGAGATTGCGGGAGAACAGGTCCTGGACCCTCTCCGGCTCGGCGCGGCGCATCAGGCCGTTGTTCACGAATATGCACGTCAACCGGTCGCCGATGGCCCGGTTGATCAGGGCGGCTGCGACCGCTGAGTCGACACCGCCAGAGAGGGCACAAATCACACGCCCATCGCCAACCTGCGTCTGGATGCGATCTATCGCGTCGTTCACGAAATTGACCGGAGTCCACGTGCCCTCGCAGCCGCACACTTTGTAAGCGAAATTCCGGATGATCTCAGCGCCCTGGGGCGTGTGGGCGACTTCCGGATGGAACTGGATGCCGTACATCCCGAGATCATTTCCCATGATGGCGATGGGCGAATTCTCCGACGATGCCCAGACACGGAAACCGGGGGGCAGTTCGTCGATCCGGTCGCCGTGGCTCATCCAGACAGGCACGGACGCGTCCAGGCCGTCCAACAGACCGTCGTCGGAATCGGAATAGGCGCGGCGCAGTACGGCAAATCCGTATTCGCGGGCGGCGCCGGCCGCAACCTTTCCGCCAAGCTGATGCGCCAGGAGTTGCATGCCGTAGCAGATGCCGAGCACGGGTACTCCTGACTCGAAGACCCACCCCGGCGCCATCGGGGCGCCGGGTTCGTAGACGCTTTCGGGGCCTCCGGACAGCACTATGCCGCGGACGTCCTGCTCGTCGAGCACCTCAGGGCCTGCCGTCGGCGGGACGATCTCGCAGTAAACGTTGGACTCCCTGAAGCGGCGCGCGATCAGCCGGCTGTACTGGGACCCGAAGTCGACGACGACGATGCACTGCGTGCGCGCCGCCTCCGGGGCGGAGGGAATTTGCCGTCCGGCGACGCGGTCGCCCTGGGCGATTTCGAGGTAGGTCCCGAGTTCTATGTCGTCGGACGTAGAAACTCGGTGAGTGGAGGGCTTTTCGGGGAGGTTTGTCATGGTCCGCAAAGACGTTTGACGCCTGGGTGTTGTGCTAGACTCCGTCAAACTTAAATTGAACTGAGGAACGCGCCCCGTCAATCGGGGCGTGTTGGTGTCAGGCAGCGGTCTTCGCAGTCGCCGCCTCACAGGCCAATGCTACGACATGTCTCCCGTCGAAATAGCCGTCTCAGCCTTGAGGCGCGGGGGGATAGTAGCTTTTCCCACAGACACCTACTATGGACTCGGCGCGAACGTCTTCGATGAGCACGCGGTCGAACGAGTCCTCGATGCCAAGGGCAGGCCGCCTTCGTCGCCACTTCCCGTGTTGCTGGCGGATGCGGCGGACGTAGGAAAGGTCTGCCAGGACCCGCCGCCGGAACTGAAGAGCCTCGCTGAGGCGTTCTGGCCGGGTGCGCTTACGCTGGTCGCGCCGGCACTGGGCGAAGTCGCAAGTGGCGTGACCGCCGGCGGAGCGACGGTGGGCATGCGAGTCCCAGACCATGAGATCCCCAGGAAAATCGCACGAAAACTGGGCAGTCCGATCACGGGCACCAGCGCGAACATCTCTGGCAATGGGCCCCACAAGACCGGCGGGGCCGTCGGCGATGACCTGGGTGACCGCGTCGACTACGTCGTTCCGGGCGACTGCGGGACCCACGCGGCAGCTTCGACGGTCGTCGATCTGTGCGGCGATTCGCCCGTGGTTCTGCGCGACGGGGCCATTTCGCTGGCAGACTTGAAGCAGGTCGTGCCCACGGTAATGCTGGGAAGTGACCTTCGATGAGCGGGGCACGTCGTTCTGCAATGCATAACGGGATGGCTGGTTGATCACAATGGGCGATGGAGCATTCGGGGGCCTGACCGGTCAGGCCGAAGACGAACTGAACGCCGCGCTGCGCGAATTCGTCGAATCGAGGACTTTGCCGCTCTACGACATGATGTCGTACCAACTGGGATGGGGCAGGGAGGAGGGGGAAGCGGCGTCGTTGGGCCCGCCGCCGCGGCTGCATGGCGGATTTACCCTGGCTGCGGCCCTGGCTGCCGGCGGAGACTACCGGCCTGCTATCAAACACGCCGTCTCCGTCGAGATGATGAACAGCTTCTGGCTGATCCACAACGACATCGAAGACGGCAACACCGAACGGGCAGGGCGGCCGTCTGTGTGGTGGCACTGGGGACCGGCACAGGCGATTAACGCCGGCGACGGCATGCACGCCATGGCAAGGCTGGCGATTTTCGGTCTGAGCGAAAACGGCGTTGGGCCCAGGCGGATTGCCGCTGCGATCAGGGCGTTGGACGAAGCGGCGGTGAAGATATGCGAGGGCGAATACGCCGACATCGCCAACCAGGAACGCATGTCTATGAACGTCAGCGCTTACATGGGGATGGTCGACGACCGGATTGGCGCGCTGTTCGGGTGCGCCGCAAGATTGGGCGCGCTGGCAGTTTCCGAAGATAAGGACCTGGCAGATGGCCTGGACAATTACGGGGCCAATATCGGCTCTGCCCGGCAACTCGCGGAGGACTATTTGACCCTGTGGCCGGCGGGGGAGCGGGACACGATCCAACAGGGCCGGATGATCACCAAGAAAAAGAACCTGCCGGTTGTCCACACGCTGGAGACGGCAGACCCGAGGACCAAGCGGCTCCTGGGCGAGATGTACATGCAACGGGTGCTGGAACCGTCCGTGCTGGATGAAGTAGCCCGGCTATGTGAAGACGCGGGCGGGCGCGAGTTCACGAAGTCGCAAGTCGACCGCCTGCTCAAAGAAGCGGATGCGAGCCTCGATCGGTCGGGCCTGGACAACCAATCGCGAGAACTTTTGAAGACGACCGGCCGGGCGCTGGTACCGTCGTGCGCCTAGTCCAGTCCGAATGAGTAACGGCTGGAATACCCTGTCAGACCTGGAACCCGCCGGCAGGCGGTGCCTCGTGAGGGTGGACTTCAACGTGCCGTTCGCCCCGGGCACGCAGACCATCATTGACGACTCGCGGATATTGGCGGCACTGCCGACTATTGAGAACCTGCTCGCCAGGGGAGCCTCCCTCGTAGTCTGCTCGCATTTGGGCCGACCGAAGGGCAAGCGGGTGCCGGAACTGCGAATGGCGCCTGTGAGGCATCGCTTCGCCGAGCTTCTAGGCGCTGAAGTCGTCGATTGCGGTGGGCCCGTCAGTCCCGAAGCCGTGCACATGGCATCATCCCTCGGACCTGGTCAGGTCGGCATGCTGGAGAACCTGCGATTCGATCCTGGCGAGGAGTCGAATGACGACGGCTTTTCGGAGGGCCTTGCGTCACTGGCAGATATCTATGTGAGCGACGCGTTCGGGGCTGCTCACCGGGCGCACGCATCCGTGGTGGGGGTGACGAAACACCTTCCTTCCTACGCCGGGTTACTGATGGAAAAGGAACTGGAGATGCTGGGCCGCGTGCTGGGGTCTCACGAAAAGCCGTCGATCGCGCTCATAGGCGGCGCCAAGGTCGCGGACAAGATCGGGGTGATTTCGAACCTGCTGGCCGGGGTTGACAGGGTACTCATCGGTGGGGGAATGGTCGCCGCATTTCTTCGGGCCGGGGGAATGCAAAGCGGCGCGGCGACGCTGGACGAGGCTGAAGTGGAAACCGCCGGTATGTTGCTGCGGGAACACGGGGATAAACTCGGCCTGCCGACGGATGTAACGGTAGCCGGTGAGTTCAGCCCCAATGCGACCGCTTCCGTTGTGAACGCCGACGCTGTGGCCGAAAACGGTCTAGTCCTGGATATTGGACCTGCCACGACGGATGCGTACGCAAGGGAGATCGGGCGGGCAAGGACCATCCTGTGGAACGGCCCTATGGGGGTAGCGGAGTGGGAGCAGTTCAGCCATGGGACTAGGGCCGTGGCTGATGCGGTATCGTCCAATTCGGCGGCCGTTTCGGTCGTGGGCGGAGGATCGACGGCTGAAGTAGTCTCCCGTCTTGGGCTGGAAGAGAAAATCACCCACGTTTCGACAGGCGGCGGAGCTTCACTGGAGTTTCTCGAAGGGCGAGTACTGCCCGGCGTTGCGGCGCTGGGCGGCTGACGGCCAGGACCGACAACGAAAAGGCCGATAACCGGCCAAGAGGCGGAAATATGCGCACTCCCGTGATAGCGGGCAACTGGAAAATGAACACCACGCCGCAGTCTGCGGTGGAGTTGGCGCGCGGCGTAGTCGACGGGACGGCCGGGTTGGCGGACGTTACGACGATAGTCTGCCCGCCATTCGTGAGCCTGCAGGCGGTCAGATCGGCCGTGGAGGGATCGGACGTGATGGTCGGCGCACAAAACGTCAGCGCCGAGGCGTCCGGGGCATTCACCGGTGAAACGTCGGTCGAAATGCTCGCCGGGTTGGCCACGCACGTCATAGTGGGCCACTCGGAGCGGCGTTCGCTGTACGGCGAAACGGACGAGGAAGTGGCCGCCAAGGCGGTCGCTGCGGCTGCCGGTGGTCTGAAGCCGATCGTGTGCGTGGGCGAGTCGCTCGACGTGCGCCGCGCAGGCGAGGCGGAGCAATTCTGCCGTACCCAGATTCGCAATAGCCTCGCTGGGTACTCCGCCTGGGAGGGCCTGTTGGTCGCCTACGAACCCGTGTGGGCCATAGGCACGGGGCAAGCAGCGTCCCCGCGCGACGCACAGGCCATCGCCAGGGCCATCAGGGACGAACTGTCGGATATAGCTGGGCAGACGTACGCCGACCAGATTCCCGTGCTTTACGGCGGCAGCGTGAATGCCGAAAACGCCGGACCCTTCATCGACCGTCCGGACATCGACGGGGCGCTGGTGGGCGGCGCGAGTTTGAAGGCTGACGATTTCTCGGCCATCGTGCGAGTAACGGCGGGTTTAGCCGTCAGATGAAAAGACTCGTCGCGGTTGTTGGACCCACGGCCGCGGGCAAATCGGCCCTTGCCGTAGAGATTGCCCATCACTTTGACGGGGAGATCATCAACGCCGATTCGAGGCTCCTGTACCGCGGCCTCGACGTAGGCACGGCTAAGCCGACTCCGGAAGAACGGCGCGGCGTGCCTCACCACCTCGTGGACGTTCTGGGTCCTGGTGATTCGTACAGCCTGGCCACTTTCCTGGACGATTCGAGGCGGTTGATCGAAGCGGTTACCTCGCGCGGCAGGTTGCCGGTCCTTGTTGGCGGCACGGGGCAATATGTATGGGGCCTGCTGGAAGGTTGGGACGTGCCGCGAGTTGGGCCGGATGCCGAGCTTCGCCGGGGCCTCGAAGAAACCCTGGCGGATGAAGGCCTGGACACGCTCGTCGCTCAACTCGTTGAGTTGGACCCGGAATCTGCCGGGACAATAGACCTGCGGAACCCTCGCCGGGTCATGAGAGCAATCGAGCGCGCTCGGGCGGGCGAGCCTGGCACGGGCGGACTGATTTCGACCGAAGGTCCTCCGTACGACGCTCTGGTAATCGGTCTGACGCTGGACCGACAGGCTCTATATGGGCGGATCGACGACCGGATCGACGACATGATTGCCCAGGGATGGCCCGACGAAGTGAAGGGGTTGCTGGCGGGCGGTGTGACAGTCGATGCGCCCGGGATGTCCGCGATCGGCTACCGGGACATGGTCCGACACGTTCGCGGGGAAATCACACTGGACGAAATGAGGGCCGCCGTGAAGAAGGCGACCCGCGCGCTAGTTAGGAGGCAGAACAACTGGTTCAAGCCGGCCGATCCGCGAATCGCCTGGATCGAGGCCAGTCAGGATGCGGCATCGACGGCCAGGGACTTGACCGGTCGCTGGCTACGCCTCGATGCTCAGCCGCGAATCGGCATGGAAGGCCACCCGGCGGCGTGCCTGCCGTAACATCAAATCTGAACACAACGGCCGCAAGGCAACGGGGATCGACAGGAACGAGGATGATCGAATTCGTCAAACTACACGGCGCCGGAAATGACTACATCGCCATCGACGGCCGGGGCATCGAACGGGACTGGGGCGCGCTTAGTCTGGCGATGAGCAGGCTCAATTTCGGTGTTGGCGGGGACGGCATCGTTCTCGTTCAACCGTCGGACTGCGCCCAGGTGAGGATGCGCGTTTTCAATCCCGACGGCTCGGAAGCCGAGATGAGCGGGAACGGCATTCGCCTGTTCGCAAAGTTCGTGATCGACCGGGAGATCGCCTTGCCCGGCAGCGATGGCCTCATCGTCGAGACCGGCGGCGGCGTCAGGACGGTCTGGCCAGAAATTCGCGACGGAAAGATGGTCTCGGCACGCGTTGCCATGGGCGAGCCGGTCTTCGAGCCCGCCGACATCCCGGTGGCGGACCACGCGGCGCCGGGCGAGGACCGGGTGGTCGATCACATAATTGAAGTCGCAGGTCGTCGGCTACCGGTCACATGCCTGTCGGTCGGGAACCCGCACGCGGTGTCGTTTGTGGACGTGCCGGTTGACGAATTCCCGCTGCTCGAGATCGGGCCGTCGGTCGAGAATCACGCAGACTTCCCGAATCGCATCAATTTCGAGATCGTCAACATCATCGATCGAGACAACATAAGGGCGCGCATATTCGAACGAGGGGCAGGGGAGACCTTGTCATCGGGCACCGGGAGCACGGCGGCTGCAGTCGCATCCCACCTGCATGGGTTGGTAGACGACGAGGTGGCAGTCCACGTCCCGGGCGGCGTCCTGAAGATCGCCTGGTCCGGCGAAGGCGAAGCGTATCTCGAAGGACCGGCGGCAGAGGTATTCACCGGCGTTTGGCCGGACTGACGCCATTTCGCGCTAACATCTGGACTACCGACGCCGCGCCGATTTGTTGAGAACCGGCTTTTAGTAAAGAGCGCCAATCTGAGGGAGAAACACACCGGAATGACACTGGCAAAACGCGTTCAACAACTGCCGCCTTACCTGTTCGTGGGCATTTCGCGAATAATCGCCGAGAAGCGGGCCCAGGGAATCGACGTGGTCGACTTTGGCATCGGCGACCCGGACATCCCGACGCCTGAGCCGGTGCTGGATGCCCTGAAGTCTGCTTCGGATACACCGGCGAACCACCGGTACCCGGAGTCGGAGGGTCTTCCGGAGTTCAGAGAAGCCGTGGCGGAATGGTACAAACGCCGTTTTGGCATCGGACTGGACCCCGCAACGGAAGCCATAAACCTCATCGGCGCAAAGGAAGGCATCGGCCACGCGGCGTTGTGCTTCATCGACCCGGGAGACGTCGCCCTGGTGCCGGACCCGGCCTATCCGGTCTACTCGATCGGGACCATGTTTGCGGGCGGCGAGTCGCATTATGTTCCGCTGTTCGAGAAAAACAACTGGCTCGTAGATTTCGCGGACATACCGTCGGACGCCGCAAAACGGGCCAAGGTGATCTGGCTCAACTACCCAAATAACCCGACTGGGGCCGTTGCGCCCGTGAGTTTCTTCCGGGAAGCGGTGGACTTCGCACGCCAGTTCGACCTGTACCTGCTCCACGATGCCTGCTACACGGAGGTCACGTACGATGATTACGTTGCGCCGAGCATTCTGCAGGTCGAAGGCGCCCGCGAGATGAGCATGGAGTTCCACTCGCTCTCCAAGACGGCCAACATGACCGGCTGGCGCGTGGGCATGGCCGTGGGCAATTCGGAGTTGGTCAACGCGCTGATGCGTGTCAAGTCGAACCTGGATTCCGGGCTTTCGCAGGCAATACAGGAAATGGGCATCGCGGCGCTTGAACTTCCCTCGGAGTGGATCGCATCGAACAACGAGATCTACCGGCAGCGGCGGAACAAGCTCGTCAGCGGCCTGCAGAGCATTGGACTCAACCCGAACATGCCGCGGGCGGGCCTGTACATCTGGGCGCCGACCCCGGCGGGATACACGTCGGCTGCGTTCGCTGAGTTGCTGCTCAACGAGCTTGACATGGTGGTGACGCCCGGAACGGGTTACGGGCCATCAGGCGAAGGGTACATAAGGCTGTCGCTGACGACGCCGGATGAAAAAGTGGAAGAGGGGCTGAGGAGACTTTCAGGCTGGTCGATCCCAGCACCCCCAGCCGCATAGTGAAGCCAAGGCAGGCATTTTGAGCCGGAAACGACACACATACGCCACCGGCCCGCACGCCGAGCGGGCGATGCTGGTTGGCGCCGCCGTGAGGGGCAACGACGATCTGTGGGACGTCGACGAGTCCCTGGACGAACTCGCCGAATTGGCGAACGCGGCCGGAGCCAATGTCGTTGGCCGGATGACGCAACGCCTGAGGCAGCCCTCGCCGGTCTATCTGGGCAAGGGCAAGCTGGAACAACTGATTCCAGAGTTGCGTTCGAACCACGTTTACACGGTGATATTCGACGATGAACTGACGCCCACGCAGCAGCGCGCGCTGGAAAACAAGCTGGAAGCCAAGGTCATAGACCGGACGGCGCTCATATTGGACGTATTTGCCCGGCGGGCCCGAACTAAAGAGGGCCAGCTGCAGATCGAATTGGCCCAGACTGAGTACCTGCTGCCTCGTTTGGCCGGCCAATGGTCCCACCTCGAGAGGCTTGGCGGGGGCATCGGCACGAGGGGGCCCGGCGAAACGCAGATCGAGACCGACCGCCGGCTGGTCCGCAGCAAGTTGTCCCGCATCAAGCGTGAGTTGGACAGGGTCAGGAGTCACCGGGCCCAGCAACGCAGCAAACGGGCGATTGGCGCTGCGAAGCTGGTCTCGCTGGTTGGATACACGAACGCCGGAAAGAGCGCTTTATTCAACCGGCTGGTCACCGGTGAGGTCCTTTCGAGGGACCAGTTGTTTTCGACGCTGGATACCACCATCCGCAAGTTGTATTTGCCGTCCGGCGCACCGGCGACGCTGAGCGATACGGTGGGCTTCGTCCATAAGTTGCCGCCGGTGCTCGTGGCATCGTTCCGGGCGTCTTTGGAGGAATTGCACCAGGCGGACCTGCTGCTGCACGTCGTGGACGTCAGCAACAGGCACGCGGCCGAGCAGGCGCAGGTGGTGGATGGGGTCCTGGCCGAAATGGGACTCGCAGATAAACCCCGAGTCCTGGTACTGAATAAGCTGGACTTGGTCACCGACGATCCCGATACTTTTGATTCGAGGATTCCAGCGCAGGACGGCACGGCCGTAACCCGGGTAGCGCTCACTTCGGCCCTCGAAGGCTGGGGGATAAGCGAACTGCGACGGGCGATAGACGACGAACTGTCCGCGGCGGTGGGTCCCTTGCCAGCGGCTGCGGCGCTCTAGTTGGGGCGCCGACACATTCCTGGCACTTCAGATTTCGACGTTTATTGCGTGTCCCGGGATGGAACCACAATGCAGATGACAGAAGCCGAGAACCCACTGGAACAAGGAAAGTTGCCCCGACGACCTTTCTTCACTTGCGAACCCGACGCCTTCCTGATTCTCGATCAGGACGCGCTCGGCGCCGGACTGATGACGGGCGACATGGAACCGTGGTACCGGTTTGAAGTCGGCGAGGACAACCTGTTCGAGTACAGGCCGCTGCAAGTCTTGGATCACACACCGGAATACGTGCTCATCGAATGCGAGAACGGCGTCATAGAGCTCGACCTGGAAACCGGAGCGGCGCACAGGCAGACGCACGACGGCGCGCGATGGGCTTACTACGGGGGAATGGACGAGGCCAACGAGGGATCGGGCTGGATGCCATTTACCGGACCGGAAGGCGCGAGCCTGGCGATGGACCGTAACCTCTGGGCGGCGCGGTAGGGAGCGTCGCTCATATAACTTCGCACTAGATATGTTATGTAAAGTTTTGGGTGTAGTTTCGTACTGAAAGTTGTATTTTGGCCCTTTGGAGCCTCCTGACGGTATCCCAGTTCGGGCCAGCCGTTTTTGCCTGGCGATGGCCGGCGGCTCGTTTCCCCGCCCGGTGTTCGGCGTTATGTGGGTAAGTCTCAAACCAACGCGGCATCGTATCCCCTTACACGTATCATTGAGCTTTCACGATCCCGTTGTGCGGATGACATGAAACCGATCTCTCGAGCCTTTTTCCTGCTTTTAATACTTGGGCTCGCCGCCACGACGGCGGTCGCCTGCAGCCAGCCCGGTGAGTCCGTTCGATACCCCGACGGCTTCGACGAACAGGCGCCCTCCGACGATGCCGAAGCGCAAACGACCGTTGCCGATGCGACGGTGCTGCCTGACGGGACCATTGCGACGCCGACACCCGTACCGGTCGCGCCGCGGCCCGAAGTTGTCCCCGATGGCCTCGAGATCATCTGGGAGGCCTATAACTTCATCGTCAATGAATACGTGGACCAGGACCAGGTCGATCCTGCGGTCCTGGCCGAAGCCGCAGTCGACGCCATGGTCGAAGCCCTGGAAGACAACCACAGCTCTTACGTTGCGCCGGAAACTTTCAGGCTTTCGTCATCGAGCTTTGATGGGAAATTCAGCGGTATCGGCGCGCAGGTCGCCCAGTCTCCCGACGGCAAGAGGCTGATTATCGTGGCGCCTCTGCCAAACACACCGGCCGAGAAGGCCGGAATACGCGCCGGCGATCTGATCCTGGCCGTCGACGGCGAGGACACCGAAGGCTGGAGCGTGCTCGACGGGGTCAACAAGATCAGGGGCCCCGAAGGCGAGCCGGTGATCCTCACCGTCCGCCACGTCGGAGAGCTTTACGGCGTGGACATCACTATCGTCCGGGGGACCATCGATCAACCTAGCGTGACTTCCAGGCTGCTCGAAGACACTGAATTCGGGGTCGTCAAGATAAGCACCTTTACGGCGGAAACACACACGGAATTGCGTGAGGCGATCGATGATTTGTTGGACCAAGGTGTCGAGGGTGTCGTAATGGACCTGCGGCAGAACCCAGGTGGCCTTCTCTCGTCCACCGTCGATATTGCCAGCGACTTCCTCTCCGGCGGCCTGGTTACGTATGAACTGAACGGACGGAACGAACGGCGAGAGTGGCATGCAAAGCCAAATGCCAGATATCCGGACCTCCCGCTCGTCGTGCTGGTGGACGAATTTTCCGCCAGCGGCTCTGAGGTGCTGGCCGGCGCACTTCAGGACCATGGCCGCGCAGTCATCATCGGCACGACTTCGTTTGGTAAAGGCACCGTGAACCTGCTGCGAGAGTTGAGCAACGGCGGCGGCGTGTACCTCGTTACCGGTCGCTGGTACACACCGTACGGCCGTCAACTGGAAGAAGAAGGCATCACACCTGACGTTGTGGTCGAATTTCCGGATGCGGCTACGGCGCGCGACACGGATTTCGAGGACGTGCAGATGACTGCAGCAATCGAACAACTGGGATTCCAGACAACCCACGCGGAACATCGCTGAATCCGGCCGGTTTAAGCGCCATGAGCGATGAAATCACCAACGTGATCGCCACCAACAGGCGAGCCCGGTACGACTACGAGATCCTAGAAACCACCGAGGCCGGCATTGCCCTGACCGGCGCCGAAATCAAGTCGGTCCGTGAGGGCCGCGTCAACATCAGAGAAGCCTATGCCCAGGTGCGCGACGGCGAAATGACGCTGTTGAACATGCACGTAGCTCCTTTCAAGGGGGCGAGCCACTATTCGATTGAACTGGACACCACGCGGCCCCGCAAGTTGCTGTTGCACAAATCCCAGATCCGGCGCTTTGGGCTATCGGTGGAACGCGAGCGATTGACCATCGTTCCGTTGCGGCTCTACATTCGGAACCACCTGGCGAAGATCGAGATCGGGTTGGGCCGGGGCAAGCGCCAATACGACCGCCGCGAGACGATCAGGCGCAGGGACGCCGAACGCGAGATGGCGAGAGCCGCCCGCCGCGGCGAGTGAAACGGCGAAAGCCCGTCCAGTTCACGTCGTAGCGGCGGGTTTCAAACCCGCCTTCGGTCACTCCCTGAACGTTAATTGGCAGGGATATTCCGACCGACCGGCTTTAGTACCGAGCGCCCTACCCTTCATCCCGGGTGTCTCAAGTGTCATCCCGAGCGAAGCCGAGGGATCTGCGACCTGCGCCGCGGGACCCGCGTGTTGTAGAGCGATGCGCCGTGGCTCGATAGTTTGCCGAATGTGCCAGGCCGCGTCGGTTGATCGGCGGCTCGGAATTCTCGGCTTCGCTCGAATTGACATCGGGGCTCTGAATTCTTTTCTGGAATTCCTTTGTAGCGTCACCATTGCCAGCCTTTGGCGCAACAGGTCGGGTGGGGATATCATTGAGCACAGTAATGGGGACGCGTGGATTCGACAGGGAGGATTGTTGCCAGACTGCGGGCCGAGGTGTCGCCACCCTCGTTAATCAGGCGGCAAAAAAATAACTGGCGATCAAGAACTCGCCCTCGCTGCTTAAACAGTAGTGACGTCTCACCATTCCTGACCCCGGGTGGAGTGGATGAGGCGCCGAAAATCCGGGGCGCTTTGCCGGTGACGCCGATGCCCGGCAACCAAGACCGTCGGCTGGCCGTTGCGAAATTTTGCCGGAGGGAGCAGCAGCGGTAAGAACGATCCCTCCAGCTACGCCCGTAGACGTCGAAGCAAGACCCTTTCTGGACGGGGAGTTCGACTCTCCCCCGTCTCCACCATTTTTCTTGCGCGCCCGGCGATCGCGGCGCCGATTTTCGGGTCTTTGTCCGTTTCGTACGGCCAGTCGGTTTCGTAGGCGCGGGTTTCAAACTCGCCTTGGATCGCGGGATTTCCGGTCAAGCCCTTTTCGGGTGGTGTCGGTGGTTATTGCGCTGCGAACTCCCCCCGGAAGGGATTGATCACGCGTATGCCGCCGTAATCCTGCTCCGAACTGAGGTCTTCCGAGTACACGGCGTCGCAGCCGAGTGATTTTGCGGCGGCAAGAATTGCGCCGTCCCAGTATGACAATTGGAACCGCTGGCTGATCGCTACGGCGTGATCGAAGATCGCAGGTGTCATTTCCTGGATTGCTAAGAGGCGAAACCGCTCGAGAAAAGTCATCGCCTGGTCCGGGGTCAACCGCCCCTCCTGGCCGCGACGGGTCGCCTGGTGATAGAACTCCTGGAGTACTTGCACCGACAACGCCAAATCAGGTTCGTTCAGTAGACCCAACGCGCGACGCCGCTTGTCGGTATCCCTTGGCGTATCGCATGCGGCATACAGCAGGACGTTTGTGTCAACGAATCGCAAGGCCAAGCTCACTAGTGGGACTGCGACGGTTGGTCGAACGCGATGCCGGGTGAATCGTCGTTTTCAATTTGCGCCTTCAGGGCCGCAAGCTCCGACTCAAGCACGTCACCACGCTCTTCGGCGGCCGCCAGACTCGCCTCAAGCCGGGCCCTGCTCCGGTCGTACATCTCTTCACGATTCACGATACCGGGCATCTTTATGCCTATTCCCCTTGCGTCGAAATCCGAAATCACTTCCGCAAGCAAGCGTCGGCGAACTTCAACAAGCTCCCGATTATTCCTGACAGGGCGCCCTGTCAATGCCTCGGCTCGTGCCCGTGCCTCTGCGTACAGTCGTTTTACGTGCAGCCGGACCGCGGCATCCGAAGCCGCGTCCTCCGGTTGGCCGTTATCTGCCTCTGTCTCGTCCTGTGGCGAGTCGTTCTCCCCCAGCGCCCGCAAATAATCTCGCACCAGGGCGGACACGGACGTGTCGAGTTGCGCGGCCCTGATTCGGGCTATCCGGTGTGTCTCCTCGTCTACGGATACGGTGATGTTCTTCATGTCACATTCTCACAGTTTCTGTGATTCACAGTTTAAGGTGCCGTCAAAACCTGTTCAACAGGGTCCTGGGTGAGCCGCGCGGTTTCGCGGCCGCGGAACGGGTTTAAAACCCACCCCTACGACGGTTGTTTGGACCTCTACCTGGGACGGTACTAACCCCAGTCCTTCGTTTTCAGGTCTGGCGCCTCGTGTTCGAAGGGCCTGATGTCCTGCACGACGATGCTGAGGGTGCCTTCACGCTTCGAGACGACGCCTTTGGCCACTAGCAGCGGCGCCGTGGTGCGTAGCCGTATGCGCTTGTATACCGCCGGGTAGATGATGAGGGGCGAGTGGCCGAACTCGTCCTCCAACGTGATGAAAGTGGCCTTTCCCGACGGGCGCTGACGTCTAATCACGATGCCGGCCACCAGGACCTTTGTGCCGTCGGCAAGTTGGGCCAGCCGGTCGCTGCGCTCCAGGTCGGGCGACAGCATGGACCGGACGTGTGCCATGACGTGGCTTTCCGGGTGTATCCCCATTGCGCCGTACTCGCCCATCATGCGCTCCCATTTCGACTCCTGCGGCAGAGCTACCATGTCCTGGTCAACGGGCATGTCTAGCGCCAGTTGCCTGCCGATGGGCCGGTAACGCAAGCCCGTCTCCCACCTGAGAAGACGCCGGTCCGACTCCCTGCCGGCCTCCACAACCGCCCTGCCCTGTTTGTCTGTGCGCCGCCTGCGCGGCCGGTAATGCGAGTCGAAGAGATCGAGCGCGCCTGCCCGTGCAAGGTTGTCGAGCGGCTCCTCCTGCAAGCCGGTGCGCGCCATGAAGTCTGCCAGGGACCGGAACGGCCCATCCGCCCTGCGGGCCGTCATGACCTTTTCGACCGTTGCCGACTGTACGCGTGCGACGTGCTTCAGGCCGATGCGCAACGCGTTGTCCTCGATGGTCGCCAACTCGCCGCTGAGGTTCACGTCCGGTCCAAGCACTTCTATGTCGTGTCGCCTGGCGTCTTCCTTGAGGGTTTCCAGGTTGTAGAAGCCCATGGGCTGGTTGTTGAAGAGTCCCACGAAGAACTCAAGCGGGTGATAGTGCTTTATCCAGGACATCTGGTATGCGGTTACGCCGAAGGCGTATGCGTGGGCCTCCGGAAACTGGTAAAGGCCGTGGAACTTTCGGAATATCTTCTCCGCCGCTTCTACGGGCACGCCCTTCTTCGCAGCCCCGGCCATGAAGCGGCGATGCCACTCCGGCACCTGCCGTTCGCTGTCCCGGCGGGCGAAGGCGCGGCGCATGCGGTCTCCCTCGATCGGCGACATGTCGGCCACGTGGACCGCCAATTCCGCCAGTTGGTCCTGGTACAACGGAACGCCCAGCGTGCGCTCCAGCGCCGGCTTTTCCAGTTCGTGGTCGTACTCGACCGGCTCGAGGCCCAGGTGCCGCCGGATGAGCATGGATACGCCGTTGTTGACGCCCACTCCGGGGCGGACGGCGCCCACCTCCCAGGCCATCTCTTCCAGGTTGCGCGGCTTGAGGCGTATGACCGTCTGCATCTGCGCGGCCGACTCGATCTGAAAGACGCCTATCGTGTCGGCTGCCCATATGTCTGCGTAGACGCTCATGTCGTTGAAGTCGATACGCGACAGGTCGATCACCTCTTCCTTACGTCGTCGTATCAACCGGAGCGCCTCGGTCATTTGAGAGAGCGCGCCGAGGGCCAGGAAATCTATCTTTACGAAGCCTGCGTCTTCCGCGCTGTTCTTTTCCCACTGGCATATGAACCGCCCGTCTATGGCGCTGCGCTGGAGGGGCACCGAATGCGATAGCGGCTGTGCGCTGAGGACCATGCCGCCGGGGTGTTGCGCCAGATACTTTGGGAAGTGGTTCAACTGGTTAGCCAGTTCCAGTAGGTCCTTCCAGAGCGGTGCGTCGACCCGGTCCCGGTACTCCGGCAATGCCGCCATTTCATTGGCCAGTTCCCGGATGCCGGCGTGGCCGTCCATCTTCTTGATCAGCTTGTCCAGGTCTTCCTGGGGCAACCCCAGCGCTTTTCCCAGGTCCCGTATGGCCCCGCGCACGCGGTAGGTGGAGATCATGCCCGTGAGGACGGCAAACTCCGGCCCTTTGCGGTTGTGCACGCGGAGGATCAGTTCCTCACGAATCTCTCGGGGAAAGTCGAGGTCGATGTCAGGAAGGGGTATCTCCTCGCCTTCGCGGGCGTCCGGCATGAAACGTTCGAGGCCGAGTCCGAACTGGATCGGGTCGATGTGCGACAGGCCGATCAGGTAGCCGACGACGAGCGCGACGGATGAGCCGCGCCCGCGCCCGGGCGGCTGGTCGTCGAGGCGGGTGTGTGGGTCGACGATGCCCAACTCGACCTGGATCTCGTGGGCTATCTCTACGATGTCGCGGTACTGCAGGAGAAACCCGGCGAGCTTGTACCTCTCTATCAGTGAGAGTTCCTCTTCGAGCCGGGCCTGCAGCCTGTTCCATACCTCTTCATCGGCCGGATCGTACTTGCGGCGTGCCGTCTGCTGGCAGATGTGGCGCAGCCAGGACACGGCGGTGTGGCCATCCGGCGTCTCGTAATCAGGGAATTTGTAGACCTTCTTGATGTCGTTTGCCAGGTCGAACTCGCATCGTTCTGCGATGGCCGTCGTGTTGGAAATGGCCTCCGGGTATTCGCTGAAGAGGGCTGCCATCTCCGCTGGCGACTTGATGTAGAACTGGTCATTCGGCCGGCGCTCGCTGTGGGTCTCTTCCAGAGATTTGTTGTGTTGTATAGCCGTAAGGGCATCGTTCAGGCGGTGACGCTCCCGTACGTGGTAGTGGACGTTATTGGTGGCTGCGAGGCCGATGCCGAGATCGCGGCCTAGCCTGGCGAGCAGCCGGTTGCGGGCGGTGTCCCCCCGGACCAGGTTTTGCTGCAACTCCAGGAAGTAGCTGTCCTCTCCGAACCACCCCGCGTACTGCGCGGCGAGCGACCTTGCCGCTTCGTACTCACCTGCGAGCAGCAATTCCGAGATTTGGCCCTTTCGGCAGCCGGACAGGCATATCAGCCCCTCGGCGTGTTGTGAGAGGTGCGCGGGGTCCAGCGCCGGCTGGTTGCGCTCCTCCGGCTCCATGTGAGCCTTCGTCAGGAGTTGGCAGAGGTTGCTGTAACCGGTCGCATTCCGGGCGAGCAGCGTTATGTGATGACCGCCCGTACCGCTGGAACTTTGGGTGGACAGCGTTGCCTCAGCGCCGATGATGGCCTTTATGCCGACCGCTTTTGCCGACTGCGAGAACTCCATGGCGCCGCACAGGTTGTCGTGGTCGGTGATGGCGAGCGCGTGGATGCCAAGGCTGTGGGCGCGCACGAGCAAGTCCCAGCCCTCGGACGCCCCTTCCTTGAAGGAGTAGTTGGTGTGGCAGTGCAACTCTGCGTACGGAATGGCAGTTTCGCCGTCGCCCGTCTCGCGGTCCCGGATATCGAAATCGGCCGCGTCGGCATGGCGGACAAGGCTGCGGCCGCCGCTTATCCACCCTTCATAGACTCGGCTTTCCCAATCGGGCCTGGTGTAGCCGGTCGGTCCTTCTTGTTGCCCGTCTCCTGCCGGGGAGTACGGGCCGCCGCGACTGCTTTGCTCTGCGATGCGCCGCTTCCACGGGGGCCTTTTGTCCAGCCGCGGCGAGCTATAGACCTCCCCGGCCCTGGGCAAGTGGTCCAGTTCTTCCTCCGGCATCCCGGGAGCGCCGTTCTCACCTCTCACTATTTATCCTGACCCTTGCGATTGACGTGGACGGGCGAGTGCGTGATCGGGACGAGACGTACGCCGTTGCCGGAAGTCCGTACGGGCCTTTGCGTTTGACAGAGGCGGGCGCGTCAGTCGGCCTGGCGGATCTAGAGGTCCGACGCGTCAGGTTATGCTGACCAGGTACAGTTCAGGGGTTGGTATCAGTCGCTCGTTGGTCGTGTCGGGGATCAATCCCAATACCTGAAGGGATACGGCCCCCAGGAGGCAGATGCTGTCCGGGCCGAATATCACGGGCGTTGTCCGTTCCAGCTTCCCGTCGAACCGGAACCGCGCCTCACCCATTTCATACTTTCGCTCAACGCCGTCAGCCAGGGTGAATGTCTTGTCGCCATCTGGCGTGATCCCCAGTTCCAGCAACAGAGAAGACGGAAGCATCGAATAAGTGGCGCCTGTGTCTACAATCGGCGTTATCCGCCGGAAGTCCCTGCGTTCGGGGTTAGCGACCTCGATGTCTATGGGAAATCGATCCATTACCCGAGCCCTCCCTCTAGAAGCCTCTCAGTCGTCGACCGCGTAGCCATGGTGTTTCCTCCGGGCTGTCGCCCTTGATCTGTCTGTGAGTCTAGTTGCCGACTTGAAGAGTTCAAAGACGGCCTGTCGCTTGCCAACGTCAACGGCTCACCAGCCCGCACGTGTCGGTAATCGTCTGCACTCGATAATCGGCCCAGTTCTTCCTCCGGCATTCTGACCGCGTCGTTCTCACTTGCTATTGGCATAGTCGGGCGCGTCAGTCGGCCTGGCGGCGCCAGGTCCGGCGTTTCAGGTCATGGAAGACGGTGACGTGCTGGCCGTTTTCGAGGGTCAATGCGAAGTAGAGCCGTTCGATCTCCTCATCCGGTCCTCGCCACCACTCGTCATTGATCTTCCAGATGTCTTCCACCTGGGACACGGCCAGCCACGTCTCTTCAACGCGCCTTGTCCGGCGTCTCGCCCTCGAGCGGTCAAAGCCCACGGCCGCGGCCTCGACGCACACGGCGGCCGGAGAGCCGTACGCGGTTGTCCTGACCTGTATGGGTCGCGGCGCGTTGAGCGGTTTGATGGTGGGGCGAGGCGCGCTTTTCACGGTGTCAACTCCACCAGGGCGTGTCTGCGCTCCGGTATGCGTGACCACGGCTCCAACTCCCTCACCTGGTAGATGGGCGGCGGGACGCCAAGACGGGCCCGGAGCTGGCTCACCGCCTGCCTGAGGTGTTCTGCCTGCTGGACCTCTTTCCACATGGACTCCTGTTGCCATGCTTCTCCACTCAGTTCAGACAGGGTGAGGCGCATGTCCTCCAGCGGGCCCGGGATATCCACGTTGTCCAGCTTTGCCTTTATGGCGAATAATGCGTGGTTCCTGGCGCCGACCGGCTCCCGGAAGGCGACATGCAGTTTCCACGGCGGACGGCGAAACACCTGCGCCTGCAGATCGGCCCGTCGGGCGTAGCGATTGGCCATGACCGGCCTGCTGAAAGCTCGTGTGAGCAGACTTTCGATGCCGGGGATGATGGTGGACAGATTGACCGTGGCGTCTGGGAAAGAAAGGCGCTCCGACACTGTGGGGACGGACTTGCGCGGCAACAGTGGGCGGTCGTCCAGGCTGTTGGCGAGCCGCCATATCGTGCGGCCGTCGGCGCCGAACTGGGCTTCGAGCGGTCCCTGCGAAAGGCTGGCCACGTCGCCCATCGTCCTCAGGCCGAACGAGCGCAACTTCTTCAACACCGCATACGGTACGGGCAGCATGTCCACCGGAAAGGGGCTCAGGAATCTTCCCGGATCGCCGGTCACCTTGCGGCCGCTGCCCGGCCGGCTGATGGACGCTGCCACGTATGCCAGCCACTTGTTATCGCCCACGCCGATGCGCGCGTCGAAGTCGTCGAAAGCCGCTGCGAGGACGCGCACGATTTGTGCGTCGTTCCCATAGAGCGCTTCCAGTCCCCCGATGCCCACGTATGCGGTGCCGGGTCCGGCGTCTTCCACATCCGGCGCCAACTCTTCGAGCCGTTCGAGCAGGTCCTCGAATACGGAGATGTAGTTGGGAAGGTCCGCCTCCACCAGTATGGCGCTCTTGTGACGGGACACGGCCTCGCTCAGCGGCATCCCGGGCGCCACGCCGTCCAGGTTGGGCGAATGGTCCAGGACGATCCGTTCTGATGGGTTGCCGGGGCTGCGCCGCTGCCGCACAGGAGCTGAAGCGTTGTCCGGCAGATCTGTTGCGGCGCCGGTGATCAGTACCGGCCCGTGATCGCGGAGGGATGGGCGTCTTGCCGCCTCTACCTGCCAGCAGAAGCTGGGTATACGTATACAGGCGATCGATCTGCCGGGGGCATATGAATAGGACATAGCCTCGTCCATGCGCATTCCGCGGGCGCGTGACGCTCTTCCATGTCGGGGAAGCTCAGACAGCGATCCCCGCTGACAATGGGCCGACCGTTTCGAAGAGGCGGTTTTTAGGCCTCCCAGCCATCGAAACGGCGGCCGTTTGACCGCGTGCCGGGAACAGAGTTCCCGCTGCGGGCCCTAATCATAGAACAGACGTTCTATAACGCAAGCCTGTTTGTCAGTGTTTCCACGCGGTCCGTTTCCGGATATGGAGAGCGCGATAAACTACCTCCCTGCGGGTTTCAAATGTCCACTCTCCCGTTCGCGGGAGAGGGTTAGGGTGAGGTCAGAGCGTGAAATCGTATGTCCTTCATTTGATACGACGATTTCGGTTGTCCGGCGTTTCGCCCTCACCTCAATCCTCTCCCCCAGGAGAGGAGGCAAGCTAGCCCGGGAGACTTCTGAGACAGGCTGTTGAAACCCTCCCCTACGGGAGGGACATATGGGTACCGCGTCGGGGTGCGGTACGACGGGTTGGGAGAATGCCGGTTGTGAGTGGTGGGGGTTGGTGGGGGTAGCCGCGCACGGCACCAGGGCCGTTCGCGAACGGCCCCTACGGGGGTTGGCGGAAGTAGCCGCGCCCGTCCCGCGCCCCACCGTGGGTACCGGGCTGCCCCGGCACGAAGGGTTGGGAGAACGCCGGTTGTGAGTGAGTGGTGGGGGTTGGTGGAAGTAGCCGCGCCGCCCGTCCACCCCGGCGGGTGCCCACAAGAGGCACCCCTACGCATGTGGTTGTGTAGCGGGTTGGTGGGGGTAGCCGCGCCCCCCTGGGTCCCCGATCGGAGTCGGGGAAGACGGTTTGGGGGAATGCCGGACGTGGGTAAGGGGTGGCAGGTTGGTGGGGTAGCCGGGTTGCCCGTCCGCCCCACCGTGGGTACCGGGTTGCCCCGGCACGACGGGTTGGGAGAACGCCGGTGGGGTGAGCGGAGAGAGCCCTCGTATCAAGTACGGGGCTGGGTACCGCATCGGGGTGCGGCACGACGGTTTGGTTTTTGGCGCGTTGAAGCAACCCCGGGGGTTTTCCCGGAGTTGCCCCGTTTTGCAGTGTCTCTGCTGTCTTTCCCACGCCCGGCCGGAACCGTGAGGCGTTGTTGGGAAGTATGTTTCCTCGGTCTTCTCCGCACAGTCCAACAACCAACGGTAGTGGCGGCAATTTGCTCGCTCACGCGTCGGCGGTCGAAACCGGGGCCGAAGACGTTTTCGGCTCAACAGCCGCGCCCGGCTTGTGGGGCGCTTATGGGCGTCTGAGGGAAAGACGCATTTGCTATCGGATCCTCGGCTTGATCTCTGGGGCGAACTTCCGATAGCTCCCCAGGCATCTCTCTCAGACTTAGCCTGCGGGCCCCGAGTCGTCATAGTCGGGGTTCTAGGCTGCACACCTACGTAGACAGCACTATGTGCGAGTCGTTCCGGTTACCCTTGCCGGCTTTGCAGCCGGTGGGGCACTGGAATCCACGCATAGCCCATGTCTGCTTCCCAGGAGAGCATGTACTTTCTCGTTCCGCAACGGGCTTTAACACGGGGGGAGGAACTTTTACCCCCGATGGCTGCAGGAGTTGTTCCCGTTGCTGTTCGATCAGAATGGCTGTGATGAACGCGTCGTAATGCACGACTCGATATTGATATTAGAACACCTGTTCGTGCATTGTCAAATGTTTTGTGGCATGGATTTTGGCGGGTGGGTACGCATGTCGGGCGAGGGCGGGTTTGAAACCATCCGTTCCAACTAATTCGCTTTCGCCGAGCTTGCGGTACGTTTGAAACACTTGCGATTGGCATATCTTGGGGTGCGGACTAGCACCAGTCCTGGTGGCGCCGGCAGGATGGCATCTGCCGGTACGCCGGGGGCGTGGATGTGCGTTCTGCGGGATGGCCGGATGAAGCCCAGTCTACGTCCCTGCTCCACGAAGATCTTCACTGGGTCCCTGCCTTCATAGGCATACTGGAGCGCATACTGCACCAGCAGACCAATGGACACATCGAACGGGTTAACTCCGGCCTTGTGGGCTATCTCAAGTCTCATCGATTGAAGGACCTGCGAGATGATCAACGTCGCCCATATCTGTTGCAGGATCACCACCCTCTTGGCAGACCACAGAAGACGCAGCTTGAGGTGCTGCTTGACCAGTGCGAGCGCCATCTCGATGTCCCACCTGCGAGCGTAGACCTCGGCCATGCTTGTAATCGAGAACGTATGGGGATCCAGGACGTTGGTGATGTAGCGGCGAACGGTTTTGCCCTGTTTGAAGGTCACCAGCCGGACGGCGTGTTTGGCCCGGTCAGCACGGTGTGCTCCCAGCCACACGATGCCGTCGAAGACATCGCCCCGCTTATAGAAAACGTGGACGACCTCGTAACTGGTCTTTGCTCTCAGCCTGCTCAGCCAGTGGCAACCTTTGTCTGTGAGCCAGTCAAACCAGGCGAATCCGAAGTATCCCAGGTCCGCCAACACCAGCGTTCCCGCCGGCAGGTCTGCCGCCAAATCTCGCGCCAGCACCTTCTCGTTCTGGCGTGGGTTCGGCTGAAACCTGACGGTCCTCCACTGCTGGCTTCTCAAATCAAACACCCCGGCCAGCTTGCCGGGGAGCAGACGGCTGTCGCCTTCAGGGACCTTTCGCAGAGCCGGCAGGGTTCTCGACACGGAGTCCAGTGTGCTCTCGTCTATGCACACAACGTCCCCGGCGAATGGCGCTAGTTTCTCCGATACCACACCCTTCAGTCGTTCCGCCAACACGCTGCTGATCTGCTCGAAGAGCTTCTCCAGCGGTTTGGTCCCCGCGCTATGGAGCCGCTTATAGACCGCCTGATCCGTAACCTCGAACCTCGGGAAGAACCATAGCTGGCGTTCCGAGATAAGACGCCAGATCGACATTTGGCTGCCAAAGCCTCTCAGGACGCAGACCAGCAGTCCCGCCCACAGAGCCATTGCAGGCAGGATGCGCGGCCTGCCGACACCCTGGACTTCGTGATCCGGCTCCATGTCCTCCAGGCATTCCCGAATGAACTTCTCAATGTTCCCTACCGTCTCTGAACCGGCTATGGCTGTACTGGACATCTCTCGACATTCCTCCTCTGAGTAGTCATGTCCTTCTACTACTCGGAGGTGTCCTACCCAAAGGGTAGAACGGTCCCAATATCAATTAGTTGGAACGGATGGGGTTTGAAACCCGCCCCTACGGGGGGTCGGTGAATGGGTGTGTAGTGATGGGATGGCAGGTTGGTGAGGGTAGCCGCGCCCGTCGGCCCCGGCGGGTACCCACAAGAGGTACCCCTACATGGGGGTTAGGCCAGCGTCGGGTTGTGGGTGTGTCACAGGTTGGTGGGGGTAGCCGCGCCCGTCCCGCGCCCCACCGTGGGTACCGGGTTTCCCCGGTAAGACGGGAGAGGGGTGTGTGATCGGGTGGCGGGTTGGTGGGGGGTAGCCGCGCCCCCTGGGTCCCCGATCTTCGTCGGGGAAGACGGGGTGCGGAGGTCGGGGAAGACGGTTTGGGGGAATGCCGGATGTGGGTAAGGGGCGGCAGGTTGGTGGGGATAACCGCGTTGCCCGTGCCACAGGCCGTTCGCGAACGGCGCCTATGGGGTGGTTGGCCGGTGTGCGGGAGGTCCTTCGCTTCGCTCGAGGACGACATGACGAGGGTGGTAACTGCGCTCCGCTGGGTCCCCGATCGGAGTCGGGGAAGACGAGTTTGGAGGTCGGCGAGAACGAGTTTGGGGGTAGGGATGACGAATGAGGGCCCTTGACGGGCGGGCGGTTGGTGTAAATTTACGCAACACGATTCAAGCGTCCGGAGAGAGTGGAGCATGTACCAACTGGAAGTAGTCAATCCCGTATCCCCGCAGCAGGGCGAGGTCAGCGCATTTCCCTACGCCCCGCGGCCGTCGAGCCTGGAGGGCAAGGTCATTGGCCTCATGTGGAACGGCAAGGCCCACGGCGACGACGCGCTCAAGCGGGCGGGCGAGCTAATAAAGCAGCGCGTGCCCAGCGTGGACGTAAGGTTCTATTCCGGCGCCCTGCCCTTCCCCGACCCCATCCGCAACAAGGCGATATCTGAGATAGACGTCGCAATAGGCTGTACCGCGGACTGAGGGTCCTGCACGTCGTGGCTTGTCTACGACATGGTTGAACTGGAGAAGGCAGGCGTTCCGACCGCCGTCATTCTTTCGGACGGCTTCCAGCACGATGCCGATGCGAGCGCGCGCGCCTTTGGAATGGGCCCCATCCCTCGAGTGGAGGTGCCCAAGGTCTACAACAACATCACCACCGCCGAGGCACATAGCCAGACCGAGCCCGTGGTGCCGGAGTTGATGGAACTGCTGACGAAGCAGGTGACGGGCGAAACAATCGAGGAGGCAGCCATACAGGCTGCCCAGTCGAGGCGAGAGGTGTTCACGGGCGAGGACCAGTTTGACGCGCTCGAGCGTTTCAACGAAGAGTTCCTGGACCGTGACTGGGGAGATGGCTTTCCGCTGATTGCTCCCACCCCGTCACGAGTGGAGCACATGCTCACCGGGACCACGATGGCCCCGGACGAAATAGTGTGCAAGCTCCCGCCCGGCAACGGCATGGTGACCGTTCAAAAGGTGGCCACCAACTGCGTCATGGCCGGATGCAAGCCGGAACACCTGCCGGTGGTAATCGCAGCATGCCGGGCCCTGGCCCAGATGGAGCCGTTCGCCGCACGCGGCCTGCTCATGTCGACGAGCGCGGGCGCTCCCCTCATCCTGGTCAACGGACCTGTTGCGCATGAGATCGGACTCAATTCGAAGCGAGCCGCGCTCGGCCCGGGCAAGATATCGAAGGTCAACGTGGTCGTAGGCCGGGCGTTTACGCTCACGTTGAAGAACGGTGGACACTGGTACCCCGGCGTGCTGGACATGGACACCATCGGCACGCCCCGCAAGTTCAGCCTGTGCGTGAGCGAGAACGAGGACGACACGCCCTGGGAACCGTGGCACGTGGAGCAGGGCTTCGCGCCGGAACAAAGCACGGTCACAATATTCCCGACCGGCGGTGAACGAGACCACGGCAACCAGGGAGTAGATACCGCTGACGGGCTGTTGAGGTCGATCGCCAACTCCATAGAGGGCCGCGGCGGTTACATCGCCGACTTGCAGGGCGAGCACGACCGCACTTCAGCCGGACAGATTCGCAGCGGCGGCGGCACGCTGATTCTCCTGGCCCCGGCTCACGCGCAGCCGATCGCCCAGGGCGGGTTCAGCAAAGCGGCGGCGAAGGAGTTCCTGCACCACCACGTGAAAGTGTCGGCCAGCAAGCCGATGAGCAACTTCAACGTGCCGGACAAGGTGCGGTTCCAATACCGCTGGCTGTATGACTTGCCAGAGTCGGAACGCGAGAAAGTGATGCTACCGGGGCATCTCCACGCAGGCGCTTATCACATCGTGTGCGTCGGCGCGAACGACCGGGCGAAGAACCTGTTGGTCGGCTCTGGTGACCCGTCGATAATCGAGGTCACCGGGAGAGTCGAGCAGGCGTAGGCCGCAGCCCGCGTCTGCACGCGTTGGTATAGAGACCTGGCCGGATATTCAGGCACTCCCCTGGCGAAGAAGCTGGGCATCAAACCGGGCGGTCGAGTCGTCCTGGTGCAGGCGCCTGGCGGATTCGAGGGCGAACTCGAGGGCCTTCCGGACGACGTCACGATGTCCCGGGACGCCGAGCCGGCCGGGCAGGCGGACGTGATCGTACTGTTTACGACGGCGCGGTCGGAACTTGAAGAGCGGCTGCCGGACCTGGGCGGCAGCGTGTTCCCTGCCGGCGGCCTCTGGATAGCCTGGCCAAAGCGGTCTTCAGGAGTGCCGACCGACCTCACCGAGGACGTCCTGCGCCAAGTTGTCCTGCCGACCGGCATGGTCGACAACAAGGTGTGCGCCGTCAACGAGGTGTGGTCCGGGCTGCGTTTCGTCTGGCGAAAGCAGTTGCGCTCGCAAAAGCGGCCCGGGAGGGCCGTCAAGCGACGGGGAAGCGGATGACACGGACCGCCGGGCCTTCCCGGACGTACGTCTGCTCCACGGCGTTGACAGGCGAGAGACGCTCGAATCGACTCCGCGGCTGAAGCCTGTCGCGATAGGCGTCGCCGATAAACATCGCGATCAACGTCAATAAGACTGCCGAGACGGCGATCGAAGTGGCCAGTCGAGCGAAACCGGGGCGGCGCGTTTCGATGTGGACGTATCCCATGGGCCTCCCGGGCGAGAAGTCGGCTACGACGGGATGTTGCGTGGGAGCGATGACCAGCGCCAGCAACGCGCCGCCGAAGAGACCGCCCAGGTGGGCCATATTGTCGACACCGGACAGCGTGATACCCAGGACGAAATTGATGCCGACGATGAACAGGACGGACATCATGGCCTGCCGCCCCATCTGCCCAAGCACGTGCCGGTTCAACAAGAGGTAAGAGCCGAATGCGCCGACGATGCCGAAAACAGCTCCGCTGGCGCCCGCCCCGATGGGAGTGCTGTGGTAGATGCCAATGTCGGCCCAGTAGCTGAACAGGTTTCCCAGCACGCCGGCCACGAGGTAAATCGCCCCAAAGGCGACGCTGCCGAAGATGCGCTCGACCATGCCTCCGAAGATGAACAGGCCAAAGGAATTTGCCAGGAGATGGAAAAAACCGATGTGAAGGAACATCGGTGTGATGAGCCGCCACCAATCGCCCTGCGCAATTGCCGGCCCGAACTTGGCGCCGAAATCAATGAGGTTCTCGCTGTTCTCTGACCCGCCCGTGGCCTCCAGCAAGATCCACACCAGCACGTTGACGACAAGCAGGACGATCGTGACAGGTGTTCCCTGCAGGGAAATGCCGCTTCCAAACACGCCCGAAACGTTCATACGGTCCATGTGATGCCGGGCATTTGCAAAGTACTGGGGGCCGAACTCAACAAAGCCAAAACCTCTTGCGTCGTAGCTAAAGGAGTTGCCGAAACCGGGTAGTCTGCGGCATGTGGCGACAGTTCCAAACTGGGGAACCTTGTCGGGTGGTATTTGGTGGCATTAGTTCAGCAGAAATGATAGGCCAATTCACGAGCCGATGGAGAAAAGCAAAGGCTGTCACGAACCGGGGAGTTCTGATATTGCGTATCATATGGCTTTTCAGCGGGCTACGCGCGACTTGCATATGTGTGCCCTGCCAAGATATGTTTTGTAAATCACTGGTGGCATAAGTTGTGTGGATAACGCTGGCAATGCCACGACAGGAGTCAATCACACGAGGGGAACCGAATTGGCACTCAACATAGTAGATGCAGACATCAGCGCTTTGCGCAAGTTAACACGTCCCGGTCGAGCCCGATCAGCAGAGACTCTCAAGCTGATCAGCGCGATCGAGTCGCTCAGACCAGGTCAGGCGAAGGCCCTGGTGCTGGAGGCTGGGGACACTATCCCAGCGCTCAGGTCTAAGCTGGGATATGCCGCCCGCGCCGCGGGCGTGAAGCTCCGGACCGCCAGCGACGGCACCAGGCTCATTTTCGCACTCCAGAAAAAGACGTCCTCCACCGCTCAGAACCGGGAAGGTGCGGAGGAACGGAAAGAACTCGTGCGGTCGGGCGCGTTGGGACTCGCGAACTCCGGGCAGAGTGAAATAAGCGCAGAGGATGTGCTCGGCGTGCTGCCCAAGGGCGACCAGATATTCCAGATGGCGAGGCCCGCCACGGTTGTAGGGGCTGTTCTCCGGTCGATGCCCGAGTTCGTGCGCGTCGCCAAGAACCGGTTTCAGTTCAAGAGCTGATTTACGCTAGGTCACAGATTTGACTCTGTGGCCATTCGTTCCAAGATCGCTTGATTAAGCCGCCCGCGGAGGCGAGCCATCGCGGGCGGTATTCGTCTTCGAGTAGTACCGGCGCTGACTTGCCGGGGCTTTACGCAGAGACGATGTCGAGTTCGGGGACTGCTTCGATAATTCCCCGCTCAGCTGCCAGGGTGAACAGGGTCTCCAGGGCCTTGCGCCCTTCTTCGCCCATGTCCTCGGTATCGTCGTTCACGTACATTCGCACGAACCGGCGCGCGTCTTCCTTGTCTAGCCCCCGCCCGAACGCAAGCGCATAGTCCAGGGCGTCATCCTCATGAAACCGGGCGTATTCCACGCTTTCCCTGAGGGCTTTGGCGACGGCCATTGACAGATCGTCGCCCAACCTGCGGTTTACGCAGTCCAGGCCCAGGGGAATGGGCAGGCCGGTCTCTTCAAACCAGCGCTTGCCCAGGTCCATGACGGCGGTGAACCCCCGCTGCTCATACAGGATCTGACCTTCGTGGAGCAGGATCCCCGCATCCGCCCTGCCCTGTTCGACGGCGCCTTCCACGTCGTCGAAGTCCATGAAATGAGGTTCGAATTCACTCGGTCCGAACGTGCGCCAAAGCAGATATGAGGTCGTGAATTCACCCGGCACGGCGATCGACTTGCCCTCCAGGTCCGCCTCTCGCATGGCCTGCCTGGCCACCACGACCGGACCGTAGCGGCGCCCGACGGAGGCGCCGCACGACATGATGCGGTAGTGATTCGCTACGTTCGGATAGTGCGCGGCTGAAATTGCGGTTACGTCGAGTTCGCCGGAATTGGCCCTGATATTCAGAGACTCAATGTCCTCCATGTGGTGGCCGATATCGTAATCGGCGATTTCGACGCGCCCTTTCGCCAATGCGTAGAACATGAAAGCGTCGTCGGCGTCTGGACTGTGTCCAAAAATGATTTTTTCGTTGTGACTCATTTGTTACTTGCGACTCCGGGTATATGGCCTATGGGCATGTTCGAACCGCGATACGCGGCAAACGTCGTCGTATTCGAGAAAAGCCTTGTCTTGGGCGGGCGATACAGGGGCTTGTTCTTTATTCGACTAGACTGCTGCGGGAGCGGCAGTTTTCGAAATACGTCGCTGCCCGATGTGCGGGTCGATGATCTCGTACTTAGTCGTACGTTGTGCCGGTTCGAATCCTGCCTCCGATATTAATTCTCTAACTTCGTCGAGGTTTGTGCGGTTATAGAATCCGGCGGCCAGCATGACGTTTTCGTCGAAAAGCGTGCCGCCGAAATCGTCCGCACCGAACTGGAGCGCGATTTGCCCCGTCTTTCGGCCTTCCGAAAACCACGAAGCCTGGATGTGGGGCACGTTGTCGAGGTAGATCCTGGACAGCGCGATCAGGCGAACGTAGCGGTTGGCGCCGGCTTCCACAGCCACCTTCCTGGCGAGCGCGGTGTTGTCGCGCTTGTAGGACCAGGGAATAAACGCCGTAAAGCCGCCCGGCTGCCCCTCGGACCGGTCCTGGACATCTCGTATGTGCTCAAGGCTTTCGACGATGTCTTCATCCGTCTCCACGTGGCCGTACATCATGGTCGCAGTCGTCTGGAACCCGACGCGGTGCGCCTCGACGTGGACCTCCGTCCACTGGTCGACGGTGTCCTTGGGCTTGAACCGGCTTATCTCGGCCTTGACCCTGTTTGACAGGATTTCAGAACCGCCGCCGGGCATGGTCCGCTGTCCGGCGTCCCACAATGCCTGCATCACTTTCCGTATCGACTGGCCGGAGACCTCGCACATCTTCATGATCTCCGGCGCGGACCAGTAGTGGGGAGTGACGCTGGGGTACTGGCGAACGGTCTCGCTGACCATCTCCGTGTAGTAGCCGAGCGGCAGTTCGCTGTTCAACCCACCCTGCATCAAAACGGTCGTTACTCCCTTGTCGGCCGCCCTACCGATCTTTTCCATGATCTGGTCGACGGTGTAGGTGTATGCAGACGGGTCGTTCGGGTCCGTGCGGTAGAAGGCGCAAAACGAGCAATACGCGTCGCACAGGTTCGTGTAGTTGAGGTTGGTGTCGATTACGAAGGTGACCTGGTCTTCGGGGTTGTGCCTGTACCGCCACGTGCGGGCAAGCGGCGCCAGATCGAGCAAATCGGCATCGCGCAGCAGGTACATGCCCTCGTCGGCGGTTATGCGGTCTCCCGCGTCGACCTTTTGTCTAATCTGGCTCAGCATCGTCCTTTTCCTTACTTGCCCTCGGCTAATCCGCCCGCAAAACCGGTCACGGCTCGTGCCGGGCGAATTTCAGCAATCGTCCGATCTAAAGTCTGCCCGCTTGAATTGCCAACTCCGGACCGGGTCGCAGGGACCTCAGCCTTTCCCGGAATTCATTCATGCCCCTGTACTCTTCTTCCCCGAGCCTGTAGGTGAAGTGACGTACATAAGACGCCGCCCGGGCCTGATCGCCCTCGAACAAGGACGTCTCGGCGGCGATTACGTCGACCCGGGCCAGGCCCAGTTCCAGCGCGGAATCGAGCGCTTCCTGAAATTCCCCGGTCAAGGCACTCGGCGCATCTGTGCGAGCCACCCACATTGCGAACACGAAGGGCAGGCCAGTGAGTTTGTGCCACTCTTCGCCCAGATCGTACCGGTACGGGTAACCGGTTAGCCTGGTCAGGGCCTTGATCGCCCTGTCGCCAATGAGTACCAGCGCGTCGTTCGGTTCATCGTTCTTGACATACTCCTCCGGCTCGATTCGCCACCAGTCACGGAGGAGTATTCGGACCAGCCGTACGGACGTGGCGGATTCGGTCGTGAGCCCTACCCTGCCGCCAGCGATGTCCTCAATCGGACGGCGCGTGAACAGGATGACGCTCGTGGCGGGCCCAGTAGCGGCGACGCCGATGCCACCAAGGGGGAATAGCGTGTCTCCTTGTCGGAACACCTCCGCCACAGGCAGAGGACCGGCCTGCAATGCCCCGCGTTTGAATGCGTGGGCCATTGGGCGCGGGTTCATGTCGGTCAACTCCCAGGGACCTGCGGGCAAGTACCGGTAGAACACCGCGGAATTCAGGAAAGGCATGCGCCCTACCCTGAGAGTGTCAGTTTTCATAGACCGTGATCTCGTTGTAGACCGCGTCCCGTTCGACAGGAGTTCTGCCGGCGTCGCTGATTAACCGCACCATCTTTTCGCGGGCAATCCCGGCCGGTGACTGGGCCAGGGCGGCATGAGCGATGCGTTCCTTGCCGATGGTGCCGTCCAGGTCGTTCGCCCCGAAGTTGAGCCCGATGGAGGCCGTCGCCTCGCCAAGCATCACCCAGTAGCTCTTGATGTATGGGATGTTGTCCAGCATCAGCCGCGCCGCGGCGATCATCCGCAGATCGTCCATGGGCGGGGTGTGTCGAGGTCGAAGCAGCGTCATGCCGACCTGGTATTCGAGCGGTATGAAGGCCAGGAAACCGCCGGTCTCGTCCTGCAACTCCCGCAGGCGGACCAGGTGGTCGATGCGTTCTTCGAGTGTTTCTACGTGGCCGTACAGCAGCGTGCAGTTCGTCTTGATGTCCATGCCGTGCGCCGTGCGGTGGATGTCCAGCCATCGGTCGGCGTTGGCCTTGCCGGGCAGCAGTAGCCGGTGGACGCGGCTCGAGAACACCTCCGCGCCCCCTCCGGGCATCGTGGAGAGGCCTGCCTCCTTGAAGCGCGCCAGCGACTCTTCGGGGCTCACCTTCCACCTCCGTTGGAAGTAGTCGATTTCGGATGCCGTGAAGGCCTTGATCTGAACCTCCGGGTAGGCCTCATGGATGGCCTTCACCATGTCCACGTAGTACTCGAACGTCCACTTCGGATGATGTCCGCCCACTATGTGGACCTCCCTGATCTGGTCGTCCATGTGGTCGAGTATTTCGTCGAGCGACATCTCGTAGGCGTCTTCATCTCCCGGCTTCTTGGCAAAGTCGCAGAATTTGCAACTAAGCACGCAGATGTTCGTGGGGTTTATGTGGCGGTTGAGAACGAAGTAGACCTTGTCCCCGGAGATGCGCTTTGTAGCGAAGTCGGCAATCTTGCCAGCTGCGGCGAAGTCCTCCGTTTCCAGTATCCTCACGCCCTCGCTGTGCGACAGGCGTTCCCTTGCACGGACCTTTTCCCAGATTGGGACGAGGTCTACGTCCGTGAACTGAATTCCGTCTACTTCCAGTAATCGGCCCATCGAGAGTCCACCCTTTCGATAATTTCCTTGTCCATGACCAACGGCTCGGGGTACCCGGCCTTCCAGGTTGCGTCGATGCCCATGACGCCGCTGTGCACCGGTTCGATTCCCCGCAATTCGGATTTCGTGAATGAGACGTCCCTTGCCGGGTCGAACCTCGTAAAAATACCCCAGAGGAGTTCCACGTCGTCGTCGATGTCCACGTCTTCCGAGACTACGGCGACGATTTTCAACCCGCCGATCAACGGGTTCGACACCAGGTCCCGCACGATTTGCCGCCCGTTGCCCGAAGCCTGAACGGCCAGCATCGTCCTGCCAACCACCCGGCTCCGCCTGATGCCCGGGGCCAGTCGTTCCAGTTCGGCGGGCAGCGCCACGGCCCCCATGCCCTGCTCCGGCGACGGCGTCCCGGTGGCGTCGATGATCATCTTGCTGCCCTTGTGCATCTCTTCGCCGGTGAAGTCGAGCGTGTCGATGGCGGTCCGGGCGATCAGGTGAAAGTCTGAAACGGGATTGAAATTTCGCCTGATTGCCTGGAGCACAGCGCTCGGGTCACGCGGGTCCACGTCCTGGCTGACGAGCACGAGCGCTTTGGTCAAGGACAGTTGCCCCTCGCCGAGCAGGCCCAACGCCGTCTTCAACGGCTCCCGCGTGTACCGTTCCTCGACAGACACGACGAGCAAATTGTGGAAACCCGCTTCGTAGTATGCCCAGAGGTCGACGATTTCTCGCCTCAACAGGCGGATGATTGGCTTTAGCGCCACCTGCGCAGCATCGCCCATGTACCTGTCTTCCTGGGGCGGCTTGCCCACGACGGTGGCCGGATAGACAGCGTCCTTCCGGTGGGTGATCGCAGTCAGTTCGAACACCGGAAACTCAGCCGCTTCCGAGTAGTGTCCGAAGTGGTCTCCGAACGGTCCCTCGGTCCTTCGCCTGCCGGGCGGGACGCGGCCTTCGAGAATGAACTCGGCGTTCGCGGGAACGTTTAGATCAACCGTCCGTCCACGCATTGTGGGTGTGCGAGCGCCGCGGATGATGCCGGAAAAGGCAAGCTCGTCGATCCCTTCCGGCAACGGCATCACAGCCGCCAGCATCATCGCCGGGTCCCCGCCAAGAGCCACGGCCATTTCAAGCGGTTCGTTCCTGGCCTCAGCCCGGTGATGATGAAAACCGCCGCCCTTCTGGATCTGCATGTGCATGCCGGTGGTAACCGGGTCGTAAATGTGCATCCGGTAGATGCCCATGTTCGGCGCCGCCGTGTCCGGATCGCGGCTGATCACGAGCGGGAACGTGATGAACCGGCCGCCATCTCCCGGCCAGCACTTCAGTACGGGCAGGTCCGAAAGGCTGGGCGTGTCGTCCACGACTTCGCTCGCCGGACCGCGCCGAACTCGCTTGGGTCGAATGCGTAACAGGCGGAACGCGGTGCGCCTGTTGGCCCAGAGCGCGCCCAGAGTGGGCGGATTGACGCGTTCGGCGAAGTTCACGAGTTCCTCGCCGATCTGTTCGGGGTGCATCCCCAGCGCGAGTTCGATCCGGCGTTCGCTGGCGAGCAGGTTGATGGCCAGCGGGAAGTTTGCTCCTTCCACGTTTTCGAACAACATTGCGCTGCCGCCGGACTTGACCATCCTCGTGGCGATCTCGGTGATTTCCAGTTCAGGACTCACCGGCGCGGTGACGCGTTTCAACTCCCCCTCGGTTTCGAGGGCGCGTATGAACGTCTGGAGGTCGGTAAATGGCACGTTTAGCGCTCGGCGGGCGCGTTTGCGCCGGATTGGGGTCCTCGCCACTCCTTTAGCAGCGGCGTGTCAACTCCCAGGTGGTGGATGATCCTGCCGGCGACGGCGTCGACCAGGTCCTGGATAGTCTCCGGCGAGTGGTAGAAGCCTGGGCTGGCCGGCAGGACTATCGCCCCGGCCTCCGTCACGGCGGTCATGTTGCGCAGGTGGACCAGGCTGACCGGGGTCTCTCGCGGAACGAGGATGAGCCGCCTTCGTTCCTTCAGGCACACGTCTGCCGCCCGCTCGATCAGGCCGTTCGAGATCCCGTTGGCGATTCGGCCGAGGACACCGCCCGAGCACGGCACGATCGCCATCCCGTCGATCTGGTACGAGCCGCTTGCGATGGGCGCGGCCACGTCCTGATGGTGCAGCAACTCGAGACAGGTGTCGGAACCGGACAGTCCGAGCCAATCGTGGACCGGATAGATATCGGCCTGCGTGTTTCCGGTCAGCGAGACACCAGATTCGACTTGCAACACCTTGCGGCCCGAATCCGAAATCACGGCGAAGACCTTGTGACCGTCCCTGAGCAACTCGGTGAGGACGGTCCTCGCGTACGGCGCTCCGCTCGCGCCGGTGATGCCGATGACGAATGTTCCCATTGTTATGGCTGCCACCCCTTGCCAAGTGTGCCATCAAATGCGCCACTCGAAGGGGTACGGGTGGACACGTCCGGCTGTGGGGTTTTGGACAAATTGCAATTGGATTTCATCAAATCAACACGTCAATAATTGCAAATACGCTGAACGCGACGGCGATTATCCCGTTCATCGTGAAGAACGCCATGTTCAGCTTTGAAAGATCAGTCGGTGAAACCAGGCTGTTCTCGTATGCAAGCAATGCCCCTGCTACCCCAGCGCCGATGTAGTACAGCGGTCCGACACCAAGCAGCACGCCGGCTATGACGATGCCCGCCACGGCTGAGGCGTGGAGCGCCCTTGCCCACCACAACGCGGCCCTGATGCCGAATCTGGACGGAATCGACTTGAGGCCCTGTGCCCTGTCGACTTCGAGGTCGGCGGTCGCGTACAGCACGTCGAAGCCCGACACCCACATCATCGCCGCCGCGCCCAGCCAGATGATTCCGGCGGGCAGTTCACCTGTAACGGCGATCCAGGCCGCCGGCGGCACGATCAGGTAGATCAGGCCCAGCCCGAAGTGGCTGAGCCACGTGAATCGCTTGAGATACGGGTACCCGAGCATCACCAGCACCGGGACTATTGCCAGTCTCCACGCAAGCGGTTCAAGTTGGGACACCGCCAGCCCGTATACGGCCAGCGAGACCGCCATGTAGGCCCACATTTCCCGCTGAGAGAGCAGGCCGGCGGGCAACGCCCTGCCCGATGTACGGGGATTGCGGGCGTCGATTTCGGCATCTATCACGCGGTTCGAGCCCATCCCGAATGTACGCATGGCGACCATGGCAACCACAACCCAGCCAAGGCCAACCCAGTCCTGCTGCCTTTCCATCGCCATTAGAGCGGCCACAACGGCAAATGGCAGGGCGAATACGCTGTGCTCGAACTTGATGGCCTCGGAGAAGACCAGGAGGCGTCGCCACGGCCGAAGCATCGCCCGCTCGCCTTCCACAGTCGTGCCGCCGCCGCTCACGCGATGCCTGCCCGTTGGGTCCGAGCCGGGGTCAGGCTGTTGACGAACATCTTCCGCATGGTCGGCAACGTGTCCTGTGGTGAAGGACCGTCCGAGTAGAGCCAGTGGATAAGCACTTCGCTTATCGCCCCGAGCCAGATGCGTGCTGCGACTTTGCAGTCGATCTGGGGCAGTTCGCCGCTTTCGACAGCGAGGCTGAGTTGCCGTTCGATCATCCCTGCGAATCGGTTGAATATGCGGGTCCTGGTCTGCTGGAACGAGTTGCCCATGCTGTACCCCTGCAGTAACAGCAACCTAGCGAGTTTTCGCCTGCCGGCCAGTGCATTTACCACCGCTTCGATGGCGGCTTCCGCGCCGGCAAGGTGCGTGGGCGCGCTCATTACCGCGCGGTTGATACGCGATTCCAGCCTGTTCGCAAGGCGGTCCAGCACGGCGAAGAACAGGTCCTCTTTGCTGGGAAAGTGGAAATAGATCCCGCCTTTGGACAGAGAGGTGGCGCGGCCGATCTCCTCAACCGGGGCGTCGTGGTAGCCCATTTGGGCAAAGACGTCTTCGGCGGCGTCCAGAATGCGATGCCGGGTCTTATCCGAGTTGGTACTTACTACCGAGGCCATAAACTGCCGGACCAAAAACCGACCGACCGGTCGGTTTGTTGAAATCTATCTTACCGTCCGTGTTTCCTCAGTCAACCAAACTGAAGCTGCGACGGGCGGGGACGGTCACGTGATCAAGGGGTCCATTGCAATCGTCCATGCCGGCTGGGGCCGGCGCCCCAAGGTATGAAAAGGGGGTGTGCCGGTTGGCGGTTGCTGCGCGCGGTTTGGGCCGGAGCGTCGAGCGTTGGTGAGGGATGACCGTCTCAGATTCCTCCGCTTCGGTCGGAATGACAACAAAAGGGGTCGGAATGACACGTTCGCCGGTCTACGGTCTGGATACGGAGACCGGGTGGGCTATTTTCGTACCAAACCCCTCCTGATCGCTTCGACGGGCTTGGAGCAGGCACTGGGTCTTCTCCCGCCTGAGAGTGTGTCTAATAAGTGCCTGACCGATTACGAAATGGCGCCGCGTCAATTGCCGCGCCCCCGCCCCCTCGGGCGCCCACAAGAGACGCCCCTACAAACTGGTCCGGAGTCTGAGGCTACCTTCATAGCAATCCTCCATGCCGGCTGCGGCCAGCGCCCCAAGGTATGAAAATGGGGTGGGGCCTGCCCGTCTGTGGTTGTACATGTCGGGCGTACCCACCCCCGCACCCCACCGTGGGTACCGGGTTTCCCCGGCACGACGATGTGGTGTGTGATCCCCCTGGCGGGCTATTTTCGTACCAACGACACTTGAGGAGGTTACGCAAAGGTCTTCGCCACATGAGCGGGAACTTTGCAGGCGCCCTCTATGGGTTTGCGACGTTCTGGGGCCTGCCTTCGAGGTAGGAGATTACGTTGCTGACGCAGCCTTCGTTCAGACTCTCGACCCCTTCGGGCGTCTGGTCTGCGATGTGCGGCGTGAGGACGACCTGCTCGCAGGTCAGAATCGGGTGTTCGGGAGGCAGAGGCTCCTGGTCGAAGACGTCCAGGCCCGCCCCGGCCAGGCGGCCCGAATTCAGGGCATCGACCAACGCGTCGGTGTTAACGAGTTCGCCCCGGCCGCCGTTCACGAATATGGCGCCGGGCTTCATCAACCCGAACTCGCGGCTGCCCAGCATCTCCCTGCTGTCGTCGCTGAGCCTGACCTGGATGCTGACGACGTCGGACTCGCGGAGCAGATCATCCAGCCCTACGAACTCGACTCCCAGGGCTGACGCCCGCTCGGGCGAGGGATTGTAGGTCCACGCTATGACCCTCATGCCGAGGGCGTTGGCAATCCGAGCAACCTCCGCGCCGGTGTTGCCGGTCCCTATTACGCCCAGCGTCTTGCCACTGAGGTAGATATTGTGGCGGAGACGCCAGCGGCCGGCCTTCAACTCGGCCGTCTGGTAGGCGGCGCGCTTGGCGGCCGCGAACAGCAGCCCGATTATGTGCTCCGCCACGTACGGCGCGATCTTGCCGGGCTGGTTGCAGACGGTTACGCCGCGTTCCCTGGCGGCCTCCAGGTCGATCATGTCGGTTCCGATGGAACAGGTGGCGATGAGGCGCAGGTCGGGAAGCTGCTCGAGCGCTTCCTTGTACCACTTCACCGCGCCGCGCGTGTTCATAATGATCTCGGCGCCCTCGACCCTGGCAAGCTGCTCGTCCATGGTCGCGGGGCGGTCGGTATACAGGGTCACTCCGCCGTAGGATCTCAACCGGTCGAGGTGCGGTGAACCCTGGACCTGGGGCGGGTCGTCGCCTGGAATTACGATCTTGAGACGCTGGTCTGCCATTTGGTCATCCTCGCTGGTCCTGGCTACTCTGGAAGGTCTATGAGGGCTGAGCCGGCCTGCTGGGACGCCAGGAAGCCGGTTAGCACCTTGGCGGTCTTGCGGGCCTCACGGGCCATCGAGACGCCCTCCCCGCCGTTCTCCATAAGGTCTGCCAATTCCTCGTAGCCGGCCCCTATGTCCTCGGAGACATATGAGCCGGGGGCGATGCGGCGCCGGACGCCGTTCTGCCCGCCCGCGCCGGACGAGAGCACGGTGGCGCCACCATCCGTCACGTATATCTGGCCGTCCGGGCCCGATAGCTGGAGCGAGAACATGAACTGGGTCTCCTTCATGCCGCAGTAGAGGGCACGTACTCCGTTTTCGAACTGGATGAATCCCATTGCGCCGGGTTCATTCTCCGGGAGCTTGCCGCCGTCTCCCTTGTAGCTGTCCCAGTCCTCGAAGCCCTCCTCGAGCCTGGCCCAGACCTGGGTGGGCTCGGACTCGGCGTACATGCAGATGGCGTCGATTATGTGAGTGCCGTTCCTGAACAACATCGCCCTCGGCCCGCCCAGCGTGCCCACGATGGTGGTCAGGTTTCCGATTGCGCCGCGCCTGATCTCCTCTCGGACCTGTATCCACAAGGGCAGGTACCGGCGCGTGTGTTCGACGGTGATGACCACGCCGTTGTCCTCGCACGCCTGGATGAGCCTGTCCACGTCCTCCAGGCTGGTGGCGAAGGGCTTCTCGCAGAATATGCCCTTCACGCCTGCCCTGGCGGCCTCGATGCCCAGATCAGCGTGAGTATCGTCACCCGTGGCTATGGCGAGGATGTCCAGGTTGGACTCTCGCAACATTGCGCTGAAGTCGGTGTAGTGGCCCACGTCGGGCCATCTCTTGCCCCAGGTCCGCTCGAACTCGTCGAGCAGGTCGGGTAAGAGGTCGCACACGGCGACGACGTCGAACCTGTTGGAGATCGACAGGCCCGCGGCGTGGCTATGGCCTATTGCGGTGCGGAACGGCGCCGGCGGCTCCTCTGCACTGTTCGAAGTGATCCCTCGCAAGCCGACGAGGCCAACCCTGTATGTCCTGTCAATCACGGGTAATCTCCTGTGTTGGGTCTGCATCCCGGCCACTTGTACAGCAGCCCGTATCTACATTCAACTGTTCTGAGTCGACGGACCACAGGCAGCCTTGCCCCTCAGCTGGCTCAAAACAGACTTTCAGACAACCACTCGTAGGGGCGTCTCTTGTGGGCGCCCGTGGCGTGGGGCGCGGCGACTGCCGCGACTCCTTTCATTCTTGTACAAAAATTGGCGTGCTAGACTCACCCACCGCAACGGTCTCCGTAGTTGGATGTTGAATTGAATTCGCTCATACACCCTCCCCCGTCATACCGGGTGCTTGCAACCGGACTGGTCCTGCCTGAAGGTCCGTGCGTAGGGCCTGACGGCAACCTGTACGTTGCAGACGCCGGGACCGGCGCAATATGCCGCATAAGCGAATCTGGCGAAGTTTCTGAGTTCGTTTCGACCAGTGGCCGGCCGAACGGTCTGGCTTTTGGGCCAGAAGGCGATCTCTTTGTCGCCGATTCCGGCCGCCGGGAGATATTGAGGGTCACCCCATCCGGTGAACTCAGCGTGTTTGCAGCCGAATATGACGGGCAGGAGTTCACCGGACCGAACGATCTGGCCTTCGGCCCGTCCGGGAACCTGTTTTTTACCGACCCCGGTCGAAAACCGCCTCCCGATCCGTCGATCAGCCCCGTCTACAGGGCCACACCGGATGGCTTGGTGTACCCATTTGCGCTGGACCTGGCATATCCGAACGGCGTGGCGTTTTCTCCAGACGGCAAGGAACTCTACGTCTCTGAGATGCGAGCCAACCGCCTGCTGGCCTTCGAGATAACGGCCCTGGAGGAGCTTGCCGAGTACAGGATGGTCAGGCGGTTCCGCGAACCGGCGCACCCGGACGGGCTGGCAGTGGACATGGAGGGGCGGGTACTGGGAGCCCTGCGGGGAATCGGCGGACTTTCGATCGTGTCCGCGGACAGCAAACTGGAAGAGTTGTACTACGTCGAGGGTTGGCGACCCTCGAACCTGGCGTTCGGCGGCCCGGACAGGACGACGGTGTTCGTGACCGACGTGGCGAACGCAAACGTCGTGACATTTGAACACGACGTACCGGGCGCTCCGCTGTTCTAAGGGCCTCGCAAAGTACCGGGTGGGTGCGATTGTGCTGCCCGGTGAGACATTTGCGAAATCTCTCGAATCCGGCAATAGACGGAATTCAGGGAGGTATGGTTGGCGCCCGGTAGATTGCGGTCAAGCCCTTTTCACCCTCACCCCAACCCTCTCCCGTCAAGGGAGAGGGAGTTTTGCAAAGGTCTCCCGGTGGTCAGCGGCGCCCGAACTGGTACTCCAGCGCGCCGGCGTCGAGGTGGATCATGGTTGGCCGACCGTGCGGGCAGGTGTGCGGCTGTTCGGCCTGTTCGAGCCGGCGGATCAACTCCCGGCTCTCGTCCGTTGTCAGCGGCATTCCGGCCTTGACCGCCGCGTGGCAGGCCATCGTGTAGAGCAGCCTGTCTTGCCACGAGTCGCTACTCCTGCCTTCGTTGATTTCATCTAGGATTGCGCCAAAAGCCGCGCCGGGCGTCTGGCTCTGGTTGCTGTTCGCCATCATGGCGGGAATTGCCCTCAGCACGACTGTTGAATCGCCGAAGGATTCAGCGAGGAATCCGGCGTTCCTCAATTCCTCGCCGTGCTGTTCCACGGCCTCCATCTGCCGCGGATCGAGTTCGACCGATTCCGGCATCAACAGCGGCTGGGATTCCGCCGCCTGCGACTTGGTCCGTTCCTTGATCTCTTCATACAGGACCCGTTCGTGGGCGGCGTGCTGGTCCACCAGGTACAGGCCGTCGGGTCCTTCCGCCAGTATGTAGGTCTCACGCGCCTGCCCTATGACCCGCAGGATCGGCAGCACGGACCGTTGCGTCACTGGCGGCGGCGGAGGCTCGACAATCGTGTCTGACGAGTTCGATTGGCCTTGAGTTTCGGTCGTTAGGCCCGGTCCCGATTGATCCGGGGGCGTGATCGAACGGTCCGGCCACATGGCTACTGCGCCGAACGGGTTGGAGGAGTTGGCGACCGGCATTCCCTGGCCCGGTGGACCCGGTCTGCCCGGGAGGTTCATCGTTCGGACAGGGGCAAAGTCGCTCAGGGCCAGGCGGATGGCGCGCTGGATCTCCCGGAACACCAGGTCTTCGCGGAGAAGTCGGACTTCCAACTTGGCCGGGTGAACGTTCACGTCCACGTCATCCAGCGGCGTCCTGATCGACAGGACCGCCACGGGAAAGCGGCGTTCCGGCAGGAACCCGTGGTATCCCTGTTCGACCGCGAAGGCCAACCGGCGGTTTTCTATCCAACGGGCGTTGACAGCCAGCGTCACGTAACGCCTCGTGCCCCTTGAAGTTCCGGGTTCGCTTACCAGTCCGCTGACCCCAAAGGCCCCCGAACCGTCATCATCGATCTCCAGCATCGAGTCCGCCAGTCGTGCGCCGTATGCTGCCGCCAATGCCGCCCTGACGTCGCCGGAGCCGGGAGTGGCGAAGCGGGAACTGCCGTCAGCCGCAAATGTGAACGCTACCGACGGGTAGACGATTGCGTACGTGCTGATGAGTTGCCGGATGCGCGTGAGTTCTCTTCCGGCCGACCCCATGAACTTGCGGCGGGCCGGCACCATCTCGAATAGCCCTTTGACCTCGATGCGCGTGCCCGGCGGTGCGGCGGCGGGCTCCTCGGCGATTGCCTGACCGTTGTCGATCACGAACCGAGCGCCGAAGTCGGAACCCTGCAACCGGCTGACCGCCTCGACCCGCGCCACGGAGCCGATTGACGGCAGCGCCTCTCCCCTGAATCCGAGCGTCGCAATGCCGGACAGATCGGAGGACTCGTCGATCTTGCTGGTGGCGAATCGCTCGAACGCGACAGCGACCTGGTCTGCCGGTATGCCGTGGCCGTTGTCGGTGACCGAGACCAACTTCGCGCCGCCGTCTTCGACCTCGATCCGGATGCGCGTCGCGCCTGCGTCTAGCGAGTTTTCGACCAACTCCTTGACCACGGAGGCCGGCCGTTCGATGACCTCCCCTGCAGCGATGCGCGAGGCTAGTTTGGGACTGAGAACGCTTATGGCCATGTACGGCGACCGATCAGGGGGTTTTGGCGGTGTTGCGAGTATAGCCGGGCGCATGCCCGAACCTGCCCTGTGTGACTTCGCGAACGTGCTAGAGCCGCCACAGTCGCCGGGTCAGTGTCCCGGAAAGGGCTGCGGCGGCTACGAGCAGCGAACCCGCGCCCGCGAAGGCGATCGTGATTCCCACGCCTTCGGCCACCTCGGCCAGCGGGATGACTCCCAACGGGATCAGGCCGAAGTTCATCATGTACATCCCCATCACCCTGCCGCGATGTTCCTCGTCCGTGTTCTCCAGGATTAGGGAGGAGTTGAGGGAACGCCTTCCCGAGTCCCCGATGCCCAGCAACACCATGATCGCAACCACCAGCGCGTAGGACGGGGCGAAGGCCGCCAGCACTATCGCCCCGCCGGAAATGGCGGTCGTGCCGATGAGGACCGGTCCTTTCTTGCTGCCGCGCCTGAGTCCGGCGATGAAGAGCGAACCGATCAAGGAACCCAGCCCGATCATGCTCATCAACAGGCCGACCGATTCCGCTCCCCTTCCAAATGACTCGTCGACGAATGCGGGCATGAGGTTGCGGAACGGCATGGCGAACAGCGTGCTGGAAAGGGCCAGCAGCAACAGGAACATCACCGTTCGGTTCCTGGCAACATAACGGAGCCCGTCGGCTATGTCGGACGCCATGCGATTGCGCGCATTCGAAGCGCCGCCCGCGGGAAGGCGCGGCATCTGGCTGGTCAGCACGAATGCCAACATTGCAAGGCCCGCAATGGTGAAGTAGGCGACGTCCGCACCGGCGAATGCATACAGCACGCCGCCTACTCCGGGCGCGGCGAGTGTCATGAGCGACATGCCGCTGGCATTGAGGGCGATGGCATTCGTCATGTTCTCGCGGCCAACCAGTTGGGGGACGACGGCCTGCCTCGCCGGCATGAGAAACGCCCAGACACATCCCTGGAACAACGCCGAGCCGATCAGGTGCCAGATCGTCACGGTGTTGGTCAGGACGGACATCCCGACGAAGAGCGACATGATCGAGATGGCGAACTGGCCGAACTGGATGACCCGTTTGCGTTCGACACGGTCTGCGATTGCGCCGCCGAAGAGAGAAAATAGCAGGATTGGCGGCGCAAAGGCCGCGCCCGCAAGACCAACCATCCTGATCGAGTCGGTCAGGTCCCACGCCAGTTGGGCCCGCGCCACCATCTGCATGTTGACCGCCGCCATGAGCGCGATCAACCCGAACCAGTAGTAGCGGTAGTTCTTCTCCCGCAGAGAGGCAAACGTGGTCCCGAAGTACCCTCGCGCCCGGGGCTGCGCGGCGGCCGCGCTTCTACCAGATGCAGGGTTCTTCAATGATCTTGGGGGACCGGATAAGGAACGAGCGAACCGGCAACTGGGGAAATGCTACGACGGAACACGCAATATCCAGTCACGGCATCCGCCGGAGGGTGGGCCTGACAACGATATAGAAGAACGTGACCGCGAGTAAAAAGACCCCCAGGCCGAAGACCGTATCCTGGGCCCCGAAACGGTCGAACGCGTAGCTGACGGGGAGAATACCTATCGGCATCAGGCCGTATGTCATCATCAGCAGGCTCATTACCCTGGCCCTGTATTCGTCTCCCGTTTCCTCGACTGCGAGCGCCTGGGAAAGGGCCCACCGGATCGACTCCCCGAACCCGATTCCAATCATCAGGAAGACTCCGACCGCGTACAGGGGCACCGCGGCGATCAGGAGCATGACCAGGCCGGACACCGCGGCCGAGCCCACCAGCACGAGCCCCCTCTTCTGGCCTCGCCGCAGCCCGGCTACGCCAAGCGAACCTATGAGGCCTCCGACTCCCGCCACGGCGATGAGGATGCCCACCTGTTCCGGCCCCGCCCCGTAGACGTCCTTTGCAAACACCGGCGTCAACATCCTGAACGGCATGCTCAGCAGGACGACCGCCACCGCGTAGATCAGCATGGTCTTCACCAGCGGCCGGGAGTTCACGTAGGCAAGCCCGCTCTTGATGTCGGAAAAGACCGATTTCTTGTCCGCTCGGGGATCGGGGTGATACTTGGGGATCATGCCGGTGGTTACGACCGCCGACCCGTACAGGGCCGCAATTGCGTAGTAGGCCCCGTCCGGCCCCACCACCGCATACAGCAAGCCGCCAACGGCAGGTGCGCCCATCGTCATCAGGCTCATGCCGACGGCGTTCAGGGATATGGCGTTCCCGGTCTGCTCTTTTCCCACCATGCCCGGGATCATGGCCTGTCTCGCTGGCATCTGAAAGGCGAACATGGCGCCCTGCAGCACGGAGGCGACCAGGAGATGCACCCAGTTGATCAAACCGGTGGTGATCAGCACCGCCAGGATGGCGGCCATGATGGCGCCGCCCAACTGCGTGGCCTGTAGTATCGTCCGCCGTTCGAACCTGTCACCGAACGCCCCGCCGAACAGGGACAGGATGAGCATGGAGGGAGCGAATCCGAGGGACACGATGCCGGTCAGGACGGCTTCAGACGTGAGGTCGTAAACCAGGATCCCGCGTACAGCCATCTGCATCTGCACGCCACCCATCGCGAGTACGAGTCCGATCCACAACCAGCGAAAATTCCGGTTTCCCAGGGCTTCGAATGTCCGGGAAAACCGGGAATTCACACCGACCGGCGTTCTGCCTGCGATGTCTTGTCCCCCCGCGCCCGGAGACGGAGAGGGAGGTTTGTTTGCCGCTTCTTTCATGGCAGGAACACGGGACCGCGTCCGGTTCTACTGGGATCGGCGACCGGCCAATGCGCGTAGTTCGCGCCGAGCGTAGAATTCGAACAGATACCAAAGGATACTCCGCATGACCTTGAAAGAACCCGTGTTTCAGGACGTTCTGGACGCCCGCAGGGTGATCCAGCCGCACATCCACCGGACTCCCCTCCGGCGCTACCCTGCCCTTTCCGAGCTAATCGGCGCCGAAGTCTGGGTGAAGCACGAGAATTTCCAGGTCGCAGGATCGTTCAAGGTCCGCGGCGGGCTGAACCTGGTGGCCAGGACGACTGAAGCGGAGCGAGCCAGGGGGTTCATCACGGCTTCAACCGGCAACCACGGGCAGTCGGTCGCCTTTGCCGCGGGCGTTTACGGCTCGAACGCGACCATAGTCGTCCCCGAAGGAGCGAACCCCCTAAAGGTTCATGCCATGCGCGCCCTTGGCGCACGAGTCCTGCACCACGGTCCGATATTCGACACCGCCCGTGAGTATGCCGAAAGAATGGCGATCGAGGATGAACTGCGCTACGTCCACCCGGCGAATGAGCCGCATTTGATCGCTGGAGTCGGCACGTACACGCTGGAAGTCCACGAGGACCTCGGCGGAATCGACTACATCATCGTCCCGGTGGGCGCAGGCAGCGGCGCTTCGGGTGCATGCATCGTGTCGGACACCGTTTCGCCCTCAACCAGGGTGATCGCGGTCCAATCGGCCGAGGCGCCGTCCGCCTGCCTGTCGTGGAAGCAGGGGGAATTGGTGGATGCCCAGATGAAGACGGAAGCGGAGGGGCTCGCCACGGCGAGTTCCTACGATTTCCCCCAGGGGATACTGCGGAAGCGCCTGCATGACTTCGTCGTCGTGAGCGACCAGCGGATAAAAGAGGCCGCCGGTCGCTTCATCGAGAGCACGCGCAGCCTGATCGAATACGCCGGAGCGTCCTCTCTCGGCGCGGCGATGGACTTGAAAGAGACCCTGGAGGGCAAGAGGGTCGTTCTGATCGCCAGCGGCGCCAACGCCTCCATGGCTCAACTGGACGATTCGTTGGCGGCGATTCGTTGAAACTGGCCGAGCGGTCAGGCGTCGCTGCCGTCCGCGGCGTTCTCGCCCAATTCGGCGATCTGCCCTTCGAGCGTGCCGACCCGCCTGTAGTCTTCACGCAGCAGAGCGTACGCCCTGTCGACGTAAAGCCTGATCAGGTCGGCCGACTTGCCGTCCATGGCCGTCGCGGCGGCAACTATGCGATCGACCCGGCGGTTTTCGGGAAGGCGTCCGCCGATCGCCCTTATTCTTGCGACCGATTCGTCGATGGTCGCCTGGTCGCCGCCCTCAGACGCGTAGCGCAACCTGCCGACGAGCGTGGACATCTCACCCAGCAGGTCCGCCTCTCCCATCATGTCGTACATGACCTCGTCGATTTCCGACACCGCTGACGAGACAGTTTCCTCCGGCGTTTCATGCTGAGATGCGGTCGACTCCTGGTAAGCCCGGTGGTATTCGGCCACCATGTCGCCGACTCTACTCATGAGTTCCGCCGTGTCCTCCAGATTGCCGCTGCCACCGAATATGAGGTCATCGCCTCTCAATTCGGCAATGCGCTCGATGAAGCCAATGTCTTCGACCGGCTCCGGAGCCGGTGGGAATGCAAAGCCCGACACGTCAGACGAGCCCATGCCTTCCAGGTGGCCCGAAAGGAACGGGGGAACGTACTTGGCCACGTCCACGGAGATCGGCAGGACCATGATGTACGTGGCGCCGGTTTTCCCAGGATCGGACGAGTCGCTGAAGTAGACGATCGCATGGCCGACTGGGGAATCCGGGTTTCCTTTTTTATACTCCAGCGCCATTTTGCGGTCCGCCGATCATTGCGTCTGCTGCCCGACAGGATGCGTCCGGCTGCCTATATTCTAATTGTGGCCGACGGCCGAAGTGACGCCGGATCGGGGTGATTCGCGCGCCGCTCCACGGTACACGTCTCACAGAATCTGCCGGGGACAACGACATCTTCTACAAATCGCTCATTCGTCCAGTAGCTTTCAGGCTTCCTCCTGAGCGTAACTACCGCTTCTCCGAGGCGGTACTGCGAATGGGATGGATGTGGTCCGCTGCAAGGCCGTTCATCGCGGGATTCGACGACAGGTTAAGTACAACCGTCGCCGGATTGGAGTTGCCGTCGCCGGTTGGGGCAGCGGCCGGGCTCGACAAGGAATTCAGGACATTCGGTTCACTCATGAACCTGGGTTTTGGATTTGTCAGCGGCGGCACGGTCACCCTGAATCCCAGACCGGGCAACCCGCGCCCCCGCTTTTTGCGCCAGGTTGAGCAGAAGGCAATTGTGAACGCGATGGGCTTCCCCGGTCCGGGCCTGGACGTCATAAGCCGCCGAATCGCGTCCTCGCGCCCCCGTTCGAGGCTGTTCGTGAGTATTTCCGGAACTCTGGAGGACGAGATCGTGCAGTGCCACCGGAGTGTGGAACCGCACTGCGGCGCGGTGGAAATCAACGTATCGAGCCCCAACACCAGCGGCCTGCGCGCGTTCCACGACCCCGGACGACTTAGAGTGCTCGTGCAAGCCGTCGCCGCCAATATGAAACGGCCCCTCTTCGTCAAGCTGCCGCCGTGGGAGCGCGATCGGCAGTCCCGCGAGAACGGGATCTCACTTGCGGAAACGGCCATCGACGCCGGCGCAAGCGGCGTGATCGTCGCGAATACCCGTCCGGTGGAACACAGCGGGTTGAAGATGGGCCGCGGCGGACTTAGCGGCGCTCCGTTGTTCGATGACACGCTGCGGATGATCGCGGAAACGCGGGCCAGCCTGGGGAACCGGGGCGCCATAATCGCCTGCGGCGGTGTCAGCGACGCCCGGCAGGTCTGGCGCCTTTTGGCAGTCGGGGCCGAGGCCGTGCAACTCTATACGGCCCTCGTCTACGAGGGACCAGGCCTGCCTGGGTCGATCAACCGCAATCTGGTGCGCCTGATGGAGCGAGCCGGGTGCAGGTCCGTGGGCGAAATCGAGGGCCCGCCGCCCGACTAGGACCGGAATCTCGGTTTAGGATCTGCCTGCCGCCGCCGATTGCCGGTCAACATGGCGTCCACCTCTTCCCTCGTGGCCATCGATTCCTGCGAGCCGGGGCGCGATACGCTGACCGCCGCCGCGGCCGAACTGAACCTCACCGCGTCACGTAGCGGCATGCCTTCGCACATTGCGTATCCCAGCGCGCCGTTGAACGCGTCGCCGGCTGCCACGGAGGCCGCTACGGGGGTTTCGAAAGCGGGGACGTGGCCTGAGTACTCGTCCGATTCGACGTAAGCGCCATGTTCGCCAAGGGTGACGATGACGATTGGTATGCCCAGGTCCCTGATGCGCCCCGCGGCGGTCGCAGCCTCCGCGGGTCCACTCACCGGAACCCCCGTCAACGCTTCGGCTTCAAGTTGGTTGGGGGTGAGTATGTCGGCGCTCTGCAGGAATCCGTCCGGCAGGTCTCGCGCCGGCGCCGGGTCGAGGACGACCGTGACGCCCATCTCCCTGGCGGCCTGCATTGCCTCCAGCGTGGGCGGCAACGGGGTTTCCTGCTGGACAAGCAAGACTGCGGCTTTTTTCATCGCCTCTTTTGCATCGCCGTACTGCCAGTCGTCGCATCGTGCGTTGGCGCCATAGACGGGGTTCACGTAGTTCTCGCCGCTCGGTTCGACGAAGATGACTGCGATTCCGGACGATTGGCCGATGTCGGTCTGGACGTACTTGGTGTTGACGCGCTGTTTCTCGAGGTATGAACGGAGTTCCGCGCCGAACACGTCGTCGCCGATACGGCCGACCATGAGGACCCGGTCTACGCCCTCAGCGAGCCGTGCTGCCGCCACCGCCTGGTTGCCGCCCTTGCCGCCCGGCGCGGTGTAGAAACGGGTGCCCTCCGCCGTTTCGCCGGGACCGGCCGGCCGGGGAGTTTCGACGATCAGGTCCATGTTGAGCGCGCCGAACACGACGATCTTGTTCTTGTCGCGCCTCATGCCCTGCCCAACCTGCCGCATTCAAGCATTTCTTCCAAAATTCTCGCCACTGCGATGCCCGGCGGTCCATCTGCGCACCGGTCGGCAGAACGGATCGCGTCGGGGTGGCCGCTTTTCATGGCCACTCCCAATCCGGCCCAACGCAACATGCCGGCGTCGCCCGCCCCGTCGCCAAATGTCGCGAAGCGGGTCGAGGGAATATCCCACATATCGGCGAGGTGTTGGAGGGCCTTGTCCTTGCCCGCGTCCTTGTGGCCGACTTCGCAAAAGTGAGGCAGCGAATGCGTCACCTCCGCGCGGTCGCCTACTGCCGAACGGGCCGCTGCGACCAGTTCGGCGGCATCCGGCTCCATTACACCCAAGACCAATGTAGGCCGTTGGGCCGCCACCGGGGCAAGGCTATCGACGATTGTCGGTTCAAGGTCCATTCGTTCCGCGTAGCCGTCAGACCATGTTGATGACCGCCTGATATGGACCTTGTCGTCCACATAGACATTGACGTGGGCACCCAGCTCGTCGAAGGTCTGAATGGCGAGGTTCGCGAGACCCTCGTCGAGCCTGACATGGCGGAGGACCGTCTCATGGTCGGCATCGACCGTCAACGCCCCCTGGTAGCAGATGACCGGGCTTGTCGTTCCCAACTGCTCCGCGAATTGGAGTGTGCTGCGGAGCATCCGCCCGGTCGCAATCAACACGACGGCGCCCGCCTGCTCTGCTGCCTTGGCGGCGACTTTGAGCCGTTCCGGGATGATCCTGTCCGGTCCGACCATCGTGCCATCGATGTCGAGCACGACGACCGAGTATTTGTCGTTACTCGCCATCGTTAGTCTTGCGCCCCGTCAAGACACCGCGAAATCGGCGCGCCAATCGCATGCGAATGGGGCCGGGCATCGAGTTGCGGCGAAGGATAGGTGTGTCGCAAGATGTTCAGACCGACCTCGTGGGCTTGGTTTCTGCCCGAAATGACGACGGGGTCGATTGCGGCGCGAATGTTCTCATATTCGGGAAGTGGTGCGTATTGAACCGGATTAATCCGCGGTTTGTGATGTGGGCAATCTTCCTGGCCGTCGCCCTCTATATCTTCACTTTGGCCTTGCGGGACCGTAGTTGAGCTTGTTGGTCCTGCATATCGGCGATTCCGTCGAAACTGTAGGTCTTCAAGTATCTTGGGTACACAACGACTGCGATAACCAAAGACGCAATGCCCGCAATCGCAGTCGCCATGACGGCTGCCGGAGCGCCCAGCCAGGTCGCCACCAACCCCACCTGCAATGCGCCGATGGGTCCGGTCCCGATCGCAACTGCGAGGACACCCAGAACCCGGCCGCGAACTTCAGGTGGCGTTGACGTGATGATGATGATGCTCTGCAGAGTGCCGAACGCCGCCATCCCGAACCCGCCTATGACCAGCAATGCCAGGGCCAATGCGAACCATTGGGCAAAAGCAAACACCAAAATGGCCACCAGGAACAATAGAGAACCGTACAAGTAGACCCGCGTGTAGTGCTGCGGTTTTGCCTTGGCGGCGATGAGCAACGATCCCATAGTCGCTCCCGCGCCTTCGGCGCTGAACAGCAAACCCAGCCCAATCGCGCCCGCGCCAAGCCTTTCGTCAGCAATCACCGGCACCATGTGGCTGTAAGGGAACGCAAACGCGTTCATGGCCACCGTAATCACCAACGTCATCACCACCACGGCATCGGAACGAATGTACCGGATGCCTTCTATGAAGTTTCGGGCCGGTTGCACCGCGCTGCGTGCGGTGACCGGCGCCTGGTAGTTGAGCGTCGCCGCCATCAGGAACGCGAATACAAATAACACCACCCCGGCGATGTAAGCGCCCTGGATCCCCACCGTGGCCAGGAATCCGCCGGCTGCCAGGGGCCCCAACATCCTCGAAAAATTGCTGGTCGCCATCTCGAGCCCCATCGCGGTCCCGACACGGTGCGGTTGGACCACCTCGGCGATCATCGCGCGACGGGCCGGAAAGTCCGTCACCCACACCATCCCCGCCACGAACGCTCCTGCCAGCACGTGCCATAGCTGAATGTGTCCGGTGATGGCGAGTACGGCCAGGGCAGCGTAAGTGACGGCGAGCGAGCCCATGGCGCCCATCAGCAGCAGTCGACGGTCGAACCTGTCAGAGATTACGCCGACGAATGCGCCCAGGACGAACATCGGCAGCATCCTGACGAGCCCCACGAAAGCCACCCAGAATGGCGATCCGGTCAGTTCGTAAATGAAGAACCCCAGGGCTACCGTTTCGAGCCACCGCATGACGTTCGTGGTGGCGCCCATCGCCCAGAGCCGCCGGTAAGCAGGGTCGCCGAAGAGCGCGCCCCAGACCGTTTCCCGTCGGGCGGCGGCTGCAGGTCTCAATGGTCTATCGGAGGTCAATTGAAAAACCAGTCGCGGCGGATCACGTCGAGGGATCAGGTGACGCACTCGAAGGCGTCGGGCTTGCCTCGGCCTGGTTGGCCCAAATGCCCAACTGTTCGCTACGGGCTTCGGCTTCCAGGCGGCGGAAGCCCTCCGCATACCGCACGTTCTGCCCTGTCGCCGCGGTTCCCAGACCAACGGCAATGAGCGCCGCGTTTACCATCGCGCCGTCGAGGTACACGTACCTGAGGAGCCTCCCCTGGGCGTCGGAGTCGATCCTGTCCCTCTCCAGGTCCACTTCCTTGCCGACCACCCAGTTCCTGTTCACGTCGGTCACCAGGTCGTACCAGGGGTGGCCGTACTCCGGTGTATTGACCCCGATGTAACGGACTTCGACTTCAGTCTTCCCGACGCGCACGAATATCGTGCGGCCGTCGATGACTCGTACCACGGTGGCGGTTTCCAGTTGCGGCGGCGGCGGTTGGACGTTGGCGTTCCTGGAGCGGAGAGGAAGAACGGTGATGACGAGAGACACAATAATGACGATCCCAACCAATGTGATCAGGATCTGCCACCACCGCTCCCTCCAACTTCCGGAGTTCCCGCCATCAGGTCCGTCCGACCAGGACCGCTCGATGTCTTCTTCGCTCGGCCCCTCGTCTTTCCACAGACGTCTAAGGTCCTGCGGATCGTTGGGCTTGTTCATCGTGCGCTACGGTGCTCTGCCGGTCCCGGCCAGCGGAAAGTCCGGTCCCCGAGTGCGCAAGATCCAGGCATCGTTCAACCCACAAGATTCGTAATGAAAAACCGGCCCGAACGGCTGGATGCGGATAGCCGCAAACGACCGGACGGGCCTGCTTTCGTGGGAAGCGGTAGGGGACGGCAAGGTTGGCACGCTTCTTCGGGCGCGATGAAGATCTTTGTCGCCCCTACCACTCTCTGCCATCCTACCACGGGAAGGACGCCTCCCAATGTGGTGACGGCGTTCTGGTTTCACGCTGGCCGTTGGGCAACCAAGTTGCCGGCCGGCAACCCAGTTCCTGTTCACTTCTGTCACCGGGTCGTACCGAGGGGGTTCGTACTGGGGGTCGGCGACGCCACTCGCCTGCAAAACTGACATTTTCACGACGTTTCCGTGCTTAGACCGACCATGCCCGGTTGCGTGGGCGCACGGTCGATCAGTTCAGGCCCCTGCGCTCGCGCTGCGTTGACGGTCTTCTCCACCGGAAAGTGCTCCAGTTCCTCATCCGGATACGGCTGGATGAGGGCCCTCAGCGGCTCCGGGTCCTGTGTTAGGGGATCGAGCCAAAGCGCTTCGGCTTCGTTGCTCAGTATTGCCGGCATGCGGTTGTGAATCGGTTCCAGGGACGGGCTCGGGGACGTTGTCACGATGGCGCAGGACCTGGTGACTTCGCCGGTGTTGGGGTGCCGCCACGTATCGAAGAGCCCCGCGAACGCCAATAGCCCCTCGTCCTTCCGACGAATGTAAACCGGCGTGCGGTTTTTCTTCGACCCGGTCCACTCGAAGTAACCGTCGGCCGGTATGAGGCACCGCTGCCTTCTCAGCGGCCGGCGCCAGAACCCGCCGGTCGCCATCCGGTCGTCCCGTGCATTGATGTTAAGTGGCAGCTTTTGGCCGTCTTTGGCCCAGGAAGGGACCAAACCCCAGCGCATCGGCTCAATGACTCGTTCACCGTCCTCGTTGGTGACTGTCAGTATCTGCTGCGTGGGCGCGATGTTGTAGCGGGGCGCGTCTACGTAATCCGGCAGTTTCCTCAGGTCGGGCCGGTATTCGCTCGGGTATCTGACGACCGCCGAGAACCGCACGCCGATGTGCCCCACCTGTACCAACACGAATCTTCCGCACATAAGGTCATTCTAGTTTGCTTGCCGATGCCTGGGCCCCTGCGGAGAGGTCTACTTTTTCCGTTTTGGGCCATGTTGTCAGCCCAGTAGTCTGAGTGACTGGTGACTGTCAGTCTTCGCGTGGGATCGACGGGTCGAATCCGTAGTCAAGCAATCGCTCCCTGGCCTTCTTCCGCTCTTCATCGCTGAAAAGAGCCTTCCATCGATCTTGAACAACAAGGTATTCAGCGGAGATGTCAAGCCGACCGAGTTCGTAGAGCCTGGTTAGGCCGGACTGGTGTTCGGTAGCTTGTAACAGTCGCTTTGCCGCTGTAACGCCGCCGTGTTCGCTGACCATCTGCAAGAAATATGTGGGCCGATAACCAAGTGCGGCTGCGTCGTGATAGATGTTGACCATTGCTTGATGGAATTTGGCCTCAAGATTCTCAATCATGCGTACCTCTTTCAAGCCCCGGATTTAGAGCCCGTGCTCTGTTCTACCTCACCGCTAAGGAGTTGAGTTCCCTTTCTTGACGCCCAAAATGTACCGCTTGCCCCGTCGAATTGACCATTTACTGGCCCGTTGCTAGCATTGCAACCCAGGTTCAACTTTCGTCGATGCCCTTGACTGAACCCTTTGGGGCGATGACGAAGTCGGTGAATCAGCGAGCTTAAGTCAAAAGCTGCTGCTGTCACTCCCGGCAGACCTCCGGAAGTGTTAGCTGCTGCCGAGAGGTCACAACCATTGCCACACGTCACCTCCCTGCGCTGTCGCGCGTGCGGCCGTGAATACCCTGTAGAACCCATTTACGCCTGTGACTTCTGCTTCGGCCCTCTTGAAGTCGCCTACGACTACGACGCCATCAGCAAGGTCATCAGTCGCGAGAGCATAGAGAGCGGCCCGCGGTCCATCTGGCGATACGACGACCTCCTGCCGGTCGGAAGACGTCACGCAGTCGACATCGGCGCAGGCATGACCCCGTTGGTTCGCTCCACGAACCTGGCGCGCGAACTGGGCCTGAATAACGTTTGGCTCAAGAACGACGCCGCCAATCCAACCTGGTCGTTCAAGGACCGGGTCGTATCCGTCGCCTCCACCAAGGCGCTGGAATTCGAGTACGACGTCCTGGCATGCGTTTCGACCGGTAACCTTGCGGGCGCAACAGCCGCCCACGGCGCCAAGGCCGGAATGAACACGATGGTCTTCATTCCCGGCGACCTCGAGCCGGGCAAGATACTGGGCGCCGCGGTTTACGGTCCGACGCTTGTTGCGGTGAACGGCAACTACGACCAGGCGAACCGTCTCTGCAGCGAACTGGGCGATGACCGCCGATGGGCCTTCGTCAACATCAACATGCGGCCGTACTACTCAGAGGGCAGCAAGACCCTTGGCTTCGAGATCGCCGAGCAACTGGACTGGAAGGCCCCGGACCACATCGTCGTCCCGGTCGCTTCCGGTTCGATGTTGACCAAGGTCTGGAAGGGCCTGCAGGAGTTCGCGAAGCTTGGGCTGATAGACGGCCTGAACACGAAGATGCACATCGCCCAGGCGGCCGGCTGTGCTCCTGTGTCGGAAGCCTTCCTGGATGGCAGGACTCACACGCGCCCCGTCATACCCGACACAGTGGCGAAATCTCTTGCCATCGGCGACCCCGCCGACGGCTTCTACTCGATACGCATAGCCAACGAGTCCGGTGGGACCGCGGCGGTCGTCCCCGAGCCGGAAGTCGTGGAGGGCATGAAGCTCCTCGCAGACACGGAAGGCCTATTCACGGAGACCGCCGGCGGCGTCACCGTCTCGGCCCTGCGAATACTGGCCCGGGACGGCGTCATAAAGCCGGATGAGTCGGTGGTTGCGTTGATCACCGGAAACGGACTGAAGACCATCGAGTTGATGGAGCCGTACCTCGCCCCTGTGACTATTGACGCTACCGTCGAGTCATTCGATGCCAATATCGAAGGACGCGTGAAGCAGCGCATCCCGGCATGAAGAGCAAGGCGCGCCCTACCCTGCTTCGAAAAGGATCGACCGGGTCGGGCCAAGCCTGTGCCGCCCGGCGCGCTATCATGTGCAACAGGAATTGTGACCACCGGACCGCGCCCTGCACGACCGGCTGACGGTCCGGCAACTGAAAGGACTTTTTCGCATGGCAGTCAACGTGAAGATTCCGACGCCCCTCAGGCGGCTGACCGGCAACCAGTCCAGCGTCAGCGCAGAAGGCGGGACGGTTAGTTCGGTGATCGATTCGTTGGACGGCCAGTTTCCCGGTATCAGGGAACGGCTCTGCGAGGAGAACGGCGAGTTGCGCCACTTCGTCAACATCTATGTCAACGGCGAAGACGTCCGTTACCTGGACGGACTCGGCAGCGCCGTATCCGCAGGCGACGAGGTCAGCATAGTCCCCGCAGTGGCCGGCGGCTGATCAGTACGGCAGCGACCGCCGACGAACGACCTTGGCCGCTGGCGGCCAGTGGCAATAGTGAAACACCCGCAGACCGAATTCGACCCGGTCACGCTGGAGATCCTGTGGAACAGGCTCATCTCCATTGCCGACCAGTCCGCGACCACCCTGGTGCGCACCTCCTTCTCGACCTCAGTGCGCGAGTGCAACGACTACGCCTGCGTCCTGATGGACCGCAACGGTGACACGCTGGCGGAGAACAGGGGCTCGATCCCCTCGTTCGTCGGCACCATGTCGCGCACCGTTAAGCACTTCCTCCGCCGCTTCCCGCCCGAAACCTGGAGGCCCGGCGACGTGGTCCTCACCAACGACCCGTGGATGGGCACGGGCCACCGGCCGGACTTCTCCATGGCCACGCCGGTGTTCATGGAAGGCCAACTCGTGGCCTTCACGGGGATCATCGCCCACGCCTCCGACGTCGGAGGCTCCATCTTCTCCGCCGACAACCGCTCGGTCTTCGAGGAAGGCATCGGCGTGCCCCCCATGAAGCTATTCTCGGAAGGCGTCCCCAACGAGGACCTGTTCGAGATTCTCCGCTACAACGTCCGCGTCCCCGAGATGGTTATCGGCGACCTGATGGCGATGGTTGCCGGCTGCGAGGTCGCCGGCCGGGAACTAGTGAGCTTCATGGAAGAGTATGGCGTCGGGATGCTGGAGACGCTGAGCCAGGACATCCAGGCCCGCGCCGAGGAGGTCATGCGGCGGGCCATCCGAAGATTGCCCGACGGCACGTACAACCACAGCGTGTCCCTCGACGGCTTCGACCGGCCCATAGAGATCGTCTGCGCGATCACCATAGAGGGCGACGAACTCGAGGTCGACTTCACCGGCACTTCCGAGCAGGTCGACCAGGGCGGCGTGAACGTCGTCGACGCATACACGTGGGCATTCACCACTTACCCGCTGAAGTGCGTGCTGGACCCTCTCACTTACCGCAATGAGGGGTCGTACCGCCCGTTCACGATCAGGGCGCCCGAAGGCAGCATTCTCAACGCGACCTATCCCAGTGCGGTGTCCTCGCGTCACCTCACGGGCCACTGCATCACTTCGGCCGTGTTCGGCGCACTCGCCCAGGTCTTGCCGGATACCGTCATTGCCGACTCCGGGTCCACGCCGCAGTTCATATCGTTCTTTTCCGGTGTGGATGAGACGATGAGGCCGTTTTCCCTCATGCTCTTCCTCAGCGGCGGAATGGGCGCCAGCAGCACCGAGGACGGCATCCACTGCAGCCCGTTCCCCAGCAATCCAGTACCCGGATCGATCGAGGTGGCCGAGTCGGTCGCGCCGCTGGTGGTCTGGAAGAAGGAGTTGCTGCCGGACTCGGGCGGGGCCGGACGCCGCCGCGGCGGGTGCGGGCAGGACATAGTCATCGAGGTTACATCTCCCAGGCGCTCGGAACTGTCCGTGATCTCCGAGAGATGGGACTTCCCCGCGGAAGGACTCCAGGGAGGCCGGCACGGGGGAAGGGCCGGCGCCGCGAGGACCGCGCCCAGCGACCGGGCCCTGCCCGAGAAGGGGCGCACGGTACTCGACCCCGGCGACGTCATCCGGCTCGTCACGGCCGGCGGGGGCGGCTTCGGAAATCCCGAGGACCGCGACTTCAACCTCGTGGCCGAAGACCTCCGCAACGAGCTCATATCGGACGCCGCCGCCAGGGAGGTCTACGGCCTTGGGCGGCGAGGCTGGCCCTAGATGGCGGACGCCCGGCTCGGCGTCGACGTGGGGGGCACCTTCACCGACTTCGTGGTCCTCGACCCCGAATCGGCCGCCTTCTCGATCGGCAAGACCCTGACCACACCGTACGACCTGGCCCAGGGAATCGTCCGCGGCGCCCGTGAGGCCACGGAACGCGCCGGATTCCAGGTCCGCGATGTATCCCAGGTCACATACGGGACCACGCTGGTCGCGAACCTGCTGCTGGAACGGAAGGGTGTGCGCGTCGGCCTGATCGCTACCGAGGGGTTCCGGGACGTCCTGGAGACGGGCACCGAGCAACGCTACGACATGTACGACATGACGGCCAGGCGCGCCGAGCCCCTCGTCCCCAGGCAACTTCGCAGGACCGTTCGGGAGCGGATGGCATGGGACGGCCGGCCGCTCGTCCCGCTTGACCCATCCTCCCTCAACGCGATTGTGTCGAGCTTCGAGGACCACGGCGTGGAGACTATCGCTGTTGCCCTCATGCACTCATACCGGAACCCTGCGCACGAGCTAAAGGTCCGCGATTACCTGCATGCACGATATCCACAGTACGGCGTTTCGCTTTCGTCGGAGGTCGCCCCCGAAGTGCGAGAGTATCCCCGTACGTCCACAACCGTCGCCAACGCCTACGTCGAACTGCCCCTCCGGCGCCACCTCGAGGAGATGGAAGCCGGCCTGCGGACCCAAGGATTCGAAGGCGTCATATACATGATGCTCTCGGAGGGCGGAATAACCACGCTGGAGGCTGCCCGGTCGTACCCCGTGCGGCTCGTCGAGTCCGGTCCGGCAGCCGGGGCGATGGCCGCAGCCTACTACGGCAAAGCTCTGGGATACAACGATCTCGTTTCGTTCGACATGGGAGGCACGACGGCGAAGCTCTGCCTCATCACCGGTGGCAGGCCGTCGCGCACCTCCGAGTTTGAAGTGGCGCGGCAGCACCGCTTCAAGAAGGGCAGCGGGCTCATCCTCAATGTGCCCGCCATCGACATGATCGAGATCGGCGCAGGCGGCGGCAGCATAGCCTACATAGACCAAATGGGGCTGATGAAAGTCGGCCCGCAAAGCGCCGGCGCGGACCCGGGCCCCGCGTGCTACGGGCTCGGCGGCACCGAGCCAACGGTCAGCGACGCCGACCTCGTGCTGGGCCTCCTGGATCCCGGCTACTTCCTTGGCGGCGAGATGGCCCTCGACCCATCCGCCGCGCGAAGCGCCATCGAGACCCGGCTTGCGACGCCGATGGGCATGAGCGTGACGCGCGCGGCTCAGGGCATTCACGATGTCGTCAACGAGAACATGGCTACGGCCGCCCGCATGCACGCATCGGAACAGGGACGGGACGTACGAGGGAGCGCCCTGGTGGCGTTTGGGGGAGCGGGCCCTGTCCACGCCTACCGCGTAGCCAGGTTGCTGGGAATTGACACGGTCGTCTGTCCCCTCGGGGCGGGTGTAATGTCGTCTGTCGGAATGCTGGTCTCACCCAAGTCATTCGACTCGGTCAAGAGTTACATCAGCAGGCTGGATTCCGTCGACTGGGACCACGTGGGCGCCATCTACCGGGAGATGGAGGCCAACGCGTTGGAACTCCTGGCAGCCGCAGGGGTCGATGCATTCCACGTAACGATGGAGCGCAGCGCCGACATGCGGTACGTTGGCCAGGGTTCCGAGATAGCCGTCCCCGTGCCCAACGGCAAGCTGGGGCCCGGACTGGGTGAGACCATGGCGACGGCCTTTGTCAACCAATACGAGACCCTGTTCGGACTCAGCCTGACCGACGTGCCAGTCGAGACGATTTCCTGGCGGCTATCCGCATCCGAACCGCCGCCAGGTCTGAGAATCCGGTTTCACGCTCCGGAAGCGGAGGCGTACCCCGGAGGGCTCAAGGGCCGGCGCCCGGTCTTCCTCCAGGAGGAGGAGGCCTTTGTGGATTGTCCCGTTTTCGACCGCTACGGCCTGCGCCCGAGCGCGGCGGTCGAGGGACCGGCCATCGTGGAAGAGCGAGAGTCTACGGTATTCGTCGGTCCAAACGCCGCATGCGCTATCGACGAGCACCTGAACTTGGTAATGTCGCTGGCGTAATTCGCAGCGCCCGCCAGAAATTCGGTCCGGCTCGCCCGATCACGGTTGATGCTGCCGGGGCTTCACATTCACCCAGGTAATCCTGTGGCCAGCCCGGCGTCGGGATTCTCTCCTACCCGGCCAGCACCTCTTCCACCGCGTCGCGCACTACTGGGTCCGGCACGTCTCGGCTTGTGGTGGCCTTTCCAGGCCCTTCCAACAGCACCCAGCGGATCGTGCCGCCGCGGGACTTCTTGTCCGAGCGGGTAGCTTCCAACACGGCGTCCACGGAAACCCCGGGCGCCTTCACGGGCAGGTCGTAGCTGGTGAGTACGGCGCGATGGCGTTCTACGAGGTCGCTATCGATCATGCCCAACCGGTGCGCAATGCCCGCCGCCGCCATCATCCCGACGCTGACCGCCTCGCCGTGCAGAAAATGGCCGTATTCGGTCACCGCTTCGAGCGCGTGGCCGACTGTGTGGCCGTAATTCAGCAGTACCCGTTCGTCCCCCGTTTCGAACTCGTCGGCCGCCACCACCTCTCCCTTGATCGCAACGCTGCGCCGAATCGCGGCGACTACGTCCTCCCCCTTCAGCGCCATCATTTCGCCGGGACTTTCTTCGAAGGCTTCCAGCAAGTCCTTGTCAAGTATGAATCCGGCCTTGATCGCCTCAGCCCAACCTGAAGCCAGAACGCGCTTTGGCAGAGTGTCGAGGTAGTCGACGTCCGCAAGAACCAGCCGCGGCTGATGGAATGCGCCCACGAGGTTCTTGCCGGCAGGGAGGTTGACCGCAACCTTGCCCCCGATCGACGAGTCGACCATGGCCGCAAGGGTCGTGGGCACCTGCACTACCGCAACTCCGCGCAGCCATGTGGCCGCCACATATCCCGCCAGGTCCCCCATCACTCCGCCGCCCATGGCGACTACGACGTCCCCTCGTTCGGCGCGCATATCGGCCAGCCAGCCGTACATGCGGGCCGCGCTGTCGAGGTTTTTTTCCGATTCGCCCGATGGAACGGCCAGCATATGGGTCTCGAAACCGCCGGCTTCCATGGCCTCCTGCGTCATCCTGGCCGCGTCAGGAAAAAGGACGCGGTCGACCATGAGAAATGTCCTGCCCTTCAGGCCCGCGTGAGCCGATTCGGCGCCAAATGACCGCACGACGCCTCGACCCACCAGGACGCGGTAGTCGCCCTGGGAGGTGGTGACTACTGCTGCCAGGTTTCGGTCGTCAGGATCATTCACCGCTCTGGGACTCCTCGTAAGTACGCCATGCTTCGGCAATGTCCTTCGCTACGTCGGCGTGGGCTCTGACGTCCGTGTTGACGGTGAAGTCCGCCTGCGAATAGGCGCTCTCCCGTTGGCGGAGCAGATTGCGGACCCGTTCCACTGGCGCGTCGTCGCCCAGGAGAGGCCGCAGCGCCCTGCTCCGCCTCTTCCCGCTCGACAAACGCTGGTGAATCATTTCCGGGCTGGCCATAAGCCGGATGATTATCCCAGTCTCCCGCATGAGTTTCCGGTTGGACGGGTCGACCGGCATTCCGCCGCCCGTGGCGATCACCTGCCGGGAGCCGGCTGATACATCCAACAGCACACCGCTTTCGATGTCCCGGAAGCGATCCTCGCCGTCGTCGGCAAAAATCTGCGGGATCTGTTTGCCCGCCCGCTGTTCTATCAGGTCGTCGGTGTCCACGAAGGCCCAGCCCAGCCGCCTGGACGCCATTCGTCCGGAAACCGACTTGCCTGCGCCCGAAAAGCCTGTCAGGTAGATGTTTGCCTTTTTCGACATCGTGGTCGTCCAGGAATGATGAGTTTCAGGGCGCCAATGGCCTGGCTTGCGGTCCTGTCATGGCCGAGCGCCCTTACCTTCATGGCTCTACCGGATCGTCCGGATTGCCGAAGGCGCTCAGCGACTCGATGTACGAACGGTAGTTCCTGCCGATTTCGGTGATGCTGTCGCCACCGAATTTTTCCAGGAACGCGTCTGCCAGGACCAGCGCCATCATCGCCTCACCGATCGGGCATGCACGCGGGACCTGGCAGATGTCGCTGCGGTGATATGCGGCTTCGATTACCTCACCCGTGTTGATGTCGACGGACGGCAACGGCTTGGTCATCGTGGCTATCGGCTTGATCGCCACCCGGACGACGACCGGCTCGCCGTTGGACATGCCGCCCTCTATGCCGCCGGCGTGGTTCGACAAGTGCGTGAACCGGCGCGGGTCCTCGGGATCGGGGACCAGCACGTCCTGCACTTCCCTGCCTGGCCGGCGTGTGTTGGCGAAACCGGCGCCGACCTCTACGCCCTTCACCGCATTGATACTCACCATCGCCTGGGCGAGCCTGCCGTCCAGCTTGCGGTCCCAGTGCACATGGCTGCCCAACCCCACCGGCACGCCGGTCGCAATCACCTCTATGACGCCGCCGATGGTAGTCCTGGCAGCCTTGGCGCGGTCCACCTGTTCCTTAAACGCTGCGTCAGCTGCCTCATTTGCGGCCCGCACTTCAGAGCGTTCGACAGCCTCCCAGTCCGGTATTTGGCCCGCCGGAGCGTCGAGTTCGGCTCTGCCTATGGACACGGCATGGGCGTGGATTTCAATCCCGAACTCCTCGCACAGCTTCCTGGCCACGGCCGAAGCGGCGACGCGGGCCGTGGTCTCCCTCGCGCTGGCCCTTTCGAGCACGTTCCGCAGATCATGGTGGCCGTATTTGAGCGCCCCGGGAAAATCGGCATGGCCCGGCACGACGCGTGTGTGTACCTTGCGGTCAACGTCGTCGCCAACCGGCGCAGATGACATAGCGTCGGTCCAGTTGGCGAAGTCCCGGTTTTCGATCCACATCGAGATCGGTGAGCCGAGCGTGACCCCGTGGCGCACACCGCCGAGGAGTTCCGCCCTGTCCTTCTCGATCTTCATGCGACCGCCGGAGCCGTAACCGCGTTGGCGGCGCGCAAGGTGCCCTTCTATGTACTCTTCGGTGATCGTCAGACCCGCGGGCACGCCTTCGACGATGAGGGTGAGGCCTCTTCCGTGGGACTCACCGGCGGTCAGGTATCTAAGCATTGGTACTCAAGCCGTGGCAGTTCAAAAAAGCGGTGGCCGGACTGGGAAGTCATTCGCCCGTAAGCCGGCTGGTCGGAGGTCAAAACTATCGTCTGTTCGCCGTGACCGCGCGTTCAGTTCCCTCTCGTGGCTTTGGCTATCGCCTCGAACATCACGTCGACCGGCGCATCTCGCCCTGTCGCCAGTTCGAATCCCTCGACGCCCTGGAAAACAAGCATCGTCTGTCCGCCGGCCGTCGTCCCTCCTGCCCGTTCGACCTCGCGGAGGAACGGCGTCATGGGGGGCGCGTAGACGGCGTCGTATGCCAGCGAATCGGCCGAGACCAGCTCAGCGGAAACGGGCGACTCATTGGCGGCATCACCGCCGGCCATCCCCATGGAACTTGCGTTGACCAGAAGGTCTGCGTACGGAACGACGTCGGCGAGTTCGTCCCGGTCCAGCCCAATGGGATTTGGCTTGAACCGGCCGTCGGTCAGGTCGGCGGCCAGTTGCCTGGCGCGGACGGGTGTGCGATTGGCGATGGTCAACTTGGTCACACCGCCGGTGCGCAATCCGTGGACGATAGCCCGCGCCGCGCCGCCCGCGCCGAACACAACCGCCGTCTTGCCGGCCGGATCGAAACCGGCCTTTTGCCTCAGCGCTCGAAGAAATCCCGGTGAGTCGGTGTTGTAGCCGGTCAATTGCCCGCCCCGGTTTATGACCCAGTTGACTGCGCCGATCAACTTCGCGGTCTCGTCGATCTCGTCAACAAGGGCCATGACTTCCTGCTTGTGCGGAAGCGTGACACACCCAGCCATGAATGACTCATCCCGCCAGGACGCAATGGTCGACTCCAATTCCTCAGGCGGCGTGGGCCACGCGCTGAATGTGGCGTCGATGCCGAGATGGTCCAGGCCGGCCTGTTGGAACACCGGAGACAACGTGTGCCCCAGGGGGTATCCGATGATTCCCATTGACTTTGTCATTAGCGCCTCTTTGTGCATGAAGACGGTGGGGTTAAGTTCGAGATATTTGCCGTTGCACTGGTCGGTCTCGGACCGGGTTCAGGTTGCAACGTCATTATCGGATAACGATATCAGTTTGACGTGAGCGCATCGGACGTTTCATGGCCGCTGGCTGTCCAGCCACCTACGTGCGCGCCTCTTTAGAAAATTGCCGGCTTTACCGTCGGCGGCTGGCCAGGTATGCCTCCAGGATCACCGCTGCCGCTGCCGAGTCCAGCCGCCCGCGATTCCTACTTGCGCGGACGCCCGCTTCCTTCAACTTGGCCGCCGCTTCGACTGTCGACAAGCGTTCGTCCCAAGTCGATACCTGCGTCGCAGTGACATTTTTCAGTTCATCGCAAAACTCGAGCGTCTTGCGGGCCTGTGGTCCCCGGCGGCCGTCCATTCCCAGAGGCAGGCCGATCACGATGACCGCGACTTCCCATTCTTCGGCTGCTGCTGCGATAGCCGATGCATCGGCAGGTCCCCCAACTCGGGACAGTGCGTCTAAAGGGGTAACAACCGTTCCTGTCGGGTCGGAAACGGCCAGACCCATGCGCGCGTCGCCTAGATCGACCGCCAGCGTGCGGCCGCCGAGATCGTCTATTTCGGATCTCCCGCCGAACCGGCCGCTTCTTCGATTATTTCGCGGGCCGCGGCAAACGCGTCATCAAGTTTGGACGGGTCACGTCCGCCCGCCTGGGCAAGGTGCGGTCCTCCTCCACCTCCGCCACCCATGACCTGGCCCAACTGGCGGACAATGTTGCCCGCGTGCATACCCTGGCCGACAAGGTCCTTAGTGACCATGACCATGATCAACGGACGGCCGTCGAACACTGCGCCGAGGACGGCGATGCCGGTACCCATCTGGTCCCTCACGCTGTCTGACGCACGCCGCAACGCCGCCGAATTGGATGCCGGAATCCTGCGGACCTCCACCGGTGCCTCGACGTCGCCGCACTTCACCTTGAACTCCTGGCCGGAGGGATCAGAGGACCCGCCGCCCAGGCTTGCGGTCATCAGTTCGTCCTCGAGGGAGGCTATGCGTTGCCGGTAATTGTCAATGTCGTCAAGGAGCGTCTGGGTGCGGTTTACAAGTTGGTCAACAGGCGTGCTGAGGGAAGCTGACAGGCTATTCAGAACGTCAGAAAACTCCGAAATCGCCTGCTCCGCGCCGATCCCAGTAAGGGCTTCCATCCGGCGGACGCCCGCCCCTATGCCGGACTCGGACGTGATCATGAACGCGCCGATGCCGCCCGTGTGGTCCATGTGCGTGCCCCCGCAAAGTTCGAAACTCCAGGGGTGATCGATGCGGACCGTGCGTACCTCGTTCTCGTACGTGTCGCCAAAGAAGGCCAACGCGCCGTCGTCGATGGCCTTGCTGTAGGTAGTGTGATGAATATGAACGTCACTGTTTGCCCGGATCTTTTCATTCACCCGGTCCTGCACCGCCCTGATTTCATCCCTGGTCAGGGGGCTCATGTGGGTGTAGTCGAAACGCAGGCGGTCGGGCGCAACCAGCGAACCGGACTGGCGCACGTGTGGGCCGATTATCTCTCGCAAGGCAGCGTGCAGCAGATGCGTGGCGGTGTGGTTTCGCCTGATCTGCTCGCGTCTCTTGGTGTCGACCTCGGCCGAGACGGTGTCACCGACCTTCAGGGCACCGCTGTCTATATGAGCATAGTGCACCGCCAAGTGCGCGTACGGGTTCTGCGTGTCGGTAACGGTTACTTCGGCGGTGTCGCACTTCAGCCGACCGGTGTCCCCTATTTGACCGCCCTTTTCAGCATAGAACGGGGTCTTGCGCAACACGACCTCAACGTCTTCCCCCTCCGGCGCCGACTCCACCGACGCTCCGTCCTTGATCATGCCGATAACGACCGATTCGGCGGTCGTTCCTTCGTAACCGAGAAATTCGGTGTAATCGACTCCCAGTTGCTCGTAGACGCGCCTCTGTTCGGCATCTCCTCCGAATCCGGCTGAGGCTGCACGCGCTCTTTCGCGCTGGCGCTCCATCTCGGCGTCGAAGCCCGCCTGGTCCACTTCCATGTCGCGTTCGGCCAGCAATTCCGTGGTCACTTCCAGCGGGAAACCGTATGTGTCGTAAAGCAGGAACGCTTCCCGTCCGGTGATTTCACGCGACCAGTTCGCGAGGGACTTTTTCGCGGCCCCTTCTGGGTTTTCGCCCTCCCCTGCATCACCGGCGGTTTGCATCGCGGACCTCAACGCGTCGATGCGCGCGTTAACCGCCTCAATTGCCGCGACAGAGCCCACCGAACCGGCATCCTGCCCGGATGCGGCGACCTCAATAGGGGCCAGGTTTCCGACGCCTTCACTGTCGTCGGACCCACCAACCATGGACTCCACTTTCCCGGCGTTGTCTGCCCGGCTCTGGATCATGCTTTCCAGCACGGCTGTGCCGAATTCGAGCGTCCGTGCAAAATTGCTCTCTTCGAATTCGAGCGTGCGCTTGATGAAAGGGTAGTTGTTCTTGAGTTCCGGGTAGGTGTCTCCCAACGTGTCCGCCACTACGTCGGCCACCTCCGCCAGGACGGGCGATTCAAGCTCTATTGATCTGCCGAAGAGCATCCCGCGTCTAATCAACCGGCGCAGCACGTAGCCGCGGCCTGTATTCCCGGGGACGACGCCGTCGCCTATCAAGAACGAAGCGGAACGGGCGTGTTCTGCGACCACTCGGATCGCTCTCTGCACCTCGCCGCCCTGCCCCATCGAACGGGTGGACAACTCTTCGACACGCTTGACAATAGGCAGGAACACGTCCGTCTCATACGGCGATTCCACGCCCTGTATGGCGCAGATCGTCCTTTCCAGACCCATGCCGGTGTCGATGTTGTTCTTGGGCAGTGGCGTGTCGTTGCCCTCGAGGTCCCGGTAGTACTGCGTGAAAACCAGGTTGAACAGCTCGATGAAGTCGTCGTGGATATTCGGACCCCACGTCGTACCCAGCGCCGGGTCGCCGTCGGGCGGAATCGCCGCCATATCGCCCCGGTACAGATGGATTTCGCTGCAGGGTCCGCACGGTCCTTCGGTCCCGGCAGGTCCCCACCAGTTGTCGGACGCGTCGAAGCGATAGATGCGGCTTGCAGGTACGCCCAGGTCCAGCCAGATCTGCTCGGCCTCGTCGTCGTTCTCGAAGATCGTTACGTATAGCCGCTCCGGTTCGAAGCCCAGGCCTTCGGTCATCAGTTCCAGGCCCCACTCGCACGACTCTTCCTTGAAGTAGTCGCCGAAGCTGAAGTTGCCCAGCATCTCGAACAGAGTCATGTGAGTGGCGTCGCCGACCTCTTCGATGTCGGTGGTACGGAAGCTCTTCTGGCAGGTGGCGATGCGCTTCCTGGGCGGCTCCAGTTCACCGGAAAAGTACGCCTTGAACGGCGCCATCCCGGCGTTCGTAAGCAGGAGGGTCGGGTCGGCCGCGGGGATCAGGGATGCCGACGGCAAAATGAGATGGCCGCGGTCTTCGAAGAACCGCAGGAACGTTTCGCGCAAGTCTTGTGCGGTCTTAACGTCTGTCAATGCTTGGTCCTCGGGCGGTCCTGCAGCCGCGGGTACTGCCTGGGCCTGCTGCCTATTGTCGAAGTTGAAAGGTCTGACCTGGTCCGTCCTGGAAGGGTCCGATCAGCGCCAAATTTCAGTTTAGGAACCGTGGAACCGGCATGTCAAAGTGGGAAACGGGCCGTTCCGGCGATGATTGACGGCCGGTCCCGGCTCATTCCACCGCAGTTTCCTGGGTTGTTTGGCGCCGTTCGCCGTCCCGCCTCGTGTTCGCGGCCAGGGCGAGTTCAGCGAGGGCGACTTCACGGTCTTCCGGTGTCATCATTTCAGGCCGGATGAACTCGTCAGCCGTGGGAGCGGCCTCCACCTTCGGCACTTCGGTGTCCCAGGGCAAATTGGCCTGGTCGACGCCCCAATACAGGGTCTGGTGAGGGAACGGGATCTCTATACCCGCGTCGTCGAACTCCCGCTTGATACGCAATCGAAGCTCGCCGGCGATTTCCCACTGCTTGAGAGGCTTGCACTCGCCCATCATCTTGATGGTTATCGCCGAGTCGTCGAATGAGTTCACCCTGAGCACCTGCGGCGGGGTGATGATGAGCAGGCCGAAATAGGGGTCCTGTGCAAGGTCGTCGCCGATGCGGTTGAGCACCGAGATGACCTGCTGCAGGTCTTCCTTGTAGGCGACGCCCACGTCTATGTTCACCCGGGACCAGTACTTGGTGAAGTTGGTCGTAGTGGACACGTCACCGTGCGGAATGACGTGGACCTTGCCGTCAAGGTCCCGCAAAGTTGTCCGGCGCAGGTTTATGGACTCGACGAGCCCGGCAATTCCCGCTATTTCAACCACGTCTCCCTGGCGGTACTGGTTCTCCCAGAGGATGAAAATGCCGTTGATGAGGTCCCGAATGAGGTGTTGTGCGCCGAAACCCACCGCGATTCCCGCGATGCCGAATCCCCCGAGGATGGGGCCGATAGGCACCGTCAGCACGGTAAGGATCATGAACACCACAATGAGAATTATCAGGACATTCGCCGTGCCTACGAACACGGCAGAAAGTGTCTCGGACCGCTTCGCCATCTCCTCGTGGTCGTCGGCAGCCTGCTGGCTGAAATTCGCGGCGTTTGCAAGGCGTGGGAGCCAACGCTTCACGAGCCTGGATAACAGCCAACCCAGGAAGATGATCAACGCAATCCGGGCACCTTCGGCCCGGAACCATGATCCCGCGTCCCTTCCGACGTCCCGCAACACTTCCAATGCAGGTTCGATGTTCTGTCCGAGTACGGCGAGGATTCCAAGTATTGCCGCCAGTGCAAGGGCGCCGCCGGTGACTGCGTCGAACGTGATTAAACTGACCGATCTGATCGACAGACCGGTCTCTTCGGGCGATTCGAACTCGTCAAGCACATCGTCGCCCGGCCTCAGCCTGCGACGGATGGCGAGGCGCAAAACAACCCAGAGGCCGACCGCCGCCAGGGCGATCAGGACCGCCCATATTCCCGTGTCGGCCACCCAGGCCAGGAATGTGCCGTCCGCGGGATTGCCAAAAAGGTTACGCATGGGTTGGTTCGGGGAATAGATGGGTTGAAGTCATGGTTCGGGTTGCTAATCGGGGTAGTGAGATACTCGTCGGCTCACGGAATTCGTAGGTGATGGGTCACCGCAGCTGAAACGTGCCCGCATTTAAGTCAGTCTTTACGCCTTTCCCACAACGTGGCATAAGGTCCGCCCTTTCCGCTGATCATCCCTCCGAGGGACGATTTGGTGGATCGGGACTCAGCCTCGCTCTGCTTCGTCATCAGGTCCACGATCATCTCGGAAAGGTCATTCAACAGGCCCGCCGGCAGGCGTTTGCCGAATAAATCGTCTGCGAGCTCTCTGACCTGAGCGCCATCAATGCGCAATAGCGCGCCGGTGAAGAAGAGGACGCCCACGGTAGCGGCTTCGCCTTTAGACGCCTCATCCGTGTCCTGGCTGACCAGGTCCAGCATGTTTCTAATCGCCCGATTTCGCACCAGGTCCTCGACCTTGCCGGGGATACCCATGAGCCCTACGAAACCGGCTTCCCTCTCCCGGACGATCCGGTTGAACTCGTCTTCGAGCGAGTCCGCGAACCCAGGACCGGCGACGTCCGCAAGGTCCAGTGAGTGAAGCATCGGCCGACCAGGTAGTTTGGCCCGGGTGTCCACCGCCAGGAATTCGGCAAGGTTCGGAAACACAACCAGTGTGATATCGGTGTTCCCTTTGGACGACTGGTCGAACACGGTGTTGCTGTCTGATTGCGCTGGGGCGTTCGAGGCCGGAGGCCCCTAGCCGGAGAAAAGGTCCTTCAGCTTGTCGAATAACGACCTGCCGCCACCCCTGCGGAACCGGTCCCAGTCCTTTTGCGCCGACCCGGCGCGCGACAGGTTGGATACCCGCCTCTTCATCACGTCCCTGATGAGAGAGTCTTCGCCCTGGTCCAGCCAGAATCCGGCGTCGTCTGGGCACGCCTCGAGTTCGAGGTTGTATCCCCGGTAGCGAAAGCGGGTCATTTTCCCGTCGCAGTGCGGGCAAGCATGGTCTATGGGATGTTCGCCGTATCGCCTCTGGCCCTTGACCATGTCGTCCCGAAAATGCCTGTCCTCAAGGGCTTCCAGGTCTTCGAACGAAATCCACGAGCCGCCGCAGGTTGGGCACTTCATCGACGGCTGCCCGCCGAGTTTCGAGTCGGCGAGGTTCGATGCGTGTATGGGGCAAGTGAGCGTCTTCATCGCAGAGATGTTTGTAGTGGGTTGCCGTGGTCGGCATCAATTGCAGAGATATGAGAATACCACTGCGCGTCATTGGCACGCGCGGGAGACCCGGGCTGAACGCGATTCGCGGACTTTGGCGCCCGGGCCTGATTAATCGGGTGACTAGAGCTGCCTCAGGTGTGGATCGAATCGGTCGCGCAGCCAGTCCCCCAGGAAATTCATCGCGAAGACCGTAAGGAAAATTGCCATCCCCGGGAAGAACGTGATCCACCACTCCACACTGATGTAGGACCTGCCCTGCGCCACCATCAGACCCCACGCGGGCGTCGGCGGCGGGATGCCGGCCCCCAGGTAACTGAGGATGGACTCCGCCAGTATCAACGAGCCCACACGCAGCGTCGATACGACGATGAGCGTGTTCACAACACCGGGGAATATGTGCCTGAACATGATCCTAGGGGTCGTTGCGCCCATCACATGGGCCTGGGACACATAGTCCCGGGTCTTCAGGGACAGCGTCTCCGCCCGGATCTGGCGCGCAAATCCGCCCCAACTGAATATCGCCAGGAGCGTGATGAGCACGGTCAGGCTCTGCTCGAAAACGATCACCACCACGAGGGCGATCAACAAGAAAGGCACCGCCAGCGTGAAGTCGACGATGCGCATTAAGATCTCGTCCACTTGCCCGCCGTAATACCCGGCAACGATGCCGACGACCGTGCCCACTATGCCGCCGGTGGTCAGGACCACCGCTGCGACGATCAGCGAAATCCGAGCGCCGTAGATAACGCGGCTGAGGATGTCTCGCCCGTTGATGTCCGTCCCCAGCAGGTGTGTGGCCTCGCCCCCTTCCAGCCATACCGGCGGCTGCCCGCTCTTGAACAGGTCCCCTTTCAGCGGATCGTGTGGAGAGACCAATGGCGCTGCAACTGCGGCGAATATCAGCAGTGCGACCAACGCCCCCGGGACCACCGGCCACTCCCTGACAAACCGCCAGGTGACTGCAAGCAGGCTCGGCTTCGTATCGTCCGGTCGGATATCAGGGACTGCGATCGATTCGTTCACGGTGTCCCTCAATATCGAATCCGCGGATCAACGTAGGCGTACAAAATGTCCACCAGCGTGTTTATGCCGAGGTAGATCACCGTAAACAGCATGACCACACCGGTCATGGTGGGAAAGTCCGTATTGGTAACTGACTGCACCGCGAGCCGGCCGAGGCCAGGCCAGCCAAAGACGGTCTCGGTAACCACGGCGCCTGTGAAGAACGCGGCGAGGATGAGGCCACCGAAAGTCAACGGCGCCAATATGGCGTTGCGCAAAGCGTGTTTCCAAACGATGACCGTCGAATTGACCCCCTTCGCCCTGGCCATCTTTATGTACTCCGACCCGAGTACTTCCAGCATGGCGGAACGGACGATCCTGAGAATGCCGGACGCCGTCAGCCAACCGAGCGTAATCGAAGGCAGGATGTAGTGATTTATCCCGCCCCTGCCGGACGTGGGCAGCCACGAAATCTGCACTGCGAATAGCAGTATCAGCATGATGCCCAGCCAGAACGGCGGTAGCGCCTGGCCGAATAGCGCAAAGGTGCGGCCGATGTAGTCCCAGCCGGTGCCCCGCTTGACCGCGGACAGGATGCCCAGCGGCACCCCGACGACCAATGAGAACACCATTGCTCCGGCCGCCAATTGCAACGTGGCCGGGACGCGCTCGAAGATAACTTCCCTCACCGGGCGGAGTTCCCGGAGAGACTCGCCGAATTCGCCCCTCAGCGCGTTCCCCAGCCAAATGCCGTATTGGACGACCAGGGGCTTGTCCAGACCCCATCGCTCGCCCCAGGCTTCATATTGCTCGGGGCTTGTGTACGAAGTGAGCAGGACATCCCTGGGGTCCCCCGACTTGTGTGCGAGGGCGAACACAAAGACGCTTACCGCGAAGGTGACGAACACCGCATACACGATGCGCGTCAAGATGAATCGGCGCAATAGTCCTCACCGGGGCGCCCATGCCGCAAATCGTCCGCGCGGCATGGGCGAGTGTGCGGCTACTCAGACTAAGTAGCGCACGTGATTTACGCCCTGGCCGGAACACACTTACCAGCGCGTACGTGTCCGGCCAGGGCGATTTGATTCGCTATCGGATGACGGCCCTCTCGAAGTCACCCGCTTCTACGCCGGGCAGGGTCGTCGGCTGCCAGTCGACGTTCTTGGCGACGACCGCAAAGATCGGGACCTTCACGATCAGCGTGGCCCAGCGATACTGGTGCAGGCAGTCCTGGGCAGCCGCATTGGCCTCCAGCCGCTTCTGGATGTCGAGTTCTGCCCTGATGTTGAACCACGAATCGTCTACGCAACCGATCTCAACGCCGGGGTTCCATCCTCCGACCACCGGCCGCTGGTTGTAGTGCTGCGGCGTGTCAGGAGAAGGCGAACCGTAACGCCAGATGTAGGCGCCGATGAACGACCTGTCGACCAGGCTGGGCCTCTTGGCGGAGTAGGCAGTCGAATCGATGTTCACCGTGATTCCCAGGTTGTCGTTCCACATCTGCGCAATCGCCTCACCCGTCTGTGGGTTGACGATAGTGGGCAGGTCCGGGGTCACGAAGAAGTCAATCGAAAAGTCACCGAATCCGGACTCGTCCAGCAGGGCTTTCGCTCCGTCCGGATCGAACGTGAACTCATCCCGCCATTCTTCCTTCCAGTGTGGGTCGTCGGGCGAGAAGTTGTACCAGGTGTTTGGCCCTACCTGTCCCAGGCCGCTCAGAATGGCGAGGTTGATCGCGTTTCTGTCTATGGCCATGGACATGGCGTGACGCACTTTCGCGGACCGTGCCATCCGGTCCGGATCATCCGGATCTCCAATCCATGGGTACTCGTCAGTGGGCTGGAATCCGGGCCTGGGCTCTACGGCATCGCCGGTTAGCAGGTCCGTCTTTATCCAGTGGTTGCCCGTGTACCAGACCGTCGTCCTGGCAGCCGTGTTGGTTTCGACCGCGTGGGCCCCGGTCTCGCCCAGAATGGAGCCAAGGAATCTCAGCGAGACGGGACTGATGTCCACTTCTCCGGAACGGAATGCGGCCAATCGGGTCGCCTCTTCCGGAATTTCCCGGATTATCACTCGTTCGACGCTCGGGGTGGCCCGGTAGTGGCTCGCCTGGGCGTCCAGGACGACTTCCTCATTCGCTACCCATCTGTCGACGCTGAACGGTCCCGTGCCAACGGGAGTCTCCGCTGCGCCGTCGGGGCCAAGTTCGTCAAAGACTTTTTTGCTCCAGATCCCTCCGATCTGGCTGTTGTTCGACAGGTTGCGGTCCCACTGCGGAGGAATGAACTCACCGTCGCGGGTGGTCATGGTGACGGTGTAGTCGTCCTCCTTGACCCACTTGTCCATCCAATCTTTGAATTCGGCAATCTTGGCGAGCGTGCCTTCGGCGAAGAGCGCATCGTCAAAGGTGTACACCACGTCGTCGGCTGTCAGTTCGCCCCACCCATCGTGGAACTGCACGCCTTTTCGAAGCTTAAACGTGACGGAAGTCCCGTCGGATGCCGCTTCCCAGGATTCTGCGAGGGCCTCAGGGACCGTGTCGCCGAGAACTGGTGCGATGTGGGCGTGATAAGTAAGCGGATCGGCGACTCCCCAAGCCACCTTGTCAAGGTTGACCGGCCATTTCAGGAGGCTCGGCCTGAATACCGGTGGGGAGATACTTCCTACCGCCACCCGCAGCGTACCTGACTGTTCCACCGGTTCTTCCATCGCCGGCATCGCGGTCGCGACCACCACCACCGTTTGGACCACCTGCTCGGTCCGGGTGACCGGTTTTTCGACAACCACCGTCTCGACCACCTTGATGGTCTGGCCTTCCACCTGTTTTTCGACCACGACCGTTTCGATGACCTTTTCGGTGCGGGTGACCTCCCGGTCGACGACTACCGTCTCGACCACCTTCTTCTCTACGGTGACCTGCTTTTCAACGACGACGGTCTCCACCTTGGTGACCACCTCGGTTTCGCCGCCGCAGGCGACGGCAATCACGGCGAGTGCGCCGCCAATCGCCAGTAACGCCAGCGCCAGGCGCCGCGTCCACCTCGATTTAAGTGAATTCATAGTGTCCTCCTGGTCAAAACTGCGCTTTCAACCGGTTACCTCGGCTCCAGCCAGGCCCTCAAAACCGTCCTCCCAATCCATCGGCATATTAGTACGGACGGGGTACCAGCGCAACGCCAACGCGCCAACACAACGGGTCGGACCAGTTGAAACGGGTGCTGAAACGTGTCATGGTGTGCGCATTTTCGTCGTCAACTCGCACGGGCGTAAACAGATTCGACGCAGCAACTTCGTGTCGCCGCCGGCTAGGAAACTGTCTCAAAATACCGACCCACAGAGGCGCTGGCAGGTTTCGAGGACGATTCGCACGGCTTCTACAACAGCATCGGGACGAATCGTGCCAATCCTCCCGGAGTAAGACCCGCGCAAGACCGGGGGCCGCACGCGGCTACAATGTGGCCCCGGTGTCGGTCCACTTTATTACGCGCGGCTGTAACCCAATTCACCGGCAACTGGGAGGCTACTCATGAACGACCACGAGCGCTACCTATTCGATCTCAATGGCTACCTCGTCGTGCCGGAGGCGCTAACCCCGGAACAGATCGCCAGCCTCAACAGCGTCCTGGATGAGCGCATAGCGGCCGAGTGCCCACCGGACATGCGCACACACCGGTTCGTGCCCCTGCTCGACTGGTCCCGGGACTATCGCGACCTCATCGACAATCCCGCCATTAACGGACATTTGAAAGAACTGCTGGGGGACCAGTTCCGCCTCGACCACGTCTATCTCGATGTCATCAGGTCAGGCAAGGGCCCAATCGGGACCAGCCTCCACGGCGGCGCAGTGCCATTTAACCCCACGCACTACTACCGCTTTCAGGACGGGATGATGCACAACGGCCTTTCCGTGGTTGCCTACAACCTGAAGGATGTTGGCCCATTGGACGGCGGCTTCGGCTGCGTGCCGGGCTCGCACAAGAGCAATTACAAGTTCCCCGATGAGTGGAAAGAGATGGACGAGCCGGGCCCCTTTGTGGAGCGGGTGACCGGACCTGCCGGCACGGCAATCATATTCACCGAGGCGCTTACCCACGGCACCCTTCCCTGGAACGGCGCTGATGAGCGCCGCACCATCTTCTTCAAGTACAGCCCGCACCCGATCTCATGGTCAGCCAGCGTCCTGGACCCCGACGACTATGCAGACCTGACAGATTCCCAGCGCGCCATCCTCGAAGGGCCGAACGCCCGTTACACCGGCAGGTTCGAGGGAGCACTCTAGACAATCGCGCCGGCTGGGCTTATTTGTCGGGCTCGACTTTGTAACGGAAGTTACAGTGGGTGGCGCCCTTCATGATCGTCTGAGTGCGCGTGAGTTGGATGTCGGGGTTGAACCCGCGGGAGAACTCAAAGTCCCGCGTGCATGAGAAGACATCGCCCAGGTCGGCGAAGCCGAGTTCGCGATACATCTCAGCATAACGGCACCGCGTCACGTTGAAGGAATACTCGGTGTCGGACTTTTCGATCACGTCGATCTCTAGCGCGCCGTTTCGCGTCCACGGCTCCTTGTTGTCGGCGAAGTCCCTGAGACCGTTGGCGCCGATCTTCCCGGCCATCGCCGCGCCCTGTTCACGGGCGATGTCGGTAATCACGCGTCGTGCGATGTCCGACGCCTTCTCCTGCCCAATCTCTTCCTGGTACGCCCGAATCAGCGGCCCGAGGACCATCGCCTCGATACGTCGCCTGTCGAGAACGCCAATTCGTTCTTCAATCGGGGGTAAGTCTTGATTCGCCTCTGGCGTATCCATGAGTTGCCTGCCCTGTTGGCGGCTATTCGGACTGACCAGCCCGCCTAAAGGGCCTCCACGCTGATCGCTACTGCCCCGCCCCCGGCGTGGCATATAACGGCAAGACCCTTCTCAAAGTCCGATTGCCGCAGGCTGTGGATTAGCGAGACCAATATTCGCGCCCCGCTCGCGCCGAGCGGATGGCCAAGCGCAATGGCCCCTCCTCTTACGTTTACCGTGTCCCAGTCCCAGTCGAGAGCCTTGCCGTTCGCCAGCACCTGCGCAGCGAACGCCTCGTTCACCTCGATCAGATCGAAGTCGCTCAAAGCCATTCCCGTCCGTTCGAGCAGTTTGCCGACCGCCGTCCTGGGAGCGTCGAACAGCATCCCCGGGTTGTTGGCGGAATGGGCGTAACCGGTGATCCGGGCATAGGGTTCTGCTCCAGAATCCGAGGCCTTGTCAGCCGACATGACGATGAACGCCGCCGCACCGTCGCTTATCTGCGACGCGTTGCCGGCGGTGACCGACTCGCCGGGAGGGAACGCCGGCCTCAGTTTGCCGAGCGATTCCGCCGTGGAGTCCGGCCTGGGACCTTCATCGACCGAAATGACGTTGGTCTTCCCTCTGCGCCCCTTGGTGACCACGGGGACGATTTCCAGGTCGAACCACCCTTCCGCCGATGCGACGCCGGCCCGCTGGTGCGACCGCGCCGCGAATTCGTCCTGTTCGTCCCGGCTTATGTCGTACTCTGCGGCGATGACCTCCGCGGAGCCGGCCATGTGCCGGTTCTCGAACGGGCACCACAGGCCGTCGTGCACCATCGAGTCGGTCAACTTGGCGTCGCCGAGACGCTGGCCCGTCCTGCTGTTCACCAGCAGGTGCGGCGCCGCGCTCATGTTCTCCATGCCCCCGGCAGCAACGGTCTCCGCCTCGCCGAGTTGGATCATCTGCGAACCGGCGATGACGGCCGCCATGCCCGACGCACAAGCCTTGTTGAACGTGATGGCCGAAATCGTCTCGGGGACCCCGGCCGAGATGGCGGCCTGGCGGGCTGGAGTCTGCCCAAGCCCGGCCGACAGCATGTTGCCCATCACGACGTAGTCGATCTCCGCCGGGTCGATTCCGGACCGGTCGATCGCGCCCGAGAGCGCAGTTGCGCCAAGTTGGGTCGCGGGTGTGGAGGACAGGCCGCCGCCGAATTTGCCGACAGGCGTCCTCGCCGAGCCGACTACCACCACGTCTCGTTTGAGGGATGTTTTCAATGTCTCGCCAACCCCGTTTTCTATTAGTCCCTGGTTCGATGAAAGTATACGCCGGGGCAGGTGATTGCCGTTAAACGGGAGTTCGGGGCCGGTACTGCAACGCCTCTGCCATGTGCGCCGTCAGGATGCGTTCCTCGGCGTCCAGGTCGGCGATGGTCCTCGCCACCTTGAGCACCCTGTGGAAACCTCGTGCGGAGAGTCTCAATTGGGCCATCGCCATCTGGAGAAGCGAACGGGCCGAGTCCTCGACGGCGCAGTGTTCCCATACCTCGACCGGCCCCATCTCGGCGTTCGCAACCGGCCCGCCCTTTTCGAACCGGGCATGTTGCAGCTCGCGGGCCTCCGTGATCCTCTTGCGGACGATTTCTGAGGTCTCCGTCCCGGGCGGCTTCACCAACTTCTCGTACTCGACCCTCGGCACGTCGACGAAGATGTCTATCCGGTCCATGAGCGGCCCTGAAATCCGCCGCTGGTAGCGGGAAATGGTCGTGAGGGAGCACGAGCAGTTCTGCGCCGTGTCGCCGGCGTACCCGCACGGGCATGGGTTCATCGCGCCGACCAGCATGAAGTTGGCCGGGAACGTGACTGTCCCCTGCGCCCTGCTGATCGTCACGACCTTGTCCTCCAGGGGTTGCCGCAAGACCTCTAGCGATGCGTGTCCGAATTCCGGCAACTCGTCCAGGAACAGCACGCCGCGGTGGCTGAGAGTTATCTCACCCGGTCGAGGGATTGCGCCCCCGCCCACCAGTCCCGCGCTAGAGATCGTGTAGTGGGGCGAGCGGTACGGCCGTTCTTCGATCAGACCGCTCCCAGACGGCAGCAGGCCGGAAACGCTGTAGATCTTCGTAACGTCCAGGGATTCATCCGCCGTCATCGGCGGCAGGATCGAAGGCAGGCATCTCGCCAGCAGGGTCTTGCCTGAACCGGGCGGGCCGGTCATCAACATGTTGTGCCCACCGGCCGCGGCGACCTCCAATGCCCGCTTTGCGTGTTCCTGTCCACGCACCTCGGCGAGATCGGGCGCATTTCGGCCAATGCCCTCCCGCGGCTTGTCCACGTTCTGATGGACGGCCTGGTAAAGGGGAATGGAGATTTCAGACCGTAGATGGCCCGCCAACTGGGACAGGGCATCCACGCCGGTCACGTTTACGCCCTCTACCAGCGCCGCTTCCGCGGCGTTTGGACTGGGCACAAACACGTTTTTGATGCCCATTTCCCTGCCGACCGCGACCATTGGCAGAATTCCCTGGGTAGGCCTGAGCGCCCCATCGAGGGCCAATTCGCCCAGTAGCAGCGAACCGTTGATGCTGTCCGGAACCTGCCCAGACGAAAGAAGAATCCCGATCGCTATGGGCAGGTCGTAAGACGGCCCGGACTTTTTGACGTCGGCCGGCGCGAGGCTGACGGTGATTCGCCGCATCGGAAATTCCGCGCCGGAGTTCCTGATGGCCGCCCTTACCCGCTCCTTCGATTCCTGGACCGCGGCATCCGGCAATCCCACGATGTGAAATGCCGGTAGTCCCGGTGAGATATCTACTTCAACTTCGACGAGAAATCCGTCAAGCCCAACTACGGCGCACGATTTGGTCTTTGCAAGCAATTTCGCTCCCAACTGGCGGCAACTGCCGTCTCTGGCACTAATCGAACATTTGTTCCGCCGGAGGGATGTTACGCGCGGTCGGCTGTTACCACGAAATCGAATGTCGCAGTCAGTCGATCGGATCGAAAAACGTCAGGTCAGCGCCGAAGTTGTCCATGGCGACGACCGCGTCTCCTTCGAGGATCGTCCGGATGTTGCGCGTACGGTGGGCCAGCGTGACTTCGGTTCGAGGCGCCGGATACTCCAATGAAATGGACCCGCCCGGCGACGGTTTGGCCACGAAGAGGTAATCTCCCAATACCCGATGGTCAGCCGTTCCTGTGACCTGCAGCGAGTCCCGATAGGCCCATTCCGGCAACCTCACCCACAGCGGACCGTCGCGACGCGTGGTGATGCTGACCCGTCCCGGTGAATCGCCCGCATCGACGCGCGCGTCCGGCGTGTCCTGGTCAAGCAGCAGGTTCACCCGCACGCCGTCAGCGTCCGCCATCACACCTTCCCTGAGAGCCTCGCAGAGCGTTCCGACGACGCCACCGACTATGTCCATGTTGAAGCTGACCCTCTCAAGTCCAATCGGGCGGTGGCCATAAGGCGCCGGAAAGCCGAACGCTCCCAGGTGCCTGCCCTTAACGTCGCGCAGGCCGTCCTCGTTCGACGGATTGGCGGGTCCGGGAATGAACCCCACGTCCCTCAATTGGGACGGCAACAGGTGGCCCCGCAGTACGCGTTCAGCGTCCTGGAAGTAGCCGGGGTATCCATGCCGGCCGAGAATCAGGGCAGTCTCGACGATGTCGCCGGTGTTATTGCCCTCTCCCCTGTCGGGCGGGCTGTCGTCTGCGCTGCTTTCGATCACCCAGCCCAATTCGTCTCGAATGGCCCACAACCCGTTGTCGGCGAAGGCTCGCACTCGTTCGAGTAACGCCGCGTCGCCGGTCAGGTCGCCGAGTTGGGCCAGCGACGACATGACGCAGGTGGTGGAGTGCGTGTGCGTCCCAAACTTCTCCCGATCGTACGAACCGTCCGGCATGAAGAATTCCGCGGTGGCCTTTTCGGCCAAGAGAGACGCGAGTTCGAGGGCCTTGCCGGAGCCGGTGGCCCGGTAGTACTTGACCAGCGGCCCTATGGCGCGCGCGACCCCGGTGATGAACGTGTTTTGCCTGGTCCACCGGATGCCGTGCGCCTCGGTCAGTCCCTTCTTGTCCCAACCGTCTACCGGGTCCCACGCGTCAAGGATGTACTCGATGCTCGATTCAGCGAGTTCCCTCGCCCTTTCGGAGTTTCGATAACGGACGAGGGCGGACAGAGCGTGGAACCCCTCTCGTACGTTGTGATCGTTGAAGTTCTCGATCGGCCCGTCGACCCGGTCCCGGTTCATGGGAAGCGGCACAGGGCCGGAATACGAGAAGAATGCAGCCGCTGCGTGCTTTTCGACCGCCTCCTCCGAGATCGAGACGCCCGCCGCGTCTTCGGCGTTCAAGAGTGCGTTCAGATGTCTGCCCGGTACGTGCGACTCGGAGTGGACGTTGCTGAAACTGAGCCTGGGATTGGGCAGTACCTCCGACCCGAAGAACGGGACGTCGTTGTCGTCGGCGTTGAATACGTTCGACATCGTCCGGCAGCCAAACTCGATGGCCACCCTGATGTCTGTTGTGTTGACGTTTGACACCTTCACGCTTCCGCTCCTGTGGTCCGCCGAAATCGGTCCAGCCCGGTTGAATTACACTTGCGTCATGGACGACAGATCATACCGGCGGGCGGCGCATCCGCCCTACTGCACCTGTGTGCAGTGCGCCAGGCAAGCCGCTGAAGCCCGGCAGAGAACGGGCCTCACGTCGTTCGGACCATTGCGTGCGGTACTCGGCATCATCGCACGGGTGCTTGGCCGCAAGTAGGACCGGCCCTCTTTCGCACCAACTACGCCTGTGTCGGGACTTAAGTCAGACTCCGCATTAACTTGTCCCACACCCAGCCGGCGAGCACACCGCCAACGACCGTAATCGGCATGCCAATCAGCAAGCCGACCATCAGCGCCTCTCCAACGCTGGTCTGCGCCGGATCGATCCTGAAAAGGGATATGACGGTTCCCGCAAGGCCCACCAAGGCGCCCAGACCTGCGCCCGCCATCATGCTCCTGCTTAGCCTCACTGTTGGTTCATCCTGTCCAATCCCGTACGTAACATTAGGCCACACCTAGTTCAGGGAATACACCTCGTAGGGATTTGAACAGGGGTTGCCCCGCGTCAGGTGCATCCGCCCTTCTGAAGGTTCGACGATCATCGAAATCACGCTGGTCCAGTGACCATCGCCCGGGTGATCATTCTCGTGGCGGCATATGGACATCGGGTAATCGAGGTGGTCGGACAACAGCGACTTGACGTGTTGGACTCCAACGTCGTCGCCTTGTTCCCCCAGAAGCGATTCAGCCCGTGACATCCGCGGCACGGACTGGATCAACTCGGGAAACAGGTCATTCACGTGCAAAAGGTCTGGGTGGACGCAGTGGTTGGTGTGCACGAGCGCTCCCCTGCCGTTTGCCCGCAGCACGTGGACATCATCGACCGTCACTTCCAGGTCGGCCGCGCCGTCGGCCGTCAACAGAGCGACGTTGGCCGGGATAGCCCGCCGCGCCCGCCGCACTTCCTCCACAACCGGTCCCAGCGACGCGTGCAGGTACATGCGGCGCACGAGGAAGTACCACGGCACTCCAACTCCCCGCGCCGGCGCGGGGAGCGTGTTCATCACCACGCCCAGCCCCGCTTCGTTGAGCCCCATGTAGCCGATGATTCCTGGCTGCGTGAAGTTCATGTGCGCCGGGGCCCCCGATGGTCTCCTTATCAGGACGACGGAGAACCGGTCCATCGCGGGGTCGTTGTCCCAGTTCTGGCCTGCGAAGCCGGTCCCCAACGTCGCGCGCTCGGGCTCGATGACCACACCGGTGCACGCGCCGTCGACGGCCGCGGGCACCTGGTTGCGCACGTTCACCAGCATCACCTGTTCAACGGCCAGTCCTGCCCCCTCGGCAACGCCTTCGATCTCGGTCATCAGTTCAGGAGCGTAATCGGCGGCGTAGACAATGGACGTTCGGGCGACATCCAACGCCTTCTCGTTAGAGATCTGTTCGTGCCCCGCCCTGCCGAAGTTGATCCGGTCGGTCACCACCTCAACAAGCTCGCGGAGCAGTTCGCGGGTAGCCTCTCCGGTCTGTCGTCCCATTTCGCGATGACTTCCTGCCACCTCGACGATCGGAAAACGGGAAGTCCTGACAGGCGCGGTTGTGTTCAAGCCGTAGTCTCCGGATGCACGGGGTTACGTTCGTGTGAGTTTATCGCCCTGCCCCGGCACGGCAAGGGCGCGCGAAAGCCGTGTCATGCCCGGCCAAGTGGCCACTGCTAAACTCGTTTGCCCTGTAAACCTGCCCGAGTAAGCGGAGAAATTGATGAGCCGAATCAACGGACATGACGAACGCGTCCTGAGAAGCGCCGAGTGGTTCGGCACGCGAGACCTCGAAGGATTTCTGCATCGTTCTGGCCTCAAGGCCCAGGGTTGGTCCGAGGAGATCTTTGCTGACAGGCCGGTCATCGGAATCGCCAACTCGTGGAGCGAGGCAACACACTGCAACGCGCATCTCCGCGAACTGGCTGGACACGTTAAGCGGGGCGTGCTGGCAGCAGGCGGCTTCCCACTCGAATTTCCGACGATTTCGCTCGGCGAGTTCTTTCTCTCCCCAACGTCGATGTACTGCCGAAATCTCATGTCGATGGACGTAGAGGAGATGATCCGCGGTCTGCCCATCGACGGCGTGGTGCTCCTGTCCGGCTGTGACAAGACCACGCCTGCCATGCTCATGGGCGCGGCGTCGGCCGATCTCCCGGCCATATTGCTCACTGGCGGACCGCAGTTGAAGGGCAACTGGCGCGGCGAAGAACTCGGCTCGTGTACGGACTGCCGCCGTTATTGGGCGGAGCTGCGCGCCGGAACGATCACCCAGGCCGAGTACGACTCCATGGAGGAGGCAATCTACAGGTCGCCGGGGCACTGCATGGTCATGGGCACGGCTTCCACCATGGCCGGCATCACGGAAGCCCTCGGCATGACGTTGCCGGGCGGAGCCGCCATTCCCGGCGCGGATGCGCGCCGCAGCGCCCTTGCCGAGGCCACGGGACGGCGAGCGGTCGGCCTTGTCGAGGAAGGGACTCGCCCTTCCGCGATCATGACCGCCCCCGCCTTCGACAACGCCCTGCGATTCCTCGCCGCGGCAGGCGGTTCGACGAACGCCGTCGTTCACATGACCGCCATCGCCGGTCGGGCCGGCGTCGATCTGCCACTCTCCCGTTTCGACGAACTCTCGCGTGAGTCGCCGATGATCGTAAACCTGAAGCCGACCGGCAAGTACCTGATGGAGGACCTGTTCTACGCAGGCGGAGTCGGCGCGGTCCTTCAGCAGTTAGGCGACCTGCTGGATTTGGACTGCCTGACGGTATCCGGAAACACCCTGGGAGAGGACATAGCCCGGGCAGAACGCTACAACGACGACGTAATTCGAGGCCTCACATCCGCCCTATCGCCGGAAGGCGGCCTGGCGTGTTTGAGCGGCTCGCTGGCCCCAGACGGCGCGGTTATCAAGCACGGGGCGGCGTCACCCGAACTGCTGCAGCATCGCGGCCGTGCAGTTGTCTTCGACAGTTACGACGACCTGAAGGCCCGCATAGACGATCCCGACCTGGACGTCGAGCAGGAAGACATCCTCGTCATGCGAAACGCCGGACCGGTCGGCGGTCCCGGCATGCCGGAATGGGGGTTTCTGCCGCTCCCGCGCAAGTTGCTGGAGCGCGGCATACGCGACATGGTGCGCATCAGCGACGCGCGCATGAGCGGGACGGCGTTCGGCACCATCGTGCTGCACGTATCGCCAGAATCGGCGGTCGGCGGCCCCCTGGCGCTTGTGCAATCGGGGGACCAGATCGAATTGAACGTGCCGGAAAGGCGGTTGGACCTCCTTGTTGACGACGCTGAACTTGCGAGGAGACGTGCCGAGTGGGACTCAACGCCGAGAGAGTCTCATCACGCGTACAGCCGCGGATACGGGCGAATGTACGCGCAGCACGTCATGCAGGCACAAGACGGCTGCGACTTCGACTTCCTACGCGGCCGCACCCCCGTACAAACCCATGTGTAGCCGCGGCGGTTGGGTTGTTGCCAGGCGGGAGCGGTGCGGCTGTGGGATGGGTGTGGTCGCGGGCGGGTTTGAAACCCGCCCCTACAAGGGGGTTGGTGAACGGGCTGGTTGTGATTGTGTGGATGGGGTTGGAGGGGGTAGCCGCGCCCGTCCCGCGCCCCACCATGGGTACCGGGTTGCCCCGGCACGACGGGTTGGGAGAACGTCGGTTGTGAGTGAGTGGTGGGGGTTGGTGGGGGTAGCCGCGCCGCCCGTCCACCCCGGCGGGCGCCCACAAGAGCATCCGTTCCAACTAATTCGCTTTTGCCGAGCTTGCGGTACGTTTGAAACACTTGCGATTGGCATATCTTGGGGTGCGGACTAGCACCAGTCCTGGTGGCGTCGGCAGGATCGCATCTGCCGGCACGCCTGGGGCGTGGATGCGAGTCCTGCGGGATGGCCGGATGAAGCCCAGTCTACGTCCCTGCTCCACGAAGATCTTCACTGGGTCCCTGCCTTCATAGGCATACTGGGGCGCATACTGCACCAGCAGACCAATGGACACATCGAACGGGTTAACTCCGGCCTTGTGGGCTATCTCAAGTCTCATCGATTGAAGGACCTGCGAGATGATCAACGTCGCCCATATCTGTTGCAGGATCACCACCCTCTTGGCAGACCACAGAAGACGCAGCTTGAGGTGCTGCTTGACCAGTGCGAGCGCCATCTCGATGTCCCACCTGCGAGCGTAGACCTCGGCCATGCTTGTAATCGAGAACGTATGGGGATCCAGGACGTTGGTGATGTAGCGGCGAACGGTTTTGCCCTGTTTGAAGGTCACCAGCCGAACGGCGTGTTTGGCCCGGTCGGCACGGTGCGCTCCCAGCCACACGATGCCATCGAAGACATCGCCTCGCTGATAGAAGACGTGGACGACCTCGTAGCTGGTCTTCGCTCTCAGCCTGCTCAGCCAGTGGCAACCTTTGTCTGTGAGCCAGTCAAACCAGGCGAAGCCGAAGTATCCCAGGTCCGCCACCACCAGCGTTCCCGCCGGTAAGTCTGCCGCCAAATCTCGCGCCAGCACCTTCTCGTTCTGGCGTGGGTTCGGCTGAAACCTGACGGTCCTCCACTGCTGGCTTCTCAAATCAAACACCCCGGACAGCTTGCCGGGGAGGAGACGGCTATCGCCTTCAGGGACCTTTCTCAAAGCGGGCAGGGTCCTAGACACGGCGTCCAGTGTGCTCTCGTCTATGCACACAACATCCCCGGCGAAGGGCGCCAGTTTCTCCGACACCACACCCTTGAGTCGTTCCGCCAACACGTTACTGATCTGCTCGAAGAGCATCTCCAGCGGCTTGGTTCCCGCGCTGTGGAGCCGCTTGTAGACTGCCTGATCCGTAACCTCGAACCTCGGGAAGAACCAGAGTTGGCGTTCCGAGATAAGACGCCAGATCGACAGTTGGCTGCCAAAGCCTCTCAGGACGCAGACCAGCAGTCCCGCCCACAGAGCCATAGCAGGCAGGATGCGCGGCCTGCCGACGCCCTGGACTTCGTGATCCGGCTCCATGTCCTCCAGGCATTCCCGAATGAACTTCTCAATGTTCCCTACCGTCTCTGAACCGGCTATGGCTGTACTGGACATCTCTCGACATTCCTCCTCTGAGTAGTCATGTCCTTCTACTACTCGGAGGTGTCCTACCCAAAGGGTAGAAAGGTCCCAATATCAATTAGTTGGAACGGATGCCACAAGAGGCGCCCCTACATGGGTTGTTGCCTGGCGGGAGTGGTGTGGTTGCGGGTTGGGAGTGGCCGCGGGCGGGTTTGAAACCCGCCCCTACGAAGGGTGTTGGAGTGCGAAGGTGTTTGGTGGTTTTGTGGGTTTGGGTGATAGCCGCGCCCCCCTGGGTACCGGCCCCGCATCGGGGTGCGGGGAGACGATGGAGGGCACGACCCCGTATCAAGTACGGGGCAGGCTGGAATTGTTTTAGGCGCGTTGAAGCAACTCCGGGGGTTGCCCGGAGTTGCCTCGGTTGACAGTGTCTCTGTAGCCTTTCCCACGCCCGGCCGGAACCGTGAGGCGTTGTTGGGAAGTATGTTTCCTCGGTCTTCTCCGCACAGTCCAACAACCCACGGTAGTGGCGGCAATTTGCTCGCTCACGCGTCGGCGGTCGAAACCGGGGCCGAAGACGGTTGCGGCTCTACAGCCGCGCCCGGCTTGTGGGGCGCTTATGGGCGTCTGAGGGAAAGACGCATTTGCTATCGGATCCTCGGCTTGATCTCTGGGACGTACATCCGATAGCTCCCCAGGCATCTCTCAGCCTGCGGGCCCCGAGCCGCCATAGTCGGGGTCTAAAGCTGCCACGCCTACGTGAACAGCATTATGTGCGAGTCGTTCCGGTGACCCTAACCGGCTTTGCAGCCGTGGGGCCCTGGAATCCATGCATAGCCCATGCCTGCTTCCCAGGAGAGCATGTACTTTCTCGTTCCGCAACGGGCTTTAACACGGAGGGAGGAACTTTTACCCCCGATGCCTGCAGGAGTTGTTCCCGTTGCTGTTCGATCAGAGTGGCTGTGATGAACGCGTCGTAATGCACGACTCGATATTTATATTAGAACAGGTGTTCGTGCGTGTCAAATGTTTTGTGGGGTGGATTTTTGTGATGGGTTGTAGCCGCGCCACCCGTCCACCCCGGCGGGTGCCCACAAGAGGCACCCCTACATGGGGGTTAGGCCAGCGTCGGGCTGTGGTTGTGTAGCGGGTTGGTGGGGGTAGCCGCGCCCGTCCCGCGCCCCACCGTGGGTACCGGGTTTCCCCGGTAAGACGAGTTGAAGCGCGCGTCCCCATCGTCTTACACAGATTCCGCGGCCCGACAACGTGCAGGGTGGGCGGGTGATGGTCGGGAGGTTGGTGAGACAGCCGCGCACCCCATCAGGGCCGTTCGCGAACGGCCCCTACGGGAGTGGTTGGTGAACGTGCGGTGATTTGTGTGGCGGGTTGGTGGGGGTAGCCGCGCTCCCTTGGGTCCCCGATCGGAGTCGGGGAAGACGGGGTACGGAGGTCTGGGGAGACGGCCTTCAGGCCCGAGAGCCGCATGTGCGCGTTCAGGGGGTGGGCGCGTCCGGGTAAATCAGGTTTTCGGAACGCAGGTCTTCCCACAGCGCCGCCGGAATGGGCGCCTGGATCATCTTGAGGTTCTGCTCGAACTCGGCCAGGGTCGTCGCGCCGGGGATCACCGTTGCGACGGCAGGATGCGCAAGCACGAACTGGAGCGCCGCGGCCTTGAGATCCACGCCGTTGCGTTCGCACACCGTCTTCAACGACCTCGCACGTTCAATCATTTCCGCGGGCGCAACTTCATAGTTGTATGAGACCGGACCGTCCAGGTCTCGCGCCAGTATGCCGGAGTTGTAAGGGCCGCCCACGGCGATCATGACGCCGCGTTCGACGCAGAGGGGCAGAAACTCATCGAGCGCGCCCTGTTCCAGCAGCGTGTAACGCCCTGCGAGCAGGATGAAGTCGAGATCGAACGCCCGCACGAACCGGGCGGTCATCTCCCATTCGTTCATTCCGCAGCCGATCGCCTTGACTACGCCCTCCTCCCTTAGCTCCACCAGCGCCGGCAGCGCCGTTTCAAACCCTTCCCGTTCCAGCCCGCCCTGGTCCGCATCGTGCAGCAAGAGGATTTCGACCCGGTCGGTCTTCAACCTGTCGAGGCTATCTTCGAGCGACCGCCGGATGCCATCACGGGTGTAGTCAAATTCGTCTTCGAGTTCCGGCAGGTTTTCCGGACCGCGGGGCTCTTCGCTGATTGGATTCAGTACCCGACCGGCCTTCGTGGATATCGTCAATGAATCCCGGTCCCGACCGGCCAGTCCCATGCCGACCCTGACCTCGCTCAGCCCCCACCCATACAGAGGCGCGGTGTCGAAGTAGCGCACACCGGCCTCGTACGCTCTATTGACGATCCGCTGCGACTCATCGAATACGGCCCCGCCGTACAGGCCGTCTGCGGCGGTGTTCCCACCGAGCGGCGCGGAGCCTAGACCGAACCTCGTAACTGTTACGCCGGTGTCGCCTATAGGAATTCGTTCAAATGGGTCCATCAGGGCTCCTGGAATATCAAATGCCGTTGGCAATTGCGTCTCCCACGCTTGAAGTGCTCGAGTTGCCGCCCAGGTCCGCCGTGAGTATCTCGCCCTCGGCAAGCACGCGCAGGACCGACTGCTCGACGAGGTCCCCCGCCTTCTCTTCCCCGAGGTGCCGGAGCATCATGGCCCCGGTCAGGATCTGCGCCATCGGGTTTGCCAGTCCTTTCCCCTCGATGTCGGGCGCAGTTCCGTGCGTGGGTTCGAACATCGATGGACCGTTGCCCACCGGATTCAGGTTGGCGCTTTGAGCCAGGCCCATGCTTCCGGTAACCATCGCCCCGATGTCGGTGAGTATGTCGCCGAACAGGTTGGACGCTACGATCACGTCGAACTGCTCCGGCGCCCGGATCATCTCCATGCACGCTCGGTCGATCAACATCGAGTCGGTCTCAACGTCCGGATAACGTTCCTTGACCATGTCGAACGTCCGGTCCCAAAGCACCATCCCGTAACCCATGGCGTTCGACTTGGTGATCGACGCCACCTTCTTCTCCTTGCCGCGCCGCCGGGCCAGTTGGAACGCGTAGTCCACGACGCGTTCCGTGCCGCGCCGGGTGAATACGGAGGCCTGGACCGCCACCTCCTCCGGAAATCCCTGGTACTGGAAGCCGCCCACATTGGCGTATTCGCCCTCGGTGTTCTCCCTGATAACCACGAGATCGATGTCGAAGGGCTTCTTACCGGCCAGCGGAGAGTCAACACCCGGGTAGAGGATGGACGGCCGTTCGCAGATGTACTGGTCGAAAGTCCTGCGAATGGGCAGTAGCAGGCCGTTCAGGGTGATGTGGTCCTGGATTTCCGGGTGTCCGACGGCGCCCAGGAAGATGGCGTCGAAGCTCGACAATTGGTCCACCCCGTCGCTCGGCAGCATCTCGCCTTTGTCGAGGTAGTAGTCGGACCCCCACGGGAATTCGGTGAAATTCCACGAGATATCTTCAGTCGCGCCTACCGCGTCGAGGACCTTCAGGCCCTCTTCCACCACTTCCTTGCCAATCCCGTCGCCCCTGATGACGGCGATGTCGTAATTGCTCATTTCGCTGCCTGTTCAAGGCGCGGTGGTCAATGCCCCGCGCCCCGCTCCTTCCTTAACCGTTGGTTGCCGCGGCGGCCCGTTTTTCCAGTACCAACAACGCCGCCGATGGGTCGCCTTCAGGGTAGCCGCCGGCGACGAGGTCGTAAAACACCTTTGCGGACTCACGGGTGGTCGGCATTTCCAGTTTCAGGTCATCGGCCAGCTTTTCGATGATGCCTATGTCCTTGACCAGGTTTCGTGCCGGCGCTGCAGAATTGTCGAAGTCACGTTCCGCCGTGATCGGCCCGTTCCGCTCCAGCATCGTGCTCTGCCCCCAGCTCACGCTGAGTATTTCCAGGGCGGCCGCTATGTCGACGCCTGCCGCATTCGCCAGTGAGAACGCCTCTGCCGCCGCCACGCAGTGAATTGCGACGAGGGTCTGATTTATCAGTTTCACGGCAGTGCCGGCGCCCGTCGGCCCCATGAGCCGCACACTCGCGCCCATCATTTCGAAGTAGGGCTTCGCCTTTTCGAACGCCGCGTCGTCACCGCCAACCATGATCGAAAGGGTGCCGTCCGCCGCCCGTAGCGGGCCGCCGCTGATCGGAGCGTCGAGGAACTGTGCCCCGGCCTTCTCCGCTGCGGCCGCGCAGTCCCGGGATGTCGCCAGGTCCACCGTGCCGTGGTCGACCAACACCGCCCCCGGCCGCGCGTTGTTGGCCAGGCCATCCGCGCCCATGAAGATGTCGCGAGTGGTATCCACGCTGTCGAGACACGTCATCACCAGGTCGCACCGCCGCGCCACCTCTGCGGGCGAGTCGGCCCCCTCAGCGCCCTTTTCCACCATGGCGTGTACCTTGGAGCGGGTCCGAGTGTAGACGACCAGGTCGACGCCGTTCTGGAGAAGGTTGTTCGCCATCCCCTGGCCCATGTTCCCGAGCCCTATGAATCCTGCTTTCATCCGATATACCTTGTTTTTTTGCGTGTTATTTAGCCCGAATTTGGTATCCGTAGTGGTGATTACGGCGCACCGGGCCGGCCGATTATAAGCCGTACCCTGGCCGCAATGGCCCATTCAAACTGCGTCAGTCCAGCTACCGGTCTGTCGCGCTGGTACCATGTCGGCTCTCTGCATCCCTGGGGCCAAATCAATGCGAACAGTACCTGAAGTGTCGGCTTGCGCGTGGCTGCTGACAGGGCCGCCCCTCGAGTCCCTGCGTCGATTGCGGGGCCTCGGATTCGACATGGTCGACCTGCGAACCGACTGCTGGGACGGAATTCACATATCCGACCTCGAAAACGCGGGTCTGACAGTCCCATGCGTGGGCATCACGCCTGCGCCCCTTCCGGACGGGCTCACTCTGGACGCGCTGGCCACTGCCGACGCGGAGACCGCCCTGCCCTGCCTGGTCGGTTCGCTTGAACGGACAGCATCCCTTGGCGTCAAGACGGCCTACATGGTCACGCCGCCTTCGCGGGTTGGCAGCGATCCGACCTACATCGCCTCGATGTCCCGGTTAGGCGATGAAGCGGCGCGACTTGATGTGAAACTGTGCGTAGAACCGTCGCCCGGCTTCGCCCTAGGCGACTACACCGAAACCATGCGAATGTTGGACTCCGCGAATTCGGACGGCCTTTACGCCCTGCTGGACCTTGGCCACCTGCTTCTTACCGGAGAGGACCCCGCCGCCACCATTCGCATGCTCGGAGACCGTCTCGGATACGTACACATCGACGATAACGACGGCCTCTCTGACGTCCACTACGGCCTGCTCGAAGGCGTCCTGTCCAAAGCCGCCTTGCACAGTTTTCTCGATGCCCTCGCTGCGTCCGCCTACGACGGCCCGCTCGCCATCGAGATCAAGTCCGATATTCCCTCTCCCCTGGCATCTCTGGTCAACTCCAGGACCGCGATCGCCAATTGGGCGGCCCCCGCCGGTTAGCCAGTCAAATGGCTGGGTTGACACCTGGCCAGGATGGCGAATTCCGTCGAATGCTAGGATTGAGGCTTAAACCGCGCTATTTCTTGGCTGGAGGGACGGCAAGCGGTGGCCGAAGTCAGAGTTATGTACTGGAAGGAGATTCCGGTGCAGGTCCAGGCCCGGGACGGGGACGAATCCGTGTCCGTCCCGCTCGACCACGCGTTCCAGGAAGCCGTGGACAGCATAGCCATGTTCGAGGGCAGCGCAGGCAGCGATGAATACCTCGACGGATGGGACTGGTGCGAATTCCGGGCAGTCGAGGGCGGCGCTGAAGAAGCGGCCCGCGCTGCGGCCGACCGCTATAACTCAGGCATGCCCGACGACTTTGTGGCAAGACTGAGGGACCTTCACCGAACAGGCCGCAGGGACGGCGATCCAGGGACGATCGACCACTGGTTCGACGATTGACCCGGGCGCAAAACGCGATAGGCAGTATGCAGACAAACGGCAAATATAACCACGGAATCCTCGACCGGCTCGCCGCAGGCGACATCCTATTGCTCGATGGAGCGACCGGGACCTACCTGCAAGACCGCGGTCTTGAACCGGGCGGGTCGCCTGAACTCATGAACGCTGATGCCCCGGCAGTAGTTCGTCAAATGGCCGAGGACTACTTCGCCGCAGGGGCCGACATGGTCTTGACGAACTCGTTCGGCGGCTCGAAGTTCATGCTCAAGAAGTATGGCGTTGGGGATCGTGTGCCGGAGTTGAATCGCCTCGCTGCCGAACACGCGAAGTCGGCTGCAACGCCGGGCAAGTATGTCGTCGGCTCGGTCGGCCCCACCGGTGAGTTCATGGAACCGTTGGGCGAAGTTTCAGAGCAGGAGATGTACGACGCCTTCGCCGAGCAGATCACCAGCCTCGAGGAAGGCGGCGCCGACGCCGTGGTGATTGAGACCCAGATGGCAATAGAGGAAGCCGTCACAGCCATCAAGGCCGCACGTGACAACACAGAGTTGATCGTGATGTCGACGATGGTGTTCGACAAAGGGCCGCGCGGCTACTTCACGATGATGGGCATAACCCCCGAACGGTCCGTGGTGGAGTTGCGCGAAGCCGGAGCCCATATCGTGGGCACGAATTGCGGCAACGGCATCGAAAAGATGATCGAACTCGGGACCATGATGCGGGACGTCACGGATGATTACCTGATGGTCCAGTCGAACGCCGGCATCCCGTCAATCGTGCAGGGGGAAATCTGCTATCCCGAATCGCCCGAATTCATGGCGGAAAAATACTCGAAGTTGGCGGAGTTGCCAATTAACGTCCTTGGCGGTTGCTGCGGCACCGGCCCGGAACACATCGAGCACCTCGTCAAAGCCGTGCGGGATGCACAGGCCTCCGGGGTTGCCTAACCGGTGACGAATACGCGGAGGGTTAGGAAATGACACAGACCAAGGCGCCCCCAACCATCAAAGAGGTGGTGAAGAAACTGGGCCGTTGCCTGGAACTGGTGTCGATGGACCCCCATTTCCACGAAGTGACGGTGGGACTTTATTACCGCGGCAACCACGTCACCATCTGGTCGTTCAGCAAGGTCCCGGGGATCGAAGGCCGGATCGAGCAAATCAGAGACCGGCTGGTCGCCATGGGCGGACTGGTACCTGTCGAGGGCACACACGATCAGGCCGTGTTTCCTTCAGACGCGATATTCGAAAAACCGCTGCGCTTCCTGTTCACGGAAGCAGTCGAAAAAGACCCATCGATAGCGCCGCCGGATGGACCGATAACGTCACCGGACACGAAGTCACGGCTCACCTTTACCGTCACAGGCGCCCAGGTGGAAAACAAGTACGTCTACACCGTCACGGCTGAAGGAGAGGCCCCGCGGCCGCAAATCCGCATACGGGCCGTGGTCGGCGGGTTCATGAGATACGGCGAGTGCGAACGCGTCGCCCCGGACAGTTTCGTCTTCCCGGACAATGCCCGCCACGATGAGATGGCCAGGGTCCTGTTGCCTTTCGCCCGCAATGTCAGCGCGGTAGAGAACATGCTTGCCGCATCTGACCTTGCCGGACAGATGACTACCCAGACGTTGGGATTCTCACAGACCTGATTCACAAGACCTGACCGGTCCCCTTTCGCAACCCCACAGGCTGGAGCAATAGCGATGGCAGTAACCCAGGAAATGACACCCAAGGAACGGGTGCTGAACGCACTTGCCGGAAAGCCCGTAGACAGGCCGCCCGTGTCCAATCCCACCAGCATCGCCACGGTGGAACTCATGGACCTCGTCGATGCCCCCTTCCCGGAAGCCTGTCGTAATCCCGAAATGAACGCACGGCTGGCGGTTACCGGCTACACGGAGTTGGGTTTCGACTCGATCCAGCCCTATTTTTCGATAATCCAGGAGTCATCCGCCCTCGGCTGCGACATGCAGTGGGAGCAGAAGGACAACTGGCCGACCGTTCGCATGACCAATCCGATCTGGAAGGGTCCGGACGACGTGAAAATACCGCCCCGGTTCCTTGAACACCCCGACAACCGGGCCGTAACCGAGTCCATTCGGTTGATCCGCCAGGAGGTGGGCAACGACGTGGCCATCATCGGCAAGACGATGGGCCCGTGGACTCTTGCCTACCACGTGTTTGGGGTGGAGCCGTTCTTGCTGGCGACGATCGACGATCCCGATGAGGTAATGCGTTCGATGCACAATCTCAAGGAGATATCGGTGCTCTTCGGCCAGGCGCAGATAGACGCCGGCGCCGACGCGCTCACGTTCCCCGACCACGCCACCGGCGACCTTGTAAGCGGCGAGTATTACAAGCGATTCCTCCTGGAAATCCACCAGGAAATGGTCGAACGACTCGACGTGCCCATCATTCTGCACATATGCGGCAAGACGGTGGACCGCATGCCGTACATCGCACAGTCCGGCATGGCAGCCTTTCACTTCGACTCCAGGAACGACCCCGCGGAGGCAATGGATGCGGTGGGTGATGGCATCAGGCTGGTCGGCAACATCAATAACCCTCAGACTCTCTACGCCAGAGGCCCTGCGGAAGTGCGGGACGAAGTGAACCGGGCGCTGGAGGCGGGAGTCCAGATGATCGCCCCAGAGTGTGCAATTCCTTTGAAGACCAAGTTGGAAAACCTGCTTGAAATCCCGGCCGCAGTGGAAGACTGGGCCGCTGAGAGGATGCCCGGATAGGCGCAGAATTCCGATTCAAGTACAAGGCTCAATCCGGTAGATTTCACGTTGGCCGAATTGCCTGTTCAAGGCCAGAATTGATAACTGCAGGACTTTTCGATCACCCGACGCAGATCTTTTTGTCAAGGACTAACCCTGTCCACACAATTTGGACCGGCGCGGCTTTTAGGCAGCCGGTTTTCCAAGGTCGAGACTGAATAAGACCATGCCCATAACCAACGACGGCCTGAAGCAAGAATTCGAATGGGTCACCCGCCCGGGTGAACGCAAGCACATTGGCGAAACGCTGGACCAGTCCGACGAACTCATGCAGGAGATCGCCTACGCCCTGATCACCGGCAAGCACCTGGAGATCGACCGGCTCACGAAAGAGGCCCTGGATCGCGGCTTTACGGCGAACCACGTGCTGGACTACGGACTACTCGCCGGCATGGCCATCGTAGGGGTCAAGTTTCGTGACAACATAATTTTCGTGCCGGAAGTGCTCGTCGCGGCAAGGGCGATGAAGGCCGGCATGGCCCACATCGAGCCGATTCTCTCCGCTGCGGGCGTCGAACCCAAGGCCACGGTCATCATGGGCACGGTGAAGGGTGACCTCCACGACATCGGCAAGAACCTGTGCATCATGATGCTCCGCGGCGCCGGTTACACGGTGCACGACCTCGGTGTAGACACGTCGGCGGACGAGTTTGTCGATGCCATCGCAGAACACGAAGCCGAACTGGTAGGCATGTCCGCCCTGCTGACCACGACCATGCCCAACATGGGCCGTACAATCAACGCCATCGAAGAGGCGGGCCTGCGGGATGAAGTCCGCGTAATGGTTGGCGGCGCGCCGGTCACCCAGGAATTCGCCGATGAAATGGGCGCCGACGGCTACGGGGAAAACGCTGTCGAGTGCGTGGACCAGGCTGACGAACTAATCGTCCTGCTCGAAGAACTCAGAAGTGGCTAGCGATCCAAACCAATCTGTTAACGGCAAGGCCGCGCCGGCAGTCGATGCCGACCGCTTCAGGGCGAGCATGGAACGCCTCAGCGCGATATACCGCGACATAGCGGTGAAGGCCGAAGAAGTTACCCGCACGCGCTGTCCATATAAAGACGCCAGTTCCCGCTGCACTGCCAAGTTCGGCTGCAGGCACCAGTACTTCACCAAAGACCCCGCCGCACCCCCCGTCTGCACCGGCAGCGACAAGCTGGACTACCGCGACGCCTGGGAGATGTGACGGCCGGCCGGTCCATCCCTTCATCTTCCCGCACTCGCTCATTCTCCCGTAGAGGTGGGTTTCAAACCCACCCGGCCCCCTACCGTGGTTTGTATCGTCTCGTCTGGGCCATAATCATTTGAAAGACCAACCCGGCCACACGAACCGCCGGCAATTCCTCCCCATCCTGCATACCATTCCATGACTCCACTCATTCACGGAAATACCCGTCTGGAACTTGAACCCGGACAGACTCTCTTCGATCACGCCGACTCTCTGCACGTACGCGTGCCGACGTCCTGCGGCAGAACGGGCGAATGCCACGAATGCATCGTCGAAATCAAGCAGGGCTGGGACGCGCTCAGCCACCTGACCGAGCCAGAGTCGTTCCTCCGGGGCGATTACCGACTCGCATGCCAGGCGCGCGTCGACGATGCGTCGGCTGACGTCGAGTTCGCCGTGCTTCGCCGCCAGCCGCGGATCCTCACCCGGGGAATCAGCCGTGATTACGAAGCCGACCCATGCACCGTGGAACAAGACGGCAAGGTTGTATTCAAAGGCCCTGGCGGCCCTCGTGTCATAGACCGTTACAGGGGTTCGATATTCGGGCTGGCTGTCGACCTCGGCACTACTACCGTCGTGATGAACCTGGTCGATATGGAGACAGGCTCCGTGGTGCGGACGGCGTCCTTCGAAAACCCGCAACGCTTCGGCGGCAGCGACATTATGAACCGCATCTCATACGACGGCGGCAAGTTCGCCGGTGAGCTTCAGGCCGTCATGCTGTCTTCCATCAACTTCGAGATCGGTGAAATTTGCCGGGCCGAACGTATCCGCCGACGGCAGATATACGAGGTCGTGGTTGCCGGAAACTCCACCATGCGGGACCTGTTCTTTGGCCTCGACGTCCAGCCGATAGGTCTGAAACCTTACCGGTCTTCAACCGAGACCGACATGATGGAAAACCGGCGCGACACCACGGCCATCTACACGTCCGCCTCCGATCTCGGCGTCAGGATCCATCCCGACGCGACCGTCTACGGCGGTCCGTTGGTCGGATCGCACGTGGGGGCGGACGTGGCGGCCGACATGCTGGCTGTCGGCATGGATGAGCAGACCGAGCCTGTCATCCTGGTGGATGTCGGCACCAATACCGAGGTCGTGATCGGTACCCGGGACCGTATGCTGGCGGCTTCCTGCCCCGCTGGCCCTGCTTTCGAGGGCGGCAGCGTCAAGTACGGGATGCCGGGCTACGAGGGAGCCGTCGAATCGGTCAGTATCAGTAATGGCCGGGCTGCATGGAAGACGATAGGCGACGCCGAGCCCCAGGGCATTTGCGGCTCCGGTCTAATCGACCTGCTGGCCGAACTGCGCCGCAACGGCATCATGACCGAACTGGGCCAACTCGATGGGGAGACCTCTGAATATGCGTTTGTTCCTGAACACGCTCTGACCCTTTCCAGGGCCGACATCTCCGCGCTGGCACAGGCCAAGGCTGCCAACTTCTGCGGCCAGTCGATAGTCCTGCGCCGTTATGGACTGCCCATCGACAAGTTCAGCAAGCTCTACCTCGCCGGCGGATTCGCCAACTACGTGAATGCCGGCAACGCCATTTCCATCGGGTTCATCGCCGGGGTGCCTGAGGACCGTATCGAAAAAGTCGGCAACGCCTCTCTAGAAGGGGCGACCATCATGCTCATGTCGGGGCCCCTGCGCCGCAAGATCGAAGAGCTGGTCAAAACGGTCGAGCACGTTGAACTGGAGACGGAGCCGGACTTCTTCGACTTTTTCGTCGAAGGTTGCCACTTCAAGCCCCTGGCGTCGCCGGCCTGAAATTACAGCCTTGCGCTCCCGCTGGCCTGACAAGGCCCACCGCAGATATCCTGTACCCCATGGACAAGAAAGTACTCATAACCGACTACGTGTGGCCCGATCTGGACGCCGAACGGGAAATCCTGGAGGCTGCGGGCATCGAACTGGTGGTGGCGCCTGACGGGTCGGAAGAGACGCTGTCGGGCCTGGCGACCGACGTTGACGCCATCATGTTCTGCTTCGCAAGCGTGACCGGCAACGTCCTGCGGTCTGCTCCGAAATGCGTTGTAGCTTCGAGATACGGCATCGGTGTGGACAACGTCGACATTGCCACGGCCACCGAACTGGGCATCGTCGTCACCAACGTTCCAGACTACTGCATCGACGAAGTGGCCGATCACGCCATTGGAATGGTCCTCGCGCTCAACAGGCGGCTGGGCCAGCACGACCAACTGGTGAAGAAAGGCGGCTGGGCCGATCTCAAGCTCAACCAGTCCATGAAGCGCATGAGGGAAGCGACGCTGGGCATCGTCGGCTTCGGCCGGATCGGGCGCGCCGTCGCGACCCGGGGATCGGTGTTCTGCGGCAAGGTGGTCGCATACGACCCGCTGATCGAAACGGGTACGGTCATCGACGGCGTCGAGTGCGTGTCGTTCGATGAACTGGTCCGAAGTAGCGACTTCATCACCGTCCACGTACCCCTCATGCCGTCAACCGAAAACATGATCGGCGCAGCCGAGTTGGAAGCGATGAAAGACGATGCCATCGTCGTCAATTGCGCCCGCGGAGGACTAATCGACGAAGTGGCCCTGGCGCAGGCCCTGGCCAGCGGCAAGATCGGCGGAGCGGGCCTCGACGTGCTGGAGCCTGCCCCTCCCCCGGACGATCATCCGCTGTTGGCGCTCGACAATGTCATCATCACGCCCCATACGGCCTTCTTTTCACAGGCGTCCACCGTTGAACTGGAAGTTCGCACCGCGCAGGAAGTGGTAAGGGTGCTGAACGGGGAACGACCGGAGAATTTCATCAATCCGGAGGTCTCGGGCAACTCGAGGATCGGCCTTTAGACGCCTGACGGGTCGTTCCGACGTTCCCGGTACCGCCCTACCCTGCCTGACTCCGCGGCAGTCAGACCGGCTCGAATAGGTTACTCCCCGGCCTGACCGGGCTCACCTTCAGGAGTTCGCGAGTATGCCAGTCGGGAAATGCCGAAAAACCCGACTGCCGAAATGACGGCGAAGACCGCCAGGCCAATGCCCCCGCCAACGAAAGCGCCAACAAGTCCGGCCACAGTCAGCAGGACCACGATAGCGGAAGAATAGATGAAGTCGTTTCGCATTCCCATTTGTCGGAATAGTACCGCGTTTTCATCCTGCATTGCAGGTCGTCGGAAGCCAACTTTTTCGTCCGGGGCGGATATGATTAATGCAAGAGGCAAATGGAATCGTTGACGTCGCGGGACCGGCGAGCAGCCGGTCAGATCGAATTGAATGCCGGGTGTCGCATCGAGTCACCCCTACTGCGGTCTCCGTCTGCCGCGCCGTTCCGTGAAGTTCGTCGGTGGCCGGTCATCAGGCCCAGCCACCCGCATATCGGTAGAGCCAGCGTAGCTCAGAGGCAGAGCAGCTGTTTCGTAAACAGCAGGTCCCCGGTTCGAATCCGGGCGTTGGCTCCAATCCCATTACACGTACACCCTCCGCATCCACGCGCCTATGGAGGGCATCTAAATCATTAGAACTGCCGGAAAGCGCAGTCACGAAGTAACGCACTAAATCTGATCGGCGAGGAGCCAGATGAACATCCTGAACTTTTTCATAAAGACTCGAACACGCAAGATTCTGACCGCGGCAGCCCTCATTGCCGCCATTCCCGCAATTGCCCTGGCGTGGTGGCTTGCTTCACCGCTCTTCATAAACACGACCGTAGACGAAGAGTTCCCGCTGACCGTCTCAGCCGACATCCCGGTTGGGGTAACACGGGCGCAGGCGGAGGAAACGATGGCCACCATGGCCATGGTGGACAACACCATGACGGAGCCGATGATGCCCGCCATGAGTTCCGCGATGGTCCTGTCCATGGGCAGCTTCCGGGATGCGGACAGCTTCCACAAGGGTTCCGGAACGGCGACCGTCTACCAGCTTGAGGACGGCTCACACGTCCTGAGGTTCGAGGACTTTCGGGTAACCAACGGCCCCGACCTTCGTGTCTTGCTCAGCAAAGCGGCCGACATAAGCGACAAGGGCGAATTTCAGCAGTACGAATACGTGGAACTGGACCGCCTCAAGGGCAACATTGGTAACCAGAACTACGTGATCCCCGCCGACCTGGACATCTCGGCATACGGGTCCGTGGTGATCTACTGCAAGCCCTTCCACGTGCTGTTCTCCGTGGCGCCCCTGACGGCTTCATCCTGAGAGCCGACCCCCAGGCATCGTTAGAGGTTAGGGCTGGCCGCGGCGCGATATGATGTTGCAGGGTCCCGTTCGGGGGCTTACGCCGCGGCCAATCCTAAAATTCCGCAACGAGGCACACATTCGAAACAGACACAACCCCTGTTTCAAAGGCCAGCCAAAACAATGGAAAGCGAACTTAGGGAATTCAGGGTCTCGAACGACATCCTCTGCTCACCCGATGACCTGAAGTCGCGGCTGCTTAAAGAGGGCTACCTGTTCTTCAAGAGGCTCATCGAACCCGATCAAATTCGCAATCTCAGGTTTGAGATCCTTGAACTCTATCGTCAACACGGCTGGCTTCTGCCGGGATCGGACCCGTCAGAAGGACGCGTCGACAAGGCGAAGAGTTGCGCGGAGGGCGAACCGCCGTACCTCGAGCTGTACCACCGCCTGTACGGGCTCCGTTCGTTCCACGCCGTGGCGCACGCGCCTGAAGTCGTAGCAACTATCGGGAAGATGGTCGACGGTGAAGTGCTGGTCCACCCCAGCAAAGTCGCGCGCATGTCCTTCCCCCAGTCGGAACGGCACACCACACCGGTCCACCAAGACTTCGTTCACTTCCAGGGCTCGTACAAGACCATCACCTGCTGGACGCCCCTTTCGGACTGCCCCGTGGAGTTGGGCGGGCTCGCTATTCACCCGCGGCCGTGGTCGGAAGAGATTTTCAGCCACCACTTTTCGCTCGGCGCCGGCATGTTGAAGATTGATGAAGACCAGTTGAGCGGAAATTGGTACACCACCGACTACGAGGTCGGCGACGCGCTGATATTCCACAGCCTCACGGTCCACAAGGCGTTGCCGAACGAGACGGACGAGCACATCCGGTTGTCCCTCGATAACCGGTACCAGTCCGCAAACGACGTGATCAACGACAAGCAACTGACGCCGCACCTGAGCGGGGCCGGCTCAAGGTGGGGCTGGGACTCGATCTACGCCGGCTGGCCGGAAGACGACCAACTCCGCTACTACTGGGACGAATCGGAACTCACTATCGTGCCGTGGGATGACAGTTTCGCCGACATGGGCGTGAAGGACGCAATCTCCCGGGCCCGCGCCGGCGACGAAGACGCCATCTACAGCCTCGACATACTGCTTAAGGCAAACCCCGGCTCGAAGTGGGCCCCCGAAGCCGCCAAGACCCTGGCCGCCGTGTGACTTCGGCTCGCAAAACTGAAGTAGGACCCCACCCAGTCTCAAACACATGGGCCACCCGACTGACCTGAGCCATGCCTCAAAAATCCCCTGCCATAACGCCGGACGATTGGATACGCGACGCCTGTGGCGTGGACCGGGACGGTCGGGTCATAGATGCCCTTGTACATAAGGACGCTTACTATCGCGAAGGCCCGCGGGCGAGCGTCTTGTTCGTTGGCGACCTTTCCGGCCGGACTCCGGGTGATGTAGTCCTCGACGCCATCGCTGATGTTGCCCACCAGGCGCGGGACGAAACCCCCAACGCCCCTGCCATCTCTGTCGTACCGTCGCCCCACGCTGGCGTGACCGGCGCTCCTACCTCCGCGCCTTACCCGCCCGTCGACGGGTTTTTCGACCACGATGCCGACCCAGTAGCCTGCTACCTCTGGCGGTGGGCCAGTCATCTAGCCCCCGACCTGATCGTCGAACTTTGCGAGGGTGATGAGACCGAGCGTCAAGCGACAGACCGCGAGACCGCGAAGCGCTTCGGCGCGACCGAGTCCGGCATCGATGACGACTCGTTGCTCGGCGCCTTTGGCAGGGGCGCGGGCGATGCCCCGGGTCCCATTCCAGGATTGAGGATCATCGCGCCTCGAGGTGAGTTAGGCGCCGAAGTCCGCCGAGTTTTATCCACCGTGAATGGTGCCGGGATTGGACCTTCCGGCGCACGGCGCACACTCGCTATGCGGCAAAGTCGCAGCCCGGCAGACCTGGTGCGGTCCCTTGTCGGGGTTTACGGATTCACGCTGGAACCGGTCGTCTATACGCAGGGCGTCTCCATTGGAGGCCGGCTGATCGCCTGGGAAATGGGCATCACGCAGGATGACCCCACGGGAAATATCCGCCGGATCGCGCAGGCGTTGCTCGCTGACCCGGGCCCGTTTCTCGAGTCAGGCCCAGACGGCGCCGCGCTCGCCGGTCTCACCTGGGCCTGCGACCTGGCCCGCAAAACCGGCGACAAGCAGGCGAAAAACCTGTTCCTGGCCGCGGCCGACCAATTCCAGGACGGCGGCGGTCCAGTCCCGCCACCACCTGCCGATGACGATTTTCGCGTTGAAGACATGTACTTCGTCGCCACCGTACTCGGGCAGGCATATCAATTGACCGGGAACAGCCGGTACAGCCTATTGCTGGACGCGTACATGGCGAATTGCCTGAAGTCCGGAGTACAAAGGCCGGATGGGTTATTCGACCACTGCCTTGGATCGAGGTTTGCATGGGGACGCGGTAACGGCTTCGCAGCCCTGGGTTATGCGGAGGCGCTGACGTACCTCCCGCCCGATTCACCGGTCCGCACGGATCTTTCGAAGGCCCACCGGTCCCATCTCACGTCGATGCTCGCCCACGCCGCGCCGTCGGGCAAGCAAAGGCAGTTGACGGACTTCCCCGGCTCATACGAAGAACTGAGCGCCACCTGCATGCTCGGCATCGCGCTCACCCGCGGCGTCCGCCACGGCTGGCTCGGTGCGGCTTACCTGCCGGGACTTAGACGGACCTGGAAGGCCGCGTCGGAATCCATCGATGAAAACGGCGGCCTGGTAGATGTGTGCGCCGGAACCGGACCCCAATTTACAGTCAGGGAATATCTCGAACGCCCGGCTGTGTCGGGGCTCGATGATCGCGGTGGGGCGATGGCGACGTGGTTCGCGCTGGAAGTGGCCATACTGGAATCAGACGCCGCCTGAAACACTGCTCGTGAGGCGTGGAGAAGCCCTGGCGGACCGGCTATTTCGTAGTCCCCGTACCCTGAATATGCGTTAAAGTGTGCAAGGTGCCCGCGCGCGGCATGCGCGCGAGCGGCGCTCGCAACACGCCTCGGTTGTGGCCACGACTCGACCGCGGCGAATTGTAGAATTGCGGATGGTTCGACTCGTCTGGAGTAGCTACCGGAGGGTGATAGATGACAGACGAAAACCGCCAACTAACAGCACATTTGCTCCGAAGGGCCGGTTTTGGGGCTTCTGCGGAAGACCTCGACAGGTTGGCCGGCCGTGCGTACGAGGACATCGTCGAGGAACTGCTCCACCCGGACAGCGTGCCGGGTGTAGATGAAGACATCGTCGCCCGCTACCTGGTCCACACCACCAGCAAGGACGGCCAGGGCGACTGGAACGCCCGGTGGATGTACCGGATGACCAACTCGCACCGGCCCCTTGAAGAAAAGATGGCCCTCTTCTGGCATCACGTCTTCGCAACCGGCTGGACCAAGAGCGAACACACCCCCACGATGATCGACCAGATCCAGATGTTCCGCGAGACGGGCCTGCTGAATCTGAGGACTATCCTCCTGCGCCTATCTCAGGACCCGGCCATGATCTACTGGCTGGACAACTGTGAAAATCACGACGGGGCGATAAACGAAAACTACGGCCGGGAACTGCTCGAACTGTTCTCGATGGGCATCGGCAACTACACCGAGACCGACATCAAGAACGTGGCCAGGGCCTTCACCGGCTGGACCTTCGAACAACCCCTGCCCCTCTACCCGTACGGCCACTTCGACAGCAAGTTCGTCTACCGGCCGGACGATCACGATGACGGCGAAAAGACCTTCCTGGGACACACCGGGAACTTCAACGGCGAAGACATCATCGAGATCATCGTCAAGCAGGAAGCCACCGCACGGTTCATCAGCAGGCACCTGTGCAACTTCTTCGTCGCCGACGAGTCCCAGGTGCCGGCGTGGAGCATCGAACCTCCCAGGGACCCGGCTGCAGTCGACGAACTGATCGCCTCATACCAGGAATCTGACGCAGACATGCGCTCGGTAATGCGGACGCTCTTCAATTCGGACTTCTTCAAGAACACCATGCACTCCAAGGTCAAGTCACCCACCGAGTACGTGGCCGGCGTCATCAAGCTCACCGGTGAATTCCGGAGTGTCGAACCCGGCTTGGAGAACACCGAGGGCATCCTGGCAGCCATGGGCCAACGCCTCATGGACCCGCCCACCGTCGAGGGATGGCACACAGGCAAAGAGTGGATCGACGGAGGGACCCTCACCGAACGAGTTAACTACGCCGTCGACATGGTCAGCGACCCGGAAAAGCCCGGAATACGCCGCATCGTAGATGCGCTGACGGCGTCAGGAGAGCCCGTTTCCGCGGAGCAATTCGTCGACACGGTCGAAGAGGTGTCGGGCTTCGTCGGGCTGACCCCTGAGACCAGGCAGGAATTGATACGCACAGCCGAAGAAGAGGGCGAACTCACCTTCGGCAACGAGTCCGAACGTACGCGAAGTGAAGAGCGGATCCTGGAGATGTTGACCCTTGTCGTGGCGACAAGGGAATACCAGTTCGCTTGATTGACAGGAGGCGTCCCGGCATGGAAAACGGCCGAAACGGAAAGAAAAAAGAACCCGTCCTGGTAATCATCCAGCTTTCGGGCGGCAATGACTTCATGAACACGGTGATCCCGTTCACCAACGGGATCTACCACGACGTGCGGCCGCTGGTCGGCATTCCAGAGGACAAGGCCCTGCCCATCAACGGGGAGCTTGCGTTTCATCCGTCCGCAAGCGTGCTGCGGGACCTCTATAACGAGGGCGACGTCGCCATCATCCAGGGCATCGGTTACGAGAATTCCAGCCGGTCCCACTTCAGGGCGATGGACATTTGGCACACCTGCGAGCCGAACGAGATCGCCACGGAGGGCTGGCTGGCCAAGGTGATACGGGCCATCGATCCGGAGGGCAAGAACCCATTGACGGGCGTCAGCTTCGGCCGCGGCCTCCCCCGCGCCATGGCTGCGCCGGGTGTAACCGCCACGTCCGTAGGCAATCTCGACAACTACGGGCTGATGACCGGCATCGAGATACAGCAGGACCGGGAACGACGGCTCGACACGTTCAAGCGGGTCTACACGCCCGCTGTTGGTTCCGGCGTCGTCATGGACTACCTCGGCCAGACCGGACAGGACGTACTGCGCGGCGCAGACATGATCTCCGTCGCCCCGGAGCGGTACACGTCGACCGTCGAGTACGCCGACAACCCGATCGCTCAGAGTTTGAGGGACGTGGCGAGAGTGCACACCGCGGGCCTGGGCACGAGGATCTTCTACACCCAGCACGGCGGCTACGACCACCACGCCCAGGAAGTGCCCGTACACGCCAAGCTCCTCGGCGAGCTATCCACCGCCATTTCCGACTTCCTGACCGACCTCCGCGAGCACGACGCCGCCGACGAAGTGGCCATCCTCGTGTTCACCGAGTTCGGACGAAGGATCCAGGACAACGGGAGCGGCACCGACCACGGCTCGGGCGGCGGCGCATTCATAATCGGAGAGCATGTCGACGGAGGACTCTACTCCGAGTATCCGTCCATCGAGCGCAAGGACTGGCTCAACGACGAAGACATGCGCCACACGATCGACTTCCGAGGCATCTACGGCACGATGCTCGAACAGTGGATGGGCATCGAACCAAAGGACTTCGTCAACGGGGAATACGAACAGATCAACCCGTTCAAAAAGACCCTCGTCGGCGTTTGAGCACCAGCGCAACACACTGACCAACCCAACGTCTTACGGGCGGGTTTCGAATTCGCCCTCGCACTCCGCACAGGCGGCACAATCAAAAATCGTACGACACTGTTCGACCGCATCTTCGGTCGAGCGCAAGGATCAACAAGACCTCCGGGGATAAAGGGCCATGCAGGCACAAGACACCTCAAACGGTAGCCGTCCCTACGCCCTGCTCAGGGCGGGCTACCCCTACTACGCAACGCTGGGCATGCGACGGGTCACCCAGAACCCTGTGGACATCGCGTTCGGAGACGACGGAATCCTGTACGTGCTGTGCAGGCAGAAGGGCATCGGCAACAACCTGAGACTCATCAACTGGGAAGACGAAGACCTTGGCACCATCGGCGGCGGCAACTTCGAATGGCCGGTCACCCTCCTGCGGGCCGGGGACGGGACGTTCTTCGTTAGCGATGAGGCGAAACACCAGGTGTTCCTACTCGACCCGAAAGGCGATCTGATCAAGGCCTGGGGGACACACGGTTCCGCGCCCGGTGAGATGGACCGTCCATCCGGAATGGCGTTCGACGCGGACGAAAACCTGTACGTCTCGGACACCATGAATCACCGCATCCAGAAATTCTCCAGGGACGGAGAGTACATGTCCGGATTCGGGTCTCTGGGAGACGCAGACGGGCAGTTGAACATGCCTTGGGGAGTCGCCGTGGACGACGAGGGCATGGTCCTCGTATCTGACTGGCGCAACGACCGCGTCCAGCGTTTCACGCCGGATGGGGACCACTTGATGAGTTTCGGCAGTTCCGGAAGCGGCAACGGCCAACTCAACCGCCCGGCCGGGATCGAGGTGGACTACCACGGCGACATCTACGTCGCGGATCGCGGAAATAACCGCATCCAGTTGTTCGACCCCAACGGCCGGTACGTGCGGCAGTTCGCCGGTGACGCCACGTTGTCGAAGATCGGCAGGCGTTACATCCAGAACAACGGACCCGCGTTGAGGGCCCGTGAGACCGTCAGCACCGAGCCGGAGAAGAAATTCGTCTCGCCGTGTTCAGCGCGAATCGGCCCCGACGGCCTGATGTACGCGCCCGACTTTGGCCGGCACCGTGTGCAGGTGTACAAGAAAGAGGCCTACCGTCTCGCTGAGGAGAGATTGCCCCGCCGCGGAAGAGCCCGACCCTCTACACGGTTTGACCCCGGCTTCACCCGGCCCAGGCCTGAGCTTTAAGAACCCGCACCTTCCCAAATGACTCCTGACGCCCAGCGGACGATGTTCCCGTGCCCATGATGTTCGGGTTCTCCCGACAGCGCCGGATGCTGCTCGAAGCGGAACTGGAACGCTTCACCATGGAAATGCCCCCGCTCGGGGCACAACGCGGCTATCTCATTGGCGACGTTGCAAAAGGGCGTATCCAGCCCGACACCGAGTTGGACCTGGTCCTCATCCAGGAAACCACCGAACCGTTCCACCGCAGGGCCGACTTTTGGGGTAACTCACCTGCGGCCGACGGTCGGCATCAGGTTCCTCGTCTACACGCCTGATGAATTTGAACAACTTGCCGCTTCCGATCCGTTGCTGATCGAGACGCAGGCATACGGAGAGGTGATATTTGACGATGGGTGACCGGACTGCTGAGTCCCAGGCCAGGCGTTGGCTGGCCCAGTCCGAACACGATCTGAACGACGCGCGCATGGCGGCCGAATCCGGGCGCCACGCCCTGGCCTTCTTTATGTGCCATCAGTCTGCCGAAAAGGCGGTGGCAGGCTACCTATACTCGAAAGGCGCCGAAAGCGTCTGGGGCCATTCCCTTTCGGACCTCTGCCAGGACGCAATGGCGCTGGACCCCTCATTCGACTTCATACGGTCAATCGCCATGTTGCTCGACAAACTCTTTCTCGGCGCACGTTACCCCTCAGGCCTGCCCGGCGGAGTGCCGGCCGAGACTTACGAGAGCCTCGATTCAGAAAGAGCCCTCGAGGTGGCCGGAGACGTAAGAGACTTCAGTCAACGAACGCTTGCCATACAACCAACAGGCAAAGGAGGACTGAATTGCCTGTGTTGCGCGGACTGGTCACCTTTTCACTGTTGGCGACTATGGCCATCATCGTGATTTCCTGTGGCGACGACGAGCCGGAGCCTACGGGGCCGACGGGTCCGCAATCTTCACCGGCCCAGCCGGCTGCGGCCCAGCCGGGCTCTGCAGCTGCAGTAGCGGTCGTAACTGAATTCACCGTCGTCAGTGATGCCTTCACCGAGGGTGGGCAAATACCCGAGAAGTACACCTGTGACGGCGATGACCTCTCTCCCGATCTTCGCTGGAATACTCCCCCCGACGGCACCAATTCGATCGTGATAGTCGCCGACGACCCGACGCTCCCGGCGGCACGTTCTTTCCACTGGACCGTCATTAATCTACCGGTCGATATACGGGCCCTGGCGGAAAGGGTCGGCAATGCGACCACCCTTCCGGAAGGCGCCGTTCACGGCCAGAACGGGTTCGGCAACAACGGCTACGGAGGACCGTGTCCACCGCAAGGCAACGAACACGAATACCCGCTTCTGGGGTCTACGCGCTGAGCGAACCCCTTTCATTGGCCGAAGGCGCCAGCAGCCAAGACGTCATAACCGCCCTCCAGGGCAAGGTCCTGGCAACCGGCAAACTGACCGGCACATACCGCCGGCCCTGAACCCAGCCACGTTGAGGTAGCCCTCCCCTGCTGACCCACTCCTTCCTGCACCTGACCGGCGTCGGACGCGTCACAGAAGAGTCCTGGTGGGAACAGGGCATCACCAACTGGGATGAACTCGCCCGGTCCGATAAAGCCGACGCCCATCAGTCGTCCGAGCTTGAACAGTCGACCCTCAAATTGCATCAGCGGGACCCGGACTGGTTCGCGCAACGTCTCACAGGCGCCGAACGATGGCGGCTGTACGCCGATTTCATCGATGACACCGCCTTTCTGGACATCGAAACCACGGGCCTGTCGCCGGACTACGCATCACACCACCATGGTCGGGATCCTCGACAACACCGGATTCCACGCGTTCGTTCGGGGCGACAACCTCGACGAATTCCTCTGCCGTCTGAGCAGCTACAAGCTGATCGTCACTTTCAACGGCGCATCGTTCGACCTCCCGTTTCTGCGCAGGGAATTCGGTGACCTGCCCGCCGGACTCGCCCACATGGACCTGCGGTGGGTCCTGGCGCGGCTCGGATACCGGGGAGGACTGAAGAACATCGAGCGCGCAACCGGCCTCGCTCGCCGCGGCGGACTGTCAGACCTGGACGGCGGGCACGCTGTCGCTATGTGGGAAATGGCCCAACAGGGCGAGGACCAGGCGTTGGACACGCTGATTCGTTACAACGCTGAAGACGTGGCGTCCCTGCCTCTCCTGGCGGAACTCGCCGTCGGCGAACTGGCAGCCGCTACCCCCATGGCGGCCGTGCCCGTTCCCCTCTTCCCCGTTTCGACTGCTCCACCCTGCCCTACGACCGGTCTCTCGTCGCCTACATGACGAGGTAGCGCCCGAACGACAGAAGGGAACAGATCACGCGCTTCCCAAAACCGGCCAAGCCAGTCTTCTCACATCCCGAACGCGGACCCAAATCCAGGACGTGCAGACCGGTGGCCCCGCACCCCTTTCGTAGGGGTGGCTTTCAAACCCACCTTCACACGACCACATCCACGCTGACAATTGATTGTTCGCGTTTCAAATACTCCCATCCCTGCTTGCGGGAATTGCTGGCGGTAACCAGCCACCCCGTGCCACGTTGACGGGCCGGTGCTAAACTGTCCCCTAATCAAAAATTAGTTGTCGAAAGGCCGGTTCTCCGGTCGAATCACGTCCCGGCGACTCGCCGACCCTGACATACCTCGAACGGCCCAATTTCAGGCGCACGATTCTGATCGCAGCCTGGAATGGATGGCCGGACGCGGCAGAAGCCGCCAGCCGAACAATTCGAGAGGTCAACCGTCGGCTTCCTACCAGGAAGTTTGCCTATATCGACCACGAGCACTTCTACGACTTCTCGCAGCAACGGCCGGTCGTGAGCTACAGGGAAGACGGTGTCAGGCTGCTGGACTGGCCCACCAACGAATTTTTCTACTGGCAACCCGACGACACGGCGGCGCCCGGCCAGAGAGACGTCATCGTATTTCTGGGGGTCGAACCCCACTTGCAGTGGCGGCGCTATGCCGACCAGTTGCTCGAGATCGCCGATCCCGCAAACGTCGACCTGTTGATCACGGTCGGCGCCCTGCTCGACTCCGTGCCCCATACAAGATCGCCCCGCGTGACCGTATCGGCTGGGCAGGACGACCTGGGACCGGGGTACGAGGGGCTGAGCTTCCCGCGCCCGACGTACGAAGGGCCGTCCGGAATCACCTCAGTCGTGACGGACCGGTACGCAAGCCGCGGGGTGCCCTGGGTGAGCCTGTGGGGCCACGCCCCTCACTACGTACAGGTCGCCCACAACCCCTCTCTCGCTCACGCCATCCTTCGCGAGTTGCAGCAGTTCCTGCCACGCGAAATGGAGATGGACGAACTCAGGATCGAGTCCGAGGAGTACGCAGCCAATCTCACCCGCGCCCTGGAAGGCGAACAGGAGATAGCCGGGTACGTCAAGCGACTCGAAGAACGCTACGACACCGAAGAAGAAGCGTCCCGGCACCCGGAACCCGGTGAGATCCTCCAGGAACTGGAAGACTACCTGCGCCAGCAGAGAGGCTCTTCGGGTCCGGAAGGGCGATCTGCCGGTTGAGCAGGCTAGCGGATACCCTTTCGCGGCTTGGCCAGACCGATCCTGCCCGGATCGGCTTCGGCCAACAGCAAAGTCGAAGCAAGACGCCCCTGATTCTCCTGGCCGGCAGGACAAGCCGCGGGGAGGCTCCCGGGGACGTGGCCGGCGCACTCGACCTGATCGTGTTCGAAGTGGACGGCGCCGTTATTCCGAAGCCTCCCGACGAATGGAAAGGCGCCTGGGGCGTTTCCCTGGCGCATGCCGGTTCGGAGGTATTGGACGCTCTCAAGGAAGCAGGCTGCCAGTTCGTGCTCATAAGCTCCGAATCGGCTGACTCGGTGGTCCTGCGCGATGACGGCATGGACCGCGGATTTGCGGTTTCCGGCGAACTGAACGACCGGCGCGCACGCGCCATCGAAGACATGCCGTTCGAATTCATCGTCGTTCACCACGATGACGGACCGAGCATCGAAACCGTCGCCGGCGTAATCGCCTTGCAGGAGACCGTGTCCCTGTTCAACATGCACGTCTTCCTAGAGGTCTCGAAGTTGCCGCCGGCGGAAGCTCTCGAAGCCTTGCGCGATCTACCCGTATCGGCCGTGCTCTTCGACGCCGACGGCGTCGATGTAAAGGAACTGATCAGACTGCGTGACGCGATCGCAAATCTCGAACAACGCGAGGACCGGGGCAAGAGAGTGCCCACGTTGCCGATGACCCGTGAACACGGGACCATCCCTACCCAGCCTGACTACGACGAGGACGACTGGGGGGATGACTAAGCCACTGCCTGGCTTGATGCCCTGCCCTGCTTGAAACGCGGCCGCGCAATCGGACTGTTTGATAACTTTGATAAATGCCTTGCGCGTGCGATCGACCGCAATCTCACCTGAAAGGAATCCGTCGCACGACATAGTCCGGTATCCCCGGTATGGATCACCCGGACAATAAGAAAGAGGAAACCGATGGACCGCATAACCATCATCGGGCTGGGCTACATAGGCTCCTCCCTTGGAATGGCGATAAGGGCAGCGCACGGCAGTAAGGTCGAAGTCGTCGGCTACGACGGCGAACGCAGGGTTCACAACCAGGCAACGAAGATAGGCGCGGCTGACCGGGCCGAGTGGAACCTTGACGAGGCGGTCCAGGGCGCCGACATGATCATCCTGGCAATACCCGCTTACGCCATACCCGAAGTTCTCGAAGCCGCTTCCCGCCACCTGAAGGACGGCGCCACCGTGACGGACACCGCCAACACGAAGCGCGCCATCATCGAAGTCGCAGAAGAGATCCTCCCGTCCGGAATCGGGTTCGTGGGCGGCAATCCGCTCGTGGGCGGCGGCCAGACGGGCCAGGACAACGCTTCCGGCGCCATATTTGCGGGCTCGAGGTGGGCCATAGTCGCCAGCCCCAGCACGCCGCAGGGCTCCGTCTCAGAGGTCACGAACATGGTCGAGTCCCTTGGCGCAAAGGCCTTTTTCGTAGATGCACATGAACACGACAGCTACATGGCCGCCGTAAACGGCCTGCCCACCCTCGTTTCGGCGGCGTTAATGTCCACAGCGGCCTCCAGCCCCTCCTGGCGGGAAATAAGCCGCTTCGCGAGCAGCGAGTTCAACAGCATGACGGAGTTGGCGGAGGTGGACCCGGCGGCAAACTACGCCATGTGCAACACCAACTCAGACATGTTGGTCCACTGGATCGACCAGGTCACCGAACGCCTAAACGGCATGAAGACGTTAATCCAGGATGATGAAGACCGCGAAGACCCCGACGGTCAGTTGATGGACACGTTTGTCCATTCATGGGAAGCCCGCGTGCGCGTGGTGGCGGGAATAGAACCCGGGTCCGAAACCTCTTTGCATGGTCAACTGCCAACTGCCGGCGAAGGGATCATGCAGATGTTCCTCGGCGGCGCCGGCGCCAGGCTGCTCGGCAGGACCGGCGACAGTAAACGGGACCCGACCAGGTACGACCGGTCCCGCCTGCGATAATCCCTGCGATCATGGCCATAACTGTCAGCAAGCCACCGACCCTGCGGGGCGTAATCAAAGCGCCCGGCGATAAGTCCATTTCACACAGGGCCGTCATATTCAACAGCCTTGCAGAAGGCGACGCCGTGGTGACCAACTACTCACCCGGAGCCGACTGCACTTCAACGGTAAACGTCATGAGGGCCCTGGGCGTACGGATCGAACGGGAGCCGGCCTCCGACGACTCAGGGGACACGCTCCACATCACGGGCGCCTCCGACGACCTGGCCGAACCGGCGGTCATCCTGGACGCAGGCAACAGCGGCACCACGATGCGCTTGATGTCCGGCGTCCTGTGTGGACGAGAAATGTTGGCGGTCATGACCGGCGACACATCGCTCAATTCAAGGCCGATGGGAAGGGTCGTCGGACCGCTGCGCCAGATGGGCGCGATTATCAGGGGCAGAAGCAACGACACGCTTGCGCCGCTGGTCTTCTCCGGCGGCGACCTGACCGCAATCGACTATTACCTGCCTGTCGCAAGCGCTCAGCTCAAATCGACCCTGATCCTCGCTGCGCTTCGCGCTCGCGGGCAAACAGAATTGCGGGAAATTGGAAAGTCGCGGGACCACACTGAGCGTATGCTGGCCGCGATGGGCGCAAAAATAAACGTGAACGGACTCTCGATATCCGTCTCGCCCGGCCCATTGACCGCCTCCGACGTGCAGGTCCCCGGCGGCATAAGTTCCGCCGCATTCTGGATGGTGGCTGCCGCGGTGCATCCGGACGCCGAGTTGTTCATAACCGACGTGGGGATCAATCCCACTCGATCAGGCGTGCTGGAAGCGCTCTGGTCGATGGGGGCGAACATCAAGCTGGAAAATGTCAGAGAGGTTGCCGGAGAACCCGCAGCAGACATAGTCGTCAGGTCCAGCCAACTCCACGGTATAGACATCAGCGGGAGTATCCTCCCCCTCCTGATGGACGAAGTCCCCGTGCTTGCAGTGGCTGCCGCCATGGCAGAGGGCACGACGAGGATTCGAGACGCCGAAGAGCTACGGGTCAAAGAGACCGACCGCATAGAAGCCACCACGACGTGGCTGCGCGCCGCGGGCATTGAATGCGAGGACCATCCCGACGGGATGACCATACAAGGCGCGGGACGAATAGCAGGCGGAACGTTCGGCTCAAGCGACGACCACCGCATTGCGATGAGTCTGGGCGTGGCGGGTCTCGTGGGCGAAGGGCCGGTAACCATTCTCGACGCAGAGGTCGCTGGTATCTCCTATCCCGAATTCTGGGAAGAGATCGACCGCCTGGGCGGAATCGCCGGATAAGCGCGTGGCGGACCAGTCGAACGTCGACCCAAATCCGCTCATCGTGGTCATCTCGGGCCCTTCCGGCGTCGGCAAGGACACGCTGCTCGAGCAAATGTCGGATATGGGGTTCGACTATCACTTCACCGTAACGGCAACCACCAGGGATCCCCGACCCGGTGAAGAAAACGGGGTCAATCACTACTTCGTGTCCCGCGACCGTTTCCTTGAAATGGTCGACAACTCAGAACTGCTGGAGTGGGCGCGGGTGTTCGGGAACTTCTACGGCGTGCCCAAAGAACAGGTCCGTCAGGCCCTGGACGCCGGTCGGCATGTGTTGATAAGGGTCGACGTCCAGGGAGCGCGCAGGCTCCGGGCAATCGTCCCTGAAGCCGTGTTCATATTCGTTGCGCCGCCATCCACGAAGTCGCTCCGGGTCAGGCTCAAGGCACGCGGGGTGAATTCTGATAAGGAGATGGAGACGCGGCTCCGGGCGGCGGATACGGAAATCCGGGAATCGTCGATGTTTGACCACGTGGTGGTCAACGAGGATGACAAGCAACACGAAGCGGTGGTGCAGGTCCGGGAGATAATCCGCCGCGAGTCCATGCGATGCCCGCCCCGCACGGTGAAGATATGACCCTTCCGGATCCAATCGAGCTGTTCGAAGCGATCGATTCGCAGCGAACGCTTCGCTACATAAAGCCCGCCCCGGTACCTCCGGAATACCTTGAGAGAGTCCTCGACGCCGCCGTAAATGCCCCGAGCGGCGGTAACTCCCAACCCTGGGAATTCGTCGTGGTGCAGGACCCCGGCCTGAAGAGATCGCTCGCCGGACTCTACAAGCGGGCATGGGCCGACGCCGCGGAAGGCCAACCTCCCCCTCCCGACACCCGCAGCCACCGTTCAGCCCGACACCTGATGGAGCACATGGAGCATGCACCGGTCTTGATTGTCGTCTGCTTGCGCGTCGGAGACCGCGAGCCAGGGCTGTACGAAGGATCGAGTATCTACCCGGCCATCCAGAACATGCTTCTTGCCGCCAGGGGTCTGGGCCTCGCCGCCGTGCTCACGAACGGTTGGGCCGGCTACGAGCCTGAACTGAGGGCCATATTGAACATCCCCGCCGACTACCGGGCCGCGGCCATGCTGCCTATCGGGTTCCCCGACAACGTGCGCTACGGCCCGCCCAGGCGGGACCCCGTCGAACAACATCTTCACCGCGACGGTTGGTAACGTCGCCCGTCATCTCTTTCGGCCCGTGTTAGCCTTGCCCAGCGAACATCACTGAGTGGAGGAACGCCCTAATGGACTTGGGAATCGCAGGCAGAAACGCGCTGGTAACAGGTGGCAGCCGCGGGCTCGGCAGGCAATGCGCCCTGTCCCTGGCGCGTGAAGGCGTCAACGTCGCAATCTGCGGCCGCACTAAGAGCACCATAGACACGACGGTCGCCGACCTGCAGGCGCTCGGCGTCAAGGCCTCCGGAATCGTCGCCGACGTCATGCAGATCGACGACATGCCGCGCGTTCACAGGGAGGCCATCGAGGGAGTAGGACCAATCGACATCCTGGTGAACAACGCCGGCGGATCGATGGGCGCAACGGATCTTGCAGAAACACCCCTCGCAAACTACCAGGCCGTCTTCGACTTCAACGTGTTCAACGGCTACGAACTGTCGCGTCTCGTGTTGCCGCACATGCAGAAGCAGCGCTGGGGTCGCATCATCAACATCGCATCCATCTACGGACGTGAGCACGGCGGGAACATCGCGTACATGTCGGCTAAGGCCAGCGTCATCGCCTACGCCAACCACGCCGGGCGTTCCCTTGCCGGCACGGGCATTACCGTCAACTCCATCGCGCCAGGATCAATCCTGCACCCTGCCGGAAGCTGGGAACGGTTCCAAAATGAGCAGAGCCCGGAAGTCGTGGAGGACTTCATCTCCAACAACCTGCCGATGGGCAAATTCGGGTGGCCTGAGCCGCTCGGGGACACCTGCGCATTCCTCGCCTCAGAGCGCGCCGACCTCATAACCGGCGCCTGCATCGTCGTCGACGGAGGCCAGGGCGGCTCCCTGATCTGACGAATACCCGCTGTTTATGCCCTGCCCCGCAACACGTTGTTTCAATGAATATGGCCCATACTTCCGGGCCCTGTCGTAGGGGCGCCTCTCGTGGGCGCCCGTTTGGATGGGGCGCGGGCAACCCCCCATCGCCGCACGAACACTGCCAAAAAACGTACTGGGAGCCCCACATATTCGCCGCGCCCGGCCTGACTTGTCACCCAACTCCTTCCCCCCAAATTGTCATTCCTAGCACAGCCGAGGAAACTGAATCGTTCTGACTAAGACCAAACCAGAAAATAAGACAGGCGCTTCACAACATCCCCGACTCCCAAACTCACTTTTAGCAATCCATAACCCCAAAACACCATGCCAAAAGTCGTAATCGCCCCACAGGAATTCAAAGGCAGCCTCACGGCCATCGAAATCGCACGCGCGATCCAGGCAGGCGTCTCTCGTGCCATGCCGGACGCTGAAACAGTCCTCGCCCCTGTGGCCGACGGCGGTGACGGCACCCTTCAGTCCCTCGTGGACTCATCCGGCGGCCGTATAGAGGCCGCCACCGTCACCGGACCCCTCGGCGAAGAGATCGTGGCCGAATGGGGCGCGCTCGGGGACGGCAAGACGGCCGTGATCGAAATGGCGCGGTCCTCTGGACTCGCACTGGTGGACCTCGATGCCCGCGACCCCCGCACCGCAACCACCAGGGGCGTTGGCGAACTCATTACCGCGGCCCTGAACGCCGAACAAACCAGCTTCATCATCGGCATCGGAGGAAGCGCCACCAACGACGGAGGCGCAGGCATGATGCAGGCGCTCGGCGCTTCGCTGCTGGACAGCCGAGGCCGCGAACTTGAACCGGGCGGCGCTGCCCTGGCGGGACTGGACCAAATAGACGTGTCGGACCTCGACCCACGCGTCCGGAACACCATCGTGGTGGTCGCCTGCGACGTCAACAACCCGCTGTGCGGCCCCACCGGCGCATCGGCGGTCTTCGGCCCGCAAAAGGGAGCGACACCCGAGATCGTAGCCGAACTGGACGCCGCCCTCAGTCACTTTGCAGACATCATGGAGCGTGACCTGGGCGCAGACGTCCGGGACCGTGCCGGGGCAGGCGCCGCAGGCGGCCTCGGCGCCGGCTTGATGGCCCTGCTCGACGCCGAACTGCGGGCCGGTGTCGACATCGTCCTCGACGCGGTCAAGCTGGACGACCAACTAGACGGCGCCGACCTCGTGATCACCGGCGAGGGCCAGATAGACGCGTCGACCGTGTTCAACAAGGCACCCGTCGGCGTCGCTCGACTCGCCAGTAATCGCGGAATACCGGTGATCGCCCTTTCCGGTTCGCTAGGCGCGGGCTACGAGGGAGTCCACGAACTGGGTATCGACGCCGTGTTTACCCTGGTCGACCGCCCTATGACGCTGGACGAGGCCCTCGCAGACACGCAGAGGCTCGTCTCGGCGTTGGCTGAGGAAGCAACCCGCGCCTTCGCCGCCGGCGCACGGGCCCGCTAGTCCCCTAGCCCACCAGCACCATGTGGACCTCGATCGGGCCGTGGATCCCTTCCACGATCACGCCCTCGATGTCCCCGGTGCGGCTTGGCCCCGTTATCAGGTTCATAGAACTGGCCAGCGTTCCGTTCGCCTGCGCTTCGCTCTCCAGTAGAAACAACTCGTCCAGCGACGGCAGGATCGTCCCGCGTCTGACCACCGCAATGTGACGAGTAGGCGCCAACGAAACGAGGCGGGAAAGACCGCGCCGGGGATGGACAACCACGGTGCCCGTTTCGGCGATCGCGTAGTCCGACCCGGTTATGCCGATGTCCGCCTCGAACAGTCTCGCCCGGTGTTCATCCTCGTTCCGGGCCGCAACTTCGTGGTCGTCGGTCTGCGGCAGCACCGCGATCCCGACTTCAATGTCGGCCGACGCCAGTGAGCCATCGAGGCCCTCAAGTCCGGTTATCGACTCTTCGCCGCTCTTCAGCACCATTCGAGCGTCGGTGTCAACGCATATCCGCGTTATCGCCTCCACCACCTCTTCGTCCGACCTTGCCCGGTGCACGCGCCACCCCGCCGCGGCCGCGCTATCGGCCAACTCCTCGATCAACTCCCCCGCCCGTTCGGCCATCACAGCCCGCACCTGTTCGGCCCGCTTGACCCTCTCGTCGACCGGAGCGATCACGTCGAAGCTCGGAGGCGCGGCCGTTGGCCCTTCTCCAGACGACCTGCCCAAGGACGCACGCACCGAGGACAAGAATTCCCGTCGGTCCGTCATGACGGCTTTTTCCTGGTCCGGCGATTGAAACGCGATACAAACGAGTTCGCAGCAGGCGCAAGAAAGTCCCTGCTCGTCGTCCATCCGCCAATCGGAAACGGCATCCTCCTGGTCCAGCCATCCCTCGTGAACGGCCGCAGCAGCCACCTCCCGACCCGCGACCCACCGTCAAAAACCGCTCGCCGCGTGATGCCGGTGCGCCAGCCCCGCCACATCAGCCCTGAAGGCTTACCGCCCGTTGACTCCACGGCCTTCGCCCGCAATTCGAGAAGCATCCGCGGCAGGTCGATTCTTACCGGGCAGGCATCGCGGCAGGCGCCGCACAACGTCGATGCGAAGGGTAGGTCCTTCCCTGCATCGAGTCCCGTCAGGACCGGCGTTATCACCGCCCCTATCGGTCCCGGATACACCCAACCGTAGCTGTGCCCTCCCACCTTTCGGTACACCGGGCAGGCGTTCATGCACGCACCGCAGCGTATGCAATAAAGGGCCTCACGCATGTGAGGGTCGGCCAGCAACTTGCTCCGGCCGTTATCGATGACGACTAGATGAAACTCTTCCGGCCCGTCTTCGTCATCCGCACGGCGCGTTCCGTTCACCATCGTCACGTACGAGGAGATGCGCTGGCCGGTCGCCGAACGAATGAGTATCCGCAGGAACGTGCTGAGGTCGGCCACGGAAGGCACCACCTTCTCCATTCCCATCGCGGCAACGTGAATGCGCGGCGCCGACGTAGCCATACGCCCGTTGCCCTCGTTGGTGACCAGCACGATGCTGCCGGACTCGGCGACCGCAAAGTTCACGCCGGTAACCGACATATCGGCCCGCTTGAACACGTCTCTCAGTTGCTCCCTGGCCTGCATGGTCAGTTCAGCGGCGTGCTCCAGCCGTTCGCCCCCCGACCGGGCGGCAAGCAGGTCCGACACCTCCTCCTTCGACTTGTGTATGGCAGGAGCGATGATGTGGTACGGCGCCTCCCCGGCAAGCTGGATGATGTACTCACCCAGGTCCGTCTCGACCGCCTCGACACCCGCCTCTTCCAGGACATGGTTGAGTCCCATCTCTTCCGAGACCATCGACTTGCTCTTGATGACGGTCCGCACGCCTCTCTGATTGACCAGATCCAGCACGTACCGGTTGGCATCGTCGGCGTCGCGGGCGAAGAAGACGTTCCCGCCGTTCTTCTCCACGTTGTCGGCCAGCATTCCCAGGTAGTAGTCGAGGTTGGCGATCGTGTGTTCCTTGATCGCCCTGCCCCGGTCCCGCTGTGCTTCCCACGCGTCCGTGGCAGCCGCGGCCGCAATCCGGCCCTTGTGGAACCCCTCGTAAACACCTTCCAGAGCCGATTTCAGCCTTGGATCGGCCATCGTGGCGGCAGCGCGTGACCGGAATTCCCTGGTGTTCGTCTCCATGCGTCAGGAACCGGAGTTCGGACCGTCGGCAGTGTTCGACAACGACTCGTCCAGGTACTGCGCCAGGTGAGCGACGCGGACCTGTGATCCACGCCTGCGCAGCCCGCCGGCCATGTGCATGATGCACCCTGCGTCACCAGCCACAAGCGTCTTCGCCCCGGTCGCTTCCACGTTATCGAGCTTTTCATCGAGCATCGCGGTCGATATATCCGCCATCTTGACCGCAAACGTACCGCCGAACCCGCAACAAACGTCGGCTCGCTCCAGCGGCCTGTAATCAGGACCCTTTATGCCATCCAACAGGGCTTTCGGCTGTTCGTCGATGCCGAGTTCCCTGAGCAGGTGGCAACAGGCGTGATAGGTAATCGCCCCGCTGTTACGCCCGATCGCTTCGGATTGGCCCAGGATGTCCACGACGAACTCAGAAAACTCGTACAGTCGCTTCCCCAACGCGCGTGACCGTTCGAGCTGGACCGGATCGTCCCTGAACAGCGTCGCATAGTGGTGTTTCACCATGGCACCGCAGGACCCGGAAGGCACGACGATGGGACCATCGCCGTCGAAAACCTCGAGAAACCGGCCGGCAACCGCCCTGGCGTCGTCCCAATACCCGCTGTTATAGGCCGGCTGTCCACAGCAGGTCTGCTGGGCAGGAACGTCGACCTCCATCCCCAGCCGTTCAAGCACATTGACCACGCTCTCGCCCACCTCCGGATAGAACTGGTCCACCAGGCACGTCACGAACAGGGAAACTCGTTCCGGTCGGGTTTCGGGCAAAACGCTTTCAGACATAGAGGCCAAAGTACCAGACCCGACAAGCCGTGTAACCGCTCAATCGGCTAATTCAGACAGTTAGACGGCCATTGTCACCATGTAATCTTTAACTTTGCATCCAACACGAACAAGGCGCTCAACACCGGGTGCCAACTGAAAGGCAATCAATGCCGGACGGCAATTTTGACATCGCGGTAATCGGGGCGGGAATAATCGGGCTTTCTACCGCGATGAACCTGAACCAGAGATTCCCCAACCTGCGAATCACGGTCATCGAAAAAGGTCCGACCGTGGCCACCCAGCAGTCCGGCCACAACTCAGGCGTCATCCACTCCGGCATTTACTACAAGCCCGGCTCGTTCAAGGCCCAGTTCTGCGTGGAAGGCCGCGCCTCGATGGTCCGCTTCTGCGAGGAGAACGAAGTCCCGTTCGACCGCTGCGGCAAGGTCATCATCGCCACACGAGAGGACGAACTGCCGCGGCTGCGAGCTCTCCTCGAACGCGGCACCGCAAACCAGGTAGAGGGACTGCAACTCGTATCCGGCGAGCGGGTTCGAGAAGAGATCGAACCCCACGTAAACGTCATCGAGGCCCTGTGGGCGCCCAACACGGGGATCGTCGACTACCGGAAGGTCTCAGACGTCTACGCCAGGCGCTTCGAGGACCTCGGCGGGACAATCAAGTTCAACTCCAAACTTCGAAACGTGGTCAGCCGGGGCAGCGAGACGGTACTCGAAACCGACGGCGGCGAATTCGAAGCAAACCGCGTCATCAACTGCGCCGGCCTGCACGCAGACATCGTCGCTGAGATGATGGGCGTCCGGCCGGGACTGCGGATAATCCCCTTCCGCGGCGAGTACTACACGCTGGTCAAGAGCCGGGAACACCTGGTCAAGGGCCTCATATACCCCGTCCCGAACCCCGAACTGCCCTTCCTGGGAGTGCACTTCACGAAGACGATGAAGGGGTTCACCGAAGCCGGCCCGAACGCAGTCCTCGCCACGGCCAGGGAGGGATACCGCAAGCGCGACTTCAACCTGCGGGAATTTCTGAAGACCCTCACGTTCCCCGGGTTCTGGAAGTCTTCGGCCCGCGAATGGAAGACCGGCTTGATGGAGACCAACCGGTCATTGCGGAAGAGCGTGTTCGTGAAAGACCTGCAGCGGATGATCCCTGAAGTGCGCAGCGAGGACCTCGGCCCGGGCGGATCGGGAGTCCGGGCGCAGGCAGTCGACCGCAAGGGCAACCTGCTTGACGACTTCCGCATCGAGAGGTCAGAGAACGCCATACACGTACTAAACGCGCCATCGCCCGGCGCAACCTCATCGCTCGTCATCGGTCGCTACATCGGCGACATGGCAGCCAAGGCGTTTTCCCTGGCCTGATCTCTGCGCCCTATTTGATGAGCGTAGGGGATGGTTTCAACCCATCCCGCCTCGGTAGACGGCGCCGCAAATTCGCTGGGACGCGAACCGCACTAAAACTGCGTGTATAGCGAATGCGACCGCGGCGTCGGCGCGATCTCCCCTGGCCCGAGGCGTATCACGTCTTTGCGGTAGACCTGGATGCGTTGCGAACCGTAATCCGGCACGTACATGCGGCCGTCGTCCGCCACGTTTACCGACACGGGCCATCTGAAACGTTTCTGCGGCTCGATCGCCGTCATCTCGCGCAGCCTCATCGCCATCAGGTTCGTGATCATGTAGCCGCGTGCCTGGTCCGACAACGTGGCGTCGCCGATGAACTTCTCCACGAAGAGACCGGAGGAGTTGAACAACTGTACGCGGTGATTCGCCCAGTCCGCCACGTAAATATCGCCGTCCCGGTCCACCGTCACACCCGTCGGCCGGTTGAACTGCCCGTCGCCCGAACCGGACTCGCCGATCGTCATCACGTGGCGGCCATCGGGGCCCAGCTTCTGCACGCGGTCATTTCGCCAGTCACAGACGTACGTGTACCCCTCCTCGTCCACGGATACACCCCACGGCATGTCGAACTCGCCTGGCCCATCGCCCGGACCGCCCCACTCCGAGATGAACGTCCCGTCTTGGGTGAATTTCTGCACCCGGTGGTTCCACGCGTCAGCAACTACCAGGTTCCCGTCTCCATCCATCGCCAGCCCGGACGGCCGGTTCAGTTCCCCCGGGCCCGACCCGGAGACGCCCCACTGCGCCACCGGCTCACCTTCCGCGGTGATGGCGCTGACGGTGTCCCGGCCTTCGTCCGTGATCCACAACCGCCCCTGTGAGTCCTTGATCATCGCTGCCGGCCACACGAATGAAGCGGCAATGTTGAATCCGCCTCCGACAGGTCCGCCCCCGCCGGTCAGGTTGAACGCGCCCTTGTCCTCGTCCTCGAATGACAACCGCCGCACGAAGCAGAGACCTTCACCGCGGCACAGTATCAGGAGGTCGCCTTCCTCCCACAATACGACCGATATCGGTGTGTTGGTCAACCGCCGCATGCCAAGAGTCTTTTCATACGAAAATCCGACTCTCAGCAGCCCAAAAGGCCTATTTTGTTGTTTAGGTTTGCTCGCGACCATGTTCGTAATCCGGGTTAGCCATCGCCATTTGCGAACAACGGCAGCTTTTCGAAGTTGCCACCGACTATTTCCGGCGCAGGCATCCCCATCCAGTCTTCCAGGACCGTGGCGTAAAGACCCCGGAAGTCGTTCGTGTGCCGCAGGTCGCCGGTGTCGTGGTCGGCGGGGTCGAGCGACGGGTACTCGCCGTGCAGCCCGCCGCTAACGGGCTTGCCCAGCACAAACGCGCCGCCACCCGCCCCGTGGTCAGTGCCGCTGTTGTTATCTCGCACACGCCGCCCGAATTCGGTGAACACCATCACAACCACATTGTCATCAGCATCGTGCTCCCGCAGGTCGTCAAAGAAGTCCCCCAGCGCTCCTGAGAGATCGGTTAGCAGCTTGGGATGCGTCGGCACCTCGTTCGCATGCGTGTCGTAGCCGCCCTGCTGGGTGTAGAACACGCGGGTGCCCAACCCGGCGAGGTGCACGCGCGCCACATCCTTCAAACTGGTGGCGATGGGGTTCGAGGCGTACTCGACCGTCGACTCGTACATCTCAGGCGCCTTCTTCAGCATGTCGGCGCCCCTCAGCACGTCGATACCGGTGCGAGCGAGGTAGTCGGTTACCGGGCCGGAACCGATCGCCGGGGTGTAAATCCGCTTGAACAGGTCTAGCGCGTCCTCCCGTTGGTTCTGCGCCTCAATCCCGTTCATCAGGCCGTACGTGTCCAGGTCGCCCACCGACGTCACTGTCACCTCTTCCGCCACCAGTGCCCTCGGCAGGCCCCGACCAAAACTGACTGCCGTCAGCGGGTTGGTCTTGTCAGGGTCTAACTCCCGCACCGCCTTCCCGAGCCACCCCTCGGTCGCAACCGTGTCCGGCTCGCACGTGTGCCATATATCCATGCTCCGGAAGTGCGACCTGCTGGAATCGGGGTATCCGACGCCCTGGATGATGGCCACGTCTCCCCTGTCGTACAGGTCCTGCACGGGAGCAAAGTTCGGGTTGAAGGCCAGGTGGTCGTCGATCGGCAACACCTTGTTCTCGGGGATGCCGACCACCGGCCGGAAGTCGTAGTAAAGGCTGTTCGAATACGGGATAACCGTATTCATGAAGTCGTTGCCGCCCGTCAACTGCACGATGACCAGCGTGGGCTCTTTTCCATTTGTCTTCATGGGATGAATCCTCGCGCCCTGCCCCCAGGGCTTAGGCGAACTGGTACTCGACTGATGACACGATCGCCTGGACCATTCTCACCGTGCGTTCCGAACTGCGCTCGCGGCCGGACTCGGTGTCGAACTCCAGGTCGCCCTCCCGTTTGGCCGCCTGCAACAATTCCGACCTCGTGTCCTCGCTGACTCCTACTGGGCCCGCAAGTTCGATGCACAAGTCCACGAACTCCCGCGGCGATACGCGGCTCCGACCTTCCGCGATCCGCTCGACGATGCCCCGCATGCCCGGGAGGTTCGGGTCAGCGAGTCGGTCCACCGCAAAATTGACGCGCTCGTTGAGCGTTCCGGCGTCTATCCACTCCTTGCCCGTGTGCCAACCCTCCACCGTCGGCGGCGTCAGCAGCGCCTGGCCCATGACGGTCGTTGCGGATGAAAGGGCGGAAAGGCCCGGGTCCGGCTGCCTGAACGTGCCGGCCAGCTTGATTGCGCCGGTCACCAGTTCGGCGGGGTTCTTCACTCTCTTGAACCTCGCCGCCTTGAAGAAGTCCGATAGGAAAAGCGTCCGCAGCATCTCCCGCACGTTTCCGCCCGTCTCCTGGCAGGTCTGAACGAGCGTTTCGACCGCCTCCGGGTCCTGCGGGGGCACGATGTTCCACGCCGGGACCTGCGGTTCGTCCGCCACGAAGAAGTTGTACAGGTGCCGTGATATGAACTTCGCCGTCGCCGGCTGTTCGACCACGATGTCGATAATGTCTTCGCCGTCGAACCGGCCGGTGTGACCAAGGAACGTCTTCTCGCCGTCGTCGTGGTCGTCCGGCATGTACAGGAAGTCGGACGGGTACCTGGAGTACGGGTCGAGGGGCAAAGGTTGAATAAACGTCCACCCCGTAAACGCCCTCGAAGCCTCCTTGATGTCCTGTTCCGTGTAGTTCCCAACGCCCATCGAGAACAGTTCCAGCAGTTCCCTGCCCCAGTTCTCATTGGGCTCGCCGGAGTGGTTCTCGCAGTTGTCCAGCCAGAACAACATCGCCGGGTCGCGCGCGAGGTCGATGTAGATCGTCCGCAGGTCGGAAAGCCCGTTGCGCCTGAACGTCTCGATCTGCGCCACCCCCGACGGCGTGTGTTCGCTCTTCCCTATCGAAGTGGCGAAGACATGGTGCCAAAAGAGCGCAATCTTCTCCTGCAACGGCCGCCTGGTGTTCACCATGCGGTAGATCCAGTGCGCCTGCCACGTCCCGTGCGTATCGGGGTTGTTCAACTCCAAGTAGTAACGACGCAGCAGCGTGTCATCGACCTCCGGAAACCGCTCCGGGTGTAACAGGTCATCGACAAGTTGTTCGTAAGGGACTTGCTGAAGCCCATCCAACTCATCATTCGTCGCGCCAAATCCGGCTCGGCGCATCAGGTGTGCAACAAGGTCTCGATCAGTCTTTGCCATGGCGGAAAGGTGGTAAGGGGTGCTCGTTAACGATGGGCCCCGATGATACAACCTCTGCCACCGATCAATCATCAATCGTGGGAAAAGATTGACCTTGATCCGCCCGATGGCTCAGGGAGCTCGGGTGCCAAGTGACATGCTCGTCTGGGTTCAGCGCGTCACGTGAGTAAAATGCGAGGGCCATCAGGAGGACCATTGGCAACGATTTCGGAAATTCTCCCCCTCACCCGCGAGGACCTGCGGCATGAGCTCAGTCTCTTCCGGGATGAGATGCGCGCCCACAGTGCGACCAAGGCTGACTTGGCCGAGTTGAGGGGCGATCTGAAAGCCGAATTGTCCGTTTTGGAGGTCAGCCTGATGATTGGGTCCGTGGTGGCGGCCTCCACCGTCGCCGTACTGATCGAACGCCTTACTGGATAGTCCCTGGCGGTAACAATCGGGCAAGTCGCAGGCACAGCAGTCCTGGCACGCTGGCCTGCCGCACTAGCTTTTCGCGACCCTCACCAACTGTGCGCGAACCCGACGATTAGTTCATTGTCGATCAGCGTACATAGGATGGCGGGAGTGCGAGGGAGTCGAACCCTCCGCAGACGGCGAAGGCAGCCTGCCAGCGGATTTGAAGTCCGTGAAGCCCACCGGGACCCATCCACTCCCGCGTTGTAGTCACCTGCACGGCGGTTGCAGCAATATTAGCGTCTATTCGGCCCACATTGGGCCAGCGGCCGACGCGCCATCACTTCAGCCGCCCGCGTTCGATTAGCTAGGCGATCGCCGCGTCGATTTTTTCCTGCAGCACCTTCTTCGGCACCGCGCCGACGACCTGCCCTACCGGGTTGCCGCCCTTGAAGATCAGCATCGTCGGGATGCTACGGATGCCGTAGTTCGCCGATGTCATCGGATTGAGGTCAACGTTGACCTTGGTGAACTTGACCCGGCCGTCATACTCGCCCGCAAGCTCCTCCACCACCGGCGCCACCATCTTGCACGGCCCGCACCACTCGGCCCAGAAGTCCACCAAGACCGGTGTGTCTGATTCCACCACTGCCGACTGGAAATCCGCGTCGCTTACATCGGTTGGCTTGGTCATATGTCGATTACCTTTCGGGTCTTGTGGATGGCCCATCAGGTTGGCCACCGCAATTTCGTCTTTTCTCTGCTGCGAGTTATTAGGTTAGATTCAATCTACACCGGGAAGGATGCAACTATTGGCCGAGTGTCACTGAAACACCAGCTTCGACACACCCCGGCGTGACCCATCCACTCCCCTGCTTCTGAGGGCAGGGTCTGGGTCTACCGCCCCTCTTCCTTCTTCTTCGCCCGGTAATCGACATAAGCCCAGCCTGCGCCGACTACGAGGGCGGCGATCATGAGCTTCACGAAGTCGCCGGGCAGGAACGGGTACATCCCGCTGGCGAATAACTCGCCCTCAGCCGGCCAGCCCAGGTCCTTGAAGTGCAGCCAAAGCAAGCCAGGTACGTAGATGAAGAGGTTGCCCAGGAGCATCGGCCAGAGCGCCTTGCCGCGAGTCCACCCTCTTTCAGACAGGAAGCCCACCAGCGGGACCGCCGCGACGAATCCGACCAGGTATCCGGCCGTCGCCGTCGCCGAAAGGTAGTGCCAGCCGTTTCCGCCGTCCTTGAACACCGGCACGCCCGCCATGCCCAGGAAGTAGTAGACCAGGATGGCGAAGAGTCCCCACCGTAGCCCCAGGACGCCTCCCATCAACAGCACGCCGGTAGTCTGGAACGTTATCGGAACGGGGTTGTCAGGCAGATAGAAGGTCAGTCGTCCGAACGCAACCAGCAACCCCACGAAGAACAGCGATATCCCCACCCTGTGAAGGACGTTGATGGACGGGAAAAGTGCATCCATCAACGACGCATTAGCCGGTCCGATGATCGAAATAGGCGGGACTTGGCTGATCGCCTCCCCGTAGCTGGCTATCCTCTGCATGACATTTCCTCTCTTAGAGCCGCGATACGGCCATCAGACGGCTTTGGGGGTCCGCGGCCGCACGGTACTGAGTCAACGGTGGGACTGTCAATGAAAATGGGATGGGCAACGGTCGTTACCTGACGAACATCGCCGAACGGCGAATTGTACGGGTGATTGCACATCTGCCACATCGATTAGGACTTACACGGTGGACCAGTGCAAGGTAGGGGTTCACCTCGGCCAATTGTCTGCGTCGGATAACTGAGATTGGCCCGGGGCACGAGCGCAGGGTTTTAGGGTTCGGTGTGTATACTCTGGACAAGGGAGAAATGTAATGACGACGGTCGAAGAACGGCTCAGCCGTCTCGAAGGCGGTTACGAACACCTCGCCACCAAGGCCGATCTGGCTAACCTGAAAGCCGACCTGATCAAGTGGTGGGGTGGAATGATCGTCGGCGGCATGGTCGCCGCTGCGTCGATGGCCGTCGCGATCAGCAGTCTCCTGGACGGCTGATCATTCCTTCCCAGGTTTCATAACCACCCGCGCCGTCGATAACAAGCTCTCCGGAAACTCGTTACTCAGCCTCGGCCACCGGCCGCTCCTCTGCAAAGATCACGTGGCTCTGTCCGTCGACCTCAGGGGCTGCTAAGAGAGGCAACTCCAGGTCTTCGACTGATGTCTCAGTGCGGCCCGGGCAACATTCTCAGCGTGGGTAGGCATTGCCGGCGGCATGGAGCGCTCGACCGGTCAGCCTCGTCGACTCTTGGGCTACGGCTGGGGTATCAGGATGCGAACCTGTCTATGACCGAGACGACTGCGGACCCTGCCGCCGCCGCTCCAAACATCACCAACACGATTCGCCAGGTCAGGCGGGATTCCATTTCCGCGATCTTGGTTTCGATGTTGGCCAAGTCTTCTTTGGTCGCGTAGTGTCGTAGCTCTTCGCGCAGACCAGACTTGGTGAGTGGATGCTCGGCGGTGGTCATTCGTTTCTCAGTTGTGGCAACGTAGTCAACGCATTTATACCCACTCGCTATCCATCGGCGTCGCCGATGTCACTCAGCCTCGGCCGCTACCCGCTCCGAAGCCTTAACGACTCTCACAGACCTCAAAGGCAAGCCCGGGATACGCGGCGAGGGGTCGGGGTTCTCCGAGTCCTGCATCTCCGACGCCACCTCGCCAAACAGGGTCGTTACCGAGACCAGGCCCGGCTGCGGCGAGTTCAGGGCCGCGACACCGGAAGCCAGGGACGAGCCGTTCTCGTCCGTGATCTCCACACTGTCGCCCCTGGAGATCGAGAGCGCCCTCGCGTCCTCCCTGTGGATGCCGACCTCTTCGACCCGGTCGAGATAGTTCATCTGACCGTGGCGCACGACGCCAACCGGCCGTTCGGGCTGGCTCAGCACACGTCCGTGGGCCAGTACCAGTCCATTACGTGAACCATTCGACTTAACCGACGACAACGGGACCAATTCGAGCTTAGTCTCATCCTGGTCGCGGTCCAGGAGCATCGGCGTGCCGGGATCATCGGACGACGCGCAGGGAGCGTGAATGCCGCCCGCCTCCAACCTGTTGTGGTCGAGACCGGCGTAATCCGGTACCGTCTGTTTCAACTCCTCGAACACATCCGACGCCGAACCGTAGTCAAATCCGTCGTTCCCCATGTGACGGGCCAGTGAGGCCAGCGTCCGCCACCCGCACCGTTCTTCGTTCTTGGGGTCCCAGGCCGTTCGAACCAACTGCACGCGCCGTTCGAGGTTCGTGACCGTCCCAGTCTGTTCCGTGTAAGTTGCCGCCGGAAGGACAACGTCTGCGGCCTGCGTTACCTCGTCGTCGAAGACCGCCGAGACCGCGAGGAATTCGAGATTTCTCAACGCAGACGGGACATCCCCGAGCTGCGACGCTTCGGGATTCATGCCGTCGGCCATCACTATCGCCGCCTCGATATCCCCATCCCGCATGCTCTCGAAAATGGCTGCCACACCACCGGTAAGTCCCGTCTGCCCATTCGACGACAGGGTCTGGGCGCGGAGCCCCGCCGGACTGCAACCGACATCCCGGGCCCCGAGGGTGTTTGCGCCCTGGTACAGCGGGTAGATTCCGCCTGACGTGCGCCCGATGTTGCCCGTGATCAGGGACAGATTTACGATTGCGTTCGTCAGGTCGGTGTGTGATTCCACCGGGACAGTGTCGACTCCGAAAAGGACCGACGCCGGTGCGTTGCCCGCAAGGGTCCTCGCGGCCCGGCAGATCTGGGTGACCTCCACGCCTGTCACACGGGATACTACCGAAAGATCGAAGTCCCAGAGCGAACGCTTCAACTCATCAGCGCCGGTGCAATTCTCGATGACGTATTGCTGGTCTTCCAGGGCCTCGTCCATGATCGCCCTGGCCATTCCCGCAAGCAACACCGGTTCGGTCCCGGGCCGGGGCCTCAGCCACTCGGTCGCGTAACGCGTCATCTCGGTTTCGCGGGCGTCGATGACGATGATCCGGGCCCCTGCCCTCGCGGCCTTCTTGACCGGCACCGCCAGGACGTTTTGCTCTTCGGTCGGGTTGCCGGTCACCGCCAGGATGCACTTGGACTCTTCCAACTCCCAGATTGGGTTCGTTGCGGCGGCGGATCCGAGGCGGGACTCGAGGGTTGCCGCGACTACCGGGAAGAGGTTCAGCGATGAGTCGACGTTGTCCGTTCCGAGGGCGTCCCTCGCGAACTTCTGGGCAACGTAGCTGTCCTCGTTCGTGCCGCGCGGCGACGCGATCACGGCGACCTTCGACGAGTCTCGTCCCCCAAGACCCGCGGCGATGCGGTCGAGAGCCTGTTCCCAAGTGACGCGTTTCAGGACGCCGTCTTCACGGATATACGGGTACTTCAGCCGGGACTTGTGGTTCGGGTAGTCGTAGCCAAACTTGCCCTTGAAGCACGCCTGGCCGCGGTTGGCCTCGCCGGCAAGGTCGCCCTTGAACCGGACCACCTTGTCGAACTTGTTGACTTCAGCCACCATCTGGCAGCCGACCGGGCAGTTGGTGCACACGGTCGTCACCTGCTTCGTGGCCTTCTCCCATTTGTATTCCCGCTCGACGAGCGCGCCAGTAGGACACACGTCTATGCAGGCGCCACAGAACTCGCAGCCCGATTCGAGCAACGATTCACCGCGGGCGGTGCCAACAAGGGCCACGCCTGAGCGGCTGGTGAGAGTCAGTGCCGTATCGAACCGCACCTCTTCACAGACGCGCACGCACCGGGCGCACACGATGCACAGGTTGTAATCTCGGTCGTAGAACGGGTCGTCGGTGTGTATTGGCAGGTTGCGGCGGTGGTAGTTGAGCGGAGTGCGCAGGTCCAGTTCTACGCTGCGTACCGTGTCCTTCAACTCGCAGCGTTCGTTCTTGGGGCAGATCGTGCAGCGGTCGGTGACCCCGACGTGGCGCTGGCAGATGTCCTGCGGGCCGCAAAGTTCAATCCGGTGGCAGGTGAGGCAGCCGTGCGGGTGCTCAGCCATCAGTAGTTCGATAACGTCCCTGCGCAGGGTGGTGACCTGCTCGGTCTTCGAATTCACGATCAGGTCCGGCGCAGCCGGCGCCGTGCAGGATGCGACCACACCCTTTCGACCGCCCATTTCCGTTTCGACCACGCAGGCCCGGCACGCCCCGTAAGGCTTCATCTTCGGGAAGTAGCACAGGTACGGGATGTAAATGCCGGCGTCCATGGCCGCCTGCAGCACGGTCTGGCCCGGCTTGGCCTCTACCGTCTGGCCGTCGATCGTGAACGTAATGTTGTCTGCCACTAGTCCTGCCTCACAAGATCACCGAATGATTCGGCTCATCAAAGTCCCATCTGCTTGGATCGAGACCCTTGCAAACTCCTTCTTCCTTGTAGGAGACCTTTGCACAACTGTCTCCGCACACAGTGATCCTTCACTTCACGTCACCCTGAACGCCCACCCATGTCACCCTCGAGCGAAGCGAAGGGTCTGGGTAAGAGGGGTGGGGTGTTGTAGTGGGACACACTGGAGATTCTTCGCTGCGCTCAGAATGACGTTGCGTGAAATTATGCAAAGGTCGTCTTGTAGGGAGAGGGTTGGGGTGAGGGCGCCGCCCGCGAACGCATTCTCATCTGTTTCATGTAGCGAACTTCAGACTTGAGTAAATGAAACCGCTCAGGGCCTTGTCCTGGTTGGCAGGATCATCGAACCGTTCGTGGACTTTCCGTTCTGAGGGACGCCTTCGAGCCGTTCGGTGAACTCATCTTCGAAGTACTTGAGGGCAGAGGCGACCGGGTTGTAGCCAAGCTGCCCGTGTCCGCACAGCGAACCCAGTTTCATGCTGTTGCCTATCCGCTCCATGAGTTCCAGGTCGGCCGGTCTGGGCGAATACTGGCACAAACGCTCAAGGGTTTCCAGCATGTGCGTGTTGCCGAGCCTGCACGGGAAACACTTCCCGCACGACTCGTACTGGTTGAAGGCGATCAACGCCCGTATCAAGTCGACGACGTCCACCGTCTCGTTGCCTACGATGATCCCGCCCGATCCGAGAATCGCGCCCGCCTTCGACATCTCGTCGAAATCGATCTGGACGTCGAACGCCTCATCGCCCAGAACACCGCCCAGGGGTCCTCCCGTCTGCAGGACCTTGATGCGTTCGCCTGGCGACACGCCTCCGCCGACCTTTTCGAGCACGTCCCTGATGGTCATGCCCATCGGCACTTCATACATGCCGGGCCGCCTGATGTGGCCGGTCAGGCACACGATTGCCGTTCCGCTGCTGGACGGCGTTCCGATCCCCTTGAACCACTCTCCTCCGTTTCGCACAATCTGCGGCACGTAGGCCAGGGTCTTCACGTTGTTGATGTTGCTGGGCTTCTGCCATACGCCCGCGGCCGCGGGAAACGGCGGCTTGAACCTGGGCAGCGCCCGCTTTCCCTCGATGGCTTCCATCAGGGCCGTCTCTTCGCCGGCCACGTAGGAGTCGCCTGTCAGGGAAACTTCCATCTCGAAACTGAAATCGGATCCCAGGATGTTCTTGCCAAGAAGGTTGTGATCGTAGGCCTTCTGGATGGCCTGACGCGTCGCGTCGATCGGGATATCGTGCCCGTGCCTGATGAAGACGTAGCCGTAGTTTGAATTGGTGGCGTAGCCGTTGAGGATCAGGCCCTCGATCAACGTGTGCGGGTCGCCTTCGAGGATTCCCTTGTCATTGAACGCCCCGGGGTCGCCCTCTTCGCAGTTGCACAGGATGTACTTGTCCGGCGCCTTGCTCGGCGCAAGGAAACTCCACTTGACTGCCGTGGGGAACGCGGCGCCGCCGCGCCCGCGCAGCCCTGAGGTCTTGACCTCGTCGAGGACGTCCGGCGGCGACATTTCGAACAGCGCCTTTTTCAGCGCCGAATAACCGCCATTTGCGATGTACTGGAGTATGTCGCCGGGGTCGATGTTGCCGCAGTTGCGAGTAGCGACCCTGACCTGGTGCTCTACTGCCGGAAGTTCGTCAAGTCTCGGCACGCCCTCCAGCCCGCCGTTGTCGTCGCCCTCGTAGGCAGACGCCAGGTCCGCCAACGGCCGACCGCCAATTACGTGGCCTTGGACGATCCTGTCCACGTCGTCGGGAGTCACGTTGCCGTAGAAGACCCGCGGACCGCCGGGCAAAGTGACATCCACTATCGGCTCCAAGTACATGAGGCCGAACGCGCCGACCCGTGACAGTTCCGAGCCTGCTTCATGCCGCGCCAGGGAGTCCTTTACCGCTGCAAATACCTCATCCGCCCCCGCCGCTTCGCCCGACACGCCGCCACCAACCCGAATCCAACCTTGCGGGTTGTCGTGAAGCTCTTGCCATCTCTCGGACGCGCGGCGTTCCAGGTCTTCAAAGACGCCTGGGCTGTTTTCGCTCATTGGTACAGGCGACCTATTGCTGCTGGGACGTGGACCGGAGTGAACGCGCGAGCTCTCTCACGGAGTCAGGAGTCATGCGGCCCTTGTGATGATGGTCGAGAGATATAACCGGCGCTTGCGCACAAGCTCCCAGGCAAGTGTTGTAGCGAAGGGTCGCGCTGCGGTCTTCCGTCTCCCCTTCCCTGTCGATGCCGAACTCCTCCTGGACGATCGCCAGCAGTTCCTGCGCCCCCGCCAGGTGGCAGGTCGGCCCCCAGCACACTTCCAGCGTATGCGCGGCAGGCGGCGTGAACCGGAAGTTCGTGTAGAACGACGCCACGCTCCACACTTCGTTCACCGTAGTGCCGCAAAAACTGGCCGTCTCTTCGATGGCCTCGGGGGGGAGATAGTGGACAAAGTCCTGCACCGCGAGCAGCGATGACAACACGGTAACCGTCGGCTGTGGCTGCTGTTTAAGGGCCTGGCGCACAAGCATGCGGATATCGGTACCTGCCGCCAGGTTCGTGGTGGCCAAATGGGCGCTCCGGGTACTTTGAGAAAGCAGTCACAATCCTAGCAGAGCCCCAAATAACGGACAATTGCCGGACACGTCTTCAAGAGGTCCTTAATTGGCAATGGGATGCGCTTTCCCGCCCTACATCTTGCAGACCCGCGTTCAGACGACCATTCGTAGGGCCATCTCTTGTGGCATCTGTTCCAACTAATTCGATGAAATGGCGGAATTCACTCCTGAATTGTCCGTGTTCGGACGCGGTGACAGCTTCCAAAAGCCCTGATGAACCCGTAACGCGGCCGTTTGCCGGCGCGATCGCGCTTGCTCGCCCGGAATCCAACACGCCAGTGGGTCTAGTCGGACTTTGTTTAGGACGCTTCCTCAAAGGTGAATTGGCAATTGGTTGGAACAGATGGTTTCAAACCCGCCCTCGGCCAACACTCGCGCCACCCACACCCCCAAAAAATCCATGCCACCAAACATTTGACATGCACGAACAGGTGTTCTAATATCAATATCGAGTCGTGCATTACGACGCATTCAGCACAGCCATTCTGATCGAACAGCAACGGGAACAACTCCTGCAGGCATCGGGGGTAAAAGTTCCTCCCCCCGTGTTAAAGCCCGTTGCGGAACGAGAAAGTACATGCTCTCCTGGGAAGCAGACATGGGCTATGCGTGGATTCCAGGGCCCCACGGCTGCAAAGCCGGTTAGGGTCACCGGAACGACTCGCACATAACGCTGTTCACGTAGGCGTGGCAGCTTAGACCCTGACTATGGTGACTCGGGGCCCGCAGGCTAATCGTGAGAGCGATGCCTGGGGAGCTATCGGAAGTTCGCCCCAGAGATCAAGCCGAGGATCCGATAGCAAATGCGTCTTTCCCTCAGACGCCCATAAGCGCCCCACAAGCCGGGCGCGGCTGTAGAGCCGCAACCGTCTTCGGCCCCGGTTCGACCGCCGACGCGTGAGCGAGCAAATTGCCGCCACTACCGTCGGTTGTAGGACTGTGCGGAGAAGACCGAGGAAACATACTTCCCAACAACGCCTCACGGTTCCGGCCGGGCGTGGGAAAGGCTACAGAGACACTGTCAACCGAGGCAACTCCGGGCAACCCCCGGAGTTGCTTCAACGCGCCAAAAACAATTCCAGCCTGCCCCGTGCTCGACACGGGGTCGTACCCAACTCCCCAACCCGCGTTCTCCCACCCCGTCTTCCCCGACCTCCGTACTCCGTCTTCCCCGACTCCGATCGGGGACCATGGTGGGGCGCTGGGAGCGGGGTCACACCCATCCCACAACCACGCCTCGTAGGGGCGCCTCTTGTGGGCGCCCGATGGGTTGGGGCGCGGAACTACGCTGGCCCGCGCGACATCTTCCAGGCCTGCTCTCACACGACCACTTGTAGGGGCGGTTCGTGAACCGCCCTTGGTGAGGCGCTATCCGCATCACCGAGACTAATGAATCACGCCCCCTACGTCGCTCCTCTGCCCCTCCTGAGCCCCCTGCCTGGCAACGCGCCCGTGTTCTCACCATTCTCGATAACCACCTGGCCGTTGACGATCACGTAGTCGATGCCCACCGGGTAGTGCTTCGGATCGTCCTTCACGGCGCGGGTCTTGACCGTGTCGGGGTCGAAAATGACTATGTCGGCCTTGTACCCGTTACGCAGCATCCCCCTGTCCGGCAAACCGAGCTTCTGCGCCGGGAACGAAGTCATCTTGCGGATGGCCTCCGGCAGCCTGAGATGCCGCTCCGCCCTGACGAATTCGGCCAGCACCACGGGGAAGCAGCCGTATGTCCTGGGGTTCGGGTACTCCCCGAACAGGATGGCGTCCGACGCGATCATCCCGTACGGATGGGACACGAACGCAGGCAGCGTGTGCGGGTTGGTGCCAAGACCCACGGTCGATATCCCAAGGTTTTCCGAAAGCAGCAGGTCGAACAACGCCTCGGCTGGCTCCTGCTCCCGCAACTCGGCGATCTCGGCAATCGACTTCCCGTCATATTTCTTATTCTCGGGTTTCCTGAAGTTCGTGAGCCAGTTGTGGCCCCAAGTCGCCGGAAAGTCCGAGCGCGAATTTATGTCTTTCGCCATTCGCTCGCGGTCCGCCGGGTCCTTCAGCGCGGCGACCACCCTCTCCGGCCCCCCGTCGCGGGACCAGGCCGGTAGCGTCATCACGATGGTCGTCCCTGAGTACGGGTACGTGTAGCAGTCGAATGTGACGTCCATTCCCTCCGCCCGGCCATCTTCGACGAGCCCCAGGTAATCGTGGTGGCTCCCGAGACCCTGCCTGCTCTGCCGGTAGTGGGTCAGGTGGATTGGAATCCCCGATCGACGCCCTATGTCCAACGCCTCATGCCAGGGCGCAAGGTGGTGCTTCTGCAGCAACGAGGCGCGCGTGTGCGTGTGGTAGAACCCGCCGAGAGAGGCCGCCGTCTCCGAAAGCGCCACAAGCTCGTCCGTGTCCGCGAAACCGCCGGGCGAATAGTCCAGGCCGGTAGAAAGTCCCCAGGCCCCCTCTTCCATCGACTCCCGCAGCACCGCCTGCATGTCGGCGATCTGGGCCTCCGTGGCCGGCACATCGTTCCAGCCGACGCTCCAGATGCGGAGCGGTGAGTTGCCGACGATGACCGCCACGTTTATCGCCACGCTGCCGTCGTACTTCGCCAACTGCCCTGCGGCCGTCAACCAGTCCGCGTCGGGCGGGTACCCGTTCAACCCCGATTCCAACCAGATGTAACGCTCGAGTTCTTCCCGGGACTTGAACGGGACGTGGGAAATGCCGTCGATCCCAACGAGTTCGGTCGTCACGCCCTGCCTCACCTTAGGATCGTGATGAGGCTCGCCGAGAATCGTCAGCCCCGCATGTGAATGCAGGTCCACGAACCCCGGACACACCACCCGGCCCGCCGCGTCAATCGTCCGAGCGGCATCAACACCGTCCAGGGCCCCTCGCCGTATCTCCACCGTATCCCCGGTCACCAGCACCGAGCCCCCATACCAGGGGCTTCCCGATCCGTCGATGATCCGGGCATTCGTAATCAGCAGGTCAATCATTTGCGTTCTCCGGCAAATAGGCGGCTAGCATCCCGTTATTTCGAAGAGATCACCCGCCAATCAACCCCTCCTGCGGCTTCGTCCACGGCGCCCTTGCAGCCCACACCTTCGGCCGCGGCATCCTCTCCACCGGCACGTCGATCACCACGGGACCGCCGCGGTCCAGCGCCTCTGGAATCACGTGCTCAAGGTCATAAGGCGTGTCGGTCCGCAGACCAGTCGCGCCGAACGACTCCGCAAACTTCACGAAGTCGGGGTTAACGAAATCGGCTTCGTACTTGCCTCCGAAGTCCTCGTCGAGGTCACGCGCCACGTTGCCGTACGCTCCATCGTTGAAGATAACCGTCACCGTGCCTATCCCGTACTTCACCGCCGTCGAAAGTTCGGAGGCGTTGTACATGAACCCGCCGTCACCGACCACGCACACGACAGGCCGGTCGGGCGCGCCCACCTTCGCCCCGAGTGCCGTGGGGAACGAATAGCCGAGGTTTCCCGCATACCCGGAATCGATGTACGTCCGCGGCTGGTAGACCTGGTAGTGAACGCGTGAGTAGTAGCCAAGCTGCGTCATCCCCCACACCACGTGCGCGTCCTCAGGTATCCCCGCCTGCAACGCCTGTAGCACGGAGTGCTGTGGTTCATTTGTTTCGAGCGGGTCGGTAGCCAGCCGCCTCCGCGCCTCCGCTACCGCCGCAACCGGCGACGGGCGCTCCCCTGCCCCGCATTCCTCCAGCACCGGGATCAGCGCCTCGATAGTCGCCCGCGCGTCCCCATGCAAATCCAGCGTGTTCGTGTGAGTCTTGCCGAACTCCGTTGCGTCGGCATTGATATGCACCAGCCTGGCCGATCCCCCTGACGGGCTGCGCAGCGAGAAGCGCGTCCCGATACCGATAATCACATCGGCCGACTCCATCACCTCATAGAGCGCGCCGCGCGGTCCCAGCGAGGAGCCGAAAGAGTGAGGGTGCCGGTCGGATATCGTCCCTTTCCCGCCAGCCGACACGATAACTGGAATATTCGAAGCCTCGGACAGCCTTACCAGCGCGTCCTCCGCGTTCGACCTCGCCACTCCGCCGCCGGAATATATGACCGGAGACTTCGCTTCGGCGATGACCCGCGCCGCCTCCCGCAGCCGGTCCTCACTTGGCGTCTCCCGCACGAGTGGTGCCGGCTCTTCCAAATCCACCTCTTCCCGCTCCACCATCGTCTCCGGCGGCATCTCTATCTCGACCGGACGCGGGCGGCCGTTGCGCAACTGCGAAAATGCCTCAGTCACGCACCCCGGCACCTCGTGCGGCCTCAATACCTGGTTCCGCCACTTGGTCACCGGCCGGATAACTTCCATCTGGTCCGCAATCTCGTGCAACCCTCCCAGGTCCTTGCCGATCTGCGCCCGCGGGATCTGACCGGCGATAACCAGTACAGGCGAAGATCTCGCATAAGCCGTCGCAAGACCGGATCCGGCGTTGTACAGCCCCTCGCCCGGCACGACCAGCGCCACCCCCGGCTTGCCGGTGACGCGGGCGTATCCGTCTGCCATGTACGTCGTCGCCTGCTCGTGGCGAGTCGTGATCATCCGTATACCGGGCTCGTCCCTGATGGCGGCGATGATCCCGTACATCTGCACCCCGGGAAGCCCAAAGATAACTTCGACTCCCTCCCTTACGAGTGACTTGACCAGGGCTTCGCCACCGCTCAATTTAGGCATAGTTCAATCTCCACGTTGCGTCGCCGCGATCTCTGCGACGGGTAAAGGTGTCCGGCTGAAAGACTCGGTTATCCGGAATTGGTGGTATTACCCGGCGGCAAACCGCGTCGGTTGGCCAGCGTCCGCGGCAGAAGATCGTACCGCGTTTCGTGGCCTGAGAAGAACCGGCGCATCTCATCCACCATCAGGCGGAAGAACCGCGGCCCGCCCCGCGCGTTCACCCCGGCGATGTGCGGCGTGAGGAACACGTTCGGAAGCTGACGGATCTCCGAGTCAGCCGGTATCGGCTCCGGATCGAACACGTCGAGCGAGGCGATCATGTCCTGCCGCTTCAACCTCTCTATCAACGCCTCGGAGTCCACGATGACGCCGCGGGACACGTTCACGAACACCGTCCCCGGCTGCATCAATTCGATCTCGCGCTTGCCGATCATGCCCTCGGTGGCAGGAGTGTGCGGCGCAAGGCAGTAAACCACTTCCGACAACGACAGCACGTTGTCCAGCGATGTGAATGTAACGTCGTAGATGTCCGCCAGTTCCCGAGGCACGTACGGGTCGTGTACGTATGCCGTCACCCGAAACGGCGCCAGCAGGCCAAGCAACCGGCGTCCGATGTGCCCCGCGCCTATCAGTCCGACCGTCCGTCCCGTCAACTCCCCCTTCAGGTACCCGGGGTCGGAACTGCGGTCCATGAAAAAAACTTCGCCGTTGATGAGCCGCCTGAAGTGCGAACCGGCATTGCGCAGGCCGATCATGCTCATCGCCAACGCCCACTCCGAAACGCCGTACGACGATCCATTGGTGGTGTCCACGGCCGTGACGCCCCGGATCGCCGCAGCCTCCACGTCGATTCGCTGCGCGAACCTGTCACCCTCCAACTCCCCGACGATCCTCACCCGCGCCGCGGCGTCCAGGATGCCTCCCGTAATTCGGGGAGACCCGTGGCACACGATCAGCCCGTCGAGCCCCGATGCGAACTCCACCAGATCCGCCGCGACCGCCGGATTTTCGGGCGGAGGTGCGTACCAGTCGGTGGGTTCGTTGAACTCACGGTAGTGAAAATCCGCAAACTCGGTCAGACGCTCAACCTCTTCCGGAACGGCGTCGTCATCCCTGCTTTCAACATTGCAAGCAAGGCCAATCTGTGGTCTGTCACCAGTCATATGCGCTACCGCTTCCCGTTCTTTCATTCCAGGGTTGTTCAATCCGTATTGACCGAACACATTGTATGGCGGGTTTTCAAGAACCTGTTTCAAAAGCCCCCAGCCCGGAGCTGAACCTCATACGTTTCGACGCACTTCAACGTAATTCATTCCACCATGTCGTGATTGAGCGCAGCGAAGGAACTCCCGCCCATCCAACAACCGCCTTAACCACCCGGACAAGCCCCGGCACGACTACCCCCGTCTTGCCCTCCATCGTCGCCCCGCACTCCGGAGCCTGTCTTAATAGTCCCCTCTCCCGTTTCGCGGGTGAGGGTTAGGGTGAAGGCATGGGGTGAAATCGTAGGTCCCATTTTCGATACGACGATTTCGGTTGTCCGACGTCGCGCCCTCACCTCAATCCTCTCCCCCAGGAGAGGAAGTAGATTAGCCGCGCGAATTCTGAGAGGGGCTCTCCGATGTGGGGCTGGAACCCACGTTGGGGAGCGGAGATGGGTACGCCCGGCATGCTCAAACCCCGTCGAAAGACAACGCCCCAACTTCATCACCCCGCGCTGCCCTACTACTCCGCGGAAACCCTGAACCTCCACACGGCAACGGCAATAAACCCGACGGCAAACCCCGCCAGCGCCAGCATCTCGTACATCACCGACTCGAAGTCCCCGCCAAACAACATCAGCCGGTTGAACGCAGTGTTCGCCCAACCGTGCGGGGTCAGCAACGCAAGGCTGCGCATCCAGTCGCTCAGGATGAACAGCGGCCACCACGACCCACCCAGCGGCGCGGCGACCAGCGACACGAGAACGGCCGCAGGCGGCGCCGACTTCACGGTGGTGAATATCGACGCGAGCATCACCCCGAACGCCGAAGACGCCACAACCATCAGCAGCGCGGCCGCAACCGTTGCGCCGGGCGACTCTCCAAGGGTCATGCCGAAGATCAGCGTCCCGAACAGACCGAGGATCACGACCTGTATGACGCCGCGGTACAAGGAACCCAGGAACTTACCCGTGACCGACGCCAAAGTGCCCGCGCCCGACGTCGCCAGCCTTTCGAGCGTCCCGGACTCTCGCTCCATGGCCAGCGTCAGCGCGGTGAACGCGGCCGACATGAACACGAACATCACGAGGTAGCCGGGCACCGTCACGTTGGCCGGGTTCGTCGGCTCCACGTTCCCAACGTTCGTCACGACGAACTGCGGCTCGCCACTGCCGCTGTCGGCCGGGCTGTCGGCCTGCGTGGACGGATCACCGGACAGTTCGATCAGGGCCGTCAAGACGACCGCCTGCTGCCCGAGTTGGTCTGCTACTGACTCCGCCACCGCCACCAGCAACGCATCGGTTTCCGGGTCGCCGGACGTGTGGACGCTAATCTCACTGCCTCGCCCCGTCGTCACCCCCTCCGTGAAGTCCTCCGAAAAAGCTATAAACCCCGGCAATTCGCCGTCGTCCAGCATCCGCGAAGCTTCGCCGAAATCGACGTATTCGACCGCCGGCCGCTCCGGGTCATCGTCCGACGTCATCCACGCGATGATCAGGCGGCTAAGCGCCGTGCCCGACGTTTCCTTAGTGGTGACGGTGACCGTCGGCGGCCCTGTATCCTCCGCCGCCTCTTCGAAGACCGGCGTTAGAAAGAAGAAGAACGCCGTCGCAAACGCCATCGGGAATATCAACGTAAGGACGAATCCCCAAACGTCGCGCCGCCACTGCACGGTGTCCTTGAAGGAAATGAGGACTGCCTGTCGTAGCCAGTTCATCAGCCGTCCCGCCCCTGCAGCGCCGAGAACAGCCACCTGGAAACGACAAGCAGGACGACGGCCAGGCCGCCCAGTACAGCGATCTCAACCCACACAGCGCTCAGGTCAGCCGTCTCGATGAGGACCGTGCGCAGGGCGTCGTTACCGTACCTGATCGGCGAAATCCGGCCGATGATGTCGAGGACGCCTCCCGAAGCCGGCTCGAAGAACGATCCTCCGATCGTCGCCATCACCATCGTGATGATCACCGCCGACCAGTTCGCCTGTTCCCGTGTCCGCACGAACGACGCAATGGCCATCCCCACGGCAGAAGTGAAAACCGTCAGCGCGGCGACGATAACCAACATCGCGCCGTACTCGGCCGGGCCAAACGAACGAAACACGACCCAACCCAGCGTGGCCAATATGAACGCCTGCAAGAAGCCGCGGACCAGCCCGGCCAGGAACTTCCCCGCGAAGATTCCGTTCAGCCCGGGTCCCGTGGTCAACAGGCGTTCAAGGCGCCCGTCGAGCCGCTCTTCGACGATGGAGATGGCGTTCAACGTGACGGAGAACATGACCATCATGGTCAGAATGCCCGGGAAGAAGATGTTGAACGGGGAGGTCGTTTCCCCGCTTTTTTCAGTCTCTACCGAGACGAACGGAGTCTCGCTCTGACGTTCAATGGCCGCTGCCACCGCGTCGTCGACTTCCGCCTCGGTTACGCTCAGGCCCTGGTCTACCGCGCTCGAAATGACCTGCCGCCTGGCCCGTTCTTCCCCTGCATGTTTTGCCGCAGCGCCACGCACGATCGAGGCAACGATGCTCCCCTCGTCACCCCCGCTGCCGCGTTGTCGGAATTCCAGTAGCGGGGACGAACCACCGCGTGCGACCTCTTCCCCGTACCCGTCGTGGATTACCGTGACCAGCAGCAGGACCGACCTGTCGAGCAAACGGTCGGCCCGCCCCTCTTCCAAAACCTCAACTTCAACCCCTGGCGCGCCCTGAATTAGCTCGATCAGCCGGGCCGAACCAGCGGTCCCGTCGAGATCGACGACCGTCGCCTTGCCGTTGAACGAAGCTTCGCCGCCGAACGCGCCCAGCATGAGGGCCAGCAGCGCGATGGGCAGTGCCAGTGAAAGCCCGAGTGCGCCGGGGTCCCTGAAATACCGCTTGACTTCGATATACGTCAGGTAGAAATACACAGAAGTGAGGCGCGGCTACTCGCGCAACGTGCGGCCGGTCAGGCGCAGGAACACGTCTTCCAGGGTCGTCGTGTCAGGATCGCCCAGCGGCGCCTTCAACTCTTCGGGCGTGCCCTCAGCCACCACGCGGCCGAGGTCCATGATCAATATCCGGTCGCACAACCGGTCGGCCTCTTCCATGTAGTGCGTCGTGTAGATCACTGTCATGCCCTGTTGGTTCAGCGTGCCGACGGTCTCGAAGATGTTGTTGCGAGACTGCGGGTCTACGCCCACGGTCGGTTCGTCAAGCAGCACAAGGTCCGGTCGTGCCACAAGGGCAATCGCAATGTTCAGCCGCCGTTTCATCCCGCCCGAGTACTTGCTCGCCCGGTCGCCCCCGCGGTCGGTCAGCCCAACCAATCCCAGGAACTCGTCGGCGCTAGCGTTGGCCTCAGATCCGGAAAGTCCCGCCAGCCTCCCGAAGAACACCAGGTTCTCCCTGCCGGTCAGGTCTTCATAAATTGCGAGGCTCTGGGGACAAACGCCGATCCGGGCTCGCACCCCGTCCGGATCGTTGCGGACGGAGAGACCGTCGATCGTCACGTCGCCCTCGTCGGCGGGCAATACCGTGTTCAGCACGCGAAGAAGTGTGCTCTTCCCTGCCCCATTCGGCCCCAGCAAGCCAAACACCTCGCCCTTGGCAATCTGGAATGAGACATCATCAACCGCCACATGCTCCCCATAGGTACGGCGCAAGTTCCGGACGTCCACATAAGGGTCGGGCAATGTCTTCTCCAGGTGAGCCAGGCCCGCGATATTCAAGCCTCGAATGTGTAGGCCCGTGGCCGGATTTTACACCCAGCGGCTCACAATCCCAGTCAGGTCGACCGGACTGCGGCGGGCGGCCGGAAATGGCTTCTGACAGCCATTTTGGTCTCGCTTCGGTTGACCACGTACTTAAATCAGTGCAGGCGACCGCGCCTCTTGGTCCACAGGAAAAGCGCCGTCGGAGACACCAGCAGCAAGAGTATCCCGAGCCCGATGCCAGATCTCTGTGGCCCAGCCGGAACATTGCACACCCCGCCGCGACCATCGTCCGAGGGTTCCGATGTCGGCGATGGGGCGGGAACAGGCGTAACCCCAGCCGCGACTGACTGCGTGGGCGTTGGCGCCGGAGTCGGTTTTGGGGTCGACGTCGGCACAGGTGTCGATGTAGGAACGGGCGTGGGAGTCTCGGTCGGGACGGCCGTTGCGGTAGCCGTGCTGGTGGGCGCAGGCGTATCGGTGGGCAACGGTGTGCTGGTAAACGTGGGGGTGGGTTGCGGAGTTTGTGTGGCCGTTGCCGCAGGGGCCATCGTGGAAGTAGCGGTTGGTGACGGCGTGGGACTGGGTGTGGGAGACGGTGTGGTAGTTGGGGTAGGCGTAGGCGTGTACGTCGGAGTTGGTGTCAGAGTAGGCGTGGGCGTGGGAGTAGGCGTGGGCGTGGGAGTAGGAGTCGGCGTGGGGGAAGGTATAGGCGTGGGCGTCGGCAACGCGATCCCACAGGTCTCCACGTCGTCGGCTATCGTGATCGCCGGCAACCAGGCGGTCACCGGGTTCCCTTCTGGGTCGAGAATCCGCACCGTAACGTTGATCTTGTCATGATCGGGCCAGTGAAGCCAGTTGGGGATCCGCCCGACATCGATATTGATGCCGGTCCGGTTAACTGTCACGCCTCTTTCCCACATCGATATGCGAATAATGTTTGGAAACGCGACTTTCCGAAATTCAATGAAATGACTGTCACTTACATTCAGTTCTGCACTGTCCAGGCCAATGATCCGCTCGTATTCGATGTTCGATTTCCTTACGACACAATAGGGAGGCGGCGGACTTACAGACTTGACCGCAACATAGCTAGAAGATTCCTCAGACGTTTCCGATTCCGTCGGTAATGGTGTCGCAGTCTGGGGAATTGACGTTGCGGTATTGAATGGATTCTTGTATATGAAGACTGCACCGCGATTCAGATTGCCGATATATAAGTTGTTGTTGTCATCGAATGCGGACGCGTATGGCATAGATGTAAAATCATACAAATAGTTAGTGGGGTAAATGCTGCCGTCAATAGGGTCTTCGTAGTACCCCACCAGCCTCGGTCCAACATACGAGTTATACCCGACCACCATACCGTTCGCGCTGTCGAACGCCGGTTCCCATGTCGCCGTACGCGTTCCACCCCAAAGAGTGCGAATGTTCCTCACCAGGATGTCTGGTTCCCACCCACTCGAAAGCACCCGTGCGCCCCCGGCCGTGGTGACCGAAAAGTTCTTGGTGGCTACAGGAGCGTATATCGTGGAGACGTTATCCGGGGGAAACAGGGAACCGTCGAATACGAGCAGCCGGTAATTGCCTTCCAATTCCAAGGAATGATCGGAAACATAAAGGTTCCCGAAGTTGTCGAACGACAATGCCCCCGGGAAGCAGAGCACGTCGTCGGTCGGATCGTCGTATACCTCAGGGTCCCGTTCTGAATGTGCCTCTAATTCCGCCTTCCTGTTGCACATTGTGCCACTGGGTTCCACCTGGCCCAGGATCACGTCGACAACCGGATTCGTGATCGGGTCGCGGATCCTCATCACGCGATGGTTGTCGGTGTCGCTCAACCAGAGGAACTTTCCATCTCTTGTCGGCGCCAGTCCGAAGATCCGGCGACCGAGGAGGACATTGGCTGACGTGCCCAGTACTGGAAACTCGGTGTGCCTCGTCCGGATGGTGTGAAAAGCCGCCGATCGCGTATGTAACGGCAACTTGTAAACATCGATGAACTCGAGCCCTTCGAACCCGAGGACCCAGAGATTCCCAACCCCATCCGCCTTGATTCTGCCGCAACATTCATGCCAGGTCGGCTGCCAACTCTCCTCACCTATGGCGCCATCGGCCGGCTGGCCGCTCGATAAGTCACTCAGGCCATTCCAATACATGATTCGTTTGAGGTCCGACACGATCAGTTGATCTTCGTACGCGGCAACCCCGCGCACTGAGCGAAGACCCTTTAGGCCGACATAGTTAGCACCGCCCGGGGGGTAGAACAATTGCTTTTCCACGTTCAGGATCATGCCGCTGAATTCATCGTCGATGTCAGGTTTTACACGAACTATGTCCTGGGTGCCGCCGGCTGCCGCGAACAGCAAGTTTCCGGCAGTATCCACCCCAATGCCGCCTCCACTCAGGCACCAATCACCTATCCCGCCGGGGCAGTGATGAGGCAAGCGGATCGTGTCCTCGACATTCACCTGCTTCAACTCAGTCCCCTGCCACCGCCATAAGCTGACCGAGGGTTCTACGAAATCATTGACCCAAATCCCCCGGTCATGAGGGTCAATCGAAACGGAGACGGGGAGACTAAGCTCGTTCTCGACGGCCAGGCTGGCGTGCATGCCGGTCTCAAACGGGGATTCGAATACCAGCAGACGATCGTTGCCGGTGTCGGCCACGTACAACCGTCCGTTCGAATCTAATGCGACGGCAGAAGGAGCGTGTAGTTCGCCAGGACCATCTCCTTTGTGTGCTCGTTGCAAATCAATTTGTCCAATCACCAAGTCCGCATCAATGGCAATTTCGCCGGAGTCAGGATCGGATGGGAAACGCAATACACGATTGTTTCCACCGTCGGCTACCCACATATTGCCTATATCGTCTAATGTGACGCCGTTTCCGTAGTAAGTCACCCCATATCTATTCGAGTCAGAATGGAAGCAAAGCGACCTGGCTGTAGGGAGACCGAATCCTTTGTTACATAGAATGTTGTTATAGTTCGCCTGCCCCCAAATCCTATCGGCAACAACGTCAGTCTCAAAAGGGCTGTCGAACTTCAAGATCCGGTTGTTGAAAGAATCGGGCACGTACAAGGCGCCTTCATCGTCAACAGCCATGGTCACGAACGAATGCTCTTCGGTGATGCTGATTGAGATGCCGGGCACGCCGCACAGCGTAGATTCGGTCGCCAGCCGGCGAAACGGAAACAGCTGCGCCCCGCTGTCCCCGTTACACGCCGACTGATCGAATAGCGACGTTTGGCCGATCACGATGTCGGCCGAACATGGACTGGGATTGTCGTAGCAGTCGGCCAGGTCGATCCCGAGAATGCGGCTGTTGCCGGAGTCCCAGATGTAGGCCCTCCCCGGATCGGTCGAACGGTCCACCACGACACCACCCGGGTTGAAGACCTTGAAGGGCACCACCTCGTTGGGGGTAGCCTCGGAAAAGTCCGGCTGACCAAGGATCACATCCGCCCACAGGTCCCCGGCAACCCCGCGCACCGGTTCAACGGGGACCGGGGTTGCCAGGTTCTGCGCCTGCACCGTGCGAGGTGAGTCAGAAAAATCTCGCGCCACGAACCACGCAACGGCGGCCAATAGGCCAACCGCCACGGGTAACCAGACTTCGGGCCGTCTGAACACCTCGTTACCGCAAAACCCCAAACTGAGGCCCGTCGCAATTGACTACGTGTCTTTACGGGTGCCCCATTCGGCGTCAATCTAGCACAAGGCAATCAGCGAGAATCACGCCAGGAGGTCGGACTTACATCCGCGGGATATCTGTGGCCGTCACGACTGTCGTGTTCGACCGGAAGCCCTACACTTGCAGTGCCGGCCCACCAACACCGAATTGGCCCGGCTGGCGGAGAAAACCAAGTGGCCACGCCGCAGAAAATTAACCTGGGCATCGCCGGAGCGGGCGGCCGAGGCGGCAGCTTCAAGCGGTCGATAGACCGCATGGACTCAATTCGCGTCCATGCCGTGTGCGACACCGATGCCGAGAGCCTGGAAGATGCCGCCGGCCGCCTCGGCGCGTCCGAGGCGTTCACCGACTACTACGAGATGCTGGCGAGTCCCGACGTCGATGCCGTTCTGGTCGGGACCCCGATGCCATACCACGCCGCTCAAACAATCGCCGCGCTGGAGCGCGGGATCCATGTGCTGAGCGAGGTCCCGGCAGCGGTCTCCGTCGAAGAATGCCGCCGGATCGTGGATGCCTGCAAGCGGAGTCCGGCGGTCTACATGATGGCCGAGAACTACTGCTACACGCGGCCGAACCAGATCGTGAAGCAGATGGTCCAGGAGGGAGTGTTCGGCAAGCCTTACTACGCTGAGGGCGAGTACATCCACGAACTGAAGTCACTCAACGAGGTCACGAAGTGGCGCCGCCGCTGGCAGACCGGCATCGACGGTGTAACTTACGGGACCCACAGCCTCGGCCCGATCCTGCAGTGGATGCCCGGGGACCGGGTAACCAGCGTCAGTTGCGCCGGCAGCGGTCGTAACCACGTCGACCCGCGCGGAGACCCGTACGAGAACCAGGCCTCGTGCGTCATGCTGTGCAAGATGGCGTCCGGCGGCCTCGTAAAGATAAGGGTAGACATGATCTCCGACCGGCCTCACGCCATGACGAATTACCAACTCCAAGGCCTCGACGGTTGCTACGAGTCCGCCCGCGCCCCGGGAGAAATGAACAGGGTCTGGCTGAGGTCGCACGACCCGGACCCGACATCCTGGACGGACCTGGAAGACCTTGCAGACGAATTCGCTCCCCCGCTATGGCGGGAGTACGGACAACTGGCCGAGGGCGTCGGGCACGGCGGCGGCGACATCATGCAAATGATGGATTTCGTCACCGCAATCCGCAGCGGCACCCAGCCACCAATCGGTATCCACGAGGCCATGGACATGACCCTCCCCGGCCTAATCAGCCAACAGTCCATCCGCGAAGGCGGCCGTTGGCTGGATGTTCCCGATTCGAGGGAGTGGTAGCTGGCACCAAGCAAAAACAATGAAAGATTTACAGAGCAGTCGTACAGACTCACTGGTACCTGCATCATGGCCCTGCACATCCCGTAGGGGTCAGTTTTAAACCAGCCCTCGGTGATGATTCCGCAAGTCGCAATGCTTACCCGAAGTGTGTGCCACGTGACCCGGCCCAACGGCTGGTCAACCTCCCAATCGCCCGCCGTCTCGGCCGCCGAATGTATGTGAGAAGATTTCGCGACATCAATTTCCAAACGCGGATATGTCAGCTGTCATACGTAGCACAGAAACTTGCTGGACCCGCGCCCGCCTTAATGCGGTGTCTCCCACTGAACTCTGGTTGCGACAGGATTTTTGCGGTCGATGGTCTACTCGCCATCCCGAGTCCTTGCACATTCTCGTCACGGGTTCAGGCGATTTGGCATGCGGAGTTACGGGCCCTCCCACCGAGTCGCCTTCCAAGGCTTGGCCTTCTCACCCGCGATAAACGGGTCCAAGTCGCCGGGGTAGTAGAAACCAAGGAAATAGTGGTACCGCGTTTGCGGCAGGAATTGGCCCGGAGTTCCGTCGTTCAACAACAGCATGGTCTGGCGGATCATGTTGTCGCCCGTCCGCCACGCGCCGCGGACATCGAATCCCGTACCGACAGTTATGAACACATAGACTTCGTCCTTGTCGAAATTCAACTCGGCATCGACGACACCCGGAACACTGAACATCAGCTCAGCCCACATAAGCTGCACAGCCGTATCGTCGTCCACCACCGGGTAGGCGTCCACCGGGGATGGCGTATGCGTCGGGATCGGAGTGATGGTAGGCGTCGGTGTCCACGTTGCCCTGGGCACGAGAGTCGCCGTGGGCGCAGGCTTGGCCATCACCACCTGAGTCGGACTCACCGACTCCGCACCCTGGCTCCGACTGCTTGTGGGCAGCGGCGTCGCCGTCGGTGTGACGGCGAGCGCCGCCCCTGCTGTCGCCTCCGACTTCGCTACGGCAACCGCTGTGGAAGCAGCAAAGGCCGTGGCCTCCGCCTTCTCTATAGCGGCCTCCCCGTCCACATCAGGCGACGGACTTAGGGCTGCGGCGACCACCAGCGCCGTGAACAGAGCGGCAATTACGATCAGAACCTTTTTGCATTTGGACAGGCGTTGCCACCTGCGTATCAAACCTCCCATCGAGACACCTCCTTAATTTACCCGGGAGATGTTCGCACAGGCGGCAAGTGTGGGTGATGGCTTCGCGGTGGCATTAGGGACTGCTTCGATTACGGGCCCGCCCACCGCCCGTCCGCCAGGCAAATGAACTGGGTCTCGCTGACCAAACAACTCCCAAAATCCCCCTTTTTCACCCCTTACAATACGTCGCTGTACCGTTTAGTAGCCCTTCTCCGCATTCGACGCCACTTTCGACGCCACCCCGGACCACCGCAACCCTTTCAGCACAGTCTGTAATACCTCCCAGACCGGGCCGACAGGACCGTTCGAACCCGTGACGAATCTACCGAACCCGCTGCCCCAA
>CBDCPN010000001.1:0-68392 GCA_965220275.1 Dehalococcoidia bacterium | reverse complement strand
CCGTGAGCACGGCGTTCGTCCCGGCCGTGCCGGTCAGGCTGACGCCCAGCAGCGCAGGATGCTGCGCGGAGGCCGAGTAGGTCAACGTGTCGCCGTCGGCGTCCGTGAAGAACGCTCCGCTTCCGAGAGGCGCTTGTTCGTGCCAGGCGAAGCTGCCGCCCATCCCCAACGTACCGCCAAGGAAGGAGACGGTGGAGGCGGCCGGCGGCCGGTTGGCCGTGCCTTCGCCGGAGTCCGACCAGGGTCCTTCGCCCTCCTCGCTGGTCACGGCCCGCACCTGCGCCTCGTAGGTCGCGCCGGTGTTCAGGTTGGGAAGATTGAGGGTGGTCGCCGTCGCGCCCAGCGTGCCGGTATAGGCAGTCCAGTCTGCCGGGTCCTCGCCTTGCGCTGCCTTCTTGCGGTACTGCGCCTTGTAGCCGGTGATGGTCAATCCGTCGACGTCCGGGGCGGTCCATGTAACGTCCAGGGCCGGACTCGACTGTCCGCTGAACTCTGTGCGGGTCAACGTGGGCGCGGCTGGCTTGCCGGTACCGACGTCCGTAATCTGGATGAGTACTTCAATGGCCGAGGCGTGGCCGTCGACCGTGTAGTTCACCTTGCCCCGGTAGAACTTGGAGAAGACCTTGCCGTTGTAGTATTCGATCTCCCGGTGGGTATCGTCCGTCTCGTAGTCGATATTTGCGCCTGTCGCCACGCTGATCTGGCCCGTGGACGAGTCGATGGTGAAGAGCCCGGAGTCCTTGGCCTTGCCGGACAGCGAGTAGGTCAGCGCCACGTCGTTGTACGGTGTGCCGGTCACGGGAGCGCCCACGGCCGTGCCTGCGGCGGAGCCCTCGGCGATGCTGCGGGTAGTCTTCGCGGTGATCGTGACATTCGCGCTGCGGGTGACTTGCCCTCCGTAGCCGTCGCTGGCCGTGTAGTTGACCTTTGACGCGCCTTGGTTGAGCAGGTTTGCGGTAAGCACGGCTGAACCGGCTGAACCGGACAGGCTGACCCCTAGCAGGGCGGGTTTCTCTGCGGAGGCCGAGTAGGTCAGCGCGTCGCCGTCGGCGTCCGTGAAGAAATCGCCACTTCCGAGAGGAGGTTCCTCGTTCCAGGTGAAGCTGCCGCCTCTACCCAACGTGCCGCCGCTGAAGGAAACACTGGAGGCGGTTGGCGGCCTGTTCGCCTGCCCGGAGCCTGTGTCCGACCAGAGGCCGGGTTTCCCGCTTGTGATCACGGGGCCCGGCTGTTCGTCGTCGATGATTGTGATGATGTCGTCGCTGACGGACAGGCTCCGGGCGTTTTCGGGATCGATGACTCTGCCGGACACGATGATGGTCTCGCTGCCTTCCGTCGCCGTGTCATTCACGATGCTGATTGGGAAGGTGACAGACCCGCTCGTCTGCCCATTCCGAATAGTGATATCACGCAAGGTGACCCGTACGTCGTAGTCCGTACCGGAGCCGGTGGCCGTACCACCCGAAAGCGACGGGCGAACGGTCAAGTCGCCGTTAGCGCCTTCCCGGGTAGCCGTAATCGTGATGACGTAACCACGAGAGTCCGGGTCGTGCTCGGGTACTGACCTGGGATTAACGCTCAGGGTTATATCGTTGTCATTGCTTTCCCTGACAACCGCCCGCACGCGTGCTTCGTAAGTGGCGCCCGCCTCCAGGTCCGGCAGGTTGAAGTAGGGGGCCGTTGTGCCCAGCGCGCCTGTGTAGGACGTCCAAGTGGTCTCACCCTGCTTCCGATACTCCGCCTGGTATCCGGTGATGGTCCCATCGACGTCCGGGGCCGTCCACGTAACGTCCAGCGCCGGGTTCGACTGTTGGCTGAACTTCGTGCGGGTCACCGCCGGCGCATCGGGCTTGCCCGTAACGTCCGTCAATTTGATGAGGACCTCGATGGCCGAGGCTTGGCCGTCGACCGTGTAGTTCACCTTGCCACGGTAGAACTTGGCGATCACCTGGCCGTTATGAGTCTCCTTCTCCCTGTAGGTATCGTCCGTCTCGTAGTCCAACACGGCGTTCTCAGCCACCCTGATCTGGCCGGTCGACGAGTCGATGTCGAACAGCCCGGATTCCTTGGCCTTGCCTGTCAGCGTATAGGTCAGCGCGTCATTGGTTTGATCGTCGCCGTCATCGTAGGGAGTTCCAGTAACCGGGGCCCCAACGGCCGTGCCAGGCGGCGAATTCTCGGGGATCTCCCGGGCCGTCTTCGCGGTGATGGTGATGATGGTGGTGCGGGTGGCCTGCCCCCCGTAGGCGTCGCTGGCCGTGTAGTCGACTTTCGACGCGCCCTGGTTGAGGAGGGTTGCCGTAAGCACAGCTGATCCGGCTGCGCCCGTCAAGCTAACCCCCAGCAGGGCCGGGTGCTGCGCCGAGGCCGTATAGGCCAGCGGGTCGCCGTCGGCGTCCTGGAAGAAGGGCTCCCTGCGCGGGTCGGCGTTCTGGATGTTGGGGTCCTCGTCGAGAGGCGACGCCTCGGACCAAGTGAAGCTGCCACCCATCCCCAGCGAACCGCCGCCGAAGTAAATCCCGGTTGCGGTGGGCGGCCGGTTGGCCGTGCCCTCCCCGGTGAATGACCAGGGGCCGTTTCCCTCTTCGCTGGTCACTGCGCGTACCTGCGCACTGTAGGTAGCTCCCGCCTCCAGGTCCGGCAGGTTAAAGCTGGTCGCCGTCGCGTCCAGGGTCCCTGTGTAAGCCGTCCAGTCTGCGGATTCCTCACCTGCGGCGGCCTTCTTGCGGTAACGGGCCTTGTAGCCGGTGATGGTCAAGCCGTCGACGTCCGGGGCCGTCCAGGTAACGTCCAGCGCCGGGTCCGACGTCTGGCTGAACTCCGTGCGGGTAAGCGTCGGCGCGGCGGGCCTGTCGTAATCGCCGGTTATGGTTGCCGTGGCGCTGGAGGCCGCCGAATTCACCGTCACCAGGCTCGCCAGGTCGCCGCCAACGGTCCCCAGGGTGACCGTGAATGTCTCTGCCGGTTCTTCTTCGGTGTCAACGGTGATGGGGATGCTGATGGTCTGGGTCGAACCGGCCGCCGAGCCCGCAGCGAAGGTCACTGTGCCGGACGTGGCGCCCAGGTCCGCCGAGCCTGCGGAGTCGGTCGCCAGGGGCGCCGACCAGGCCACCGTGGTCTCCTTCGCCACCTCAGCCGACAGCGTCACTGTGAACTCGGCGTTGGAACCCTCTTCAACTTCTTCCGACGGGCCGCTGATGCCCACGGTGGCGGTATCGTTTTCCGTCAGGTCTATGGTGGCCGGACGAATCAGCAGGCCGGTGTCGACGCCATTCAGGTCTACGGTGGCGCTGCCGTTGACCACGATGGTCTCGCCGCCCTCGACGATGGTGTCTTCGGTGGGGGTGATGCTCAACGAGGCGGACCCGGTGGCGGTCGACGCGGGGATGGTCACGTTGGCGACGGTGGCGGTGTAGTCGTCCGTGCCCGTCGCCGTCCCGCCGAGAGAGATGGTCACCGTAGTCGGGTCGTCGAAGGTGGTGCAGCAGTCCAGGTCCACCTTCACGGTGAAGCTCGTGGCGGCGTCATCCTCGCCTATGCTGCCGGGCGTCACGGTTAGAGCGGCGCCGTACAGCGGCCCGGCGGTGTCGACGATGCCTGTAGTCGCTGTGCTGGTCCCCAAGGTCGGCGTGAGGCCGCCGCCGCCTCTCGGGCTGGACAGGAGCAGCCGGAAATACTCGATGACCTCCATGGTGCTGTCGGTCGGGACTGGCACCCGCACCCGCTTGCTGGTCTCGCCGGGCAAGAAGGTCAGCGTGCCGGATTGTGCGGTGAAATCGTCGCCGGAGGTGGCGAGGGCCAGCGGCGCGACCGCGCTGTATGTCTGGTAGATCACTGTCAGAGGTGCGGTGGGCGACCGGCTCAGCGACACCGTGTAGTCTGCGTTCCCTCCCTCGACCACCGAGTCCGGGCCGCTGACTGAGACGATCATGGCCCTGTCTCTTATGGTGGTGGTGACCGTGGCGGTGCCCAACTGGGCTGCGACTTTGGTGTTAAAGATCGCGTGAGATCTTTCCGGGTTGGAGATTGTCAGGGTGAAGGTCTCATCGGACTCGTCCGCGTTGTCCACCACGATTGGCACCAGCACCTCCCAGTCCGAATATCGCTGCTGGTACTCCTCGGCGGTGGCAGGACCGAGACTGGTGGGCATCTCCAGCGTGCCGAAAACGTCGATGTAGTCGATACCCCTAGTGGCGGTGCCGCCACCTGTGGAGTAGCTGACCCTCGCCCCCCAGAAGGGGTGCAGGTCGACGTTGCGCTTCACGATAAAGCGGGCGTTGGTCCCTTCGTCCACGAACTCGGGGCCACTGACGGAAAAGGTCAGGGGGGTCGATTTGATGGTGGTGGTGACCGATGATTTCCCCAGGACCACGGGCGTCGTGCCGCCGCCCCGGAGATTGGAAAGGGAGACCGTGAACGTCTCGTCCGCGTCTCCCTTGGAGTTGCTAATGAGATATACCCAAACGGTTTGCCAATTCACACCGAGCTTTTTGGCGTTATGCTGGGTATCCTTGCTTGGCCCTATGGTCAGGGTCTCGGACACCTTCCCGTAGTCGCCCGTCTGGTCGCCGGAGCAGCTATTGCCGCTGCTGTCGCACCCGGTAGCGGTCCCATCGGACGTGGCGACGTCCACCTGGATGTCGGCGTTTACCGGCCCGGAGAGGAAGACCTGGTAAACGGCAATATCGGTGTCCCCTGCGTGGTGGAACGCCCTCGGCCCCATCAGGGTGACCGTCACGACCTCTCCGGCATCGGCGATGTTGGCGTCGGCGCTGGACTTGATCGAGTCCACCGACACCCGGGAGGCCAGGTCCCCGGTCACGCTCCCCAGCGTTACGGTGAAGGTCTCCTGCTCCTCATCCTTCCCGTCGTCGGATATTGCCATGGTGATCGTCTTCTTAGCGCCGGCTGAGGAGCCCGCCGGGAAGATGACGGAGCCGGAGTCCGGGGAGTAGTCGTCGGCAGTGGCCGGCGTCTGCGCAGTGGAGCCCGCCGACCAGGCAACCACGGCCTGTGATGCAACCTCGTGGGACAGGGTGACGGTGAACTCGGCGTTGCTGCCCTCGGTCACCACCTCGGTGGGACCGGTGATGCCCAGGGTGGCGGTGTCGTTGTCGGTGATGGTGATGGTTGCCGGGACCACGTCCAGCCCGGCGGATGTCCCCTGCATCAGGATGTTCTCGTCGCCCTCCACCACCTCGTCGTCCACAGGCGTCACCGTGAAGCTCCCCGTCCCGCTGGACTCGCCCCCGGTTATGGTGATGTCCCCCAGGGTTGTGGCGGTGTAATCGTCGGAGCTTCCCTTCGTTGCGGAGCCGCCGAGGGAGACCTCCACGGTAGCGTTTTCGGTCAGCGTGCCCCCTTCCAGCGTGGCGGTCACGTTGACCGTCCCGGCCGCGTCGGCCTCCCCGAAGGAGGTCTTGTCGACGGTGAGCAGGACGGAGGAGGGATCGCCGTCGTCGTCCACGATTGTGGAATTGACGAACTGTGTGGTGCTCAGAAGGGGAGTCGGGCCGCCGCCGCCCTGGGGATTGGAAACCCGGAATTCGAAGTAGCGGTTGGCCTCGTCGGCGGTGTTCTCAGTGGTGGCCACGGTGACGGTGGCGGAAGTGTCTCCCGCGGCGATGGTCACCGTCCCGCTGGCGGCGGTGTAGTCTTTGTCCGCCTCTGCGGTCTTGTCCGTGGTGGTGTAGTCCACCGTAATCGCCTGCGTGGATTCCGCGCTGTCGAGGGAGATCGTGTAGGTGGCCGAATCGCCCTCCGTGACCCGTGCATCGCCCGAAACGCTTACCGTCACCGCGTCACTCTCGGCGATGAAGGCCCTGCCCTTTTCTCTGAAAGGTTCCAGGAGCACGTTGGATCCGGCCCTGCTGGTGATTTCGCCCAGGGTCACGAAGAACGTCTCCATCATCTCGGGCGCCAGGTCGTCGGTCACGGGAATGGTGATGGTCTGCGTGGCGTTTGCAGGTGACCCGGCCGGGAAGTTGACCGTGCCTGACGAAAGGGTGAAGTCGTCCTCCGACGCCGTGCCGGTGGAGGCGCTCCAGGCCACCGTCAGGGGGTCGGCTATTACCAGCCCGGCCAGCGTCACTGTGAATACGGCATTCTCGCCCTCTTCGACCGGTCCCTTCGGGCCACTGACGGATACCCGGGCAAAGTTGTCGTCCCTCAGAGTCAGGTACGCCGCCGGCACCCACTCCGTCGGGGTCGTATTCACATTGTTGACGACCCAGGTCGGATAAATCTTGATCTCCTCGTCGCCTTCCACCAGGAAGTCCCGGACGCCGTGGAAATCGAAGGTAATAGAGGCGCTCTTCTGCCCGGCCGGGATTGTCAGCGCCTGATCGTTGGTCTTTACCCGGTAGTCGCTGTTTATGTGTGCGTCGTGGTCTGTGTCGACCCTGATCTGTGGAATGGTGGTAGCGGTGGTCCTTGCCGGCCCGGTCAGGGTGCCCGTGACCGTTACCTTGCCTCCCACCGAGGGCGACGACGACTCGGTGATGCTGTCGGGTGACAATGTGAGCTTTATGTCGGGTATCTGTTCCAGCGTCACGGTGTAGGTAGGGGACTCAGACCCGTCCCCGTCCAGCACCTTGAAGGTGAAGGACGAGCCGATCGCCAGGCGAAAGCCATCGGGCTGCGGAACGTACTTGAGCTTGCCCAGGTCGTCGACGGAAACCAACTGCCCCGCCGTGGCCGCGTTCCCGTCGAAACGCAACTCACCCTGTTTCCGGTTGTTGTGATCCGTGTCCACGACTGGCAGCGTGACTATCTTCACCTTGTGGAGTGAGTCTCCCGGGTCCGGGTCGGTGAAGGGAAAGTCGCTCTTGCTAAAGGTTGCGCCGGTCTGGCGGGAGACTTTCTTGGTGAAATTCGCCGAGGAGGGACCGGTGCTGGCGGCTGCGGTCGCGGTCTTGGCGGTTGGCTCCGGCCCGTCCTGTTCATCCAGGTTGCGGGCCACCACCTTGACGTAGTAGGTGGCGCCCGGAGTCAGGCCCGTCAAGGTTACGGTGGTCCCGGATTCCAGCGTTACGGCCTCATCGTATTCGGTTGGACTGGCAAGGATGTCGAAGTCGCTGCCCGCCTTGTAAGCCACCGTGTAGTGCTTGATGGGGGATGTGCCGGTCGTGTCGGGAGGAGTTATGTCCACCCGCATCGTGGCGGACGTGATCTCTGAGATGGAGAAGTCGACGTTCGGCGGAGACCCTTCATTCACGTTGGTCACCGCAATGTTCACGGTTATGGACGCGTCCACTGCGGAGTCGGCGGCCCCATCGTTGTCCTTGCCGTCGCTAACGCCCACCTGCACCTCGTAGGTGTTCCTGGCCGCTTCGTAGTCCAGCACGGTCCCTGTGGCAACGGAAATCTGGCCGCTTGTGGTGTCGATGGTGAACGAAGCGGCATCGGTCCCGCTCAGGCTGTAGGTGATGGTGTCCCCGGAGTCAGGGTCGGAGGCGGTAACCGCGGCGCCGACAGCGGCCCCACCGGCGGAGTTCTCCGGTATCTCCCGGCTAAGGGGGCCGGCCCCGGCGAAGGAGGGAGGGATATTGGCGACTTGGTTCAGGGTGAGGGTGTATGCGTTCTTGGATTCTTCACTCTCCTGGTCGACCACCTTGAATTGGGCGGTGGCCGATCCGTCGAAGTTCGTCACCGGAACGAAGACCAGGCTGCCCAGGTCACCGGCTGCCACGAGACTGTTTGCGGCCACGTCCGCCAGTGTGTCGTCGGACTGCTTCAACTTGAGCGCGCCTTCGGAAGTTGGGATGGAAGTGAACTTGACGTGGGCCAGGACGTCGTCCGACTCATCAGATGAGAATGGGAAGTCGCTTTGACTGAAGCTGGCGTTCTCGCCATTCCTGAAGTACTTCGTGAAGTCGGCGGACCTGGGCCGGTAGTCCAGCGTTGCGCCGGTGAACTCCACCTCGGCGCCATCGCCGTCTGCGTTGCGCCCCTTGAGCGTCAGGGCATAAGTCGTTCCGGGATCCAGGGAACTGAGGCTGATGGAGTGGGTAGCGCCGTCGGGCGTTTTGTGCGTAGTCACCGTGGAGTCGGGGTGCTCGGATTTCAGTTCGAATTCCGTGATGTCAGGACGCCCGGTGTTGTCCGGGGCTTCCCACTGCACCGTGAAACTGGTGTCGGAAATGTTCGTAATCTGCGGGTTCACCGGGGCAAGAGGAGGCTCGGTTGCGTCGGTCACGTTGATGGTGAGATTCACCTCGGCGGCTTGACCGTTTACTGTCCACTTCACCTTGCCGGTGTAGGAACTCTTGGTCTCGTGGTCCAACGCAGCGTCCTCCGCCACGCTGATCTGGCCGGTGACCGAGTCGATTTCGAACGCGCCGGAGGTCGCCGCCTCGCCCGTTAGCGTGTAGGTCAGCGTCTCGGTCCCGTAGGGCGTTCCCGTCACGGCGTCGCCGACATTCGCGCCTGTGGCGGCGTCTTCGGCGACGCTCCGCGTCGTGTTTGAAATGCCGCCAACGGATATGACCTGGAAGACGTACCCGCCGTACCCGTCATGTGCGCCGTAAGTGACATTGGCGGCGCCTGTTATCGGGTTTAGGAGATGTATTCGGAGGTCCTTGGTGGGATTTTCATCTTCTCCTCCAGTTTCTATCGTGGCTGTGACTATGCCGGGGGGCGTTGATGAGACCGAATAGGTCAACTCATCGTCGTCGGCATCCGTGAAATCGTCGCTGATCGTTTGAACGGAGTCGTCTCCGCCCAACTCGAGAATATATGTGGGATTGAGGCTACCCGCAGCGAGCCGCGGCGTTCGGTTGGCGAGTCGTTCGACGAACCTCCAATTGGGATAGCGTGCGCCCGAGTATTTCACGCGCATGTCCACTCGGTAATCCCCGCCGGGATCCAGGCCGGTCAGAACCGTGCTGCGCGAGTCCTTGGATATGGACGCATAAGTCCACAGCCCCGCACCGGTTTTCTTGTACCTCAGCTCATATTGTTCGACGGTCAGGTCGGTTTCCCCGGAGGTGTTCTTGGACATATCCGGGGCGCCCCAGGACACGCTGAAGCCCGGCGACGTCGGCTGGCTGTACCCCCTCCGCACGACGCTGAGATTCTCGACGCCGGGCCGCTTCCAGTTAATGTTTTCCTGATTACTCTGGGCTGCATCAAAGGCACCCAGCACGGTGATGGTGAAGCTGAAAGCTGCCTTGACGCCGGCCTCATCAGTGGCGCTATAGACCAGGGTGTGGCTGCCTGCCTCTGCCACGGTCCCGCTCAGGATGCGGCTGGCCGCGTCAAAGGACAGTCCGGTCGGGACCGACGTCAGGCTGTAGGTGAACTCGCCATCGCCGCCCTCGGCCTCGGGCAGCGCAACGTCGCCAATATCCCCGGGTTCTTCCAAGACCAGGCCGTTGATGGCAAACGGGAAATACGGTGGAATGCCGGTCTCCGGGTCGATGTCGGTGACGTTGATCGTCACGTCTACGGTGGCGTCCACCGCGGAGTCCGCGCCGCCCGACGAGTCCTTGCCGTCGCTGACGTTCACCGTTACCGAATAGCTGGTCGTAGTCTCGTAGTCCAGGCTTGTATCCTGGCCGACCATGATCTGGCCGTCGCCGTCTATCGTGAAGGAGCCGGCGTCGGCGCCGGTCAGTGAGTAAGTGAGGGTGTCGCCGTCCGGGTCCGTAGCGGCCACTGCGGTACCCACTACCGTATCTGCGGCGCTGTTCTCGGCGACGGATCGGGTCAGAGGCCCGGCGCCGTCATTGAATGCGGGAGCGGAGTTGCTTGCCTTCGCGGCAGCCTCGACCTCGAACCGCGATGTGGCTGGCTGCCCGCAGTCCGAGCCGTCGCATGCTTCTACTCGCACGAGCCATTCGCCATAGTCCCCGACGGTGATTTTGGCGTCGGAGGACTGCACCTCCAGGCCCTCGTTGAGTTTGTTGCCAGGGCCGGCCACTCGCCAGCGGACCAGGTAGCGGGTCGCTCCCGGCACGTCATCCCAGTCCACCGATACGTCCAGAGAGCCGGGGGTGGCGTCAGTCTGCAATCCGGTGGGGCTGACCGACGGATCAAATACCGGCGTGGGTTCGGGCGTTGCCTCTGGTGTGGGATCGGGCGTCGCCTCTGGCGTGGGTTCCGGCGTTGTCTCGGGCGTCGTCTCCGGTGTAGGTTCCGGTGTCGCCTCCGGTGTCGCCTCCGGTGTGGGATCCGGCGTCGGCGTCGCAGCCGGAGCTATGTCGAACCGCAAAGCGGCGGGCGGCCCGCAGCCCACGCTGTTGCACGCCTCCACCCGAACTACCCACTCACCAAAGTCCGTCACGGAAATATCTGCGTCAGAGGACGATACCGCCACGCCGTCGTTCAGCTTTTTGCCCGGCTCGCCCGCTCGCCAACGGACCAGGTAGGAAGTTGCGCCTGGGGTATCGTCCCAGTCCACCGACACATCCAGCGAGCCGGGTTTGGAGTCAGTCTGCAGGCCCGTGGGCGCTGCGGGCTCTTCGGTTGGCGACGGCGTGGGTCCCTGGGTAGGTTCCGGAGTCGCCTCCGGCGTCTCTTCAGGCGTGGGTTCCGGTGTCGCCTCGGGTGTGGGTTCGGGGGTTGGTGCGACCTGGGGAGCCGGTTCGACCTCGAAATCCTTCCCCAGGGGCTGTCCACAGCCGGCGTCGTTGCAGGCCTGCACCCTCACCCGCCATTCGCCGTAGTCCGTAACCGTGATGTCGGTGTTGGAGGACTGTACTTTCAGCCCTTCGTTCAGCTTGTTGCCGGAGCCGGCCACCCTCCAGCGCACCCAGTATTCGGACGCACCGGCGACATCGTCCCAGTCCACCGATACGTCCAGCGAGCCGGGAGTGGCGTCGGCCTGCAAGCCCGTGGGCTTTGGGGGAACCTCCGTACCGTCCTGTGCACCGGCGGGACTTCCGCCGGCCCAGGTCAACGGCAGGGCGGCGATGAGGACGAAAAGCAGCGCCCAGATCGGGTTGAGGCGGAGGAGCCTGGCGGGTCTCATCTCGCAGGTCTCAATGCTGGTCGGACGCCGCGCGCCGCCCCGGGGTGAAGCTCGGGAAGCCCGGATAGTCGACGAAGGGCCAGTCACACACGTTGTTGGGACCGTTCACGCTTCTCGAAACGCCTTGTGTTCATTCGGTGTTCGCCAACGTCCCCGGAATTGATTGGCAGAGAAATGCCCCGGCATGCAAGCCGACTCGACCCGGAAAATTCGCGGCTGGCGCTGCTCTCCAAACCGTTCGGGCAACTGGAGGCTCACTGCGATTGCTGCCTTCCAAAGGGCCTTACTCCCCCGGTTGCCTACGGCAACCGTTCGTCCTCTTCCGGGCACACACCGACCACGGTATTTGCTTTTAGCAACTGTTGAACATAGCATAAGTTTGTGAATGTAATGTGTTGATTCATGCAACTGTTGCCCTGAGCATGTGACGGTTTCGACACAAGTCCTACACTGCGGCGGGTGATGAGAGGCGGGCAGGCAGGCAGCTCACCTGGCGTAAGCCGCGGGTTGCGGCAAGCCGGCGCCCTGCACGTGGGGCGCACCGGAACGGGGGTCCGCAGGCTGTGGAGGAAGAGTGAAGGGGGCGTCACGCCCGCCTGGGCGCCCTGAGGCTATGGGGCGCCCGATTTACGGGAGGGCAGGGCTCTTCTGGACGAGCCCGATGCCTATGGCCCCGGGGCCGGCGTAGACTCCCAGCACCGGACCGAAGCGCGTGACGTACGGGTCGACTCCATCCGGCAGTAAGTCACCGAGGTCTTCCGCGACCTCTTCCGCCACGCCGGGTGTTGTGCTGTGCATCACCGCCAGGGCCTCGACCGGCGCAAAGTCGCGCGCAGTCTGCTTCATCTTTTGCAGAGCCTTGGAGAACGTCCTGGCCCTGCCCAGTGGGCTCACCACGCCATCCCGCATGATCGCCATGGGTTTGATGTTCAGCATTGATCCCAGCAAGCCTTGGGCTCTGCCGATGCGCCCACCCTTGACGAGATACTCCAGCGTTTGAAGCAGGGTGAAGCATTGGGCCCGGGCCGCAGCGTCGTGGGCCAGGGCAGCGACTTCATCATGGCCAGCACCTCGATTGGCGGCTTTCGCCGCCTCGATTACCACCAGGCCGAGCCCCATGGAACCTTGCGCCGAGTCAATCACCTCAATCGGACAAGTCGCCGAGGTCGTCCTTGCCGCCTCCAGCGCGGAGGCGTATGTGCCACTGATCCTGGAGGACAGGTTGATGGACACGATGCCGTCTGCGTCCTCTCCGAGCCTGTCGTATGTTTCCTCGAATTGGCTTGGCGACGCCAGCGATGTCGTCGGCAGTTCAGGACTGTCGGCCAGCATCGGGTAGAACTCGTCCGGGGTGATGGTGACGTTGTCCTCGAACGCAATTGTGCCGAAGTGGACTTTGAGGGGGACCACGGCGACGCCCAGTCGCCGCGCGACATCGGCGGGAATATCGCTGGCGCTGTCCGTTACGACCGCGACGGCCACGGCTTCGTCTCCCTTGTTAGCCGGTGTCTAGGGTTTGGGCATCCGGTAGCCGATGCGAGGCACCGTGAGGATGTAAGTGGGGCTCCTGCCAATGTCACCCAGCTTGCTCCGCAAGTTCTTCACGAACGTGCGCACCACCTGGGTGTCGCCGTAGTGGTCGCTGTTCCATACCCGCCTGAGCAAATGGTCGTGTGTAAGCACGCGTCCCGGGTTTGTAGAGAACTCGCACAGCAGCTTGTACTCGGTCGGTGTGAGTTGCAACTGCCGCCCCCCCACCGTGACGACGCGTTCGATGTAGTCGATGGTCAAGTCTCCCAGCGTAAACGGCTTCGCGACGTTGTTTGCGGCCCGCGCCTCCCATTTCCGCAGCGTCGCCTTGATCCTGGACGCTAATTCGCCCGGCGAAAATGGCTTGACGAGGTAGTCTTCGGCGCCCGCCCCAAAGGACCTGGTCATGAGTTCGTCCCCGTCGTGCTCCGGCATTACGATCAGCGGAACGTCGGCAACGTCGAAAACGCGCTTGATGAGGTCGACGCCTTCGTCCTCGGGCTGCGAAAAGTCGAGCAGGACGAGGTCCGGCTTTTCTGTCCTGACCAGGTGGACTAGTTCACCCGGGTCGTTAGTCATGATGGGCGTATATCCGGCCTCTTCCAGCGTGCTGCGGATGGACCGAAGCATGTACGGGTCCTGTTCGACCGCCAGGACACGCGCCGAATCTCTCCCGTCGTTGCGGGGCTCGGGCGTGAACCGCTCGCGACCAGGCGCAACATCGGGGGTGCGTTCCGCGGCCGACGGAAGGGTGAAGGTGAACTTTGAGCCCAGCCCCAGCCCGTCGCTCTCCGCCCATATCCTGCCGCCGTGAGCCTCGATGACTCCCTTGCAGATTGCCAGGCCCAGGCTATCCCCAAGCTCCGGTCCTTCCAGGCGTCCTGCGTCGAATTGGGAGTACTTCCGGAAGATGTGTGGCAGATGATCCGGCGCTATCCCGGCGCCATCGTCGGACACAGAGACGACCACGTTCAACTCGTCCGGCAATGCGCTGACAGTGATTACGGACGAGTCCGGCGATTTCCTGACTGCGGAGGATAGAAGGTTGAGCATGACCTGCGCGACTCGCTGCCGGTCCGCATTGACGAGGGGCAGGGGCTGAGGGATGTCCGTCGTAATCACGCTTCTTGACCCGCGCGCCAGCACAGTGCGCCTCACCTCTTCGATGAGTGCAGCCAGGTCAACGGGCTCGGTGTCGAGGGACAGCATTCCGGACTCGATGCGGCTCAGGTTGAACAGGCTGCTGATCAAGTCGCTCATTCGATCAATCTGCTGCTCGATGATGCGAAGGTACTGCCGCGTGCCTGCGGGGTCCGGGGAGGAAGAGGAGCCCAGCACGGTGGCGGCCGCGCCCTTGATGGAGGAAACGGGATTTCGGAGTTCGCGTACGACGACGTCGAGGAAGTCCGCCCGCATTCTCTCCAGGTCCGCCAACGGAGACATGTCCTGGAGCGTGGAAACGACTCTCACGATCTCTCCGTCTTCCGAGCGAATTGGGACGGCGCTGCTAAGCACCGGTATGGCCTTGCCATCTGGAAGATGGATTTCCATTTCCACGGCGCGAACCGTCTCGCCGCTGGCAATGGCCCTCTCGGTCGCGAACTCTTCGACCGGAAAGTCCTGACCGTTTGGCCGGCGAAAGCTCAGGACGCTCAGCATGCCCGCCTGTGTGCGGTCAGGCACCCTCTGGCCGTACACGATGCGCCTCGCCTCCGAGTTCAGGGACAGCAACTCACGCGTCTTCGCGTCGAAGACCATCACCGCGACGGGAGCGATGTCCAACAACGCCTCCAGATCGGCCCGGGCGCGAATCTCCGAGCCGTCAATACGATCATGGGCGATGGCCGCGGCTCCCTGGGCGGCGAACGCCTGTAAACTCAACTCGTCTTCCGCCGTGAACTCTCCGCCTCCCTCTTTATCGGCGAGGTAGATGCTGCCAAAGCGCTCGCCTCCTAGAAGCATGGGAATCCCCAGAAAGCTCGTCATAGGCGGGTGATTGTCGGGAAAGCCAACTGACTTGGGGTGACTGCTGATGTCGGACAGTCTCAGCGGTTCCACGATCTCATTCAGATACCCGAGGATTCCCAGCCCTCGAGGCGCACCATCTATCCGCCGCTCCTTCTCGGTGATTCCAGAGGTGATGAATTTCTCTACTTTTCCGGAGTCGTCGAATGTCAATATTGCGCCATAGCGAGCGCCGGTAAGGAGGCGGGACGCTTCGAGAATCGACTGCAGGACCATGTCGATCTCAAGGCTTCCGGCGATCCCGAGCGAGGCCACGTCCAGCTTGGCGAGGCGGCTTCGCAACGATTCAACCTCGCGCCTCAGCCTATCGACTTCCGTGGAGTCGACCGCGGGACTGCGCAAGACTTGCATCCCCGGACCTTCTGTAGTCATGCTGTGTCAGCCGGCGAATTCTTGGCGGACCGCGTTTGTATTGCGACGGTGCTCATAACCGGTTCCGAAAACACTTTGATCTTTCGAGTCCTCACCTTCCAACTGCCGCTTTATTGAGGAGGACTGACGTTCGACGTCACGCGGGCGATCTCCAACCGGCGAAGAGCCGATCCGTGGCGGCACGTAGCTGGGCAATCGAACGATGCCGGTTCGAACGCGGGCTCGGTTTCGGAGGTCGGCTCCGGCGCAGGGTCGGACACCTACTCGCAGGGTGCCTCGACCGTAAGTCCTTTCGCGGCCTCAGCCCGCCCTCAATGCGGCCACGCCGGCATGGTGTCATTCAAGAGACAACCCCATACTTTCTGCACTTGGGCAGACCAGGAAAACAACTTATCACCAATGGTGTTGCCGTTATGTAACTAATGCCCCAAATATTGTGATCTTTTGTTACTATCGTATGAGTCGGCATATTCGAACCTGCCAATTGCTATTTCTGTGCCTGGGCCGCACGTGATGCCATCACCCTTGTCCTCTCCAACGAGAGATGCGGTAAGCCATCCGCGAGAGACTTTTGGGATCAGGGTCATGCGCGCGCCCCGTGCGGGGGATTCCGCCTAACTGCCCGGCGCTTGCTCGAACCGTCGAGCCAATCCAGACCCGTCATAAGGGCCGACGGCTCAGTGACTTACGGAAGGCCAGCGCTATGCGAGCAGGAATCCGGGTTTACGAAAAAGAGGCGCTGATCACGCGGGACCGGCGGCATAGCCGTCTGCTGGCGGAGGGGGCGGGATTCGAACCCGCGATGCCGTTGCCGGCATACCGGTTTTCAAGACCGGCGCATTCAACCGCTCTGCCACCCCTCCGTGCGTGTATTCAAGTTTAGTCGCGGTAGGCCGTGATCGCTGTATCGCCAGCAACGGCATCGGCGAAGTCCAGGCGCGACCGCCGTACGGCTGGTGGCCCTCCGAGACCACACCCGTTGTTAGTGATGGTGTCCCGCTGGCTACTTGCGGCGGCCGACCCGGGAGGCGCGGTAGATTTCCAGGAACTCGTCCATTGGCGTCAGCGCGATCGCCTCGCCGACGACTTCCAGGGGCAAGTCTTCGAGCTTTCTGAAGCGCACGCACGACTTGCCCATGTTCAGCTTCTTGCCGGACTCGGCGTAGCGCTTTCTGAACCACTCCGCGGAGCCTTCGTCGCCGTATACGTTAGTCAGATACAGGGACATGTGCCGCTTTTGCGATGCCAGCGCGGCATACATCAGCGGTTGGCCGTTGTAAGTATCGGCCAAAATGGATGTCGGGACGACGTATGAGATCATGCCGTACTGCATGACCTCTTCGTACCCGTCGGGCAGGTTCTCCAGGATCACGTCCCGAAGGGCTGAGACCGGCTCCTTCCGGTCGGGTTCGAGTTCGGCCAGGTACTCTTCCACCGTGGTCGCGTCGCTCTGCATGTGTTGTTCCTCCGAATCTCCTCAAGACAAATGTTACAAGTCACGGCGATGGCCGATACGTACGGTGCCGGTCGTCGCAGGTGATGGTGATCCCATCACCACTTCGTGCAGACTCTCAGTGCTGGCACCGCGGGCAGTAGTATGCCGTCCGTCCCCCGAATTTGCGCGACCTGATCGGCGCGCGGCATGCCGGACACGCTGAACCGCGCTTGCGGATTAGGCGCATGCGCCCGTCGTAGGCGTCGACGACGTATGGCGCGCCGTGCTCGTCGGGATTGGCGGCGATAAAGCCGATGGCTTCATTCAAAACGTCCGAAAGTTCCTCATGTAAGCTTTCCAGCCTCGCGCGTGATATTCGGTGTGCCCGGCGGGCCGGCGATATCCCGGACCGAAGCAGGGCTTCGTCGGCGTAGATGTTCCCGACGCCGGCGAGTATCGACTGGTCCATGAGCAGGGACTTGATAGCCGATCCCCGGCCTGCGACCCGATCAGCGAACATCTCGCCGGTGAACGCGGGGTCGATGGCGTCGGGCCCGAGCCGGCCGGTCAGTTCGTCCTCCGATCCGGCGATTACGGCCCCGGCCCACCGGCGGACGTCGTCGAGTTCGATGCGCCGCCCGTCATCGAGCAAGAACGTGTACCGCGTGTACCGCAGCGGCTCTTCGTCCGGACCCAGTATGACCAACCTGCCGGTCATGCCCATGTGGAGGCCGAGAACGCCGCGGTCCAGCGGCAAAACCAGTTGCTTGCCGCGTCGCTTCACCGCCATTATTCTCCGGCCAGGCAGTTTGGAGAGCCCGGCCGCGCCGTCGCGGGAGTTTTCCACGCCGGGCCAGTCAGCAATCGCGGAAGTGATCACGCGGCCGGGGACCCGTTCAGACTCGAGATAGCGCCGGAGCGACTCGACCTCGGGCAGTTCGGGCATTGGAATTCGTCGAGGATGTAGGGCGCCGCCTAATCCATGTGGCCCCAGGAATCGCCGGACTTGACCTCGACGTTCAGCGGGACTGCCAGGTCCATGGCGGCGGGCATTAGCTCCGTGACCAGTCCGGTCATCTCTTCCATTTCGCCGGGCGCCACTTCGAAGATCAGTTCGTCGTGCACCTGGATGCTCATGCGGGAACGCAACCTCCGCTCTGACATCTCCCGGTCGATGTTGATCATGGCGATCTTTGCGATGTCGGCGGCGGTGCCCTGGATCGGCATGTTGATCGCCACTCGTTCCGCGGCGGCGCGGTGCATCCGCTGGCGAGAGTTCAAATCAGGCAGCCAGCGCCGCCTGCCGGAAAGCGTCTGGGCATAGCCCCTACTCCTTGCGTCTTCTTTCATCGAATCGACATAGTCCCTGATCCCCGGGTACTTGCCGAAGTAGAGGTCGATGAATTCCCGCCCCTGTGCGCGAGAAAGGTCGGTCTGCATGGCCACGCCGTGTGCGCCGAGGCCGTAGATGACGCCGAAATTCAGGATCTTGGCGATGCGGCGCTGTTCCGACGTGACCTCGAGTTCGCCGTACATGGCCCGCGCCGTGGCGTCGTGGATGTCCTCGCCGGCCCGGAACGCCGCCAGCAGCCCCGGCTCTTCCGACATATGGGCCAGTATGCGCAGTTCGATTTGCGAGTAGTCGGCAGCCAGGAGCGACCAACCGTTCTCGTGGTCGGACACGAACGCGGAACGGACTCGCCGGCCGAGTTCAGTACGTACCGGGATGTTCTGCACGTTCGGGTCGGTGCTCGAAAGTCGCCCGGTGGCCGAGCCGACCTGGTTGAACGACGTGTGCACGCGCCCTGTGCGGGGGTTGACCATCAGTGGCAGGGCATCTACATAGGTGGACTTGAGCTTGGAAAGCTCCCGGAATCGCAGGACGTCCCGCACCAGTTCGTATGCGCGTGGATCGAGATCCTCCTTTTGGAGCATTCCCTCGAGCGCGTTGGCGTCCATCGAGTAGCCGGTCTTCGTTCTGCGGGTTTTTGGCGCGCCCAATTCACCGATCAGGATGTCCGCCAGTTGCCGGTTGGACTTCAGGTTGAACTCGCGCCCCGCCATCACCTCGTTCCGGGCGTGGTTTTCGAGGGAGGCGAGTTCGCCGCCCAACTCCTCCGACATCTCCGCCAACGCTGAACGGTCTATCAGGATTCCGTTTCGCTGCATGCGGACGATGACCGGCAGCAACGGCATCTCGATCTCATTCATCACCGACTGCTGGCTTTCCTCGTCGACCTTCGGCGCAAGGTGTTCCCGCAACCGCCACGTCATATCTGCGTCGGCTGCCGCGTAGTCCGCTGCCTGATCCACCACCGTTTCCGCCATGGTGATCTGCTTGCGGCCTGTGCCGATGAGGTCCGTGATTGGCGTCATTTCGACCTGGAAGAAGTCGAGGGCGAGCTGTTTCAGGCCGATCGCCCGTCGGCCGGTGAGCGCCGCTGCGATCATCGTGTCGAAGTCGAGGCTTCGTACGTGGATGCCGACCTCTTCGAGGACCATCAGGTCGTAGTTGGCGTTGTGGGCCGACTTGGGCACGGCCTCGTCTTCGAACAGGGGCCGCAGGATGGCGAGGGCTTCCGAGATGTCGATCTGCTCGCCCTCGTTGTGGCCGACCGGCACGTACCAGCCTTTGCCGGCACTGTTCGAGAAAGAAAGCCCCACCAGTTCGCTTCTCATCGGGTCGGTCCCGGTCGTTTCGGTGTCGAATGCGAATCCGGCTGGTGTCGACAGTTCAGCGACCATTTCCTGGAGTTGCCCGAGGGTGGTCACGGTGCGGTAGTCCGTGTCGACCGCCTTCTCTTCAATGGCAGTGGCTGGCTCCTCAGGAACGTCGCCAAGCATGAGTTGCGCGCTTCCGTCCTGCCCTTGTGGGGCGTCGGGGTGCGGCACGTTTCGTGTGATGGTCCTGAATTCCAGGTCCAGGAGCGCCCTGACCACCTCGTCGCGGTCGTAGTTCCAGAACTCGGCGTTCTTGAAGTCGAATTCCACCGGCACGTTTCGCACGATGGTGGTGAGTACCTTGCCGTCGAATGCCGTCTGCCGGTGTTCTTCCAGGAGGTTGCGCACACGCTTGGCCCCGCGGAGGCCCTTGATCTCCGGCACGCGCTCCAGTTGCTCGTATACCTGTTCGAGCCTCCCGAAACTCGACAGGACGGCGTGCGCCGCCTTCTTGCCCACGCCCGGCACGCCGGGGATGTTGTCCGACGGGTCCCCTTCGAGAGCCTTGATGTCCGGCACGAACTCCGGTCCTAGACCTTCGTACCGTTCTTCCACCGCTGCCACGTCGTACACGCGGGTGTCTCCGAACCCGGAGTACATGAGGAGCCTGACGTGCGGCGTCACCAACTGCAGTTGGTCCGCGTCGCCCGTGACGATGAGGGTTTCGATGCCCTGGTTCTCGGCCCGCGCGCACAGCGTGCCGACGATGTCGTCGGCCTCATACCCGTCCATCTCGAGTACCGGGACCCGGAACGCTTCCATGATGGACTTGATCATGGGAATCTGCTCGTGCAGCTCAGGGTCGGTGGGCGGCCGGTGTGCCTTGTACTGCGGGTACATCTCGTCCCGAAAGGTGGGAGCGCGCGTATCCAGCGTGAGAGCCACGTGTGTGGGGGTGTGTTCCCGGATGACCTTCAGAAACGTGTTTAGGAATCCGTACGCGCCGCGGGTGTCCTTGCCGGTCGACGTGCTCAACCGTTCCGGTATGGAGAACCACGCCCTGAACACCATGGCGTGGCCATCCATGACGAGCAACAGGGGTTGTTTTGACTGGGACATTGAATCGCGTGTGTGGTGAGTTGGGGCGGTGAGTCGGATTATAGACAGGGGGCTGGGCATGCGTGGGACTGTTGACGGACGACCACGCGTAAGGGCGTCTGTCATGGGCGCAAGATGGGGTGAGGTGAGGAAGTAGGGTTACACAGGATGCGCGGCTGCCCGTGATTCAGCGGGTGTCGAGTCAGGGACTTGGCGAGTGCTAGTAACGCTCGGCGAATTCGAGTTCCTCGAGCACTGCATCCACCTCGTCCTCATCGTAGTTTCCGAACTCGGCCTCTGCGAAGTTGAAGCCCAGCGGCACGTCCCGGACGATGGTTGTGAGCTTCCTGAATTCGAAAGCGGTCCGCCGTTGCTCTTCCAGCAGGTTGCGCACCCGCCTCGCCCCGCGTAGTCCTTCGATGTGTGGGACGCGTTCGAGATTCTCGTAGACCTGTTCGAGCCGTCCGAAGTTTGACAAGACGGCGTGGGCTGCCTTCCTGCCCACGCCCCGCACGCCGGGGATGTTGTCCGAGGAGTCGCCTTCCAGCGCCTTCAAGTCCGGCACATATTCCGGTCCAAGGCCGTCATACCGTTCCTTCACCGCCTTCACGTCGTTTACGACGGTGATGTAGTCGCCGGACCAGCCGGTGTACCTGTATGTGAGCAACTTGACACGGCGCGACACCAGTTGGAGTTGGTCCGTGTCGTTAGTAGCGATGAGTGTGTCGATGTCCTCGTTTTCGGCATGTGTGCAAATCGTGCCGATGAGGTCGTCAGCCTCGAACCCCTCGAGTTCGAACACCGGCACCCGGTACGCTTGCATGATCTTCCGGACCACGGGGAACTGTTCGAGAATCTCCGGATCGGGGGGCGGCCGGTTCGCCTTGTACTCAGGAAACAGTTCATGGCGAAATGTGGGTGGCGCCGGGTCAAGCGTGAGCGCCACGTGTGTCGGCTCGTGGTCCCACAGGAGCATGTGGAACGCGTTCAGGAAGCCAAAAGCGCCGCGTGTGTCCAGACCAGAGTCGACGCTCAGCCTCGGCGGGGTTGAGAACCACGCCTGGAAGACCATTGCGGGTCCGTCCATGACGAGCAGCAGCGGCCTCGTGTTTTTGCGTCGCGACATACGAACGCCAGCGTACCAGTCCAGGTCCTCAAGACGGGAGGTAGTAAGGAATTGGGGACTGCGTGCTAACGGGTAATCGGTTACCCAGCCATGTGCGTTTGGGCGCGGCGACCGGCGCGATGCCGTTTCGTAATCGGCCGGGGGCCAATCAGACATCCTCCGGGTTAACGCTGACCGGGTGATTCTGGCGTCGCGATCAATTACCCGTCAATTGGGGTAAAGCCCGCCTGCCCCCGGAAGACCGGGGGCAGGGACATTCGTCTTGCGGGCGACGGAGGGTTAGTTGATCGAGGAGCTTACGGACGACTTCTCGGACGGAGCGCTGAGCGTGTCGATCCCGGTCCGCACCTGGCCAAGCGTGTCGGCGATGCGTTCTTCGAGGCCGAACAGGACTTCCCGTGCGTAGTTGTCGGCGCCCTGGCGTCGCTCATCGGCTTCCATTTCCGACGCCGCGATGATCGAGTTCGCCCGTGACTCGCCCTTGGCGATGATGGCGGCGGCCCGCTTCTCGGCCTTCTGGATGATCTCGTCGGCCTCTTCCTCAGACACCTTGATCACCTCGGTCTGGTCGATCATCTTGCGGGACTGCTCCCTGGCCGAACTCAGAGACGCGTTGCTCTGCTCTTCGGCGAGGGTGCGAATCGTGGTGGCCTCTTCATCGGCGTAGGTCCGGATCCGGCGCGCTTCCAGTTCGGCCTGCTTCAGGATGGCTTCCTTCTGCCTCAGGACTGCCTCTGCCTCTTTGATGTAGTCGGGCAGGGCGCTCCTGGCCTCGTTCAGGGCCTCTGTGATTTCCTCGATGTTCACCAGAGTGCGGGCCGTGCCGCGTACCCGACCAGAGTTGGCCATCGCCTCGATGTTGTCCAAGTGTTGTCCGATTGACATTTCTGCCTCCGTTTTATGAATCCGGACCGTTACCGTTTTTTTGGTTCAAAGGTTTGATGGGGGAGTGAGTTTAAGACGTTGATAAAGGGGGTCCACGACGTGGGCCGGTATGAACTCGCTGACGTCTCCACCCAACGCCGCGATTTCCTTCACCCTTGTGGAACTGACGAACTGGTACTCGAGGGAGCTTAACAGGCAAGCCGTCTCAACGTCCGGCAGCAACCGCCGGTTCATGAGGGCCATCTCCCGTTCGTACTCGAAATCGCTGCCGATACGCAGGCCCCTCACGATGACGTTAGCGCGAACGCGGCCCGCCAATTCGACCAGCAGCCCACCGAAGGGCTGTACCTCCGTGTTCGGAACGTGACTGACGGCCGCGCGGACCATCTCCACCCTTTCGTCCACCGAAAACATCAGTGACTTAGGCGGATCGATGTAGACCGCTACCACCACTTCGTCAAATACCCGTGCCGATCTCTCGACGATGTCGACATGGCCGTTTGTGACCGGATCGAAAGTGCCGGGGTATACCGCCCTTACTAAGAACAATCCGGACCTCCCGACGATGCCTCAGCCGGTTTTTCGGCGTTTCGGTAAACGCTGACGGCGGAGTCGCCGTAAACCCGGCGGGAGACTATCGCGACCCCCGGCAGGGTGTCCGGCAACGTCGTTCGAGACGAGTGCTCGAGGTAGACCACAGCGTTTCGCTCCAGCATCCCGCGGCCGGACAATCGTCCGAGCAGCGGTTCAAATGGGTTGAGCCTGTATGGCGGATCGGCAAACACGAGATCGAACCTGCTATCGACCCGGCCGAGCACGGTGATGGTGTCACCCTGTCGGACCGTAGCCCTTTCGGAGAATCCCCCCTTTTCTAACGCCTCCTCGATGCGTCCACAAAGTTTCCTGTCACGCTCTATGAACAACGCCCGCTCTGCGCCCTTGCGCAGCGCGGCAATGCCAAACGCTCCCGTACCGGCATATAGGTCCGCTACGTTCATGCCCTCGGCGCCGCCAGGTCCGAGCATCGAAAACAGCGCGCCCAACACCCTGCCGGTGGTGGGTCGCAGGCGGTCTCTCGTCTCGTGCCGTTTACGGCCCCCTCGGGCCCCGCGCTTGACTGGCATCGTTGTAGTTCTGCCCTTCCGGCAGCGCCCCTAACGAAGAATTGGCCGTTCAACCGCCGCCGACGCGTGTTATCCGCTCCAGCGGCGACGACAATTCCGAGCAGAGGCGCGTCGTCCGGACAATTCGGATTATTCAGATCAACGTCGCCTTACCGCAACAAGCGCGCGCTGCGGGTTTGGATCGATTTCCACAAATCCACTTGCTGCGCGTCGCCTGAAAGGTTCACCTGATCGTAGTTGCGCGGCCGCGCCCGCGGACTAGAATTGATGTTACGCCGGACGGAAGCCGCGGACAGGCTTCCCACCACTGCGATTGCCATGCCCACCACCGAGGAACAAACAGAGCCGCCGGGCCACGACGAACACCGGCTGACCCAGGCGCGGCTCGACAAGCTGGAAACGGCTCGCTCGCTCGGCATAGATCCATATCCCGCACGATACGATCGCACCCACTCGGTGGCAGAGTCGCGCCAGTTGTTCGAAGCGCTCGATGTCGAAGATGGTGCGGAGGATCCCAGGACCGGCGACGTTCGGATAGCCGGCAGGATCATGGCGCGCCGCGGGATGGGCAAGGCGTCGTTCATGGATGTGCAGGACGGTTCCGGCCGCATACAGGTCCATCTGCGGGCAGACCTGCTCGGCGAGAACTACGAACTCGTGGAATTGACGGACCTCGGTGATTTCATCGGGGTGGCGGGGCCGGTGTTCCGCACCCGCAGGGGTGAGGTGAGCGTCGAGGCCCGCGAGGTCGAAATGCTGGCCAAGGCTTTGAGACCGCTCCCCGACAAATGGGCGGGCTTGCGCGACACCGAAGCGCGGTACAGGCAACGCTATCTCGACTTGATTGCGAACGATCGGGCAGTCCGAAACGCGCGTCTCAGGTCCGAGGTCGTGGCCCAAATGCGGCTGTTTTTGCACGGACGCGGTTTCCTGGAAGTCGAAACGCCGATCCTCGTGCCGGTGGCCGCCGGGGCGATGGCGCGTCCGTTCGAGACGCATCACAACGCGCTCAGCAGGGATCTCTACCTGCGTATCGCCACCGAGTTGTACCTGAAGCGGCTCATAGTCGGCGGCATGGAAAAGGTCTTCGAGATCGGCCGCATATTCAGGAACGAGGGCATCGACCACGATCACAACCCGGAGTTCACCACGCTGGAAAGTTACGAGGCGTTCGCCGACTACTCGGATGTCATGGAGATGGTGGAACAGATGGTGTCGACCATCGCCACGGAAGTCACCGGTTCGGCCGTTATTGAGTCGAACAGCGGCAAAGGTCCGGATATTGATCTGTCCCCTCCGTGGCCAAGGCTGGACCTGCGGACCGAGATCATCAAGAGGACGGGGATCGACTTCCTCGAGCATCGCGACGCGGTGACCCTCGCCGCTGCCATGCGCGAACGGGACATCCACGTTGAGCCCGGTTCGACGTGGGGCCGCCTGCTCGACAAGGTTATTTCGACCAGCGTGGAGCCACATATCGTTCAACCGGCGTTCCTCGTCGACTACCCGGTGGCAATGTCGCCCCTCGCCAAGCGCAAGCCTGGAACAGACGGCATAGTGGAGCGCTTCGAGGCGTTCGTGATGGGCAGCGAACTGGCGAATGCGTTCACCGAACTGAATGACCCGGTAGACCAGAGGGAGCGTTTCGAGGAACAGGAACGCTTGCGACTAGACTACGGCGAAGATGAGACCGACAGGCTGGACGAGGACTTCCTTGTGGCGGTGGAGCACGGTATGCCGCCCACCGGCGGCCTCGGCATGGGGATCGACCGGCTCGCAATGCTGATCGCCGGGGAGGACTCGATCAGAGAAGTGCTCCTGTTCCCCCAAATGAGAGCGTAACGTGTTCGCGATCTTCGAATCGGGTGGACGAACTGGACTAGTAGGGTCGGGTCTCAAACCCGACCGCGTTGGCTACGAACGACGTGGTTACTCTTTTAGGCCCGGCAATCGAAAACGGGTGTCCTCATAAGAAATGCTTAGCCTCGAACAAATAGTTAACGACATAGAAACCGTGCGAGCCGGGTTGAAGCGCCGCGGCGAAGCCCCGCCGCTCGATGACGTGCTCGCGCTCGACGGGCAACGCCGGGAATTGATCCACGAAACGGAGACGATCAGGGCAAAGCGCAATGAGGTCAGCAGGGCGATAGGCCGGGAAAAACGGCCGCCAACCGAAGAAGAGAAGTCGGAGATGCGCACGGTGGGGCAACGCATCAGGGAGATCGAGGCGGAACTCGGTTCGGTCCAGGAATCCCTAGACGAAATCCTTCTATCCCTGCCCAACCTGCCCCTCGAGTCGGTCCCCGACGGGCTCGACGAGGACGCGAACGTGCTCGTCAGTTCCGGGCGCGATCCCGTACCCAATCCTGCGGCAAAGCCACAGTGGGAGTTGGGGGAAGAGTTCGGGATCATCGACATGGAGGCCGGCGCGCGGATCTCCGGCGCCCGCTTCTACGTGCTCAAGGGCAAGGGGGCGCGACTGCACCGCGCCCTGGCAAGCTGGCTGCTCGATTCACTCACCGAAGAGTTCGGATACACGGAAATCGAGCCTCCGCTCCTGGTCCGGCCCGACACGATGACGGGCTCGGGAAACCTGCCCAAGTTCAAGGACAACCTGTACCGGGACGAAGAGACCGACCTCTGGCTGGTGCCGACCGCCGAGGTTGGGCTGAACGGACTGCACCAGGGGCAGATCATCGAGCCGCACGTCTTGCCGTTGAAGTACGTCGCGTGGACCCCGTGCTTCCGCAAGGAGCACACCGCAGCCGGGCGAGACGTACGCGGCATCAAGCGGCTGCACCAGTTCGAAAAAGTGGAGACGTTTCGTTTCGTGGAGCCGGAGGACTCGGACCAGGCCCTGGAAGAGATGCTGGAGGACGCCACCACCCTCTGCGATCGGCTGGGCCTGTCTCACCGCGTCGTTGCGCTGTGCGCGGGCGACCTGGGCTTTCAGTCGGCGAAGACCTACGACATCGAGGTGTGGGCGACCGGTTCGGAGGAGTGGTTGGAGGTCAGCTCGATTTCAACGTGCACCGACTTCCAGGCGAGGCGAAACAACACCCGCTACCGGCCCGAACGCGGCGCGCGGACGAGGTTCCCGCACACGCTGAACGGCTCTGCGTTCGGCATGCCGCGCATGCTGATAGCGGTACTCGAAAACGGAGTCCGTCCGGACGGGTCGATCGAAATTCCCGAACCGGTGCGCGCTTACACCGGCTTCGACCGTATACCGTAGCGGTTACGTCCAACATGGCGGCCGACGCGGATTCGCGGCTGCGAGCGATCCGGCCTGACATCGGACGATCCAGCGCGCGCTGTAGACCAGGTCAAGAGGGGCGACGACAGTGAAGTTGGCGGTCATATGGCTGGGTCTCGCCCTTGTGGTGGCGATCGGCATCGCGTGCACTGCCGGCGCCGATTCAACCCCGGTCCCCTCGCCCTCGCCAGTTCCAACCACCACGCCTGCGACCGCCGCGACCCCAACCCTGGCCCCGGGTCCGCCAACACCGACTCTGTCCCCTACCGGAACCCCGGTGTCGGAGGCGATTCCGGCATCGAACATCCCGTTCCCCACGAGTACTCCCACCCCGACTGCCACGCCCACGCCGGGGCCGGCGTTCCGCATCATCAACGAGTCGAGAGACCAGATGGATGACCCCAGGGGGTTCGCCTTCGAAGTGGACGTCACCGTGAACATCGATGGCAGCGAAGTCTTGCTGACCTATGTTGGGGAAGGCCTGTTCAACTACAGTTCCGCCACCGTTACGGTCGCCGCCCCCGCCGAGACGGTCGAGACGAAGGTGATCGTTGCCGACAAGGGCTACGTCTTCGATGCGTCGACCACCGGTTGGGCCGATCTGGACCACGCTCCGCCGTTCCTGGCATTCGCCAATCCCAGCGTGCTCTTCGGCTTCAACCCGGACCAACTGGCCGATTCGGAGGCCTACGGGCAATTGTCATTGATGGGCACCGCAGTCCTTGACGGTGTCGAAACCCACGTCATATCGGTCAAGCTGGACGTGGACCGGACCCACGCGGACGGACCCCTCGCCGTCGTTTACTGGATCGGTGTCGTAGACGGCCTGCTAAGAAAAGTGGAGGCCGAAGGGAATTTCAATCTTGCCGGCTTGTCTGGATTGGTCGACGGTATCGAGGCCAAGACCGGCCCGGCGCGGCTGACCGTGAAATTTTTCGACCACGGGAGGGGTGTCGATATCGTGACGCCCCGTCTCTTGTCTCCCCGGTTTGGGCACAAGGCAACACTGCTTGACGATGGCCGAGTCCTCGTCGTGGGCGGATTCACCGGTGTCGCAAACAACAATTTCATCGCTTCCGAACCTGTACCCGTCGTGCAGACCTTCGACTTTGAGACTGCCACCTGGGGACTGGCAGGATCGTTCGACGGCCTTTCGACGACCGGCCCCGGCATGTACGCCTCGAGCATCAAGCTGGCCGACGGCAGGGTGCTGGGCATCGGGATTTTCGAGGGAGGCGATAGTGTCTCAGGGTCCAGGGTCGTCTTGGATCAGGGTGCAAACTCCTGGACGGACTTACCCCCCAATCCTCTCGCCCGCGGGGTGCCCGAGTTGGTGTTGCTTGACGATGGCCGCGTACTGGTAACGGGCGGTTTCATCGTTCGCGGGCAGTCGTATCAGATCGGGGCAACGGTAGAGGTTTACGACCCGGCGACCGGCGAGTGGCAGCAGGCGCCGAACATGAACGTAACCCATGAGTACCAGGCGGTCGTCTTGATGGGCGACGGGAGGGTCCTGGCAGCAGGCGGGAGGGCCCTCAACTTCGACGCCGCAGATCGAGCTGAGATATACGACCCGGAGACCAACGAGTGGACACTTACGGGGAGCATGAACTTCCCGCAGTCATTTCCGGTCGCGGTCGCGCTCGCGGACGGCAGGGTGCTGGTGACCGGCGTGTCGGACCTGAATGCCGACGCGCCTGAGCCAACGTCCGAGGTTTACGACCCGGCCGCAGGCACATGGTCGCTGACCGGACCCATGCAGGACCCTCGTATCTTTCACAGTTTGACGCTTCTGCCCGATGGGCGAGTGCTCGCGGTAGGCGGCGAAAACCCGGCGCCAGAAACGAACGAACCTCACTCGACCACGGAGATTTTCGATCCCTTTACAGACAGTTGGTCACCGGGCCCGGACCTGGCGGAGCCGCGATACGACCACTCAGCGACGCTTCTGCCGGACGGGAGGATTTTCCTGGCAGGGGGCATCGGCGTAAATCCCCTGAACGACGAGATTTACCCGCTCGACACCTACGAATTCATCAGGCCGTAGCGCCGACGGCGTTTGAAAGCCGCGCGGAGGGGGTGGGTTAAGGGTGCCCCCGCCCCTGAACCGAATCGGTCCCTACCACCAGACCTTGCCGGAAATCTCCGACTGGATGTCCTTCCAGTCCATGGTGTAGACCCCGGACGACAGGTACTTCCACCCGGCGTCTGCGAACAGGCAGACGATGTTGCCGCTGTCCAGCTTACCAGCCACCTTGCGGGCGGTCGCAGCTACGGCGCCTGAAGACACCCCGGCAAAGATGCCCGCGCCCGTGAGCAGCCACTTGGTGTAGTAGAAGGCCTCTTCCGCCTCGACGAGTATCCGGCCGTCGAGTTCGTCCAAGTCCAATATCGGCGGGATGAAGCCGTGTTCGATGGACCGCAGTCCCTGTACGACGTCGTCGGGGTGCGGCGCGGTGGCGACGATCTGCACTTTGGGGTTGTGCTCCCGTAGCGCCCTGCCCGTGCCCATCAGCGTGCCGCCCGTGCCCAGACCGGCTATGAACACGTCCACGTCCGGCAGATCGCGGACTATTTCCGGCCCGGTTGTCTCGTAGTGGGCCAGCGGGTTGGCCTCGCTGGCGTACTGGTATGGCATGAACCACGACGGGTTTTCGAGGGCGATCTGCTCGGCAACGAGGATCGACTCGTTCGTCCCCTTGTCGGCGTCGGAGTAGATGATCTCGGCGCCGTAAGCCTCCAGGATCCCCACACGCTCCGCTCCTACGCTCGCCGGCATGACCACTTTTACGTCGTAGCCCTTGATCCGGCCGACCATGGCCAGGCCGATGCCGGTGTTCCCGCTGGTGGGTTCGAGTATCGTTGCGCCCGGTTGAAGCCGTCCATCGGCCTCGGCGTGCTCGATCATGGACTTGGCGATTCGGTCCTTGACCGAACCGGTGGGGTTGTGACCTTCCAGCTTGGCGAAGATTCTCACCTGCTCGTTGGGGCTCAGGCCGGGCACCTCCACCAACGGCGTGTTGCCCACGGCGTCGATGATGTCGCGTTTGACGGCGCTGGCAGGAGTGTTTCTGATCGTCAACTTATTTCAGTCGTCCGGCTGATTGCAGGTAAGTTCGGGAGCATGAAAAGGCCCCGGGTTTCGTGACTTGCCGGGGCCCCGTACGCTTCTGCGTTTCCGCCTAGCGCGCCGCTGCTCCGGCCGTCTCCAACTCGGCCGTAGGAGGCGCCACTCCACAGAATATCTCGTAGTCGATGAGTTCGGTGACTTCAGGGTCGAGACCGCAGAGTTTGCAACCCGGGTCGCGCCTGACCTTGACTTCCCTGAATTCCATGGTCAAGGCGTCGATGAGGAGCAACCGGCTGGTTAGCGTCTCACCGATTTCCATGACGATCTTGACGGTCTCGATGGCTTGAATCGAACCGACGAGCCCTGGCAACGCGCCAATGACGCCGGCCTCGGCGCAGTTCGGCACCTCGCCGGGCGGCGGCGGGTCTGGGAACAGGCAGCGGTAGCAGCCCTGGCCGGGGATGTAAGTAGTTGCCTGCCCGTCGAATACCAGGATGCTGCCGTCCACCAGCGGCTTGCCCGAAAGGTAGGCGGCGTCGTTCACCAGGTACCTCGTCGCGAAGTTGTCGGCCCCGTTCACGATTACGTCGTAGTTCGGGATGATCTCCATCGCGTTCTCGGCGTTGATCGGCGCCTCGTGGATTTCGACGTTGAGGTCGGGGTTATAGGAGAGCAGAGTCTCCTTGGCCGACTCCACCTTACGCCTTCCAACGTCCTTGTCCTGGTGCAGGATTTGCCGCTGCAGGTTTGACACGTCTACGGTGTCGAAGTCGACGATTCCGATGGTCCCGATACCGGCCAGGGACAGGTAGAGCGCGACGGGGGAGCCCAGACCGCCGGCGCCAACCACGAGGACCCGAGAGCCGAGCATTTTCCGTTGGCCGGCGCTGCCCACGTTGGGCATTATGAGATGTCGGCTGTACCGCTGGACCTGGCCCGGTGTCAGTGGCTTATCGATGGCCATTGCGTCCCTCATTCCTCGGATTTTCGTTCTACTGTTCCGGGAGCAAATTCAAGTTTAGCGAAAAGTGCGACGGCCAACATGGATGCCCGATGTATAAGTGCAGACTATGGCCAATGCTCTAAGAGAATTAGATGAAGTTCGCTCCAACAGGGAGCATCGGGCGATCAATTTGCCGCCGGGGCGCCGGAAGCCAGTGGGTCAATCGGAGTGACAAGCGACGATTGTTTGCGGGCCAACTGGCTGACCTGCACCTTGGTCAGGTGGTCTACCAGTACCTTCTCGACGTCCACCCACATCTCGCGCTGCGAACACGCGCCGGAGAGCCGGCATTCGTCCGGCTCCTCCACGCAGTCCGTGGGGGCCAGGGAATGGTCCAGCGATGACACGACGTCCGCGACGGTGATGTCTTCTGCAGACCGTGCCAGCTTGTGGCCGCCGGACGGACCCCTGCGTGACTCGATGAGCCCTGCCTTTTGCAGTTCGGAGCACACGCGCAGCAGGTACGGCTCGGGAATGTGCTGGGAGCGGGCGATTTCGCTGGCGGGCACGTAGCGGGCCGTGGTGCGTTGGGCCAGGAACACAAGGGTCCTGACGCCATAGTCCACCTTCATCGGAATAAGCACGGTGGCGCCTTTGGGCCGGGGTTACGTCGCCAGTTCGACAGTGGCTCCGAGTATATCACCAGCGTGCCCGGCGCCCGAGTTCGCGGCCCGTTTGGTCACCTGTCCGCGGACCGGACTATGCTACGATTTCAGTTTAAGACCAACGCGGGCGGCGGCCCGCTTTTCGCGTGGCCGCAACTCAATGCTCCCCTGGAGTTGAATCGATGGACCAGATAGTCCTCTCGGCGCAGACCCGGACCGTTACGGGCAAGAAGACGCGGGCATTGCGCAGGCAAGGTGTAACGCCCATCCACGTCTACGGCCTGGCGGACCCCCCTCTTTCACTGCAGGCGCGGTCCAGCGAAGTCATGACCGTCCTGCGTTCGGCCGGATACACCACCCCCGTCAGCGTGACTGTCGACGGGAAGGGCGAGACCGTAACCCTGATCCGCGAAATAGACAAGCACCCGGTCACCGGATCGGTCCGGCACGTGGATTTCCTGCGGGTCGACCCGAACCGCCGCATCGAAGTGAGGGTCCCGGTGGTCCTCATCAACCAGGAAGATGCTGAAGGCGCACGCGGAGGCGCCGGGTTCGTGACCCAGGGCACATACGAGGTGACCGTGTTGGCCCGCCCGTTCGACGTGCCGAACGAGATAGTTGCGGACTGCACCGCGCTCGAGACACTCGATAGCTCAATAACCGTTGCCGAACTGAGCTATCCGGCCAACGTGGAGCCTGCCGGGGACGTTAACCAGAACGTCGCCTGGATCCAGCCGCCCAGGGTCATCGAGGAAGATGAAATCGGGGTTGTTGACGAAATGGACGTCGAAGCCGCCGAACCTGGAGAACCCGCCGACGGAGCCGAAGAAGAGGCAGAGGATTCTTAACAACCCCGTTTTACCGGCGTTTGTTCCAGACTTTAAAGTCCCGTCGTTGTCCTGAGCGAAGCCGTCGGGCCATATGTTGCCGGAAGACCCTTCGCTACGATTTACTTCCGTGTAACCCAACCGCTGAGGAAAACTGAGGCTGTTTTGTACCCGACCGTAATTCGTCGCCGGCAAAACAAACATCTGCGGACGTTAAGATCTGCATGAGTCTCCCATGTCCAATACGCAAGTTTGAGTAAGAGTCTCATCTTGCTGGCCTAACGGGTAGTTCAAGCCTGCGTAAGTTTGGCATTCCAGACTTTGCTTCTAGCGCTTCTGGAATTGTGAGAGACCGTCCATCGTAATAGTGGCCCTGCCGCCGGTAGCTTCGTAGAAATTGTAAGAATTCTCGTCCCCGTCCACGCTCGGGTTGCTAAACCACTTTACGTGATCGCTTACTTGATCGATTTGCCATTTGAGGGCAGGTTGGTTCTCATAAACCACAAGAATTGCCGCCGCTCGGAACTCCTTCTGAGACACCGAACTGTCGGGAATCCGTGCGCCGTGCTCCCCGATGATATGCTCGATCGTGTAGTTCCGGACCCGATTTACAGTGAAAAGCCGAGCCCCATGTTCGTCACGAACAATGGAACCGCGCTCGTTACGAAGCCATGTTCCACCCTCGCCTACCCAAATGTCTGGGACCTCTTCAGGTGGTATGAAGCCGGCCAGGTACAGTTCAATAGGGCTATACGGTATCCAGTTGGTGGCGTAGCCACCAGTAGCAAAGTCGCGGGTAGTCCAGTTATCTGGCAATTCAGGAACAGTGGCAGAGTACCTTCCGTCCCCGTGGTCCACCAGGGTCGCGATGTCGAATCCCCCGAGTTGACCGTTGGCACTGCTGAAACCCCAATGCTTGTAGGGCGGCAAGATGAAATTTGCCCAACGATGCATAATTTCATGCAGCAACGGTCCCTTGGAGATTCCATCATAAGCGCATAGCCCGACAAAACCATGCAACCTGCTTGAGATAGGGTGTACCGTTATCTTTTTGCCAATTCCTTGTACATCATTTGATGCGGATATAAACCAATCACTACATTGTCGTTCGAGAAAATAAAAATTATGGATAAAAATCAGAATGTCAAACTCGTCGTTAAAGTATTCATAGAAACGCGTGGGAAAATCAAACGCACCTTCACCAATTACGTGGTCTTCCGTAAATGGCATGACGAATAAATTATCATTGTGAATCAATGGTTCTCCATCAACGTCAAGGACGAGTTCTCCAGAACAGCTCGATGGTCGCCGCAGTACGTGCACGTCATTCTGTTCTACGTTCGACAGGCCATATGGTATACATCCTTTCCAAAAATTCCACGCGACATATACGGATTCCAGGTTGACTAGGTCACCGAGTTCCGGTGGTATCTCACCGGTCAGTCTATTTCCACTGAGATCCAGGCTTAACAGATTGCTGAGGTCGCCGATTGCGGGCGGTAGTAACCCGCGAAAGTTATTCGACCCGAGGTTTAGGCTAATCACACGGTTGGTCGCATCGGTACGCACGCCGTACCACTCTGAAACCGGTTTCGCCGACAGCCAGTTTTCATTGTTCCTCCAATCTGCCCCGCCGGTGAATTCGTACAGGGCAACCAGCGCCTCCCTGTCTGGCGACGGCCCGGGAGTGGGTGATGGTGTGGGTGTGTGTGCAGGCGTTGGCGTGGGCATGGGAGTAGGTGTGTCTGGAGGGAACGGCGTGGGCGTGGGTGTCGATGTGGGTTCAGGAGTGGCGGCCACAGAGACGGGGGTGACGGAGACGGGGACGACAGACGCACGCGCGGCCGGCGTAGGCTTCGGTGGAACCGCAGTGAGCGTCGATGTGGGTTCAGGAGTGGCGGCCACGGAGATGGGAGTGACCTGGACGGGGGCGACAGTGGCGCGTGCGACCGGCGAAGGCTTCGGGGGAGCCGCGGTTGGTGTCGATGTGGGTTCAGGAATGGCGGTCACAGATACGGGTGTGACCGGGACTGGGGCGACAGAGGCGCGCGCCACTGGTGTAGGTTTCTGAAGATGTGCAGTTGGCGTCGATGTGTGCTCAGGAGTGGCGGTCCCCGCGGCCGGGGCGACAGTGGCGCGTGCGACCGGCGAAGGCTTCAGGGGAGCCGCAGTGGCAGCCGGAACGGGGGCAAAAGTCGGCATCTCCACTGGGGCGTCGGCTGGGCCGCCATTGCAGGCGACAACAATTAGAAGGATGATCCCTGACAATGCCCGCGGCAGTGGCTTCATCAGTACTCTCTCCGCGTCTACTCGACTTCGGCACGCTTCCCGCTGAGTATACGTACAGCCGGAACGGCCTACGGGGAGTAAGAGACCAGAGCAACAGAATCTCTGGTCCCCCTACAGCGGCGCCACGTAGTCCACGAACACCGGGCTCGTCCAGGCCATCTCCATGTCCGACTGCGTTACGCGCACCCAGTAGGGGTTGATGCCCGGCTGCGGCGACTCGTCGGTGAAATCGAACTCCACGCGCTCCGGCCCCGGCTCGGGCTCCAATTCCACAGTGAACTTGCGGTCGAGCACGCCGAGGTCGATCTTCCGCGGGCCGTCTGCCAGCGCGCCGAGGGTGGTGCGGATGTGGACGCCGTCGGCAGGGGCGAGCGACATCCGCTGCGGCGCGCTCTCCCCATGGCCGCCGTACCGCGCGCCCGATATCGTTTCGCTCGACATCGCCGCCGTCACAACCGTCGCCGGACCACCGTCCACGTTCAACACGAGCCCGCTCCGGTAACCGCACGTCCACGAATACCAGCGCACGAGGTCCTCTGTGGACTCGGTAACCTCCGACCTTGGGCTGTCGAACCGTATCTTCCTCATCGCTGAAATACTGCCGCCGTCCAGGCTCACCGAGCCGTCCCAGACTACGCCCGAATAGCTGGTGCGCCTGCTCGCACCTTCCCACGTCACACGCACACGGTCTCCCGACGGTGCACGCGCCAGTTCTTCCGTGTGGATCACGTCCAGCCCGCGGAATAGTTCCACCCGTTCTATGGGCCCGGTCCCGATCACCTTGACTGAGATCACCGGGGGCGAGTTCGTCGAGTACTCGGCGCCCATCATGTTGCCGTCTGCCGACACCGCAGCGACGATGCGGACGCCGGACGTGGCATATACCCGCCGTGCCTTCATCGCAGCCAGCACGGCCTCCAGGCTCAATCCCGTGGCGTACGCGCCAGTCAGCCCGGCTTTCTGGTAACGGCGCAGTTGATGGCCGGGATGGTCGTCGCCTGGTCGGCCCGTGTAGCAGTCGCTGCCGCCCACGAACCCCATCCGGTATTTTCGCTCGAGGGACTCGCGCAGGAACCACTCGAACTGCCCGTGGGTCGAAGTTATCTCGAGCGCCGGTTCGATCGACGGCTCGTGGTACGTGAGATCGGCCGCCGTCCCGCCCACATGCGGAGTGACTACCACGTCCGTGTGGCGGTATTCGGCGTGCATGTCCGTAACGTGCGGCAGGTCAGTATCTATGTCGGACGGGTCGACCTCGCCACGGTGCCCGCACCGCCTTAGGGCCTGGTCGAAGCGCCGGAAGTAGATGTTGTGGTGCCCGCCCATGTCCGAAGTCGCCGACCATTCATACCCCGGCAGCGGCACGAACCGTCCAGGTTCGTAGTGGCGTCGCTCTTCCTGTTGCTGGACTTTGTAGGCGCCCGTGGTCATCACGTGGTCGTTGCGCTGAAAACCTGCGAAGTGGATGCCGGCCACATCCCGTGCATACTCGAAGAAGTCTCCGAACTTGTACGGGTCCACCACCTGGCCGCCGTGCGGGTCGCCCCAGTAGAGGCGCAATTCCGGTTCGTCCTCCATGGCGACGACGGGGTTACTTTCGGCCGCGAGACCCGACTCGTCGTCCCTGGCCGTTACACGGTGTTCGCCGGGCTCGGTGATACGGCACCCCTCGATCCAAATCACACCGCCGTCGTTATCGCCGAACTGGGCCTCAGCGGCCCCTAGCCGTATGCCCGGAGCGCTGAGGCTGACCGTGCCCCGATACGCGACCGCCGGGTTCCCCCAACGGTCTTCCGCCTTGACATTGATCCTGAATTCCTCACCTGCTACCGCCATGGACGGCGCCACCACGACCAGCTTGTCGGCGTCGCCGCCAACAATGGCCAGTTCCGGCCGTTCCGGCAGGTACCCGAATGTTCCTGATCCGCTGGAGTCCACCTCGAACCAGAAGTATCGGCGGGACTCCAGGAACGTCTGGGAGCGCGACCCCGGCCCACCGCCGGAGCGGTCGCCGTATGTGATGGTCACCGTTTCGCCGTCTAGGAGCGGCCGGCCGGTGTTGATCACCACGATGGTGATGTGTTCCGGTACGAGGAGCGCGACCTCAGCGTCAGACGGGCAGGCGGCCGTCATGTACTCCGCCCCCGAGGGATTGTCCACCTGCGGCCACCCCCAGTCCGTGTCGGAGTCGGTCGCTATCCGCACTGCGCCGCCGGTCGCCAGGCCCGCCGGCCCGACTGTGTAGACGAGTTGCCACGTGCCGAATTCGCCGGCCACGACCGGTTCCGACCGGACCATGCGTGCGCTGCCTAGCGAAGGGTCCGCATCCGTCTCGATTCTCAGGGGATCCATAGTTTCGGCCATTTAGTCGCTCCCGTCGCGGCCAAATCGGGCCGCGTCCGACTCGAGCATAGCCAAAAAAACGGGTGCCCTGTGCCGGGACATTCCGGGTTCCGAATCACTATGGCCTTGTTAAGGCTGCACCTGGTGAAGAAAGTGAGGCGTTGGTTGCCGGATGGGAGTTGGCCATGTCGGGCGTGCCCACCTCCGGGCCCCACCGTGGATACCGGCTATCGCCGGTAAGACGATGTGTGTGGGAAGGCCGGCATATTTGATAACAGTGCCAGGCCGGTGTTAGATCCCGAACGTCATTCGGACGATCAGGCCTTGTAGCAGGCGGCGAGTCGCCCGCTTCCTTTGTCTTCCAGGGGCGGGTGGTCGTTGTCCCTGCAGAAGTCGTCGGCGATGGGGCAGCGGTCATAGAACCTGCATCGCGGCGGCGGATCGATCGGCACGGAGACCGATCCCTTGATGTCGACCGGGGGTCTGTCGGCCAGTGGATCGGGGACGGGGACCGCAGACAAGAGCGCCTTGGTATACGGGTGGGCAGGCGCCTGCAGGACTTCTTCGGTCTCCCCCATTTCCACAATTTTGCCCAGGTACATGACCGCGATCCGGCTGCACATGTACCTGGCGACGGCGAGATCGTGCGTGATGTACAGGTAGCTGATTCCGAGACGCTCCGCCAGTTCTTCCATGAGCTGCATGATGCCCGTCCTGATGGAGACATCCAGCATCGACGTGGGCTCGTCGGCGACCACGAAAGACGGATTCATCACCAGCGCCCTGGCTATAGCGACACGTTGACGCTGGCCGCCCGAAAGCTCGTGCGGAAACCGGAACAGGAATGTAGAAGGAGGCGTAAGTCCCACCAGTCCAAGGGTCTCCGACACGCGCTCCATCCGTTCGAAGGGCCCACCCATCTTCTGGATCTTCAAGGGTTCGGCGACCGTATCGAAAATCGTCCGCCTGGGATTCATCGACTCGTACGGGTCCTGGAACACCATCTGGACCCTGCGTCTGAAGTCCCGCAGCGCGTCGCCCTTCAGAACCCCGACGTCCTCCAGGCCGCCCGAGCCGTCGTCGAATTGGACGCGGCCGCCGGTGGGCTCGATGAGCCGCACCAGCAGCTTGCCGGTGGTCGACTTCCCGCAGCCCGACTCGCCGACCAGCCCCAGGGTCTCGCCCGCCGCGAGATCGAAGGACACGCCGTCCACGGCATGCACGAAGCTGCGATTTCGCTGGAACCACCCTGAGGACAGTGGATAGTGCTTGGACAGGTCGGCTGCACGCACCAAAACATTCGTTGGAGCGCCGCCTGGGTTCGCTGCGTCGTTCATGCCATCACACGTCCGGAGGATTCCAGCAAGCCGCCCATTGTTCGCCGCGCCGCACGACGGGCGGTTCGGAATTACGGCACTCGTCGGTCGCATACGGGCATCGCGGGTTGAAGCTGCACCCGCCCGGCGGGTCGAGGAGGTTGGGAGGTTCGCCCGGCAAGGTGGTCAGGTCATGTTTGTCGCCCCTGACGCTCGGAAAAGCGGACATGAGCGCGCGCGTGTACGGGTGGATGGGCCTGGCGTATACCTCGGTGGTCGGCCCGGATTCCACGAGCTTCCCGGCGTACATCACCGCCACCGTGTCACAGACCTCTGCGATCACGGCCATGTCGTGGGAGATGTAGATCATGCTCATGTTGAGCGACCTCTGGATGTCCTTCATCTCCCGTAGTATGCGGTCCTGGACGATCACGTCCAGGGCGGTGGTCGGTTCGTCCGCGACGATGAGGTCGGGTTCGCACGCCAGGGCCATCGCGATGATCGCCCGTTGCCTCATGCCCCCGCTGTACTCGTGCGGGTACCGCATTATGAAACTCGGGTCCAGGCTCACCAGGTCGAACAGCTCCCGTACCCGCTCCATCCCCTCCCTGTGCGCCATCGCGGAGTGCGCCTCCAGGGCTTCGATTATCTGGTCTCCCACCCGGTAGACCGGGTCCAGCGAGTTCATTGCGGCCTGGAACACCATGGAAATCCGGTCCCACCGGTGTTGCCTCATCTCTTCCTCGCCGAGTGGCGCCAGGTCCACCCCGTTGAGCGAGATGCTGCCAGACACGAGTTCAGCGTTGTCCGGGAGCAGTTTCAGCAGCGTCATTGCGATGGACGACTTGCCGCAGCCCGATTCTCCCACCAGTCCGAGCGACTGCCCGCGCCCGACCGAAAACGACACGCCATCGACCGCTCGCACGGCCCCGGCCCGGGTCATGTAGTGCATCTTCAGGTCATCGACGACGAGGACCGCTTCGGTGGTCATCGGCTTCTCAACCTGGGGTTAACCACTTCATCGAGAGACCTGCCGACGAGGTAGAAGGACGAACACAGCAGCGTTATCGACAGGCTGGCAGGGAATATCAGCCACCAGAATTCTCCGACCTGCAGCAGGTATCCGGCCGACTCCGTGGTGTGAATCATCAGCCCCCAACTCATCCGCACGTCCAGGAGCCCAAGGAAGCTCAATACCGCCTCGGAGAAGATGGCGCTGGTCACGGTGAACATCATGTACAGGAAGGACAGGGGGAGGAGATTTGGCACGACGTGTACGAAGATGATGTGAAAAGACCCGCCGCCTGAGGTCCTGGCCGCTTCTATGTACGGCTTCACGACCACGGAAAGGGCCTGCGACTTGAGCACCACACCCGTGCCGCCAAAGCCGGACAGGATGCCGATTATCAAGGCCAACTCCAGGTGTTCCACGCCGATCAGCGCGCTCAGAACGATCAGCACGCTGATGGCCGGCATCATGATCATGATGTCCGCCAGTCTCATCAGGAAAGCGTCGACCAGTCCCCCGAAATATGCCGCCGCGGCCCCAACGATCGTCCCTATGACCACCGTGACCGTCGCTGCCAGCATGCCGAGCAGGAACTCCGACCTGGCGCTGAACATCAGTTGGCTGAGGATGTCCCTTCCAAGCGGATCGGTCCCAAGCAGGTGCCTTGTGCTCGGCGGCGCCGGCTGCCGCACCTCGTCGAACGCGTACCCCACCACCGGATCGTAGATACTCGGCTCCCAGATGGTGCTCATCAGGATGGGGTGCGCCGCAGCTAACAGCGCGTAGAGGCCGATTATCGCCAGTCCGATGATGCCGATCCTGGTGCCTACGAAGAGCCCCCAATTCTCCCGAACGGTCCGGGCCGCCAGCCTCACCCGGACGCGCCACAGCGACGTCGAAGCCGTTATCCGGGCATGTTCCGTCGACATCAGTAACGAATCCTAGGGTCCAGGAAGGCGTACAGGACGTCCGCGACCAGGTGGGCCACGAGCACGAACAGACCTACGAATACGAACGCGCCTACCGCCAGCGGCAGGTCCTCCGACAGGGCGGCCGATACCAGGGTCTGGCCCATGCCGGGCCACGAAAAGATCGACTCGGTGATGACGCCCCCGTCCACGGCGAACGCGAGGCTGAAAATGAAACTCGTGACGACCGGCAGGAGCGCGTTCCGGGCCACGTGCCTGTCGCGCACGTCGCGCTCCGGCAGACCCTTCGCCCGCGCTGCCATGACGAAGTCCTCACGCATCGTCTCCAGCATGCTGCTGCGGGTGAGCAGCATGGTCCCGGCGAAGCTGATCAGCGTTAGTGTCAGTACCGGCAAGACCATGTGCTTGACGATGTCCCAGGCAAAGACGGCCGTGCCGGAAGCGAGCCAGACGGCCAATACGATCAATGTCGCAACACCGATGCTTGCGGCCCTGATGAGACCCGCCCTAGGTACCCTCTTGCGTGCCGTCATGACGAAGGCCGCGAGGACGACGATGGACGCAACTAGCGCCGTCAGGATCATACGGTTGAAGACCGAATTGGCGTCGACGGGCGCGTCCCGCCACAGGACTGGGTCGAGGAACTTCCCGATAGGTAACCAACCGGCTTTGAAGGCGAACAGCCAGATCATCATCAGGCCGAACCAGGGGGTAAAGACCGTGTAGAGCGCCACGCCCCCGACGGTCGACGTGTACTCGAACCAGCCGCCCCGGCGCCAGGCGACCATCTTGCCAAGCGCGAACCCGAGGTAGAACGAGAGTACGGCTGCAGTCATGAAGAGGACCACCGTTCGAGGCAATCGCTCCTTGATGACGTCGGCCACCGACCGGGGGTAGTGGCTGAATGACACCCCGAAGTTTCCGCTGAATGTGTTACCGATGTGGGTCAAGTACTGCTTCCACAGCGGTTCGTCGACGCCGAACAGGTCCTGCAACCTCTCCCTGGTTTCAGGAGGGATGTCCGGGTTCAGCGCGTAGAAATTGCTGACGTCTCCCGGTTGGGCGTTCACCATGAAGAACACCAGCGACAGGAAGACGAACAGCGTGATGAATATCTGCGCTGATCGCTTCAGCAGGTAGTTGGTCATCGGCCGGTCCGGAGGATCAGGACTTCCTTTGGTTCACCGGACGGAGGCTGACATCCTATTTGATCAGCACCTCTTGTTGCATCCCGCCGAGTTGTTCAAGCCCGCCCAGCACTGAGGTGTATGGGAATTCGACGCGCGCCGGCCGGTATGCGTCCAGCTTTGGAGTGGTGAACAGGGGTACGTAGGGAAGCTCCTCCGCCAGGAATTCCTGGAGTTGGAAGGCCTTGTCCCGGGCGCCGTCGATGGTCGTCTCGGACAGCAGTCCAAGGGCGAGGTCGTCGAAGCGGTCGTTAGCGTACCCGCCCCAGTTGTACCCGCCGCCAATCTCCGGCGAATGCCTGCTGTGGAAGAAATTCTCCAGGTAGTCCGGGAATATCGCCAGGGCCCACCCGAGTATCCACATATCGAGGTCTTCTGCGACGTCATCGCTGAACAACTCGTCCACAATCACGTTGAAGCCGGTCAAGTGGGCGCGGACTGGTATGCCAATGTCATTGAGCCACCGGTCCACCCAAATGGCGAACGTGGACCGCATCGGGTCGTACCCGGCGCTGGGCGCCAGCAGGGTCATTTCCGGGACCGGCGAGCCGTCCGGCATCTTCAGGCCCTTGCCCTGTTTCGAGACGAAGTTGCCGTCTTCGCTGATTTCAGGTTCCTCTTCGTAAGTGAACCCGGCGTTCTTGAGGAGTTCCACGGCCTGCGCAATCCGCTCGCCCCGGCTCAGGCCTTCACCGAACTTCGGAACGTCGGGGTTGTGCCAGAAGCCATTGCCCTCGGGCACCATGGCGTACACCGGGATTGCGGCGTCCTGGAGCACGGTCCGCGCCACGAATTCCTTGTCGATGACCGTGGCCACCGCCTGCCTGAACTCCTTGATGTCCATCGGGGGCTTCCTGACGTTGAACCCCATGTAACGGACTCCATTGTTGGAGTTCGCAGCAATGCTCAGGTCAGGTGTGTTTCTTACCCGGTCGAGGAATCCTTTCTCCAGGCCAAGGGGGTTGAATACGTAATCGATGTCTCCGTTGGTCAAGGCGAGGATCGCGGCGTCCTGGTTCCCGTAGATGCTGAATATCTCGGACTCGACGTGGGGGCCGACCGTGTATTCGAGGACCTTCTCTCCGGTTGCTTCGCCGAAGTAGGTCGCGGAGAGGCCGGTGCGTTCGTTGGACTCCGTATAGGTCCCGTTGGCGTACTGCGTGATCAGAGTCCCCTGGCTGAAGTAATTGTCAACGGTGTCGTTTTCGAAGAAAGCCCCGGGTTCCCACTTGCTGAATGCAAAGCCTCCAAGAGTCGGCTCGCCATCCGGTACGTGCGCGAACAGGGCTTCCTGCTGCTGCTCCGGTTCGCCTGCGTTCTTGGCCTCCTCGACTATGGGCGCCCAGTAGTGCTCGGCGAGTACCGGCATGAAGCCCAGGCCGAACTGCCATACGCTGAGTCCCGGCGTCTGGGGATTGCCCTCCTCGTCCGCGGACTTGAAGAACACCTTCAGGGTGTGGCTGTCCAGAGCCTCCACGCGTTCCAGGAATGCCGGGTCGACAACCGATCCCCAATTGGACGAAAGCCCCATGTCCAGTACCGTATTGACGGTGAACACGAAGTCGTCAGCGTCCAGTTCGTGCCCATCACTCCACAGCACACCGGTCTTGAGCGGTACTTCGGCAGTCCAGAATTCGCCGTCCGGTACCGTCTCAATCTGCAGATCGGTCGGGAAGTCAGCCGCCAGGCCCGGGACCCAGTCGAACCGTTGGTCGGAGTAGCCGTAAAGCGCGCCGGAGTGTCCGTCCAACACGTACCCGGTCCACACCGAACCGGCCGGTCCGCCGTAATAATTCCAGAAATTCCTGGAGATCGGCTCTTCGAAGATCCCCATCTGGTAGATCGGCGGGCCCGCCGCGGTTGTCGGGGGAACCGGCGTAGGTTCGGCTACCGCCGTGACCTCGACGATCTTCTCGACGACTTTCTCTACGGGGACCTCTTTCTCCACCACCTTCTCAACAGGAACCTCGCGAGTGACTTCGACGGGTACCTCCTTGACGATGGTCTCGGGTTCCGGCTCATCCGTGCACGCAAGAAGCGCTACGAATGTCAGAGTTGCCAGGACTGGAATCAGGAATCGCGCTGGTGATGACACATGCATGGCCCAAATTCTCCACTCGAATATTGAACTGAGTTTACACCTAATACGGGGTCTCAAAACCCGAGGCGAAAGACTCACGTGAGTCGGCGGGCCAGCGGATTACGGGGCGACTTCTGGTTGATGCGCTGTGAACTCTAATGAAGCGCAGCCTGTACTTGCCTCGTCGGCGTCGGATTCCCGACTGTAAAATAATCACGGTTTGCCGAAAGTCAGAGATGCGATCCCGTTGGTCCAACGGGATGGCTGGCAATTAGTGCGAACTCGTGGCAGCCACCGACACTACCGTCACCCGTCAAAGACTGGGACAGTGACCATTCCCGGGCATCCGAGCGACGATCTGCACCCAAAAGCTGGCAGAGTGTGCTGAAGCAGGCGGGACTAGCGAGGAGAAGCAGATGAATCTGGAGTACGTGGTTGTCTACGAGCGGTCGCCGAACAACTATTCCGCGTACCTGCCTGACTTGCCTGGTTGCGTCAGTACCGGCAAAACCTGGGAAGAAATCCAGAGGAACATTCGGGAAGCCGTCACCGGTCACATCGAGGTCATGTTGGAGTACGGCGAACCGCTACCCGAAGAGCCTATGTCCATGGAAGAGGCAGTCGATCACCATAACGAACCACTTGACGGGCCTGAACGGAAATCTCTCGCACAATACGACGGCGAAGTACCCTCGATTTCGACTTCCTTCGGGACATTAGAAATAGAAGTTGAACTGCAACCTGTGTCAGCCAAGGGCTGATACCGCACGCTGGTTGGTAGACTTTTGTGCCGACCCCGCCGAGCGTATCATCGCCGCCGCCGCACAGGGCGGGGACCCGATAGACGCCGTCGGGCAACGGATCTTTAACAGGACCGGCAACCTTATGCAGCACGGCGACATGACTTGATCAGAGTGTCGATGTCTTGAAGAACGCTCCGACCCCCTCGGACAGGGACCTCATAATTCTGTACCAGCGCTTCTCCGAAGAGATGTGGTGCGCTGGTTGGATTGGAAGTCCGGACTCTATGGCGGATGAGTTCGTAAATTGGCTGCAGGGAGAGCTTCGCAGCGAGGCAACGGAATGGGAAGCACAGGACTACGAGTTGGCGGCACTACCAACGCTCCGAAGGCTCTACTCAGAGGCCGTCAATGGACCTCGAAGATAACCAACTTTGGACGTGTAGCGTCCAGGGTCAGAGACGCAATACCACAAGCGAGCAAGATCAAGCGGAGACATGCGACCTTGAAGTACGAAGTCGTCATTGAGTAGCGCCCGACGAGTTATGGCGCCCGCGGATCTCGCTAACGGACACCCAACTGGCCAAACCTAGTCGTAGACATTCCTCATCTTCCAGGCGTCCAGCGACCGCAACGCGGCAGGACTGCCCTGTGCGCGGAGCGACACGCCCATGCTGTCCCCGCGACCCGGGTAGACCCGCGCCGCGACGCACTGCTTGCCGTTCGCGAATACCTCAACCACGCTGTGATCGACGAACACCCGTAACTGAAGCGGCTCGCCCGGGTCGAGGTGGACCGGCGCCGTCTCAGGAGCGCGTGACAGCGCACCGGGCAGTGTTGACGAGTAGGACGTGTCCAACGTGACCAGGCTCTCTCGAATCTCCACGGGCCTCGGCTCGGTCCTGGGCGTGACGACCAGTTTTGCTCCGTGAAGCATCGCACCGGTCTGGGTAGACTCAGGCTGGATCCTGAAACCTCGGTCCTTGTAGAACGCGATGCGCGTGTACTCCTCTCTGCCAGGGGACCGGAGCACGATCAGTTCGACCATTGGTGATTCCTTCGGGTCGATCTCAACCGCCAACTCCAGCGCGCTCCCCTCGACGCCTTCCAGTACCAACTCCTCGTTGGCAGGCAGCGCCGTCGCTTCAACCCGGCTGTGGTCGTAACGCAGGGACTCGACATCACCCGCCGGCTCGACACGCACCTCGTCGGGTCCCGCCAGGGTGAGACGCCGGGGCAGCGTCATGATCTGGTTCCAGCCCTCTGTCGGGTACCCCGGGTTCATGTTGAAGATCACGATGATCCCGCCCTTGCCGTCGGGCGTGGCGGATGGGGCGTGGACCCCCGACGGGGTGGAGGCCCCGAAATTGAATAGACCGTGCGACGTGACGACCAGCTTGTCGCGGTCATAGTCGTAGTCCCCCAGCAGGTACTGGCCGCCACTCGTGTGACTGAAGAACAGGAGCATGTGGCGGTCACCAATCGGCCAGAAGTATGGGCAGGCCCCGTCATCCCCCACCAGCGTGAACCTGTCATCCTCCGTGAGCGTATGCAGGTACTCCCAGGTTTCCAGATCCTCCGAGCGGAATACGAAGTCGGCCGCGACCCTCTTACCGGTCGGACCCTCGTTAATGGTCCCCGCGGAGAGGGAGTAGTAGACGCCGTCCTTCTTCCAGATGCATGGGTCGAACACCGTGTACGGCAGGGGTGACCCGTCCAGGGGAGGGCTCGGTATGACCGCCTTGCCCGTGACCTTCTCCCAATTCAGCAACAGGGGATCGCTGGAGACGGCGACCATGTTGCCGACCTGGGTTCCGTGGTACATCGCGATGACCCGGTCTTCTTCAACCAGGGTCGCGCCCGAGAAGCAGGACTCCTCAGGATCGGGGTAAATGGCGTAGGGGAGGTCGCGCCAGTGAATGAGATCGTCGCTGATGGCGTGTCCCCAGTGCACCCTTGGGTCTTCGGGTGGGTAGCCCTGGTAGAAGAGGTGCCATCGACCCTGCCAGAAACACAGGCCGTTGGGGTCGTTAAGCGTGTTTTCCGGGTTGACGTAGTGGTACACCGGCCGGTGCGGGTCACCTTCCTTCGCCTTGCGAGACGCGATCATCCGCTGCAGCAGGGGGTTTTCAGCGAGTTGCGCCTCCTGCTCGGCAAGCGTGTCCGCAAACGTGTAATGGGGAGCGAGCGAGGCGTAGTCGGGGCGGCTCATAGTGTTTCCTTCCGGCCAATTGGCCGCAGCAACATGGGCGTTTCCACCAGCGGTGGGGAGATGTCACGCAAGTGTACTGTTGCCAATCGCTTAACTTTTCCAACGGTTGTTCCAGTGCAGGCGTACTTCTAGGTACAGGGCCTTGACGTCAACCGGGACGCACTCACACCCCTGGCGGAATTGAAACCCGCCGCTACGAAACGTTCATGCCCGGTGCGCGGGATCCTGCGATTTGGAGTCAGCGGTAAAGCAGCGCGAATACGAAACAACGCGCATGGTAATGATCCCGGCCACCAACGTCCTGGAGAAACGCCCTTATCCCTGTCCGTCCTCTTCGCCCACCCGCTGCAGCACCAGGCAGGCGTTTTGGCCGCCGAAGCCGAAGCTGTTGGAGAGGACGGTTTTCACGTCGGCTTCCCGCTTGACGTTCGGGACGTAGTCCAGGTCGCAGGCGGGGTCGGGGTTTTCGTAGTTGATCGTCGGGTGAATAACGCCGTCGGTTATCGTCCTGACGCAGGCGACCGCCTCCAACGCCCCCGCGGCCCCGAGTGAGTGCCCGATCATCGACTTCGACGAACTGATCGGGACATTCGCGGCGTGCTCACCGAACGCCAGCTTGATTGCCAGCGTCTCGGAGGCATCGTTCGACGGCGTCGACGTGCCGTGCGCGTTTATGTAGTCGATGTCAGCAGCGCCCAGCCCGGCGTCTTCCAGCGCCAGCCGTATCGCCAACGCCGCACCCCGGCCTTCGGCGTGGGGCTGCACGAGGTGGAAGGCGTCGGATGACACGCCCCACCCGGCGACGTACACCTCGAACGCTGCGCCGCGTGCGCGTGCGTGTTCTTCACTCTCCAGGATGAAGATTCCTGCACCCTCTGCAGGAGCAAATCCGTCCCGTTCCTTGTCAAACGGCCGGCTGGCCCTTTCCGGATCGTCATTGCGGGTCGTGAGGGCGTGGATCGTGCAGAACCCGCCCAGACCGAGTTCACAGATGCCTGCCTCTGCGCCGCCCGTGATGACCACGTCAGCCGCGCCGCGCCGGATCACCTCGGCCGCCTCGCCGATGGCCTGGGTCCCTGCTGCGCACGCTGTTACGCACGTGTTCGTGTAGCCGGTAGCGCCGAATATGCGGCTGACGTTCGCCGCCGCCATGTTCACCAGCATCATGGGTATGAAAAAAGGGCTCATGCGCATCCCGTGCCGGCGGGACAGGATGCGGGACTGCTGGTCGGTCTCCGGAAGGCCTCCGGCGCCGCAGCCGAGCAGAACGGCCACGCGGTCGGGGTCCTCGGCCGACATGTCGAGCCCGGCGTTGGCTATGGCCTCGGTGGTTGCGCCGATCGCCAACTGTGAGAAGCGCGCCAACCGACGCGATTCCTTGCGGTCGACGTAGTCGGTCGGCTTGAAGTCCAGCACCTCGCCGCCAATCTTGCACGGGTAACCCTCGGTGTTGGTAAGGGTCAACTCCGCGATGCCAGATCTGCCGCTCGTCAGCCCGTCCCAGTATTCGTCAACGGACTTGCCCAAGCACGAAAGAACGCCCATGCCGGTGATCACGGCGCGGGTGCGATGACCATTTGTTTCCATGATTCTCCTAAACCTGCGGTGCGGCGACCCGGTTCCGCCAATTTTAGAGATATGTCAAATGCTGGGCCCGGCGGTGTACGGCAGGGTGAACGGGACCCGGAGGTCGGGGTACAGTTCCGGCTCGATCCCCTGCACGTGCTCGATGACCTCGGCCGCTACAAACAGCGAACCGGTCGCAACTATCAGCGTCCCCGGTCCGGCCATCCGGTAGGCGGTCTCCATCGCCGATGTCACGTCCGCGGTCACCGCCGCGACCGATACATTATCGCGCTCCAAAGCGGCCGCGAAGTCACCCGGCTCGACGGCCTTCGGATGCCGCGATTGTGTGACGACCACCTGCGGCTTCAGCGCCGCCAGTTCCGTTACCACCGCGGTTATGTCGTGCCCGGTCGTGCCGCCGACTACGAGTACGACGTCATCATGCGCGTCAAAGTGCCGGCGCAGTGTCGAGCACAACGCTTGGCCCGAATCTGCGTTGTGGGCGCCGTCGGCAAGCACGACCGGCGGACCGGGTTCGACCACCTGGGCCCGCGCCGGCCACGTGACCCTGGAAAGCCCGGCCGATACCCGCTCCGGCTGAAGATCGAACGAGGCGAGTGTCTCGAGAGCCGCAACGGCCGTTCGGGCGTTTTCTACCTGGTGTTCGCCCAGCAGCGGCAACTTGACGTCGTAGACCCCGCGCACGGTCTCGAAGCGGACCTGCTGGCCTTTCCAGCCGGCGAGTACAACTTCACCGACCTCGACGGCTGAGGGCGCTTCTACGAGCCGAGATCCGGCCGCGGCCGCCGTTTGCCTGATGACCCGCGCCGCATCGGGATGCTGTGGGGACGAGACTACCGGCACGCCCGGCTTGATGATCCCCGCCTTCTCCGCGGCAATCTTCTCGACGGTGTCGCCCAACACGGCCACGTGGTCCAGGCCGACCGGGGTGATGACGGATACCTCTGGCTCCACGAGGTTGGTGGCGTCGAGCCTGCCGCCCAGCCCGACCTCGATCACCGCGCAGTCGGCGGAGATGTCTCGAAAGTGGACAAACGCCATCGCCGTAAGCATCTCGAATACGCTCACCTTGCCCAGATCGCCGCGATTCTCGATTGCCTCCACGTCCGGCCAGAGCCGTTCGATCAGGCTGGCGAATACGTCCTCTTCGACAGGCGCGCCGTCGACGCGTATCCGCTCGGTAAAGCGATGAAGGTGCGGTGACGTGTAGAGGCCGGTACGCAGGCCGTTCGCCGAAAGCGCTGTCGTTATGAGGGCGCAGGTGCTGCCCTTGCCCTTAGAGCCGGCCACGTGGACCACGGGCGTCGCCAGGTGCGGGTCGCCAAGCGAGCTCAGCAGTAATTCCATCCGGCGCAGGTGAAAGTCCGGCGGCTCGCCCGCACGGGCCTTCCGTTCGAAGTCGGTCAAGGTCAGCAGCCGGTCTATGGCGGAACGATAGTCCATGTCCGTATCTTGCCACGCGACGGCGCGAATGGCTGCCCCGAAAGTTGTAAAGCCGACGCCGGGCGGTTTTACTGTTAAGTACAAAAATGCTGAACGACTCACCACGCAAATAATCCGAAAGGCGGACCCGCACAGTGTCATTTCGAGACATGATCGATGATGCCCTCGCAGGCCACGGCGCAGATTACTGCGAAATAAGAATCGAGGAGACCGACTCCACCCGTCTCACCTGGCGCGGCAAGTCGCTCGAGGACATCGCCCAGACCTCCGGCCGCGGCGGCAACGTCCGTGCGCTCGTGAACGGCGGCTGGGGATTCGTCTCGTTCAACGACCTGAACGGCCTGGAAAATCGCGTCGCCGAGGCGGTGAGCCAGGCCTGCGCGGCAAACGGCGAAGGCACCCACTTCGCCGACGTCGGCGCGCACGTCGACTCCATCGAACCTCTGCTGGTCAAGGACCCGGCAAAGGTGCCGCTCGCCGACAAGGTGGGCCAGATGGAAAACTACAACGACGTTATCTGGTCCGTCAACGGCATCCAGAGCTCCGACATGATCTACGGAGACACGTCGAGGAAGATCCATCTCGGCAATTCCGACGGCTCTTTCATCGAGCAAAACCGGGTACACGTGATCGCACGCATATCAGCCCAGGCGCGCAAAAACGGAGACGTGCAGCAGGCCGGATTCAGTATCGGCTCGGTCGGCGACTACGCCCTGGTGGAGGGGCTCGATGAAGAGGTGCTCGACGCTGCCAACCGCGCCGTGGGGCTGCTGACCGCCAAGCCGCTGGAGGGCGGCGAGTGGACCACCATCCTCGACCCGGTACTGGCAGGCGTCTTCGTACACGAGGCGTTCGGACACCTGTCCGAGGCCGACAACGTGGCGGAGAACGAAAAGCTGCAGGAACTAATGGTGCTGGGCAAGCAGTTCGGCGCGAAACACCTGAACGTCGTCGACGGCGCAACTATACCCGGCCTGCGAGGCAGCTACTCATACGACGAAGAAGGCACCCCGGCGACGCGCACCGACCTCATCCGGGAGGGCGAACTGGTCGGCCGTCTCCACTCCCGCGAAACAGCCGCCCGCATGGGTGAAAAACCCACCGGCAACGCCCGCGCCATCTCGCACGCCTACCCGCCAATCGTCCGCATGACCAACACGATCATCGAGAACGGCGAGGCATCGTTCGAGGACCTGCTGGAAGGCGTCGACAAGGGCGTCTACGTCAAAAACTGGTACGGCGGCATGACGCAGAACGAGATGTTCACCTTCTCGTCAGGAGAGGCCTACATGATCCGCAACGGGCGCGTCGAGGAAGCAGTGAGGCCGGTGATGTTGACCGGCAACGTCTTTACTACCCTGCACAACATCGACGCCATCGGCAACGACCTTGACATGAACCAGGGAGGTGGATGCGGCAAGGCAGGACAGATGCCCCTCCCCGTTTCGAACGGCAGCCCACACATAAGGATCAGGAACTGCCTCATCTCCGGCGCCTAGTAGCCATTGCAGGCATCACCAGCACCACGCGAAGGACATCGATTTGACAGACGAGATTCTTACAGCCGCAGCAAAAAGATTCGGGCAGGCCGAGGTGTACCGGCTGGAGACGCAAAGCCGCCCCGTTTCATTCGAGGCGAACAAGCTGAAGGAGATCGCGTCTACCCAGCAGTCGGGCGTGGCGCTTCGCGTCATCAATGACGGCCGCATCGGCTTCACTTCTACCACCAATCCGGACCTCGAAACGGAACTAGTGGACCGCGCCGCGGCGCTGGCTGAATTTGGGTCGGAAGCGTTCTTCGAGTTTCCGGGACCTTCCTCCTATCCCGAAGTGCCGTTGATCGATGAACGCATCGAGGATGTCACTATCGAGCAGATGGTCGCGACCGGAGAGGAGTTGATCGCACGGCTGCGTGAGTCCTCGCCGGACCTCCTGTGCGACGCCTCGGTAGGCACGGCTTCGGGCAGGATGCGGCTATCCAACTCCAACGGGGTCGATTACTCGTATCGCCAGACCTCCTACCACGTGTTCCTCGGCGGCCAGTTGATACGCGGCACGGACATCCTGAACATCTGGACAGGCCACAACTCCAGCAGGTGGTTCGGCGACGACGAGATCGACCGGATAGTGGCGGGGCTGCTCAGCCAAATCGAATACTCGAAGGAACTTGCGCCCGCGCCCATGGGAGACGTCCCGGTGGTGTTCACCTCCCGCGGGGTCGCGGCCGCCCTGTTGGGGCCGCTGCTGTCCGGATTCAACGGCAAGAACATTGCCACCGGCTCATCGCCGCTCGTCGGGCGCGTCGGCGAAAAGGCCTTCGACGAATCGATCACCGTCTACGACGACCCAACAATCCCCTACGCAAGCGGCAGCAGGCCGTGCGACGACGAGGGCCTGCCCAGCAAGCGTTTGACGCTCATAGATAGCGGCGTGGTTGGCGGAGGCATATTCGACCTTCAGACTGCTGGCAAAGCAGGTGAGGAAAGTACCGCGTCCGCCCACCGGGGACTCGCCTCCACCCCCTCTCCGCGCTGGTCGGTGATCGACATGCCCGGCGGCGGCACACCTCGCAAAGACATGTTTGACGGCATTGAGGAAGGGCTCGTGTTCGAGCAACTGCTGGGAGCGGGCCAGGGCAACGAGCTTGGCGGAGATTTCAAAGCCAACGTGGCGCTGGGCTACCGGATCGAAAAAGGGGAGATCGTCGGGCGGGTCAAGGACACGATGATCGCCGGAAACGTCTACGAAGCCCTCAACTCGGTCGAAGCGGTCTCGGACGACCCGGAGTGGGTATTCGGATCGGCGCGCCTGCCGGCCATACGTTGCCGGGGCGTCCAGGTCTCCGCCTCCGACAGTTGAGCCGCTGATTCTCACCACCGGCCCCGGCCTGCACTTCGTCATACCTCTGAAAATAACTCCCGTCGTCCTCCTCCCAATGTCATCCGTAGCCCCCAGCGTGTCATTGGTACGAAAATAACCTGCCAGGGAGGTCACATCCTTCCATCGTCTTACCGGACTCCGATCCGGTATCCAGGTGCGGTGCGCGGCTACCACCCAAACCCACGACACCACCAATCACCCTCGCAATCCAACACCCCATGTAGGGTGCGCCTCTTGTGGGCGCCCGTCGGGGGGTGAATGGCACGGCTACACCCTGAACCCGTGGGCCATCATCAAAAGACCCTCACATCCCACCACCACGCACCATCCCATTTTCATCACCTCGTGCGGCCTTAACAAGGCCATGGTGATTCCGAGCGCAGCCGAAGAATCTGAGACGTTCGTCCCCCACAAACGCTTGACGCCCCGTCCCAAACCGTGTGGAGTGACGGCCAATCGCCCCCCATTTCATGAGCGGTGGCGCCGGCCCCGGCCTGCAGTTCGTCAATGTTGCGAAAGTTGCCCGCCAAGGTGGCCACACTCTGACTCGTCTTGCCGGACTCCGATACGGGACCCAAGGGAGTGGGACTACGCGCAAACGCGACCCTCGGAGGTGACGGATAGTCCGGCAGACCCAAAATCAAAGCAGGGCCTACACCCGTCGCCGAGTACGGATTCGGTCCTGCGCTTCCATTTTCTCGTTGCGGCGAGGAAGAATCAATCTAGGTTGCAAGGTTGGTCCGTCCCGGCCAACTCTCGGTCTTGGCCAAAGGCGTGGCCATGCTTTCCCTTCCCCTGCCCCGTCCACCACCCGTCATCCCCGACCCCAATCGGGGATCTACCGGCGGGCATGCCATATTCCTACTTCCCACGCCCGCCCAGTTGATAGCATTGGCACCGTGAGACCGGCTGGCATAAGGGCCTCTGTTGCCCATCAGGGCAACCTCGCAAGGCGCAACCATATCGACCGCAGACGAGTTGCAAAATGCCAACCCGGTCATCCGCAGTGGGCGGTTAGCTCAGCCGGCTAGAGCGTCTGTCTTACACACAGAAGGTCGGAGGTTCGAGTCCTCCACCGCCCACCATACTTGACGGTAGACAGAACCGAGCCGTTCAGGGCCATCTCCTCGGCGTCGGTTCCCCCTATCGGAGAGTCCTCGGGCATGGGAATCGTGTAGCGCACCACGGCGTTGTCGGGCATCACGACGATCTCCTTGACGAAGGTTTCGATGAAGGCCCTGCGCTCCGTCAGCTCGCTCTCGTTCAGGAACACGCTCATGTCCTGGGCGTAGGCCGTGATGGTCTCCACGTCGTCCAGGACCTCCCTGCGTTGCGACAGCAACGCCCTGGCCTCCTCAGCCGACGCCTCCAGCTTCTCCTGCCGTTCCCTGTGCTCTCTGATGCGGGGCTTGAAGTCCTCGATGTCCAGGTCGGTGGTCTCGGCCAGGTCGTAGAGCCGCCCCAGCCTTCGCTTCACGTCCACCAACTCCGCCTCTATCGTCTCCAGCTTCTGCCGTTGCTCGGCGGCCACTCCGTCCATCTCCTCGTCCACGACCTTCACCAGGGCGCGGATGTTGGACTCGGTGAGCACGTTCTCCCGTATCTTGCCCACCACCTTCTCCTCGAAGCGCCGGGCGTTGAGCCTGGGGGTGGCGCAGGTGCCGCTTCCCCGCTTGAGAAGAGACTGGCAGACGTAGTAGGCGAACTGCCCGCTCTTGGCGTCCTGGCCGCTGAGCGCCCTGCGGCAACTCTTGCACCGGACCAGCCCGCTGAGCAGGTAGGTGCTGCCGACCCTGCGGGGATGCGCTCTCCTGGGAGCGCGGGAGCGCAGCTTCCGGTTCACTCTCTTGAACCGGGACTTGGAGACGATGGCGGGGAACGCCTTCTCCACTCTGACCGGCTCCGCCTTGTCCTTGGCGTCCACGCCCCAGAGAAGGGTTCCCGTGTACACCTCGTTGCGGAGGATGATGTGGACGCCGTTCTTGGACCAGAGCCTGCCGGTGGGGTTGGCGATGCCCTCGTCGTTGAGGGTCTTGGTGATGTCCAGGATGCCCGTGCCGGACTCGGCCATGTCGAAGATGCGCTCCACGACGGGCGCGGTGGCGGGGTCCGGTTCCAGGGTGGGCCGCTTCTTGCCCCCGTCCTGCACCATGACCTTGCTGAAGCCGTAGGGCACCCGACTGGCAACCCAGAAGCCTCTGGAAGCAGCTTCACGCATTCCCCGGACGACTTCCTGCGCCAAATTCTCCGAGTAGAACTCATCGACGCTCTCGATGATGCCCTCCAGCAGCCTGCCGGTGGCAGAGTCGTCGGCATTCTCGGTGATGGAGACGACCCTGATGCCTTTGCGCCTCAGCATGGACTTGAAGGCGACGGCGTGCTCCCGCTTCCTGGTGAAGCGGCTGAACTTCCAGACCAATATCTCCTTGAACGGGGCAGTCGCCTTGCTGGCCTCGTCAATCATCTTGCTGAACTGGGGCCGGTCGGCGATGCGTCCGCTCTCGGCCTCGTCGATGTACTCGCGGGCCACGTGGTATCCGTTCTTGTCGGCGTAGTCCCTCAGCGCCCGCAGCTGGGCGGCCACGGACAGGTCCACGTCCTGCCTATCGCTAGACACTCTGGCGTAGAGGGCTGCCGGTATCAGGTCTAGTCGGTCTTTCATCAGTCTGTCCTTCCTGTCTCCTCTTGCTCGGTGGTAGTGCGGGAGCGCAGCCGTTCCAGCCGCTCCCGTCTGCGCCACTCCCGCTCCTCCATGAACAGGCGTATGCCCTGCCTGAGCAGCTCGCTCACGGAGAGGTCGTCCTCCTTCATCACCCGCCGTACCTGCGCCTCCATCTCCGGGGGCAGCGAGAAGGTGATGGTCTTGGATATTCTCGACATAGGCAGCTAGTCTGCGCTTTGCTCGCTGGCTCGAAGAATTTCGGCCTCTGATGAGGCATAGACGAACCTCTGGGCGCTCTTGAAGGCGCACACATTCGCAAGGTCCATCTCCCTTTCGCTCATCTCTACCATCCTCGGAGCAAGGCCACCGTCCACACGGGCATCCCCGCACATGCCAAGCAACTGTAACCTCGCCGAAAGCGGCATGGTGAACCACATCCAGTTGCGATACTCGGGTTCGGGGCCTAAGAGCATGGAATTGGAAGGGATATCCGATGTGATGAATTGCCGACCTTCGAGAGCTTCGTCGAATCGCCAACTGCCCTCTGTATACCGCCTGTACTGCTCTTCCCCCTCTTCGCCCCGTAGAAAGGGGTCTATCCGCAGTGCTCCAAACTTTCGGTCGCTATCGATGCCTGCCATCTCCTTGAACAAGGGGAACATAACCTGCCACTGGTCGTCCAAATCAGGAAACTGGGAGCGAAAGTCGGCTTCGACCGCTTCAAGCTTCTCTCTAAACCGAAGACGTATCTCCGTGACAGGCTGCTTCATTTGTTCCCTGAAGCCACGGCTCCGCAGCTTTGAGTCGACAACGAAGCGTGCAAGCCAATCTCTCAGCGTAGCCGACTCCTCGCGGTCAGATATCAACTCGTTGAGATCGGAAGCATTTTGCCCTTCGAGAGCCTTCAATATCCCCGCCCACTGGTTCTCTCGCTCTTGGAGGATTGCGTCGTTCGCGACAGAATAGGCGTCTTTCGACACTTCCACGTTTTCAATGGAACTCACCATAACCCCGGCTTGAGGGTTTTCCTTGTCGAAGGCGTAAATCTGCTCAGAATGGCTGTCTAGGCAAAAGCCTCGAAGATACAGCCTTGGGACGAAGTGCTTCCTTGCCTTGTCTATCTCAAACATATCTTTCATCTATCAGCGTACTGCGTAGTCTTACTATACACTATCACGACACCAGCATTCAACCTCTTCCGGGCGGAGCCGTGCACTGCAACAATTCTCACCATTCGACCTGTTTGGGGCTGACACGGTAAGTGATGTGACTGCTCTTTTGTCCCCTACAGGAAGTCGTGGGGACGGACTGGGGACGGTTGTGGCGTGTGCTCCCGTGACCTTCGAGGCGATGTTCGTTGAGGTCGTCGGTGAGCCGGGCGTGGCTATGAGTCCAAGCTGAAGTGCTATGGAGAAGCGGGGTGGACAGGAACTCCCCTGACGTATCAGTTCTGCACCATATTGCAATCGGGAGGGCGTAAGGCGCAATTCGTGACGTGTCGCCTCTGCAAATGGTCCCAGCAGCCATGCTGGGACAACCCCTACAGGAAGTGGTCGGAACGGCGTGGTGGACATTATGCAACGGGGTCCAGGGCGGACAACGGCCTCCTGTCGAGGGAGTGCGGGGGTGGAAGTATCCACGAATCCCCCAGGATGCCGCGCTTCGCAAGGGTCTTGGCGTTGGAGGTGATGATGGGGACTCCCTCCTCAGTGTCGGCGACGTCCAGGAAGGCGTTCTCGCTGCCCGTGGACTCGAAGACGAAGAGCACCCGGGGAAGGCGTCCCCCGTGGTCTCGCTCAGCCCACTCGCTGAGGAAGTACCGCTGGTAGGACTCCAACCGGGCACGGGCGCGCTTTGGCGTCGTAGCCCGGCGCTCGAACTCCAGCAGGTAGGGATGCCATCGGCCTTTGTACTCCAGGGTGAAGGAGGCGTCAGGGTGGATGACGTAGGCGCTCCAGTCGTGGCGATAGCCGATGCTGGAGCGCGACGTGGGCAGCAGGTCGGACAGGTCGTAGTCCTGGGATCGGGCGACCTCGGCGGACAGGGCTGCAGCGAAGTCGACGACGCCGGCGTGGTGGCGCATCTGGGAGGCCAGGGCGCGCACGGCGGTCCCGGTGTAGATGTCGGCGTTCAGATACAGAGGCTCGGCGCTCCACCTTTCGATGGTCAGTCCCACTGCGGCTCGGTCCCTGCGGGCCAGGTACGTCAGCCCATCGTCGGTGAGCATGTGCAGGGGCTCGTCGGACCGGACGAGGCCGCGTTGGTTCAGGGAGCGGAGCACCTGGTTGACCCGGCGCGGGGTGACGCCTCCCATCAGCCCTGCGAGCTGCTCACGGGTGCACAGGGGCCATGCGGCCAGCAGGTCGAGGGCGTCCTTCTCAGCACGGGTCAGCTGCACAGCAAGGGCGGTCCTGAGCTGCTCTGCGGGTTCCGGCATGGCGGCCTGCACGCTGGAGGGGTACAGCGTGCGGCGATTGGGCTTGGGTCTGTCTCGGAGGAAGGAGTAGGACGTGTCCAGCAGGCGCTCCGCCTGGGCCAGGATGCCGGTCAAGCTGTCGTCGGCCTCCATGCGCACGGCCTCGCCCACGCCTCTCCCGCACTGCTGCCAGACGACTCCCGTGTGGTCTCCGGCCAGAAGCTTCCCCTCCGTCGCAACGAAGGTCCTGTGGTGCTCCCACGGGTCGCCCAGGGAACGGATGGCCCTGCGGGTGGCCTGGTCTGCATGGGTCAGCCCCAGGGTGACGAAGGGGGTGTCGTCGCTGTCCAGCCGCTCGATGCTCCGCAGGCGGTAGCGCAGCCTGGACGTGGGCAGTGCCGGTCCTTGGCGAATCACTCCGATGGTGCGCCCCCCGGACAGGGTGAGCAGCATGTCGTAGGGGCCGTTGCGGTAGTGATCAACGCGCACGGGATCGCCGCGCGGGTCGGCGTCGGCGACCATGGATGCTACGCGGTAGAGCACGGCCACGGCGTCCAGCCGTTCGGCCAGCAGCCGGAACCACTGCCTGGACACCGGGTAGGCCCTGAGCATGTGCTTCTCGCCCTCGGTGGCCATGGCTCCGGCGATGACGCCCTTCTCCGTGGGGAAGTACCGCCGCTGCGGTCGAGTCCCCAGGACGCTCAGGTGGTGGGGCACGGAGTCCACCAAACCCCGCTCCGTCAGCTTCTTCAGCCGGTCTCGGAGCGTGGAGGCCGGGATACGCCCGAAGCGGGACAGTTCCTCCACGGTGGCAAGGGGCGTGGCGCACACCAGCAGGAGCGCCTCCTCAAGCCCCTGGCGCAAGGAGCGCAGCGCAGGGTCCGGCCGCAGGCCCTCCAGGTCGATGATGATCTCGAACGCGGCCGCTTCAATCGCCCGGACGCTGCATCCGACCTTGTTCATGACTGCGGAGGGTACGGCGCGCCCGGTGTGGCCCCGTTCGAGGAATCGCCAGAGGGTGTGGCGGGACACGCCCAGGTCCTCGGCCGTCTTGCGCCGTCCATGCTGCCGGTCGTAGGCGCGCACGTACTCCCGGACCGCTCCTTCCAGGGCGCGGTCTTGTGATGCGCCCCTGCCCGGCGCCTGCCTCTCCGGTTCCGCAATGGTCGATTGATTGTGATGACTCATGGCGGCAGCGCCCCAACATCTCATTGTGAACGGAAAATTGCTCGCATGATATGCCCTGCAAGGCATTGTGGAGGATGCGATTTTGTGGTAGGCAGCGGGCCAGAGATTCCGCCTGGCGGTCGGCTAGGAAGCTCTGTCTCTTGCGCAGTCCTCCGCCGACATCTCTGGCGCAGCCCCGGGCCGGGACTCTATTTACTGGCACCGCCGTTTGGCACAGATTCTCCCTAGATGACCGGGGTCGTCAGAACCTAGCGACACGTGTCGAGAATGTCTCCGTAGCACCTCTTCGCTTTGAGGTGGGACGACGGTATGGTGATCGAAATGTGTTTCTCAGTCGCCTCGAAATACTGAGTCGGCCTGCTCTTCGTTTGATGCGCAAGAATGACAAGTTCAATCCGACGTTTAGCGTTTGCTGATAGCCATGAACTAGGAAGGACTGCGGCTTTTCGTTACTGCTTAATTCATCCACAATCATGGGGGCCTTCCGCCTGAGATAAGCATACCCAGATGCAAGTTTCTCAATGGCGTACGATTGGCCAATATCGTTGAAGTAAAGATTGTTGCTGGCAGAAATCACTTGGAGGCCATTGAGAACCTCAATATCGGCTTCAGTCGGCGGTTGCTTCTTGATGTAGTCGTACACATCCTTGTCATACATCACCAAGATGTGCCTTGGCGACAAAGGCAAGAAAACCTGAAGCCCGGTTTGTCGTAGCCCGGTCGTGCCATAGTCCTGGACCTCCTCCAAATACTGGTTGTACTTGAACACCGGATTATCGCTAGTTATGAATGCATCCGAGTCGCTTTCCACGACTATTGTTTTCAGGTCTCTCATTGCATTTGCTAGATCGTCAGACAACAACAGGTTGTAAATGGGAAAGTCTTTGGGTTCAATAGCCGCTATTGGAATGCCGCTATTGAATTCGCCATCGGCTGGTTCCCCACCAAGAGCTTCTCGAAACTTACTCTCGGCTGCTGCCGTTCGAGACGAAGCTGAAGGCGTGCGCAAAAGCTGAACCGCTACAAATCGCCTGATTGTATCCAAATCGTAGCAGTTCGCGCTGTTGCAAAGAGCCGAGATTACGGCAGCGGCTCGCCCTTCAAGCTCCGCTAGAGCCTCTTCAATTTGGACGGTTCGATAATAGTCAGGTTTAGCACATTCATGCTTTATGCTTACATCCGGTACAGTAAGGCCGCGCTCGATGTTGTGGATGTTGATACGCCTACGACGGCTCCTAAAGAGTCGCAGATAGAATCTTGGAACGTAATGGTGTTGCCTTGTTGCCATGCTCAGGTGTGGCCCCGCTAACGATAGTCGCCCATGCTATTGAGGCTTACCCTTTGTAACCAGACTGTTCGGTGGTCGATGGGCGTCAAGGAGCCTGCCCACGGCGGCCTCTGCGGCCTTCCCTTCGGCCGAGGTGCGCAGCCATGTCCGCAGGTCCCGTCGTGCGATGGTCACGGTCAGTTCCTTCCCATCCCGCTGGTATTGGGCCTGAAGGCTCGCCAACCTTCCCTGCACCTGCCGTGCCACCGTTCCCCCAGCAACAGCGATGGTGCCATGCAGATCGGAATCAGGATCGAAATGTGGGATGGGCAGCTTCCACAGGTGCTTCTGGAGATCGCGTGCTCCAAACTGGCCCTTGGACATCAAGGGAGCAACAGTCTCTTGGAGAACATCGCTGTTGATGATGGCCAACAGGTAGTTGGCCTCGTCAGTGTTCAGACAGGCGATCCAAAAGAGCTTGTAGTCCACCACAATATCTTCATCTTCGACAATCGCTGCTGTAGGTTGACCGGCCGACGTGTACACCACCCTGATAGGACGATCTTGCGGGTTCTGCTGCCACTCCAACTGCGACGACAGCTTGCCCATGTAGTCCAGTTGACCAAGCAAGTTCAGTCGATTGGCAAGGGCCTTGTTCTCCTCCCACAGGCGGCTTACCGTCTGCCAGCGCTCCCGCATCCGCCGTTCCAACCCACCCAGCCGGATGCCGCCGGGACCGTCAACGTCGGTAGGAATCGCACCGTCGCCCCGTTTCAACGGCAACAGAGCCTTGAGGGGTTCCAGCGTGACGTAGGGTGCGATGGTCTCGCCCAAGTGCACATCGAACAGGTGCTTGGCCTCGACCGTCTGACCGGTGATAGCGGTCAGGTCCAGATCCTTCCAGGGAGCCTTGTCGAGGTTGCCTCTTCGAGGATTGACCGTAACCGTCGGCGCTGCCTGTACGATGGCGGTGTTCTCCGTTTCGTTCACGTAGAAGAAGCGACGGGGAACGATGGTTGCTCCTTGTCGGGATAGGGCGGCGTAGGGCGACTCGCCCGCCGCTCCGGTATCGGTGATTCCGACCGACTCCCGACGCACGTTCATTGTCCCCGTCTTCCCCACCCATCGCTCCACCCTACCGGACAACGCCTTGCCCGATGAGTCCTGGGAGAGCTTGCGAGCGAACACCACCGAGGACGGGATGGGGAAGAAGGTGTTGGGCACCAGCCGCTCCAAGTCCCATGCTGACTTGAAGGTGAAATCCACCTGAACGCTGGGGCCTGTCTTGCGCGTCCGCCACTGACCGCTGCGCCATTTGGAGTATTGCCCGGCCTGAAGCGCACTGTGGGGCAGCACGAAGCCGATGACGCCCCCATCCTTCAGGTACAGGCCAACGCTGCGGGCGAAAAACAGTCCGGCAACGTCCTGGTGGGTCGCATAGCGACCTCCCGCCCAGATGCCATAGGTATTCCGGCTCAGATTCTTCAGTTCGTCTCGGAGGATGTCGGCGGTCTGGTTGTAGTTGATCCAGGGCGGGTTGCCTATGACAACGTCCACCTTGGAGCGCGACAGCGCAACCGGTCGCACCATATTGCGGGTGTAGTAGGCCCAGATGTGGTTGCGCCCCTCCGCATGGAGCCGCTGCATGGTCGCTATGGTGTTCCCGATGACCTGGCGTTCCGCAGGGTCGTCGATGTTGTTGTCGTCCAAGGCCAGTAATGGGTCGTCTCCCCGCTCGATTGCGGTCGAGACGTCCCCCATCAGTGCGTCGAAACTCTCGGCCCGATCCACCAATGTCACTGGAAACACCAGCTCCGTGTTCTGGCCGTCATCCACCTGGATTGCTATCTCGGTTTCGGCGAACATGTCGCCCGTGCGGAACCGCAGTTGCAGAGCGTCGCCCAAGTAGACCGGAATGGACAGGGATGCGTCGGTCCCGGCTGCGCCCGCTGCGTTGATGGCCGGGCGGGCTGCCAGCGTCCACGCAGCGCGGGCAAGATGCACAGCAACGGGATGAACGTCGATGCCGGTCACCGCCTCCCGCAGCCGGTTGAGGACTTCCCTGGGCTCCCAGTCGGTCTCCTTAGCGGCGGCAATGAAGTGAGACACCGCCTCGGCAACGAACGTCCCTGAACCGCAGGCCGGGTCCAGCACGCTCTGGTTCAGCGGGTCATCTACCAGTTCCCGAATCATGGCGCGGGCCAGCCATGCTGGGGTGTAGTACTCCCCCAGCTGCCGCCGCTCCTCCGGTGGAATGACCGACTCGTAGAGCGTTGCCGCAGTATCTGGCGGGGCCTCGGCCCAGTCGAACCGGGCTATCCTGCGGGCCAACGTTTGCAGCAGTGGCTTTCCGCCGACCTCGTTGGGCCAGGCGAAGAAGTCCGACTCCAAGACGCCCTGCAACCCCGTGGCGCGGTACAGCTCGCGGCCTTGAAGCAGGTCGGCAGCGTCCGTCTCGGCCATGCGGTGGATGTCGATGCCGAAGGACGCCTGCACCACCATGCCAATGACGGCACTGAGGTATGTGTGCCGGACGAACAGGTCGTCCATCTCCTCGGTGCCGACCCCGACCGCAGCTAATCGCGCCTGCGACTCCTCACTCAAACCCTCCGGGGTGTAGGCGATCTCACCCAGGGCTGTACGCAAGAGGTCGTACCAAAGCCGCCTCTTGACGCGGACGGTCTCCAACTCCGCATTCTCCAAGTAGAGGCTCTTGAGCGCGGCGATGTCACGTTGGTAGGACGGGCTGGCTGGCCCGAAGTGTTCCTCAATTTCCTTCCTATCGGGGCTCACACCATCCAGGGACACCAACGCTGAATCCCGCAGCCACTCGTAGAGGGAAAGCCAACCATCCGGTCCGTTCAGGGTGAAAGCGTATGGGCGGGTCAAGCGGGCCTCCCCCGCTCCGGGCCAGCGCAGCAGCCAGTGCTTGCCGTCTGTGAGGACGCCCATGCGGACCCGGCCCTGCTTCTCCGATTGGGCTAGGTAGTCGTCTAGCTGTTCGACGTACTGGGGGTTGGGCGCTCCTCCGGACGCCGTTCCGATGCGCCGTTTGAACTCGATGAAGGTGTCCAGGGCCGTCAGGTCAACGGCCTGCCGCGATCCCTCTGCGGGTGGGATTTCCTCGGCCACCTCTGCATCCTTCACTAGCCCAGTCGCAGTCAAGAAGTTCCGCACTGCGCTGGTGATGTTCGCCTCCGCACCTTCGCCATCGTACCGCCGAAGTATCTCGGCGGCGGACTCAGCGTATCGGGGGTCATCCACATCTATGTGCTGACGAGTTCTTTCAACTGCCATGAACTCTAGCTCTCAGATTTTCATTCAGTTTCGATATGGTTAGAGCTTGCGCGCCATCTGTCAGAATCACTGTTCCACGTCCACTGTCTTCTCTATCCCCCGTCGGGTACCCGCACCGCGGGAGATGGTTGCTCAACCGAGGGACCGGGCAAATCAGCCCGTGGGCCGTTGGAGTACGCCAATTCGAACTCCGAAGCGCTATCGCTCTCTGCGTGAGCTACTTCGAAGGGTGTGGCTGGCTCCATAGGAGCCACGCCAACAGATGGCTTCAACCACATGCAGGCGAGCAGCCGGCCGATGTGGCCAATGGTAGGGTTGGCGTCGCCCCTTTCCAGTTTGGCGATGTACGCCTGAGACACCTTCGCTCGCTCCGCCAGTGCCGATTGGGTCATCCCAGCGGCCTCCCGCGCGTCTGCAAGCGCCGCCGCGACAGCAAGCCTCGCGGTCTCTGAACCAAACTCCTGTCGGTACTCGATGTCCTCCAGCCACTCGCTGTGGCTATCCGTGACTTCATGCTGCCTCATTGATCTCCTCCTCATCTTCCAAGATGCTCAGCCCGCAAGCTCTCGGCTCTTTCCAACTCCGAACGTGGGGTCCGTCGAGACCTCTTTCGGAAGCCGTTCAGCATGACGTACCGCTCGGCTTCTGAATGCCAGAAGTAGAAGATTCGGTGCTGGCCGGCGCGAAGCTGCCATACGTCATTCATCTTCTCTGCCCATCGTCTCGCAACGAGAAGCTGCGAGCCTTCCTGCCGGAGCCGCTCAACAAATGCCCTGATTCTCGCGGCCTCGGTTTTCTGCCCTGCGTGATAGACGCTCCGTACATACTCCTCATAGGGAACGGCGCCGCTGGGCCTCCTATGAAATTCTACTGAGTACATTGCATGAATATAACCCTTACGGTTATGTATGTCAATCCGCCTTCGCGCTTGACTACAGACATACATTAGGGAACAGAATAGCGATATCGGAGCGGCTGACCTACGGGATATTCGACGTTCCTTTGCCGCTCACCCTTCTCCTACTCGCCGAGTAGCGATGACCTGGGCGATCCCCAGCTCTATTCGCTGTCCGAGATATGATGCCCGGATGTCGTTCCTGTCGTGGCCTATGGTGCTGAAAACCTAGCTGCTCATATAATCATAGTATGGCTACGCCAAGCGAACACGGGTTGTCAACTTACGGTTCGGCGCGCGACCTGCCGTCCTACCAGGAGATGGACCGTCAGATTCAGGGCGGTAAACTGCTGACTCGATTTGTAGCGCGGAAACAGCGCTCAGGCTTCCTCGAAATCGAACGTCAATTGAACCACCTCGTGGCTGTCGTCGACCGCTTCTACGACCGGCTCGGTCACCTGAACTGGATATTCCACGAACTGCTGCCCATATCAGACGTTGAAGCCATCCTCGACCGGACGACCACACCCGAAGAGGCTGAACAGGGACTCATTGAGATCTATCGAGAGACAGACAAGTTAGCCTTCTGGACTCGTTGGCTTTACGGTGTTGAAGGACTCCGAGAGCGCTACCACCAGATTGAGCGAGCTCGCGAGCACTACTTCGCAGACCAGTTTGACAGCGCAGCACTCCATCTCATAGCAGTGATGGACGGATTCGTTAACGACTTCGAACCGGACAGAAGGCGCGGCCTTGCCTCTCGGAACCCCGACGACATGACAGCCTGGGACAGCGTGGTTGGTCACCACTTGGGGCTTACAAATGCGCTGAAGGCATATGACAAGACTATCAAGAAGCGGATCGACGAGGAGGTCTATGAGTTGCACCGGCATGGAATAGTCCATGGCTCGATCACAAAATATAATAATGTGGTCGTTGCCACAAAAGCATGGAACATGCTATTCGCAGTTGTCGACTGGGCGACGGCAATCAAAAAAGCCCAACAGCCGGAGGCTCCTAAGCCAACACTCCGAGGGGCAATTGACCAGATGGCTGCAAACGCGAGAACAAAGAAGATGCTGGAGGGCTGGAAGCCTATGCGTCTTTCTGTTTCCGACGCTGGCTTCGGAGACCACGAGATATACGCTCTAACCGTTGAGTTCCTGACAGACTGGCATCGGAACAACTTTGGTGCCCTATCGCGCTTCCCGAGTAGGAGATTCGGAAGGAAGGAGACAACGCTCGGACAAATGGCGGGGCAATTGCGTGAGGCTTTTGATGGGTTCGTCCTATCAGAATTTCACGTGACTGAGTTGGAGAACGCCGCACCGGCCATTTGGCTGTCGAGGGGTGAGGCGACCGTGAATGAGTCGCCAGGAACCTTTGAGTGTCGCTGGACCCTCGAGGAGGATGACGGCGGCTTCGGGTACGGCTCCGCCTCTGCGCTCTGGCGCCTCGTGTTCTGCGACCCCACCGTATGGCGGCGAAACGAATAGCTCAAGGACTCGGGAACGGAGCTGCTCTACGAATGCGTCTCATCGGAGTGTGCCTTGACCTACCTGTCGGAGATCGGTGACGGGGCGCTGAGGCAACTCCAAACTGAGACACTACGACGGCGCGCTTGACAAGCTCAGCCACATCTCGAATATGGTTCTGCCTACCGTCAACTCAGAACCCAGTTTGCAAGAAACGGAGGATGGAGATGATGAGGCAGATGACCGCGATCATCGAGCGTGAAGGCGAGTCCTATGTCGCGCTGTGCCCCGAACTGGACATTGCAAGTCAAGGCGCAAGTGTGTCGGAAGCTCGCTCCAACCTAAAGGAAGCGCTAGAACTCTTCTACGAGACTGCATCTGCCAACGAAATCCAACGGCGGCTTCATGATGAAATTTACGTGACGCAGGTCGAGGTGACGGTTGGCTAGACTTCGTGTGCTGTCGGGCAGAGAGGTTTGTGCGATTCTCGCAGCTCAAGGCTTCTCCGAGGTTCGTCGAAGAGGCAGCCACGTTGTGATGCAAAGGGTCGAAGCTGGCGACACGACGACTGTGCCGGTGCCGGACCACAGGGAACTCCGCACTGGGACACTAATGTCGATTATCCGGCAATCGGGTCTGGCCCGGAAGTTCTTTGAATAAGCGACCCTTGAGATTCATTCAAGTACTCCATGTGGGTTTTGAATGTCGGTCACCTGCCTAAAATCCTTCGGGTCACTTCCTCTTAACATTTACAGCCGCACCCACAACTCTAGGACGGTTTTGACTATCGTCCAATCCGGCCCACCACCGCATTCGGCAGACAGAACCGTCTTCGAGCTTTGGCCAGGCGGACTGTAACCCCAGCATGCAGCAGGTCAGGCTTCAGTAGGAGTCCTAATGTGCGAGAGACGCGTTCTTTCGTGAACCGGGCTCGGGGTCGGTAGCAGAGGTCTTATGCACTGCTTAGAATGAAATTGACCCACTGACCGTCTTTCCAACTGGAGCGGATGCGCAGACATCCTCATCACCTACTTCGCCAAGGACGTGGCCCGCTGGCTGCAGAGGAGGAATTATGGCGAGCCTTAGAATGCTCTCATGGAACGTGAACGGCATTCGCGCCGCCCTCAAAAAGGGCTTTCTGGAGTGGCTGGCAGAGGCGGACCCGGGAGTGCTATGCATCCAGGAGACCAAGGCCCAGCCTGACCAGCTACCGGCCTCGCTGAAGGAGGTTGAGGGGTACCGGGCATACTTCGCCTCGGCGGAGCGCAAGGGCTACAGCGGCGTGGCCATCTACACAAAGCGGGAGCCGACGTCGGTGACAGTGGGATTCGGCGTCGACGAATTCGACAGCGAGGGGCGGACTCTCGTCGCCGACTACGGGGACTTCCTGCTGTACTCGGTGTATTTCCCGAACGGCAAGAGCTCCAAGAAGCGGCTGGACTACAAGATGCGCTTCTATGACGCCTTCCTGGAGCACATCGATGGGCAGACAGCATCGGGGCGCAACGTGGTCATCTGCGGCGACGTGAACACGGCGCACAGGGCCATCGACCTGGCGCGGCCCAAGCCGAATGAGAAGGTGTCCGGGTTCCTGGAGATCGAGCGGGAGTGGATCGACAAGCTTCTGGCCCACGGGCACCTGGACACCTTCCGCATGTTCAACAATGAGCCGGACAACTACACATACTGGGACATGATCAGCCGCGCCCGGGACCGCAACGTGGGTTGGCGCATCGACTACTTCTATGTGAGCAGCGCGCTGGCTGACAAGGTGACGGGCGCCTTCATACTGCCGGACGTCATGGGGAGCGACCACTGCCCGGTGGGCATAGACATTGAAGTGAGCGGCTAGCGATGGACAGAACAGTGCCCTTTGACTTCCGGCAACAGGCCGCCTCCTCGGTGATGCAGGTGATGGTGTATTCCATCAGTCAACTAGACCCAACGCAAATCTAAACCTCCCAGCGATAAGTTCGCAGTACAGTACAGTCAGGCCCACCAGGCATAAAGGTTTGTGAAGACGGTCTTGGCAACCCAGTTTGCAAGATACGGAGGTTGGAGATGATAAGACAGATGACCGCGATCATCGAGCGCGAAGGCGAGTCCTATGTCGCGCTGTGCCCCGAACTGGACATTGCAAGTCAAGGCGCAAGTGTGTCGGAGTCTCGCTCCAACCTGAAGGAAGCGCTGGAACTCTTCTACGAAACTGCATCTACCAACGAAATCCAACGTCGGCTTCATGATGAAATCTACGTGACGCAGGTCGAGGTAACGGTTGGCTAGAGCGTCTGTCTTACACACAGACGGTCGGAGGTACGAGTCCTCCACCGCCCACCACGAACGCATGCAATCGCATTGGTGGAAGGATATAAGACGTTGATAATAAGGAGATTTTTGGAGCGTATAACTAGCCGCCGCGACACCGAACTCCACATACTGAGTGAGGGGGCACAGGAACAGTCTACTGAGTTAGGTGAAGGTCTTTCCAGAAGACAAAGAAAGGCTCTCCTGATAGACAGGTACGGACAACGATGTCAGGGCTGCGGGCGACCGAAATCCGAGAAGGATCTTGAGGTTGACCACATAAAGCCAAAGTCCGATGGCGGCCCAGATGCGATCCAGAATCGCACACTTCTCTGTGGACCGTGCAATCGGCTCAAGTCCCACGAGTTGACGCTAGACGAGTTGCACCAGCGACGCCTCAAGGACGGTCTCATGGATAGTGACTGGTGGAAGGAGAGGGAGCACGATCGTACATCCCCAAATACCAGCGCATCGGTATTCGGGGATGTCTACCTCGCCGAATGGGGCGGCAAACTGATGGTGCGCGCCCTGACCGGGCCGGAGAAGTGCATCTTGTGGAAGTTGCGGCGTGGGTTTGGGTGGCGCAAGTATGAACCCGGCGGCGTGGCGGCTACGGCAGTGGCTTTCGCCACGGTGGACGAGGGTGGTCGCCGGGTGTTCACCGAAGGCGACATTCCGGCCCTAGGCAAAAAGTCCGCTGCACCCCTATATCGGCTGTACGACAAGATACTGGGCATCTCTAGGTAGTAGGTTAGTGGCTAAGTGTCCCTGCAGCGTCATTCTGGCATGCGGGCCTTTGTTGCCCATATGAGCGGCAATGCAAAAGCCAACCGAATCGGCCAAGGGCCAGATGCAAAGTTCCAGCCCGGTCAATCGCAGTAGGC